>CAVWEM010000015.1:0-145986 GCA_963753955.1 uncultured Gammaproteobacteria bacterium
GCCAGGGCGGCCCGCGAGCGCCCACAACACATCATTCGGCCACCGCCAGGACCCGGGTCTGTAGCTCAGTTGGTTAGAGCGCACCCCTGATAAGGGTGAGGTCGGAGGTTCGACTCCTCCCAGACCCACCAGTCGAGCGGGCGGGGCGCCGGGGAGACCCGCGCCCCGCCCCGCAGCCTGCCCGGGGCCATAGCTCAGCCGGGAGAGCGCCTGCCTTGCACGCAGGAGGTCGGGAGTTCGATCCTCCCTGGCTCCACCAGGGCGCGGCGGGAAGGGCGGGCGAAGGAAGGGAGCGGGGGAAAGCGGAAGGGGCCTCGGAGTGCCGGGCCGCAAGCGCGCGGAGTCGCGGGCTTGCGGGCCGCCATTGGCGCCCGGGATCTTTAACAGTTCGGGAAACGCACACATACACACGCCGCGCCCGCGGCGCCCGCGAAGGCGGGTGCCGGGCGGCGCGGCGCGCGAGAAGTCGAAATGGCGCATGCGCCCCCCGGCCGGAGGCCGGTTGGGGTTATATGGCCAAGCGAACAAGCGCATACGGTGGATGCCTAGGCGGCAAGAGGCGATGAAGGACGTGGCAGCCTGCGAAAAGCCCCGGCGAGGCGGCAAACAGCCTATGACCCGGGGATGTCCGAATGGGGAAACCCGCCCAGCGTGCTGGGCATCCCGCCCTGAATCCATAGGGGCGGGAGGCGAACCGGGGGAACTGAAACATCTAAGTACCCCGAGGAAAAGAAATCAACCGAGATTCCCCAAGTAGCGGCGAGCGAACGGGGAGCAGCCCTTAAGCGGCGCGGGGGATAGCGGAACGGCCTGGAAAGTCCGGCCACAGCGGGTGATAGCCCCGTACGCGAAATCCCCCGTGCCGTGAAAACGAGTAGGGCGGGGCACGTGAAACCCTGTCCGAACATGGGGGGACCATCCTCCAAGGCTAAATACTCCTTGCCGACCGATAGTGGACCAGTACCGTGAGGGAAAGGCGAAAAGAACCCCGGAGAGGGGAGTGAAATAGAACCTGAAACCGTATGCGTACAAGCAGTGGGAGCCCCTTTTGTGGGGTGACTGCGTACCTTTTGTATAATGGGTCAGCGACTTACCTTCAGTGGCGAGCTTAACCGGATAGGGGAGGCGCAGCGAAAGCGAGTCTGAACAGGGCGATTCAGTCGCTGGGGGTAGACCCGAAACCGGGCGATCTATCCATGACCAGGGTGAAGGCCGGGGTAAAGCCGGCTGGAGGCCCGAACCGGGATCTGTTGAAAAAGATTCGGATGAGTTGTGGATCGGAGTGAAAGGCTAATCAAGCTCGGAGATAGCTGGTTCTCCCCGAAAGCTATTTAGGTAGCGCCTCGCGTATCGCCCACGGGGGTAGAGCACTGTTACGGCTAGGGGGCCATCCCGGCTTACCAAACCGTTGCAAACTCCGAATACCGTGGAGCGCAAGCGCGGGAGACACACGGCGGGTGATAACGTTCGTCGTGAAGAGGGAAACAACCCAGACCGCCGGCTAAGGCCCCAAAGTCATGGCTCAGTGGAAAACGATGTGGGAAGGCACAGACGGCCAGGAGGTTGGCTTAGAAGCAGCCATCCTTTAAAGAAAGCGTAATAGCTCACTGGTCGAGTCGGCCTGCGCGGAAGATTCAACGGGGCTCAAGCCATGCGCCGAAGCCGCGGATTTGCCGAAAGGCAAGTGGTAGGGGAGCGTTCCGTACGCCTGCGAAGGTCAATCGTAAGGTTGGCTGGAGGCATCGGAAGTGCGAATGCTGACATAAGTAACGACAAGGCGGGTGAAAAACCCGCCCGCCGAAAGCCCAAGGTTTCCTGCGCAACGCTAATCGGCGCAGGGTCAGTCGGCACCTAAGGCGAGGCCGAAAGGCGTAGTCGATGGAAAACGGGTTAACATTCCCGTACCTGCCGCAACTGCGATGGGGTGACGGAGAAGGCTAGGTCGTCCGGCGGTTGGTAGTGCCGGTCCAAGCGTGTAGGGAGCCCCCTTTGGCAAATCCGGGGGGGCAATCCTGAGGCGTGACGGCGAGCCTGCTTGCAGGCGAAGCGATTGATGCCATGCTTCCAAGAAAAACCTCTAAGCCTCAGGTTGCGGGAGGCCGTACCGGAAACCGACACAGGTGGGCAGGGTGAGAATCCCCAGGCGCTTGAGAGAACCCGGGTGAAGGAACTAGGCAAAATGATACCGTAACTTCGGGAGAAGGTATGCCCCCGCCACGTGGAGCCCCTTGCGGGCCGAGCGGAGGGGGGTTGCAATGAAACGGTGGCTGCGACTGTTTATTAAAAACACAGCACTCTGCAAACACGAAAGTGGACGTATAGGGTGTGACGCCTGCCCGGTGCCGGAAGGTTAATTGATGGGGTCAGCGCAAGCGAAGCCCTTGATCGAAGCCCCGGTAAACGGCGGCCGTAACTATAACGGTCCTAAGGTAGCGAAATTCCTTGTCGGGTAAGTTCCGACCTGCACGAATGGCGTAACGATGGCCACACTGTCTCCACCCGGGACTCAGTGAAATTGAACTGGCTGTGAAGATGCAGCGTACCCGCGGCTAGACGGAAAGACCCCGTGAACCTTTACTATAGCTTTGCACTGGACTTTGAACCGGCTTGTGTAGGATAGGCGGGAGGCTGTGAAACCGGGGCGCCAGCCCCGGCGGAGCCGACCTTGAAATACCGCCCTGGCCTGTTTGGAGTTCTAACCCAGCCCCGTGAACCCGGGGCGGGGACCGTGCATGGTGGGTAGTTTGACTGGGGCGGTCTCCTCCCAAAGAGTAACGGAGGAGCACGAAGGTGCGTTCAGCGCGGTCGGAAATCGCGCAGAGAGTGTAAAGGCATAAACGCGCTTGACTGCGAGGCAGACACGCCGAGCAGGTGCGAAAGCAGGTCTTAGTGATCCGGCGGTCCCGCATGGAAGGGCCGTCGCTCAACGGATAAAAGGTACTCCGGGGATAACAGGCTGATACCGCCCAAGAGTCCATATCGACGGCGGTGTTTGGCACCTCGATGTCGGCTCATCACATCCTGGGGCTGTAGCCGGTCCCAAGGGTATGGCTGTTCGCCATTTAAAGTGGTACGCGAGCTGGGTTTAGAACGTCGTGAGACAGTTCGGTCCCTATCTGCCGCGGGCGTTGGAGGCTTGAGGGAAGCTGCTCCTAGTACGAGAGGACCGGAGTGGACGGACCGCTGGTGTTCCGGTTGTCATGCCAATGGCATTGCCGGGTAGCTACGTCCGGACAGGATAACCGCTGAAAGCATCTAAGCGGGAAGCCCCTCCCGAGATGAGGCCTCCCCGGGACCTTGAGTCCCCCGAAGGGCCCTCGAAGACCACGAGGTTGATAGGCCGGGTGTGGAAGCGCGGCGACGCGTGGAGCTGACCGGCACTAATTGCCCGCGAGGCTTGGCCATATAACGCCCAACCGGCCCGAGGCCGGGCAGGCGCCGATCCGACAATGTGCGCGTTTCCCGAACACGAGCCCCCCGCGAGGGGGGCGGCCCCGGCCGGACGCCGGGCGCCGGCAGAATTGCCTGGCGGCCAGGGCGGGCGGGAACCACCCGATCCCATCCCGACCTCGGAAGTGAAACCGCCCCGCGCCGATGATAGTGTGGACCCCCATGCGAAAGTAGGGCACCGCCAGGCCCCCAACCCAAGGCCCCCCGCCACAAAGGCGGGGGGCCTTTTATTTTGCCGCCAGGACGCCCGGCTGACACCCGGAAATGTCTGGCAAGGCGTGTTCTCGACGTCTACCCGCCATCCGGCTAGAATTTCACACCGTCCGTCGCTTTGTGTGGCACTTCCCCGAAAAACGATGCTATACATCCCAACATGAAACCATCGTCTGCCCAAGGCTTTACCACTATCGAACTCATGGCCACTGTCGCGGTCATGGCCGATCACGTTGACCATCGCAGTGCCGAGTTTCCAGCAGGCGATCCAAAATAACCGTCTAACCGCGCAAGCGAACGATCTACTTGCCTCGTTGAACTATGCGCGTAGCGAGGCGGTGAAGCAGGGCATCCAGGTGACGGTCTGCAAAGCCAATACCACCGCCAATCCTGCGCAATGCGACACCAGCTTCAATTGGGAAAATGGGTGGATTGTGTTTGTCGATCAAAATACTCTCGGAACCATAGATGGCTCGGGGGCGAGCGCTGACCTGATCCTTCGAGTACATGCGGCTTTGCCTGCTGGGTATACCCTACGGACAGGCTCTCATCTCAGCAATTGGGTGGCTTATTTGCCGAGCGGCACTGGCAAAGGCAGCGGCGGGCTGGCGAATGACACCTTTCGCCTATGCCCCGCAAGCCAGAATATAAGGCAAGCCCGCGCGATTACCTTGAATGTGGCAGGAAGGCCCATGGTTTCCACAGGAACGACGACATGTCCTTAAGAAGAAAGCAAAATCTAAGCGGCACTGTTTCGGGTTTCACCCTGGTCGAAGTGATGGTGGCGCTATTAGTTCTAGCCATTGGCCTTCTCGGCCTGGCGGGTTTGCTGCTCGCGGGCTTGAGCAGCAACCACAACGCCTATGTGCGCACACAGGCGACCCTGCTGGCCCAGGACATGGCTGATCGCATGAGGAACAACCGGGGGAACTTGGCCGCTTATTCGGGCGGGGCGACCACGGACGATTGCTCCGCCAACAGTTGCACCGGCGCACAAATGGCGGGTTACGATCTTGCGCAGTGGAATCAAGCCTTGGCGGCCTTGCTGCCCGGCGGTGCCGGCGTGATCGCCAACAATCCTGCTGGAAGCGCTGTCTATGAGATAAGCATCACGTGGAACGAACATGTAAGCAACCCGGATCCCACCCAGGCCGTCGTCCAGAAAGAGTTTGACATGAGTTTCCAGCCATGAAGAATAGGGAAAGGGTGAATTTTTCGGGTTTGCGGATGTTCCGGCAGTCTGGCGTATCGCTGGTCGAGATCATGGTCGCCTTGGTTCTCAGCCTGGTCTTGCTGGCGGGCGTGGGGCGAATTTATGTGGGCAGCAAACAAACCTACCGGGTGCAAGACGGCCAATCCCGGCTGCAAGAAAATGGCCGTTACGCAATCGATCTGTTGACCAAGGATGTCCGGGAGACCGGCTATCAAGGTTGTCGGCCCATGGGAACGGTCACGCCCAATGTCATCGCCCTTGTGTCGTCGGGGACGGACTTTAGTTTTACCCAGGCCACCGCAATAACAGGTAATGAAGGCTCGAGCGGGAGTTGGAGTCCCACGCTAGCCGCCACGCTGAACAACGTCATCACGGGGACGGATGTCATCACCGTCCAGTTTGCCTCAGCCTGCGGGGGGACGCCGGTCACCGCTTCCACGAGCACATCGGTTACGATTCCTGCCACGAATACATGTGGCGTCGGCGCATCATCAAATTGCGGTGCAGGGACAGGCAGTTGCAAAGGAGACATGCTCGTCTTGGCTGATTGCCAAAACGTCGATGTTTTTCGCGCCGACACCGTCAGCCCGTCCAGCGCGACCAATCCCACGACGATCACCATCAATGGAACCAACAATAGCGCCGCCAATCTTTCCAAGCCTTATGCTGCGGACAACGCCGAGTTGATGCTGTTCAATTCCAATACCTATTTTATCCGCCTTAACCCAAACAATGAGCCTTCGCTATTTCGGCTGGACAACACGACCGCGATGGGCGGCAACAATCCTGTCGAATTGGTGGAAGGCATCGAAAATATGCAGATTCTGTATGGCGTGGATACCGATTCCGACGGCACTCCCAACCAGTTTATGACGGCAGACCTTGTGCCGCCTAATTGGGCGCAGGTGGTGAGTGTGCAGGCCATCTTGACCGCCCGTTCCGTCGGCGAGAGCGCGGACTATCTGACCACGTTGCCGAATCCCGCCCGTTCCTATAATGGAAACAATAGTTACGTGGACAGCCGCTTGCTCAAGACTTTCTCCGCCACCATCAGCCTGCGCAACCGCGAACCGTGAGCCTAGACGCCGCCATGAACGTAATAATGACCCTGGCCACGCGATGCAGCCATTGGAAATCCCCCCTAACCCCCCTTTTGCAAAGGGGGGGATTAAAAAAAGTGATAAGTGATGGGGTTCCGAAGCGCCAACGCGGCGCAGCATTGGTCACCAGCCTGCTGTTCCTGCTGATTATGACCGTCATTGGCGTGACGGCGCTGCTAGTCGCCACGTTGGAAGAAAGGATGAGCGGCAATCTCCGCGCCCGCAATCTGGCTTTCCAGGCGGCGGAATCGGCTTTGCGGGCGGGCGAACTGGCTGTGGCGCAGGCTATGGCCAACTCCACGCCACCGATAGTGAATTGTGCCAGTGGCGGCATCTTCCCGGTGAATGATGTGAACTGCGACGGCACGCTGGAATCGACTCCGCTCTGGCAATCGGTCAATTGGAGCTCAAGCCAAGTGGTTGCCTACAATTACCCGCAAGCGAATGTGGCGGCTTATATCGTTGAGGTCGTCGGTTGCATTCCTGGCGGCAACGGTTCCATTGGCAACAACAGCCTAGGAACCGGACAACTTTGTACCACAGGCACCGATCCGTGCTTCTATCGGATTACTGCGCGTGGCACAGGTGGTTCCTCCACCGCAGTCGTCGTGCTGCGATCAATATACACATCGCCGGCAGTCGATGATGTCCTCACCAATACTAAAGGAGTTTGCCGTGGCTAATCATTACTTTTTTCATCGCCTTCCTGCGAAGTATTTGCGGCCATATTTGTTCGGAGTATTGTTGTCTGGTTTGGCGGCAGGTGCTTCGGCAGGCGATATTGCGGGTACCCCGTTGGTTGCTTATTCTAGCGGGGGACACGATTTATTGGTCATCCTGAGCAACACCTCTAGCATGGGTACTGGGACGTTAGCCGATGTCAATGGCAATCCAATGACATATTTTGACGCATCCAATCAAACAATTTCGCAATTGCTTACGGACACCACGACGGTGGCTGCCAAAACCACTGCGAGCGGACAGTTGATCGGCTTGGGGCTGATGAGTTATGGCGGAACCCGGCTAACCTCCCCTTATACCTTTGGTAGTGTGTCTCCTTATACGACTAATGCCAGTGAGTTTAATGACATTGCCTTTTACGACGGATACACAGTCTACAGCTTTCCCGCTTGCAACGACGACACGTTATTCGCCTACTCTTACCCCCCTCCTGGCGGTGGTGGGGATCCAAGTCATACCCTTCAAGGCTTCTACTATAGCGAGGCGGATCCAACCTCACAGCCTTATTGCCTGCCCCGCAGTTACCCACGCTATTATCTGGCAGATGATGGCAGTTGCACGGTAAACCCTTCACCCAGCACCACTCTTTTCAGCACCCCGATCAACCCTTCTTCCACATGTGGTGACGCGCCTCCTTCCGCCCCGAGGACCAATGGAATGGGCTACTTGCGGGTGCCAGTCCAGCAGTTGCCTTTGCCGACTACCTCGAACGCCCCTTCGCTTGCCAGCACATTCTTAGGTGCCGTGACGGTTGATAACACGGTTGGCAACGCCATTGAGGGGGCTCTGCTCACGGCCTGCGATTACTACAACACAAGCTTCTCCCAAAGCTATACACAGCAGCTTAGCCAATGCTATAGAGGGTATCCACCGTATATCACTTTCCCGCCATCGGCTCTCCCCGTGAATGTATTTGGCTCCAGTAACCCAGGTGACTCGCAAGGTATCACGGCCAGCACACCGGTCATGCCTAATGCCTGCGACGCGGCTGTCGTGTGGGTAACCGATAGATTGCAGGATACCACGGCCGATGGCCTTGCTTATACACCAGATTTTACGACTCTGGAAGAACTCCCATGGGTCACAGGCAGCGTAATTTGGGGTGGCGACACGACAGCAAGATTTTATACCGATCCGGTCAATGTCGCCATTAACAATCTATATTATAGGAATACAGGCATAAAAGTCCGTACTTTTATAGTTGGATTAGGTTTTTCTTCTGCTACGGACATAACGAATCTGAACAAGTTGGCGGTGAGCGGATCTTACCTAAGGTCAACCCCTGCCACAGCTTATTACCCTACGGATGTGACGACGTTGAAAACCGCGCTGGATAATATCTTTGCCGACACGGTGTATACCCCTATGTCCATCGGGCAAGCTTCCGCTTCGTCGGCTGCGATCAACTCCGCCAGCCTGCAAACGGACACCCTGGTGTTTCAGGGGCAGTTTGCCTACAACAACCAATGGTATGGCGATCTGTCGGCAAGTCCTATTGACAGTTCCAATGTTACAGCAGGCTACCCGGTTTGGAGTGCGGCATGGAATTTACTTACAAACCCTTTGACCGCCTATCCCAACCGTCACATTTATTCTTATGATCCTGCGGCCTCGACAGGCATCAATTTCAGCAAGACGGGTCTTAACTCAAGCCAGTTGGCTGCTTTAAGCAATATTTATGACAGTGTTGACAACTTGTTGAGATGGGTGCAAGGCGATTTTCAGCAAGAAGCGCCTAACGGGAACTTCAGGGCGCGGAACGGGAATATGCTGGGTGACATCGTGAATTCCGATCCGGTGTATTCGGGTGCCGAAAATTACGCTTACGATGTTTTGCCAGGAGCCGAAGGCAGCTCTTATGCGAGTTTCCTGGCCAACACCAAGGCGACGCGCCAGGCGATGGTCTATCTTGGAGCTAATGATGGCATGTTTCATGGATTTAACGTGGGAACCTCGCCAAACTATGCGGATGGAGGCGTCGAACAGTTCGCCTATATGCCTAATGCGGTGATTCCCAATCTGCTCCAGTATGCAGCCCCTCCCGCAGGAGGAACCTATTATCCGCATGTGTATATGGTGGATGGCCCGCCGAGTATTAGCGATGCCTTCCTGGGCGGCGCATGGAAAAGCGTGTTGGTGGGCACCACGGGTGCGGGAGGCCAGGCTATTTTCGCTTTGGATGTCACCAATCCCAGCAGTTTCGCCTCGTCCAACCCGGTGCTGTGGGAAATTAGCGACAGCGCCACGCAGGCTTATGTGCCGAATCCGAATACGTCGGCTGGGGTGACGGAGCAGAGTGCCGTTCACGGGGATTTGGGCTATACCCTCGGGCAGCCTGCCATTGTCCGTCTAAACAACGGGCAATGGGGGGCGATAGTCGCCAACGGTTACAATAGCGCCAACGGCAAAGCTGTCTTGTTTATCTTCAACCTCGCCGATGGCAGCCTCATCGCCAAAATCGACACGGGTGCGGCGGGCAACGTCGGCAGCGTGATCAAGAATGGCCTGTCGGCACCGATAGCCATTGATATCGACGGCAACCGCACCGCCGATTCTGTTTATGCCGGCGACTTGGAAGGCAATTTGTGGAAATTCGATCTTAGCAGTGCTGTTGCCACCCACTGGGCCGTCGCCAATGGCGGAGCGCCACTCTTCGTGGCCTGTGCACCTCCCTTCAGCTCGCCGACTGCCTCCTGCGATCCCGTCGCCAACCCCGCCTACCGCCAGCCGATCACTGCCAAACCCAATGTCGGGCCGGGCGTCTGCTTCGGGGCAAAACGACGGCGTCATGGTTTATTTCGGAACCGGGAAATATTTCGAACTCGGCGACAATGTGGTGATCACTTCCACGACGCAAGCCCCCCCCCTCCCCTTGGCCCAGACGGAAACTTTCTATGCCCTGTGGGATCGGCCCGAGTGGTATCCCGCCAGCCCAGGCCCCATCGCCGGGCGTGGCGACCTGCAAATCCAGACGATTCTATATCAAGATGCCAGCTATCGCACGACTTCGACGACGACGGTCGATTATGTCGGCACGACCACCACATCCACCACAGTTCCCGCCAAGCGCGGCTGGTACATGGATCTGCTGGTGCCATCTGCCACTGTGCCCACTGGCGAGCGGGTCGTCGCTTTCCCTACCCTGATCAGCGGGCGGGTGCTCTTCGAGAGCGTGACGCCAAATTCAGCCAGTAGCGCCTGCTTTGGGGGCGGAAATAGTTGGATCATGGAGATGGATGCATTGAACGGCACCCCTCTTGCCACGCCGCCATGGGATCTTAACAACAATGGCAATTTCAGCGACGACTTGGTGAATGCTGGTGGCGGGTCGCCAGTGGTGCCATCGGGCATGAAATCGTCTGTCGGGGTTGTCAAAACGCCGGCGATCATCCAGCAAGGTGCCCAGCAAATCAAGGTGTTCAGCGGGTCAGCCACTAACAACTCCGGCATCACTTTGCAGTTCGTGAGTGAGTCGACATCGGGAACACCCGCTGTCGGCAGAACTTCTTGGCAGCAACTGCAGTAAGCGTTTAACCCTAAAAGCGAAGCCCCCGCAGGCGGTGCCTGCGGGGGCTTTCGTTTAGCCTGTGGCCGAGTTTCACTCCCCGATGCGGGGGTGGTTGCTCACACGGCTGATTTTTCCATGCGTCCGACCCTCCGACGCGACAGCGAAAAGCCTGCGGCCCCTGCGGCAAACAGTCCCAGGGTGGTAGGCTCCGGCACAGCCTGCACACTCAGGGCCGGTGCGCTAAAACCGCTGATCCTCAGATCCGGTGTAGTAGAATACGAGTTATTGCCAGAATAGACATAGAATCCGATCCACTCACCTGCTGAGACGGTAAAATTTAGAGTGCCGCTGGAAGTGGCACCCCCATTTGCTATCTGAACTCTGCTGGTTGAACTGCCACCAAGCACATAGCCAAAATTGTCGCTTGTGAAGTGGCTGATCTCATTAAAGTAATAGCTGAATATCCATTGGGTGGTGCTCGGAGAGCCGACGCCTGTCGGGACTTGCATATAAAAGCTATAGTAACTCCTAGCAGTGCCACCAGTTTGTCCGTAGATGTCGAGTTGAGTGTTGCTGGCACTGAATGTGTAGCTTCCGGAGGTTCCCCCTGGCGCTGTTGCCGATCCTACGCTCCAACTGCTTGGGGCGTAGGATCCCGTAAAACCGGGATTGCTTATTACGCCTGCTTGTGCAGCCACCGGCTCCAGCAAAGCCAGCGCGGATAGCGCCAGAACACCGGCAAGTCGCCGCTTGCCTGAGGCGGGAGGCGGCGGGGCTAGTTCCCGCCTACTTGAAGAAGCCATTTGAATGGGCAAAGAATTCATTGTTAATTCACCTTAAAGCTAAATGTTGCGATTCTGAAGAGGCAGGGGTTCCATATCGGGCATAGCAAAACGCAAAACAGGTGACTTTGCATGACTGTAGAAAAACAGGGACAAAAAACCCGTACAATAGACAAGCACAAATCATGCCGCTACTGATGGGTTTGTAAGCCATTGTATCCAATTGAAACGCCTCCTTTGGATACCTTGTCCTTGCCGATTGCGAAGCAAATTGCAAAAAGCTAACCGTGTAGAGCGGTCTTTAGGGTGCCAGGGCTGGCTTCGGGCCACCCTAAAGGCGAACGGAATCAACTTGTTCGTAGATCCCCTAAATTAACGGCTATTGTAATGGGGGCTTGATGGCAAGGCAAATCCCTTATAATGGGCCAAAAATTTGGAGACAGTTTGGCATGAGTGAAGGCATCCTGTTCGTCGTTTCGGCTCCCTCTGGGGCGGGTAAAACCAGTCTGGTGCGGGAGTTGCGCGCCCAGGTGGAGGGCTTCACGGTTTCCGTGTCCCATACCACCCGCCCGCAACGTCCCGGCGAGCGGCATGGGATGGATTATTTCTTCATCGACCGCCAGGCGTTTGCGGAAATGGTTGCCGCCGGCGCTTTCCTGGAGCATGCGCAGGTGTTCGGCAATGACTATGGCACGGCGCGGACTTCGGTGGAGGCTGCTTTGTCCTCCGGCAAGGATGTGCTGCTGGAGATTGATTGGCAGGGGGCGCGGCAGATCAAGGCGCAGATGCCCGGTTGCCTGAGCCTGTTCATCCTGCCGCCGTCCCGCGAGGCGTTGGCGCATCGCCTGCACGGTCGCGGCCAGGACGATGCCGAGACCATCGCCCGCAGGATGCGGGATTCCATCGCGGAAATGTCGCATTACGCCGAGTTTGATTATCTGATCGTGAATGACGATTTCGACACGGCGCTGGCGGAAATGCGCAGCATCGTCGTCGCCAGCCGCTTGCGGACGTCCGCGCAGGCCTTGCGCCATCAAGGCTTGATTGCGAGCCTGTTGGCCCTCACCCCAACCCAATGCTGTTGAATTAAGCCGTTCGTGGTGAGCTTGTCGAACCATGAACGGCTTAATTTTCAACGAGTTGGATTTTTCCATTCACCCTTCGACAAGCTCAGGGCGAACGGAAAAATCCTTAATTCAACAGCATTGTCTCCCCAACCCCTCTCCCGCAGGGAGAGGGGCTTTCTCCCTTCTCCCTACGGGAGAACGGCGGGGGATGAGGGTGATGGTTCCCTATGAAATATCAGTTAAGGAACCCTTGAATAAGTTGATGCCGTTCATGGTTCGACAAGCTCACCACGAACGGAATCAACTATTTACCGTTCGTCCTGAGCCTTGTCGAAGGACTTAATCAGATATTCTTTAAGCAATCATCCCCGCCGCCCGCGAACAAGCGGTAAGCGGGATTGCCGGTCTCTTCCCGGCAGGCGTAACCCAAGTTGTCGAGAAATGCACGGAACGCCTTGCGGTCTTCCTTGGGCACCTGTATGCCCATCAGCACCCGGCCGAAGGCCGCGCCGTGGTTGCGGTAGTGGAACAGGCTGATGTTCCAGCGCCCGCCTAGCAGCGCGAGGAATTGCAGCAATGCGCCGGGACGTTCCGGGAACTCGAAGCTATAGACATGTTCGTCCAACAAGCGCGGCGGATGCCCTCCCACCATATAACGGATATGTTCCACCGCCAGTTCGTTGCCGGTCAGGTCGATCACGGCAAAGCCTTCGCCGCGCAAGGCTTTGACCAGCGCCTCGCCGTCGCGCCGTCCGTCGCTGGTCTCGACGCCGACAAAGACCGAGGCGTGGGCGGAATCGAAATAGCGGTAGTTGAATTCGGTGATGTTGCGTCGGCCCAGGCAGTGGCAGAATTCCAGGAAACTGCCGGGGCGCTCGGGAATGGTTACCGCCAGCAGCAGTTCCTGCCGCTCGCCGACCTGCGCGCGCTCGGCCACATGGCGCAGGCGGTCGAAGTTGATGTTGGCCCCGCTTTCGATGGCGATGAGGCATTTTCCTGCCAAGCCGTTTTCCACTGCGTATTTTTTCAAGCCGGCGATG
Source organism: uncultured Gammaproteobacteria bacterium (assembly GCA_963753955.1). Classification (GTDB taxonomy): domain Bacteria; phylum Pseudomonadota; class Gammaproteobacteria; order Methylococcales; family Methylococcaceae; genus Methylumidiphilus. Next base: position 13,115 of record CAVWEM010000015.1, read on the forward strand.
CTCAAGGCACCCGCCGGTTCGGCGATGGAGCGGGTGTCGTCGAAGATGTCCTTGATGGCGGCGCAGATTTCGTCGGTGTCCACCGTGACCACTTCGTCCACGTAGTGATGGGCGATAGGGAAGGTCTCCTTGCCGATTTGCTTGACGGCGACGCCGTCGGCGAACAGCCCGACTTGCTTCAAGGCCACCCGCCGCCCGGCCTTCAGCGCCTTGTTCAGGCAATCGGAATCTTCCGGCTCGACGCCGATCACCTTCACCTCGGGGCGCACAAACTTGACATAGGCGGCGATGCCGGCAATCAGGCCACCGCCGCCCACCGGCACGAAGAGGGCGTGGATATCCCCGGTATGTTGGCGGAGGATTTCCATGGCGATGGTGCCTTGCCCGGCGATGACTTCGGGGTCGTCGTAGGGGTGGACGAAAGTCAGCTTTTGCTCGGTGCCTAAGGCCAGAGCATGTTCGTAAGCCTCGTCGTAGGAATCCCCGTGCAGCACGATTTCTCCGCCCCGGCTGCGCACCGCGTTGACCTTGATGGTCGGCGTCGTGCCGGGCATGACGATCAGGGCGCGGATGCCGAGCTTGGCCGCGGCCAAGGCCACACCCTGGGCGTGGTTGCCGGCGGAGGCGGTGATGACGCCGCAGCGTTTTTCGGCATCCCCAAGCGAGGCGATCTTGTTGTAAGCCCCGCGCAGCTTGAAGGAGAACACTGGCTGCAAATCCTCGCGTTTGACATGCACCCGGTTGCCCAAGCGCTTGGACAGCGTGGGGGCAAAATCCAGCGGGGTCTCCACCGCCACGTCGTAAACGCGGGCGCGCAGGATGCGCTCGATGTATTTGGCGATCATGTCATTTTCAAGAGGCATCAAAGGGCATGACAGCCCGGAATTGGCAGGGTATTATCCCACGTTCTTAACTTATTAGACGGGACAACACAATGACGCAAGATGAACTTAAGAAAAAAGTCGCCGAAGCCGCGCTGCAATATGTCAAGGGCGTGTCCGTGCTGGGCGTGGGCACCGGCTCCACGGTGAACCATTTGATCAATCTGCTCGCCGACCACCGTGGCGATCTCGAAGCGGCGGTTTCCAGTTCGGAAGGCAGCACCGCCCGCCTGAAAAGCGTCGGCATCCCGGTCATCGACCTGAACGAGGCCGGCACCTTGGATGTCTATGTGGACGGTGCCGACGAGGTGAACGCGCACTTCCAGATGGTCAAGGGCGGCGGTGGCGCGTTGACGCGGGAGAAGATCATCGGCGCGGCCAGCCGCAAATTCATCTGCATCGCCGATGAGAGCAAATATGTCGATGTGCTGGGCAAGTTCCCGCTGCCGGTGGAAGTCATCCCGATGGCGCGTAGCTATGTCGCCCGCGAAATGGTGAAGCTGGGTGGCCAGCCGGTCTGGCGTGAGGGTTTCATCAGCGACAACGGCGGCCAGATCCTGGATGTCCACAACCTGGAAATCCTCAACCCCGTCGAATTGGAGAAGACCATCAACAACATCCCCGGCGTCATCACCGTGGGTATTTTCGCCCTGCGTCCCGCCGACGTGGTGTTGCTGGGTTCGCCGGGCGGTGTTCGGACGCTGTAGAATCCAACCTGGCTGCCGTCCTGGCGTATCCTTTTTCCACCGGGTGCGGCGGCCGTTTTTTCAACACGAGGAGACATGACGATGAGTTTTCATGAAGAACTGGAAAAACTGAAAGAAAACCTGATCCAGCAACGCGACGAGCTAAAGGTCAAGGCGGGGCTGGCCAAGCTGGAAGCCAGGGACGAATGGGAGAAGGTCGAGGAAAATGTCGACCATTTGATGGCCAAGCTTGAGGGCTTCGGCGAGAACGCCGCCGAGGTTTCCGAAGACGCATTGGAGAAAGCGAAACTGGTGGGCGAGGAAATCAAAGCTGCCTACGAGCGGATCAAAGCGCGTCTATAATAATCCCGGCAGCGGGGGCGGAAAACGCGGGTGGCGCATCTTGCCCCCGCGTTTTTTTTGCCAAGGAACTCAACAGCAGCGCTTGACCCCGTTCCATTTCCGCTCCAATTCCTGCTTGAAAAACGATTTTCGGCTCAATGGGTCGAAGCCTTCCTGGACGTGGTGCGAGTGCCAATGGGCGAGATAGCGCTCATAGGCATCATCGCCAGTGACTTCCCGCAGGCCTAGCCAGCATTTTTTGATGAATTGCGCAGGACGCATCGCAGTCACTCCTTCAAACATAGGAAGCACTGAAAGCCCTCACCCTAACCCTCTCCCGCAGGGAGAGGGAACTTGTGTAAATATATCTTTGCCCGGCGCGAGAGGGTTGGGTGAGGGCTTGATTAGATTTCTGCTTCATCATATTCGTCCTCCGCCTCCGTGGTCATCAGTTCGCGTAAATATTTGAACAACAGCCGGGCCGAGCGCGGCGGGGCTTCGGCTTGCTGCTCCTTGCGGGCGTCACGGATCAATTGCCGCAGCTTTTGCCGGTCGGCATCCGGGTGTTCGGCCATCAGTGCGTTGAGGTCGTGGTCGTCGCCGGTGAGCAGGCGCTCGCGCCAACGTTCGATGACATGCAATTGCCGGGTGTCGCGGGCGGTCTGCTGGGTATGCCGCTCCAGTTGCCCGCGGATAGCGGGGGCGTCCGTGTCCCGCAACAGTTTGGCGATGAACTTGCGCTGGCGCTTGAACGCGCCATGATGTCTTTCGATGGCCTGCGCCAGCTTCACCGCCTCTAGCAAGGCGGGGGGTAGATCCAACTTGTCCAGGCGCTCCTTGGGCAGGGCGATGAGTTCCTCGCCCAATTCCTCCAGCGCGGCACTCTCGCGTTTGATCTCGGATTTGTTAGGGCGGATGGCATAGTGCTGTACGGGTTCTTCGGGCGGGTTGTCGGCGTGGGTCATCGGTTTCAAGAGGCAAGGATCAGGAAAAATACGAACAGAACCACCAGCCCAAGGGGGGTCAACACGGCGCTCCAATCCGCTTCGGCCTGCTTGGCGCGTTCGATGGCCACCTTGATGCCGGGGCTGAACCAAAAAATCACGAGCAGCGCGATCAGGCCGACGAGAATTGTCTCCCAGGCCGAGTGGTTTTCCACAGGGTTTTCTCCTTACAAGAGGTGTGTCCAAGGCGCCATACTAACCGATTGTGGCCTGCGTTGTCTTGGGGCGTTCGCAAAGGCGGTAGGGCGGGCTTCAAGCTCGCCAGCACGACATCCGCTATTCCGTTAGAATCTCCCAAATACGACCCTCCGAGTGTGCGCAATGGCTAACATCCTTATCATCTACTCCACCACCGACGGCCACACCCTAGAAATCTGCCAGAGATTGCGGCAGGTGATCGAACAACAAGGCCAACAGGCTGCGCTGGTTCCCATCACGGAGTCCGGGGAGGTTGACCTGCAAGCTTTCGACAAGATAGTGCTAGGCGCGAGTATCCGCTATGGCAAACATAGCCCACTGGTGCTTGACTTCATCAAAAAGCATGGGCGGGTTCTCGATGCCAAGCCCAACGCTTTTTTCTCGGTAAGCGTGGTGGCGCGCAAGCCGGACAAGAACCAGCCGGACACCAATCCCTATTGCAAGAAATTCCTTAGGCAAATTTCCTGGAAACCCAAACAAATGGCGGTGTTCGCGGGAAAGATCGATTATCCCAGATACAAGCGGTTCGACCGGTTCATGATACGGCTTATCATGTGGATGACCAAAGGGCCGACCGACCCCAAGGCGGTTGTCGATTTCACCGATTGGCGACAGGTCGAGGCGTTTGGGCGTTTGCTTGCCGACTTGTGGCCTTTTTCTCATGAATAGATAGCTGAATCGGCTGCCGACGGTGTGGCCCCGCGTCGGAAAGGGATTATTGGCTACGCAGGGAAGATAGGAACAAACCCAATCCGCCGATGGATAAAACCAGAATCGTGAGCAAATCGAACAGGCTCATGCTGCGCAGGGTGAATTGCAAGCCCGCCAGCACACCGAAGATCAAGGCCGATACCGAGCCCAAAGCCAAGGCCCAGCCGATGAGATTGCGCGCATTGTAAAAAATCATGCCGATGCCGAAGACGAGCGGAATCAAAATCATGCCGCCTGTGATGGAAGCTGCCCCGCCGAAGGCCGCGACATGAAACAGGCTGGTGCCCATATTGAATGACTGGCTGACATGGATGGATTGCAATAGCATGTAAAAGCCCGCGCTCATCATCACAAAACCCAGCACAAACGAACCGGTGCCACCCGGTGTGCCGCCCGCGCCTTGAATTCTCATGCCTGACCCCCTTGTTATTCAATTCGGATAGTGATTTTTACATGCCTTGGACGTACAGACCATCGCAGGGCTGTCGTCTGTCATCGGGAATCAATGCCAGCCCCCATATTGCTTGGTCGGGTCGCCCTTGAAGCTTTCCGAAGTGGCTGCCCCGCCGCCGCCTCCACCGCCGCCGGACTTCTTGCGCAACGCAATCGCCGCGCCGGCTGCCTTGGCGAGATTGGCCTCGTTGATGCCGCCTAGGCTCAGGGCAGTGTCCACGACGATAGTCGAGACAGGGCTGATGTCCTGTTCGGCGGCCAGGGAGCTGGACACCGCCGCTTTCAGTGTCTCGTTGGTGCCATCGGGGTAGGCATTGAGGATGGCCGGGAAGGCGGTGCCGACGGGCAGCGTCAGTTGGTAACTGTTCGTCCCGCCTTGCAATTCCGTCTTCGCCACCAGCGATCCCTGGCGTCTTTGGCTTCGATGCGGGCTTTCAGCACTGGCCCGTCGTCATTGCTGACATGGCCAGACAAACGGGTTTGCGTGGCCGTTTGGGAAGACGAAGAAGACGGCGCGTTGTTGCCGCAAGCGGCCAACCACAAGCCCGCGCTCAGGCACAAGACGAAAATGCGGATGTTCATGGGTATCTCTCCGGGTTTTGTGTAGATTCATCGCGCAGATCTTTGCGGGCTGTGCCGGGTGATAGGACTTAGGCGACCCAATCCGGTGGGCCTTGGCTAGGATATGGCGCTCGGTGATTTTACCAGTGTCGCAAACGACGATCACATCGGGTTGCATCACGTCCACCGCCGACAGCACCCCATCCATCGGGGCGATGAATGGCTGGCAGGTTTTGCCTTTCAGCTTTTCGCGCAACAGGGCATACAAACCGCCGACGATGTTCTGGCGCATGTTCGTTGGCGCGGGAGACATGTCATAGGCCACGCCGTCTATCAATTTTCAGGCATTGGCTCTATCTTGTCCCGTTTTCTCCATGGTGTCGCGCAATGCCGCATTGATGAGATCCTGGTATCTTGACCCGCCGGCTTGTTCCTTGAACCAAGCCAAAACATCTAGGTCAAGCTCAATGTTGACACGCTGTTTTTTGACCATTTTCTCCTGAACAGCGGCCTGCCATTCCTCACGGGAAACATCCTTCAAGCCAATCCGCAGCTTGGCGCGGCGCAGGCGTTCCGGGGTGAATTCAGCGGCATCGTCAGAAGAGGGAGAAGAAGTATTCGGTTTCATGTTTTTCAGCCTCGCGCATGGAAATAATATGGATTTCATCTTCAGTTGTGTGCAATCACCACCACTTTCAATCCCAGCAAGCCGATGGTATTCCAACGTTGCTCGCCGTAGTCGGTTCGCGCATCTTCATCCGTCGCCGTGGGGCCGTTGAAAACTGTCTCCGCGTCGGCAAAATCCAAGCCTTTGTGTTTTTTCTTGTTGGCCTGCCGCTTGGCTTCGTTCCAAGTGAATTTCACGGTTGTTTACTCTTGCCTTGGAAATTCGCCTAGGATGTGCCGACGTAAGGATGCGCATCAATCGAGTCACGCGAATGATGCGCTTCGTAACTCCAACATCTACGTACTGGGTGGCTATTTCCAGAGTTGCCACCATTTCCTGGTAATTTGCTTTGCAGTTTTGTAGGTTGGGTTGCCGTCCCCTCGGCCAAGCTCAGGACAGGTTTTTTGGCAACCCAACATTTCCCGATATTTGTTGGGTTGCGATAAAGCCGCAACCCGACCTACGCCTAAGCCGCCGTCTTTCCCAACAAATAATCCAGCCACAAAGAAGAAAGCTTCTCCTGCACCGAATTCTGCTTCAGCCTTGCCCGCAGATTCGGGAAATCCACTTGATCCAAAGGCTGATCTTGATTGTTGCAGGAATAGACAAAGGTTTCCTTGCCGGTCTCCGGGTCGATGTGCTTGCACAGGCATTGGGCGCAGACACCTTTCATCATGCATTGCATCGGCGAGTTGATCGAGCCTATCGCCTCGTGGTGCGGCTTCAGATAAGGCTGCAACACGCCGTGGCGGGCTTGCTTCACCGCGTCCATCATGCGGTCGGAGCCGATGACGATGAGATGCTCCACATCGTCCAGGTGGATCGGCGTCTCGCCCAGTTCACCCTTGGCATAGGCTAGGACGGATTCGACGATGTTGCCGACGAAGGTCTTGTCCTGCGGGCGGGATGGCACGATGGGCGCGTTGCCTTCGCGCTTGTCCACCGACCAGATGATGAGGTCGGCGGCGGCTTCGATTTCCTCCACTTTGAACAGGTCGCCGCTGTTGCGGTAACCGGCGAAATAAATCACTTGGTTGCCGGCGGCCCGCATGGCTTTGCCGATGGAGAACAGCACCGCGTTGCCCAGCCCGCCACCCAGCAGCATCACGGTCTGGCCCCTTGGAATGTCGGTGGGCGTGCCGGTGACGCCCATCACCACAATCGGATCGCCAGGGTTCCAGGTGGCGCACAAGCGCGAGGAACTGCCCATTTCCAGCGCGATTAGGGAGATAAGCCCGCGTTCCTTGTCCACCCATGCGCCGGTCAAAGCCAAGCCTTCGGTGGTCAGCGTGGTGCCATGCACCACCGGGGCCAAGGCCTCGAAATTCTGTACCCGGTAGAACTGGCCGGGGAGGAAGTGCTTGGCCGACATCGGGGCTTTGACGATGACTTCGATGATGGTCGGGGTCAGGCGGCGGATCTCGACGATGCGGGCTAGCAGGGCGTCGTCCAGCTTGGCTTGGAACTCGGCCAGATCGGTGTCGCGCTCGGCCTGGATGGCGGGATCCAGGGCTGCCAGCTCTTGCTGGAACAGGCGGACGATATAGGGGTAGCCGTCTTTGGCGCTGGCCATGGCTTTCACCACATTGCCGGCATACACCGGGTGGTTGTCGCCATAGAATGTGATGTAACGGCCGTTGCGCTGGTAGGAGGTGAACGGCGCGGGCTTGCCCAGCTTGGGGCCGGTCGCGTCGGCCATCGGCAGCAGCACAGGAGCGCCATCACCCCCAGCCGGCTTCGCCCCCCTCGCTACGCTCTCCCCAGGGGGAGAGGGGAGTATTCCCTCTCCCCCTGGGAGGGGGTTAGGGTTCCAATCCACTTCATGGCGCTGGTAAAACTTTTTGTCCATCACGAACGTGTCCGGGTGTTCGCTTTCGTAGATGGTGTTCGGCGAAGTCCCCGCCGCGACAAACAGGCTGCGCAAGGACACTTCCAGCTCGCCGGTTCTGCGCCAACGGCCTTCCTGCTCCTCCAATTGCTCAAAGCGGACGGCTTGCAGGTGGCCGTATTCGTCATCTATGGCTTCCAAGGGACTCATGCCTTCGGCCAGCCATATGCCCTCGTCCAAGGCTTCGGCGATTTCCTCGTGGTTCTGCCGGTAGGCCGGGGAGTCTTTGATGCCTTTGCGGTAGAACAAGGTGGCACCGCCCCATTGTTCCAGCAGCGGCACGAAATGCGGCTTTTCGCCTGCCGCCTCGGCACGGCGACGCTCGGCCTGGATGGTTTTGCCATGCGCCAGGAATTCGTCGAGGATGCCGATCTCCTCGGCGTCGTAGCGGGCGCGGACGGCTTCCTCGCCATACAAAGCGGTCAGCTTCTCGTAGCGATGGAGGATCTTTTCCACCTGCACCGGGTAATAGGCCAGAAGTTCCGTTGTGGTGTCGATGGCGGTCAAGCCGCCGCCGATGACGCCGGCCGGGAGGCGCACTTGCAGATTCGCTAGGCTGGACTCTTTCGCCGCGCCGGTCAGTTGCAAAGCCATCAGGAAGTCGGAAGCCTTGCGGATGCCACGGGTGAGGTTGTTCTTGATGTCGATGACCGTGGGCTTGCCGGCACCGGAAGCGATGGCGATATGGTCAAAGCCCAGATCCCAAGCTTCATTCACCGTCAAGGTGCCGCCGAAGCGCACCCCGCCGTAGCAACGGAAGGCTTTGCGGCGCAGCAAGTTTAGATAAATGACTTTAAGGAAATTCTTGTCCCAGCGTACGGTGATGCCGTATTCCGCCACACCGCCGAAGCCCAGCATAGCCCGCTTGCCCAAGTCTTCGTAAAGTTCGTTGAAATCATGGATCGGCCTGGGCGGGGTGCCGCCGTTGCCGGTCAGTTCTTTCGGCAGGGGTTCGATCTTCAGGCCATCTATGCCCGCCACGCCAAAGCCTTCGTTGAGCAGGTAATGTGACAAGGTGTAGCCGGCCGGCCCCATGCCTACGACCAGCACATTTTTGCCGTTGTAGGGCAGGGCATGGGGGCGCTTGACGTTCAGCGGGTTCCAGCGGGTCAGCAGGCTGTAAATCTCGAAGCCCCAAGGCATGAACAGCACCGAGGTCAGCACATTAGTCTCGATCTGGGGGATGTTGACCGGCTCGGTCTTTTGGTAGATGCAGCCTTTCATGCATTCGTTGCAGATGCGGTGGCCAGTGCCTGGGCACATGGGGTTGTCAATCACCACCAAAGCCAATGCGCCAATATTGTCGCCCTGCCTTTTCAGCAGATGCATCTCGGAAATTTTCTCCTCCAAGGGGCAGCCGGTGATGTCCACACCCAGGGAATTGGCCTTGTAGCTGCCGTCCTTCTTGTTCCTCATGCCCTTAGAGCAGGAATCCGTATCGCGGTCGTGGCAGTAAATGCAATGGTCCACCTCGTACAAGACTTGGCGGTCGCCAAAGCGCCGGTCGGTGAGGGCGAAGCCATCACGGCGGCGTTGATGCTCGGGGTGGATGGCCCAGGCGTTGTAGCCATGGCGGGCCACGGTTTCGTGTTCGACCAGATGGGTGAAATCCGTCCGTCCCGGAGTTTTGAAACTGACCCAATCGGCGACTTCGGCCTTCAGCCCGTCGATTTTCGTGGCGGCGAAGCTCCAGCGGGCGATGGTCTCGAACAAAGCCGCCGCCAGCCCGGCATCATCTTGGGCCAAAGCCTCGGCGAACAGCGCATTGCCAGCCAAGCGGCTGCGGATGGAGGCGGTGTCGGGTGCTTCGCTTTTCGTCAAGGCCAGCAAATCCACCGCCAGCCCGGCCACGGCGGATTCGCGGTCGCCGTCAAGTTGTGCGGCGGGAACCAAAGTCCGCAGCAAGGACTCGAGACGCTCACGGATGCCCTTGATGTCCCAGTCCTCCAGGTTTTGGCCTTTGTAGCGGGTGGCCAGCTTGCCGACGACCTCGGCCTTGTAAGCGAAGATGCCATCGAATTCGCCCCGGATGGCGTCCATTTGTCCGGTACGCGTAGCTTCCACATGGAACAAGCGGCGACGAACCCGCCCACCAAGGGAGCCATTTTCACCAGCAAATCGGAAATGCGTTCAGGGGCGATGCCTTCGCCGCTACAATTGCGATAGGTTTGGAACGCCTCGAACAAATCGGGGTCTTGCTCTTGCGCATGGCGGTCGAAAGCCAGTGTCAAATCGCGCAGCCGACTGGGTTCATAGAGGTCGGCGTAGGTGAAGCCCGCAATTCCCAGTTCCGCCAAGGCACCGTCGTATTTTTCAAGATGGACGTTCATCAATCCGTATCTCCTGTCATGTCGTGAGATCTTCCGCCGATTGTGGCGGTAAAATGTTGCAAGTTTAGCGGTCTTGGGGCCGGTAAGCGAGACCGTGATCCCGCACGTTCATCCATGGCCCCAAGTTTTGTTAAAGTAAGCGGACATGCCCCACCACCAACCGCAGGAGACTATCCCGCCAATGCCAGCCACCGCCTATCCGTTTTACCCGCCGCTGTTGCGCAACGAAGCCAAGTCTCCGCCTGCCATTCCTTCGGCATCCCCGTCCGAGGCCGGAGCAGGCGTCATCGACGAGGCGACTTTCCGCGCCATCGAGGTGGACAAGCTGTTCGAGGCCGTCGACCATGCCGACACCCGTATCGGACGGGCGCTGCTGTATCGCTCCTTGGCGCAGCCTTTGGCGGATCGCTCAAGCATCACGGCCAAACAAGCGGCGGTGCGGGAAATCGAAGCTGACCCTGGCTTGCGCGGACGGCTGGAAAAATTGCTGGGCAGTGCCAAAAAACGCGAAGGGGATTTTTACGATCTGCTGTTTGCCACGTTTTTGGGGGCCATCGGCGGCCCGGCGCATCCGCTTGAGGTCGGGGGCTTCGGTTATGAATCCTATCTTGCAGGGACGCGCTTCATCCTGCAACTGGTTGCCGAGGCCAAAGCCTTGCCCGATCCGAAAAGCCCTTATCTGCTGGCCTTAGTGGAAACCTTGCGCGGATTTGCGAATTCGCGGGCTTTTGCGTTGATGCAGGGGCCAGTTTACCGCAGCGAGAAGGACATTCTGACGAAAGCGGAAAAAAGGTGGTACATACCCGCCGTCAAATTCCGTCCTTCCTTGTTCAAGCCGGGGCTGCTCGCAACCGGTGTGTTGCTCGTCGTGCTGGCCTTGCAATTCGTGCCGCTGTTGCTGGAAATGACCGCCTCCATCTCGCCGGTGTTATGGCTGTTCCTGCTGCCCTTGGGGCTGGTCTACATCCCCATCGTCGGCGGCTTCGACCGCGACGCCTACATTTACCCCCTGCGGGAAATTTTCAAGCGCTCGCCGGACGTGCAAGGGACGCTGGACGCTTTGGGCGGCATTGACGAACTGCTTGCCTTCATCCGTTTCAAAGAAGCCTTCGGCCATCCGTCCGTTTTAGCGGACATGGTGGGGACGGAACGGCATGTTTTGGATTTGCAGGATGTGCGCAATCCCATCCTCGCCAAGGGCAACCCCGCCTATGTAGGTAACGGCTTAAGCTTGGATCAAGAGCGGCTGGTCTTCGTGACCGGCCCCAACAGTGGCGGCAAGACGGCTTTCTGCAAGACCCTGGCGCAGACCCAGTTGCTGGCGCAGATCGGCTGTTATGTTCCCGCGCAAGCCGCCAAACTAGCCGTGGCCGACCGGATATTTTACCAGACCCCGGAAACCAGCCATCTCGCCGACGGTGAAGGCCGCTTTGGCACCGAACTCAAGCGCACCAAGGAAGTGTTCATGGCCTCCTCGCCGCGTAGCCTGGTCATCATGGACGAGCTGTCCGAAGGCACTACCCACGAGGAGAAGATCGAGATTTCCACCGACATCCTCAATGGCTTCCGCCAGAAAGGCGCGGCTACCTTGCTCATCACCCACAACCACGAACTGGTTGCACATTTCCAGGAGAAGGGCATCGGCCTAGCCCGGCAGGTGGAGTTCAAAAACGACAACCCCACTTACCGGTTAGTGGAAGGCATCTCCCGTGTCAGCCACGCCGATCGGGTGGCGAAGAAGATCGGCTTTGCCAAGGAAGACATAGAGCGGATGTTGAAAGGATGAAGATCATTCGTTACATCGATTCGCAGGGTAATATTGGCCATGCCGCGCAACAGCCAGACGGCACCGCGCTGGCGATTGAAGGCAATCTTTTTGGCGAGTATCGTGTGACGGATCGCCAGATCCTTGTCGCCAGGCTGCTCGCCCCAATCCAACCGCTGGCGATAGTGTGCATCGGCTTGAATTACACGTTCCATGCGGAGGAGACGAAGGCGGCGATTCCACAGCATCCGGTGGTGTTCATGAAACTGCCGAATGTCATCCAGCATCCGGGCGAGCCGATCTTGCTGCCGACGCATTTGAAGAGCGACAAGGTTGACTATGAGTGCGAACTGGCGGTGGTGATTGGCAAGACCGCCAAGAATGTGGGCCGGGAGGATGCCCTCGCCTATGTGCTGGGCTACACCTGCGCGAATGATGTGAGTGCCCGCGATTGGCAGAAGCACGGCGGCGGTGGCCAGTGGTGCCGGGGCAAGACTTTCGACACGTTCTGTCCGCTCGGTCCGGTGCTGGTGACCGCCGACGAGATCCCCAATCCGAACGCGCTGGGCATCAAGACCGTATTGAACGGCCAAACCATGCAGGATTGGAACACCAATGACATGATTTTCGACGTGCCGACGCTGATCGCGTTCTTGAGCGGCAGCACGACGCTGCTGCCGGGTACCGTGATTCTGACCGGCACGCCCCATGGCGTCGGCATGGCCCGCAATCCGCCGGTTTGGCTTACGTCTGGCGACACGGTGAGCGTGGAGATCGAAAAAATCGGCAGACTGACCAATCCGGTCAGGGATGAGGGGCATTGACAGGTGACGCTGCAGAAACTCAACGCGCCCTTTCCATGAACAGAAGGGAACATGAAAGGCTTGCATTCCATGCAAGGCTGATAACATTCGGAGATTATTGATGTGCAGGAAATTAATGTGGTTGCTGCTCGCCTTCGCGGCAGCCGTCCAGGCCAATGCGCCAGATGTCGCGCTACAGCCATTCCCGTCCTTGAGTCCATCGCAGCAGCAGGCTGCGGCGGCACACTTGACGGCTAGGATCATCGGGGAACATCACTACAAGCCGGTCGCCCTTGACGATGCCTTGTCGGAGAAAATATTCGACAGCTACCTGAAAGCGCTCGATCCTGAGAAGATGTTTTTTGTCCAGGCCGACATCGACCAATGGAAAGAAACCCGTACCAAGCTCGACGACGCCGTGCTGACGGAGAACCTGGATCTCCCTTTCGCGATCTTCAATCTCTATGCCAAACGGTCGGTCGAGCGCTTCACCTATGCCCGCAGTCTGCTCAAGACGGGCTTCGATTTCAAGCAAAATGAAAGCTACCCCTACCTTCGCGAAAAGGAGCCTTGGGCGAAGTCAGAGGACGAAATCCGGGAATTGTGGCGCAAGCGGGTCAAAAATGACTGGCTACAAATCAAGCTGGCTGGCAAGGGCGACAAAGACGACAAAAAAATCGCCGAAACCCTGGACAAGCGCTACGAGAACTCTCTGAAACGGATGGCTAGGCTAAAAAGTGAGGATGCCTTTCAGGTTTTCATGAATGCCTATACCATGTCGGTTGATCCTCACACCAACTACATGATCCCCAAGACATCGGAGAATTTCGACATCTCCATGCGGCTTTCCCTGTTCGGCATCGGTGCGGTGCTTGAAGACAAAGACGACTACACCACGATCAAGGAACTCGTACCCGGCAGTCCTGCCGCACTGTCCGGAAAGCTGAGGCCGGGGGATCGCATCGTTGGCGTGGCGCAGGGCGACAAGGATGCCATGACCGACGTGGTGGGCTGGCGTCTGGACGACACTGTGGCCCTCATTCGCGGGCCGATGGACACCCGTGTCATCCTCGACATCATCCCCGCCGACGCCAGCCCGGACGCCGCTCACCAGCAGGTTGCGCTGGTCCGCAAAAAAATCAGCCTGGAAGACCAGGCCGCCAAAAAATCGATTCTTACCCTCAATGGCGACAACAGTGTGCCGCGCCGCATCGGCGTGATTGCCCTGCCCACTTTTTATGAGGATTTTGAGGCCCGGCGCAAAGGTGAGTTGGATTACAAGAGCGCCACACGGGATGTGCAGCGCTTGCTAGTCGAATTGAAAGCTAAAAAGGTCGATGGCGTGTTGGTAGACCTGCGCAACAACGGGGGGGGGTCGTTGACCGAGGCGGTTGATCTGACCGGCCTGTTTGTCGGCGCAGGGCCTGTCGTGCAGCAGCGCGATGCCGAGGGGGATATCACCGTGGCGAAGGGCAATGCGCCTGGTGTGGCTTGGGATGGCCCGCTCGGTGTCCTGATCAATCGCGGATCGGCCTCTGCGTCGGAAATCTTTGCCGCCGCCATCCAGGACTACCATCGTGGACTGGTGATTGGCGAAACGAGTTTCGGCAAAGGCACCGTGCAAACGGTGGCCAACCTGGACCAGCTTGCCCACAGCCAAACCCCTCAACTCGGCGAGTTAAAGCTGACCATTGCCCAGTTCTTCCGCATCAACGGAGGCACGACGCAACTGCGGGGCGTGACGCCGGACTTCAGCTTGGCCGCGACCTCGGATGCCGAGCATTTTGGCGAGTCCAGTTATGACAACGCGCTGCCCTGGATGCAAATCAAGGCTGCCGATTATCACACGGCCGCAGATAGGCATGACATCTTGCCGATGCTGCAACAGCGCCATGACCTGCGTGTTGCCAAAGACAAGGACTATCAGCATCTGCTTGAAGATCTCGGCGAGTTCAACCTACGGCGCAATAAAACCACAATTTCCCTCAATGAGGCTGAGCGGCGAAAGGAAAAGGACGACCTGGAAGCGAAGTTGAAATCGCGCCAAAAAGAAGACGGTGCCGCTCCCGAGGTGGAAAAAACCTCTTCCCATACCGTTGCGAATCCTTTGGTCGAAGCCAACGAGGATGTGGATCAAGATAGCGACGAAGCGCAAAAAAAACAGGAGAAAAAATCCAAGGATGCCTTGCTGTACGAGGCGGCCTATGCGCTGGGCGACCAAGTGGATCTTCTGAATACGCATCGTCGGACAGCGAAGCGCGTTCATGCGTTTCCTAGATAGGTTTTTCTATCCTCCGTCCGCACGGCCACGGGCATATGGCCGTCACGGATCAACAGCGGATTCATCACAGGCTAAACCGCCGCATCAATTCCGCCCCGTGCGACTTCAGCCAATGGCGTTCTTGCGCGTAGCCAGGCAAATGCTTGGCGACCAGAGACCAGAAAGCCGGAGAGTGGTTACGCTCAAGGATGTGGCAAAGCTCATGGACGACCACATATTCCAGCACCGATTCGGGGGCGAGGGCCAGCAACCAGTTGATGTTGATGTCATTGCGCGGGCCGCAACTGCCCCAACGGGTTTTCATGGCTTTGACGCGGATGTCGCGAGGAAGCAGCCCGAGGCGAGGGGTGTGGCGTCCGGCCAGCAGGGCGACTTGGGTGCGCAGCCAAGGCCGCACCCAAGCCTGGAAGGCCCGCAAGGCCAATTCGTCGCGGGTTTGGCCCAAGCCTTCCGGCAGGCTGATACGCACGGCTTCGTCCACGGTGACGCGGAGATTGAGTCCCGCTGCCTCGCGGATCAGTAGCGGCAATTCTTTGCCGCGCCAAGGCAGGGTGGCGTTGGATGCGAAACCCGCCACGGCGGGAAGGCATCCGGCCTTGGCTTCCAACTCTTGCAGCTTGGCCTCGGCCCAGGCCCGATGCCGGTTTAGGAAGGCCAGCGCCTGGGCTTCGGCGGCACCGGAAGGAACCACCAGTTCAATCAGCCCTGGCTTGACCGCAAGACGCAGGCGTTTGGCCTTGCTGCTACGGCGGATGTGGATGGGAGGCGCAGCTTGCATTGGCTAGGGGGCTTCAGCCGTTCCCTTGCGGATGGACGTTATCGTCAGTTCCTTGTCGCCCGCAGGCCGCCGCCAAGTCACCACGTCGTCCACTTGGGCGTCCAGCAGAGCCCGGGCCAGCGGTGAGATCCAACTGATCTTGCCCGCCGCCGCGTCAGCCTCGTCTTCGCCAACAATGGCGAAGCGCAAGCTGTTGCCGTCGGGCTCCAGCACCTCCACCGTCGAGCCGAAATGCACATGGTCGTCTGCCCCGGTGGAAGGCTCGACCAGCACGGCGGTCCTCGCCCGCTCGTCGAAGTAGCGCAAGTCCCGTTCGACGGATTTTAGGCGTTGCTTGTCCGCCATGTCCTCGCTGTTGGCCAGGCTGTTGCGTAGGGACTGCAACGCCTTTACCTGCTCGCGCAGGAAGCGCAGTCCGGCGGGGGTGACGTAGTTAGCGTGCGGGCTGACAGGCCGCTCGGGCAAGTCTTCGGCGACATCGTCGCCGTCGGCTTCTTTGACGAAGGCGCGGCTCATAAGGGGGTTTCCAAATTCAAGATGTTTTCTCCAATGATTGCGCCGCGCCCCGGTCGGCGGGAGGGAAGGGCGAGCCATTCTATCCAATCGGTGTTGGCGGGCAAGAGGCTTGGGGAGTAGGCTGTAGGGAAAGTATACTCTCCCCTCAAGCCTCAAGCCTCAAGCCTCAAGCCTCAAGCCTCAAGCCTCAAGCCTCAAGCCTCAACATGACCTTATCGTTTCCCCGCCTGTGGTTGGCGTCAAGCCTCTGCCTGTTTTCGGCCTCGTCCGCTTTTGCCGGGCCGCCTGCCGACCCGCAAAGGCAGCTCTTCTTGCGGGCCGAACAGGCGGTCAAGCTGGGCTTGGCGGCGGAGGCGGAGAGCCTGATGGCAGGCCTTGCGGACTATCCGCTGTTGACCTATTTGCTGTACCAGAAGCTTGACCGGGAACTGGACAATGGCCCGGCAGTGGCGGATTTCATCGACCGTCACGGGCAGACTCGGCAGGCTGTGCTGTTGCGCCAGCATTGGCTGGAACGGCTGGCCGAGCAGGGCGCATGGGCCGAGGTCGCGGCAAATTACCGGGATACCGACAACGTCAATATGCAATGTATGCATGCTTTGGCGCTGGCCAACTTGAATCGTAGCGAGGAGGCTTTCGCCGTGGCGGAGAAGCTATGGCCTTCGGGAAGCACCCTGCCGGAAAACTGCGAGCGGCTGTTCGATCTCTGGCGGTCCGACCCCGGTTTCACCCCGGCGCATGTCTGGAAGCGTTTCGCTTTGGCCATGCAAAAGGGCAACCTAGGCTTGGCCGATGGTTTGCATCGTCGGCTGCCGCCAGAATTGCGTACGCAGGCGGATTTCTGGCGGCAGGTTCACGACAACCCCCGCCTAGTGCTGTCCTGCACCGCCTGGGATACCAAGGCACCGCCTGCAGGCCGCATTTTTGCTTATGGCATAGACCGGTTGGCTGGCAGAGAGCCATTGCTGGCGCAAACCGCTTGGGCTTTGCATAAAAACCGCTATTCCATTGACGCGGAAGAAGCTATCCGCATTGATCGCCGCACGGCCTTGGCCTTGGCTGCACAGCGTCATGGTCAGGCAGGTGCTTATCTGTTGGAGATGCCCAAAGAAAGCGTCGATCCGCAAATCCGTGGCTGGCGGGTACGCGCGGCCTTGGCCCGGCAAGACTGGCTGGCGGCGCTTGCGGGCATCGAATTGCTTGAACCTGAAGAGAAAAACCAAGCGCAATGGCGCTACTGGCGTGCCAGATCCGTTGAAGCCTTGGGTGACCGCCAACAAGCCCAGGTCTATTACCGGCTGGCCGCGCAGGAGCGGGACTTTTACGGCTTCAACGCCGCCGACCGCATTGGCGGCGAATACCCTCTTGCCTCGCGTACCTTGCCGGTTGCCGAGGCAGAGTTAGGCCGTCTCGCCGACAGCCCGCCTTTTTTGGCGATCCGTGAATTGCTTGCCTTGGGCCGGAAAGGCGAGGCGCGTGGCGAATGGATGTATGCCATCCAATCGCTACCCGCCCACGATCTGCTGGCCGCCGCCAAGCTGGCCCAGCGTTGGAATCTGGACAATCTGGCCATACTCACCGTGGCCAGGGCAGGCGATTGGGACGATCTGCCGCTACGCTTCCCCTTGGGGTATGCGGAGCAAGTCGTGCAATCCGCCCATTCGCAGCAGGTCGATCCGGTGTTAGTCTATGCCTTGGTGCGCAGGGAAAGTGCTTTTGACGCCAATGCCGGTTCTTCCGTCGGGGCGATGGGGCTGATGCAACTTATGCCGGCCACCGGGGAGTTGATGGCGCGGCGTCTTCATGAAGCGTTGCCTTCGGCGGGCGCGTTGCTGGAAACCGGGCGCAACCTGCGTTATGGCGCTGCTTATTTGCGGGGATTGTTGGATAGGTTTGGCAATCAATTCGCCCTCGCCGCCGCAGCCTACAACGCCGGTCCAAGCCGGGTCGAACGCTGGTTGCCAGCGGGGCGCGCCTGGCCTGCGGATTTGTGGGTGGAGACGATTCCCTTCAGCGAAACCCGCCAATATGTCGCCGCTGTCTTGTCGCATGCGGTGGTTTACCAAGCCCGCTTAAACCGGCCCCTGCGGCGGATTGGGGATTTCTTGCCCGAGGTGCCGCCGGGAACGGGGGCGGATGCGGGGGAGGATAGTCCGGTCTCCGTGCCGTTTTGTGAATAGAGGCTTTTTTTTGCCTTAAGCCTGAGGGGGCGCCAGCCCCAGGTTTTTTCAATCCGCTGCTGAATTTATTTTTTAACTGAGCGATAATACGCACCTTTTTCGAGACGGCCGCTCTTAGGAACTACAATAACAATGCACAAGCAGCAGCACAGTTACAATTTGGAGGAATTGCTCCAATGTGGTCGAGGGGAGTTATTTGGTCCTGGCAACGCTGAGTTGCCGCTCCCGCCCATGCTGATGTTCGACCGCATTACGCGAATCGCTTCGGAAGGCGGTGCCTTCGACAAAGGCGAGGTCGTCGCGGAATTGGATGTCAATCCGGAACTGTGGTTTTTTGGCTGCCATTTTCAAAATGACCCGGTCATGCCTGGCTGCCTCGGGTTGGACGCGATGTGGCAGATGGTCGGCTTTTACTTGGGATGGATGGGTGGCCCGGGACGAGGACGCGCCTTGGGTGTCGGCGAGGTCAAATTCCGCGGCCAGGTGTTGCCGCAAAGCAAATTAGTCACCTATCGCGTCAATCTCAAGCGTGTCATCCTGCGCAAGCTGGTCATGGGCATCGCGGATGCGGAGATGGAATGCGATGGCAGGGTGATCTACGAAGCCACCGACCTGCGGGTCGGTTTGTTCACTTCCACAGACGACTTCTGAGGGAGTTTTGCGATGAGACGTGTAGTAGTGACAGGCATGGGCATAGTGTCCAGCTTGGGCAACAACCAACCGGAAGTGCGGGAGTCCCTTGTGGAGGGGCGTTCCGGCATCTGTCTGAGCGAGGAATATCGGGACATTGGCTTCCGCAGCCATGTCCATGGGCCGATTGCGTTGAATCCTGACGAACTGATCGACCGGAAAATCCGCCGGTTCATGGGCGACGGCGCAGCATACAACTATATCGCCATGCAAGAGGCCATCGCCGATGCCGGGCTGGAAGAAAGCGAGGTTTCCAATCCTCGCACCGGGCTGGTGATGGGTTCGGGCGGGCCGTCCACCTCCAATTTGCTGCTGGCCCACGACACGTTCCGCGCCAAGGGCATCAAGAAGGTCGGCCCCTACATGGTACCGCGCACGATGTCCAACACCAACTCTGCGTGTCTGGCGACCCCGTTCAAGATCAAAGGCGTCAACTATTCCATCAGCTCCGCCTGCGCCACTAGCGCCCATTGCATCGGCAACGGGATGGAGCAGATCCAGCTCGGCAAACAGGACGTCGTCTTCGCCGGTGGCGGTGAAGAGCTGCATTGGACTTTGAGCGTGTTGTTCGACGCCATGGGGGCTTTGTCCTCCAAATATAATGAAACGCCCTCCACCGCCTCCCGCCCCTATGACGAAGCCCGCGACGGTTTCGTGATTTCCGGCGGCGGCGGGGTGCTGGTTCTGGAAGAGTTGGGGCATGCCAAGGCACGTGGTGCGAAGATTTACGGCGAACTGGTGGGCTACGGTGCGACTTCGGACGGCTACGACATGGTGCAGCCCTCGGGCGAAGGTGCGGTGCGTTGCATGAGGCAGGCCATGTCCACGGTCAATGCGCCTATCGACTATATCAACGCCCATGGCACCAGCACCCCTGTCGGCGACATCCGGGAACTGCAAGCCGTGAAGGAGACTTTCGGCGATGGGGTTCCGCGCATCGCCTCCACCAAGTCGCTCTCCGGCCATGCCTTGGGGGCGGCCGGTGTCCATGAGGCCATTTACTCGCTGATCATGATGCTCGGCGATTTCATCAGCGCCTCGGCCAATATCACCCGGCTCGACCCCGGCGCGGAGGGGATTCCTGTCGTGCTTGAGCGGAACGACAAGGCCGGCCTCAACACGGTGATGTCCAACAGCTTCGGCTTTGGCGGCACCAACGCCACCTTGATTTTCCAGCGGTATGCAGGATAAGCAGGCGGTCGCGCTGCCGGTGGACGAAAGGCAGCGTTTTGAATTCAACAAGCTGAAAAAGCGTTTGCGCCGCCAGGTCGGCGAAGCCATTGCCGACTACGCGATGATAGCGGAAGGCGACAAGGTGATGGTCTGCCTGTCCGGCGGCAAGGATTCCTTTACCCTCCTCGACATTTTATTGAGCCTGAAGCTTAACGCGCCAGTGCGCTTCGACATCGTAGCCGTCAACCTCGACCAGAAACAGCCGGGCTTTCCCGAGCATGTGCTGCCTGAATATCTTACCGGGTTGGGCGTTCCCTTCCATATCATCGATCAGGACACCTACAGCGTGGTCAAGCGCGTGGTGCCCGAGGGGCAGACCACCTGTGGCCTGTGTTCAAGGTTGCGGCGCGGGGCGTTGTACCGCTATGCCAGCGACAACGGCGTCACCAAGATCGCTTTGGGCCATCATCGTGATGATATACTCGAAACCTTCTTCCTCAACCTGTTCCACGGCGGGAGCCTCAAGGCCATGCCGCCGAAGCTGTTGAGCGACAACCGCAAGCACATCGTCATCAGGCCGTTGGCCTATTGCAAGGAAAGGGACATCGGCGAATATGCAAGGCTTCGGGATTTCCCCGTCATCCCCTGCAATCTGTGCGGATCGCAGCAAAACCTCCAGCGCCAGGCCATGAAAGAGATGCTGCAAGAATGGGGCAGGTGCTTTCCGGGCAGGCAGGACACGATTTTCGGGGCGTTGAAAAACGTCGCGCCCTCCCATCTGGCCGACACGGGTATCTACGATTTTGCCAACCTGGAGCGTCTGCGCAACACCGTCGGCGTGGCGGCAGAAACCGCCGACGGCCTCGATATTCTGGCGATGTGACCAGCTATTTCAACAAGATACAGAACGAGGGTTTTCGTCATCATGAGTGCACTTCCCAAAGCCTGCGAACAATGCCGTTCCCAGCGCACAACCATCGGCAAGCGTTTCTATTCGCTCCCCCCGTGGCGCCGTTACGTCGGATCAATGTTGATCTATCTGCCGATGTTCGTGTCGCTGCCCTTTGTCTTGGTTGGCGCCTGGGTGCTTTATGCGCATTTGCGCGTCCTTGGGGCGAAGAATTTGAAGGGCTATCGGGATTTCCTGCCCGATTGGTCGACCCACCGCTACCACAAGCTGTCCGACCAGATCACGTTCAAGATGGATTACACGGCACCTTGGGCCAGCCTCAAGGCATTTTGGATGTTCAACTGCAATTTTTACTGCCCGTTGAGCGTGGGTCTTTATGAATGGTCCACCTATTTGGTCAAGACCGTCGAAAACTTCTGGTGCCCGTTCTACCATAACCGCAAGGCCACCTACGCCGACTCGGCCATTGACCAATCCTATTGGCACATCAGGCCGGAAAACCGCGAGCAACTGAACCCGGAAGACCGCGACTGCGCCATTTGGAACGAAGACGCCGCAAGCTAAGTTCGAGCGTTAGACCGACGCGGTCTTTAGGCCGTATTGGTCTTATCCGGTGAAGGAATCCTTTCTGTGCCTGATTTCCGCGAACACCCGCCAGTTGTCCGCCTTCTCCAACCTAAGGCGATGGCGGATTTCCGGGCTTTCCGGGCGCAGGAAGGGGTTGGCCTGCAACTCATCTTCCAACAAGGAGGGAACCGTAGGCAAGCCCCGCTCGCGCAGAGCCTGCACCCGGCGAAGGCGCGCCTTCAGGGCCGGATTTCCGGGTTCTATCCCCAACGCGAAACGTCCATTGGCTTCGGTATATTCATGGGCGCAGTAAATGCGGGTGGCGGGGGGCAGGGCGCGGATTTTCTCCAAGGACGCCCACATCTCCTCGGCGTGGCCCTCGAACAAGCGGCCGCAGCCCAGGCCGAACAGCGTGTCGCCGCAAAACAGCGCGTCGTCGTCCTTGAACCAGAAGCCGATGTGGCCGCTGGTGTGGCCGGGAATGTCCAAGACCTGCGCCTCCACATGGCCAAGGCTGATGATGTCCCCCTCCGCCACTTCCACGTCGATGCCGGGGATACGCTCCTTGTCCCTGGCCATGGCGACGATGGCGCAGCCGGTTTGCCGTTTCAGCTCCAGGTTGCCGCCGACATGGTCACCGTGATGGTGGGTGTTGAGGATATGGGTCAGTTTCCAACCCTGCCGATCCAGAGCCTCCAAGACTGGCTCGGCCAGAGCCGGGTCGATGGCCGCTGTCGCCCAGCCATTGGGTTCGTGGACTAGGTAAATATAGTTGTCTGTGAGGACGGGGATTTGCAGGATTTCGAGCATGGCAGTTTCTCGATAAATATACATTTTGCGCCGAATCGGCAAGGACTTGGAAGTCCGCATGCCGGCATTAGACTTTTTCCTGCCCCCGCCTGACAGGTGCCGCGCTGCCGAAATAGCCATCTAAATATTCCCGCCGAAAATCAAAGATTGCCTGCAAGCGGGCTCGGATGAACAGACTATGGATCAGCCGCCCCAGCAGTCCTAAAGGCATGGCGTAATGCACAATGTCTTCCATTTCGATGCCGTTTTCCACAGCACGGAAGCGGTGAAGATGGTGCCAGAAATGGAACGGGCCGATGCGTTGCTCGTCGACGAACTGGCGTGGGCGTTCAACATGCTTGATCTCCGTCACCCAAGTCAATGGGATGCCGGCGACGGCGGTGATGCGATAGGTGATGATCAGCCCAGAATGAATTTCTTCAGGGATCTCCGAGGTAATGCGGAAGCGCAGAAAGCCGGGGGTGATCTGCTCCAGGTTGTGCGGGCTGGAGAAGAAGGGCCAGGCTTCTTCCAGGGTGATGGGCAAGATCTGCTTTTGTCTTAAGGTGTATGTCTTCATATGCCATCCTCTAATCATGCACGGGCGAACTCTGTCAGCGATTCGAGTTCCAACGCAGGAGCAAGGTTCAAAGTGGCGAGGTTAGCGATGAACGTATCAGGTTTGACGGTTTTATTCGACGGCGACTGCCCCCTGTGCAGCCGCGAGATTGCCCATTATCGAAAATTGACGGGTTTGATCCCCATCCAGTGGTTGGATGTCACCTGCGACGAGGCGCCGTTGCTGCGCCTGGGGGTCACGCGCGAGGAGGCCATGACGGAATTCCATGTGTTTGATCAAACGGGCCGTCTGTACAAGGGCGCAGACGGCTTTGTGGCGCTGTGGCTGGCGTTGCCTTATTACCGATGGCTGGCGCGGTTTTGCCTGGTTCTGCATCTGTTGCCCCTGATGCGGCAGATTTACGGCCGTTTCGCCCGCTGGCATTTCAGGCGGCGGTGCGGGGCAGGGGTTTGCGGATGAAGATTTGGATTACGGGAATGTGCCTGGTAATTTGATTATTCGCTTGTTTTCGTTGGAAAATCGAAGCACAATCGACCGGCGGACCGGATCGCCCTCGGCGCGGAAGTGAGTATCGACCGGCGCGAAGCGGGGGTAACCTAATCGACGCCGTCATATCCTTGCGGCTTGCTCTGGTCATGCCGGTGGGAAGAATACTGCCGATGGGAAGAATAATAGATACCCGCCGCAAGCGGAAGTGAAAACACCTCAGAGATAAGGCATGCTTCGTCGTTCTATTCTTCATGGCGCTTCTTTCATGGCTGTGTTGGCGGGTTTGTGCGCCACTGCCACGGCAGCGGGTTGCGAGCAGAAAACGGCGCGGCTGGTTTCGCTGCAAGGCGGACTCGATATCCAGGAAGGCAGGCCGGAAGAATGGAAGGCGGTGACTCCCGAACGGGAGTTTTGCCCGGGCGACCGCATCCGTACCCGCTCGCAAAGCCGCGCCACCCTCGAACTGAACAACAAGACCTACATTTCCCTCAACCAACAAACCACCATCGTCTTTTCCGGCATCAAGGCCAGGAACCCCTCCTGGCTGGATTTGCTCAAGGGCATCATCTATGTGCGCAGCCGCACGCCGAGTTCGTTGGATGTCCGCACCCGTTACGTCAACGCAGCCATCAAAGGCACCGAATTCCTTGTCTCAGCCGACGACAGCCAGGGCCAGGTCATTGTGTTTGAAGGCACGGTGGAATCCTCCAACAGCCAAGGCCGGATCATCCTCACCGACGGCCAGGCCGCTGTCGCCAAGGCTGGCGAAGCGCCGGTGCGCAAGCTCCTGGTTTCCCCACGCGACGCCGTGCAATGGGCATTGTACTACCCGCCGGTGCTCGACCTTCGGCAGCAGGCCGCCCATCCAGCGATCCAGCAGGCCACCGAGCGCTATCTGCAAGGCGACAGCCTGGGTGCCTTGGCCGCGCTAGACGCAGCCGGGAATCCCGATGCCATCCTGCGCGCCGGTTTGTTGATAGGCTTGGGCCGGGCGGAAGAAGCCCTGCCGCCGCTGGACAGTGTCGCCGGTTCCGACCCACGTTTTGGCGAGGCGCTGGCTCTGCGCTCCGTCATCGCCTTGGCTCGCAACGACAAGGCCATGGCATTGGATCTGGCGCAACAATCGACCAACCGGCAGCCGCAATCGCCCGCCGCCTGGACTGCCTTGTCCTATGCCTGGCAAGCCGATTTCAAGCTGGATCGGGCGCTGGAAGCCGCAGAGCAAGCCGCCAGGCTAGATGCCGGCAACGCCCTTGCCCATGTCCGCGAGGCGGAATTGCTTGCTTCGCTCGGTCGCCGCCATGAAGCCAAGGAGGCTGCCGTTGCCGCCGCCCAGATCAACCCCCGCTTGTCGAGGGTCTGGGCGGTGCAAGGCTACGCCCAACTGAACGACATGGACTACGAGGAAGCGGCGGCCAGCTTCCGCAAAGCCGTCGAACTCGACAATGCCGACCCGCTGGCCCGTTTCGGCCTGGGACTCTCGAAAATCCGCGCAGGGGATCTCGAGGCCGGCACCGCCGACTTGGAACTCGCCGCCAACCTCGACCCCGACGACGCCATCACCCGCAGCTATCTGGGCAAAGCTTATTACGAGCAGAAAAACGCCAAGGTCGCGGCCACGGAACTTGACACGGCGAAACAGCTAGACCCCAAGGATCCTACGCCCTGGTTCTACGACGCCATCAAGAAGCAGACTGAAAACCGGCCGGTGGAAGCCCTGCAAGATTTGCAGAAAGCCATAACGCTCAACGGCAACCGTGCGGTTTACCGATCCAAGCAACTGCTGGATGACGACCTCGCCGCCCGCAGTTCCGCCTTGGGTCGCCTCTACAATACCTTAGGTTTCGGCCAGCGGGCGGTGCTGGAAGGTTGGAAATCGGTCAATGACGACCCCGACGATTATTCCTCCCATCGCTTTTTGGCCGACACCTATCAAAACCTGCCTAGATTCGAGGCTGCCAGGGCCAGTGAATTATTGCAGTCGCAACTATTGCAACCTTTGAGCCTGACCCCGGTGCAGCCTTCCTTGGTCGAGCAAAACCTATTGGTGCTCAGTGGTTCGGGACCCTCCCAATCCTCATTCAACGAATTCAACCCTCTGTTCCAACGTGACCGCTTCGCTTTGCAGGTTTCGGGCATTGCTGGCAATCTGAACTCTTTGGGGGATGAAGTCGTCCAGTCCGGGATCATCGACAAGTTCTCCTATAGCGTAGGCCAATATCATTATCAGACGGATGGCTATCGCCCTGACAATGACCTCAAACAGGATATTTACAATGCTTTCTTCCAGGTGGCCGCGACATCCGATCTAAGCTTGTTTGCTGAGTTTAGGCATAAGGAGCAACAGCATGGCGACCTTAGCCAGGGGGTTTTTGATATTTATGGGCCTGGCTTACCCTACAACCCTGGATACCGCAACGACTTGGTATCCGAGCGTTATCGTTTTGGCTTGAAGTATAAACTTGACGAAAGTTCCACTATTATTGGCTCGGGAGTGTTCGACGATGATCAAAATCGATATGATTACAGTCCTAATAATAGCAACAGCCACGACACCAATGCTGAAGGGCAGTATCGCCATCAGGGCGGACTGCTTGATTTGATCGTGGGCGGCGGGTATTACAAAGCCAAGGTGAACTATCTATACCCAGAGTATTACACCAACGATTCTTTTCGTCGGCCAAATGGCTATGTGTATTCCACTCTCAAACTTCCTTACTCCTTGTCGCTTACCTTGGGTTCCGGTTTCTCTGGATTTAGCAATACCGTCTCCGCAGCCACCAACCGTTTTTATTTAAGTCCCAAGATAGGCCTGATGTGGGATATTACGCCTTCCACGACGTTTCGCATTGCGGCGTTGCGGAACCAGAACTGGGCCTACAATGACTATATGACTATCGAGCCTACCCAGGTGGCGGGATTCAACCAGTTCTATTTCGACCCAGTCGGCACCCAGTTCTGGCGTTATGGGACAGGCTTGGATGTGAAGGTGTCGGAGGATATTTTCGTCGGCGGCGAGGCTTCGCTGCGGAACATCAAGACCCAGCTTTTTGGCGGGTTCAATGATCCGCTGGACAGTTGGCATGAGCAAAGCTATCGGGGCTATGCCAATTTCACATTGACCCCGGCATGGGCATTGGCTTTCAATTACCGTTACGACACCTTCAAAACCGATTATGGGCAGCAGGTGGCAACCCAGTACAATACCGCCATCGTGCCGAACACCAACACGCATACGGCCTCGGTGAGTTTGCGCTATTTCCATCCGAGCGGGCTGTTCGCGAATATGGATCCTCTGTTGGTCAGCCAGGCAGTGACGGGATATAATCTTTACAGCACTGAGGCCAACGGGATAGAAACAAGGACGGATACTTTCTTGCTTCTTGACGCAGCCGTTGGATTCCGCCTGCCCAAGCGCTATGGAGTGGTCAAGTTCCAGGTCAGGAACCTGTTTGACACGCATTTCAATTATCAAAACGAATACTGGAGGACTAACAATTACGAAACCGCCCCCGCATTTTCCCCGACACGAACCTTTTTAGGCCAGATTACCTTGGCATTCTGACGCTGCCGCAAAAGCCTGCGCCAGCGGTTTGCTCCACATCCACTACGAGGACAGATGACATGTCGACACAGGTTAGCATCAAAGCCAACAGTTATCCGTGGATTCCAATGACAGGCGCGATTATCGGCCTGGCGCTTGCAGTATTTTTCGTGGGCGGTATGTACCGCTCAGGCACCGGGACTGCCATTGATGTCCCGGACGTGACCGAGGGCGAGCGCTTAGGCAGTTGCCCGCCGCCGGGATATATAGGGCAATGCGGTCCTGTGGGTGTTGTTCCCAAAGTGACCTGTGTATACCTTTCGGGCAATACCTTGGGCAAACCGGCCGGAGCGCCTTGTTCGTAAAAGCCGGGCCGGGCAACGGTTTCATCGTTGTCCGGCAACCATCCTGCTAAATCTCCAAGGGCTTGCCCTTTCCCGGCCCCGTCTTTTGCGCTTCCTCCATGCGCTTGCGCAACTCCTCCATTTGCTTTTCCAGCTTGGGCAGGATTTCATCTTTCAGGGTGTCCCCCGCATCGTTTTGGGCCTTGGCGATTTCCTCCGTCAGCTTACGCCATTCTTCCTGCAATTGCGTGGATTCGGGCGAGTCGGGGAGTTTTTGGAAATCTTTGCGGAATTGCTCCACTTGCCCGCGCAAGTCGCGCAGCGCGTCGCCGAAGCCGCGCAGCAGTTCCCCGAACGGGAACAGGCCCAGCGGACTGGGGTAGCTGCCTTTCACCACCTCGCCCTCGGCGATGGGCTTGCCGCCGGGTTGGGCGAGGACGACCTCAATGTGGCGGCGGGCGGGATTGTCGGGGTCGGGGGCGAGGATGAAGCTGGCGTCGCGGGTGGCGGCGGCTGCGGATTTGCGGGGAATGGCCACCTCGACTAGATGTTCGCCAGGTTTGCCCGGTTCCAGGCCGGTAACTTTGCCGATGGGCTGGTTGTCGAGGACGACGGGGTCGCCCTCGGCCAGGCTGCCGATGTCGGCGTAGCTGATTTTGAAATGCAGGTCTTGCCCGCAGCCGGTCAGGGTGAGTAGCAGGAGCAAGGGCGTGAGCTTGGCCATGGGGGTTCGCATCGCGGGTTATTGTTTTTCTCCAGGACATTGTAACCCGAAATAAATGAATGGAGACATCGTGGGGAGTGGTTGCGGGCTACGGACAAATCCACGAGGACAGCCATGCAGACACTTGAAAACGACTCTACCGCTATTCTCTCTATGACCCAATGCGATTAAGGGTAAAATCCCGCAAATCCACAAAACTTTAAGAAGAACAAAGCCGCATGGGGAACGCCCTTAAAGACATTGAACAGCTCGAATCCCGCTTGTGGGAAGTCGCTGACCAACTCCGCGCCAATTCCAAACTGACTTCCAGCGAATATTGTATGCCGGTGTTGGGCGTGATTTTCTTGCGCCATGCTACCAACCGCTATTATGCCGCGCTGGCGCAAATCGAGGCCGACCAAGCGGCGGGCCGGATGCCCAAACGCCCGCTGGAAAAGGAGGACTTCACCAAGCGTCGGGCCTTGCTGCTGCCAGAAGCCGCCCGGTTTGACACGCTGCTGAACCAGCCGAAGAACATTCATCTTGGCACCAAGTTGGTCGAGGCCATGAACGCCATCGAAGCAGACTTCGAGCCGTTGCGGGGCCAATTGCCCAAGGATTACGATAAAGACCAATTCGACAACGACTTGCTGGAAGACCTGCTGCGCATTTTCGACAGCGATGTGCTGCGTACCGCCAGCGGCGACGTGTTTGGGCGGATTTATGAATACTTCCTGATGAAGTTCGCCATCCAAGGCGCACAGGACAACGGCGAATTCTTCACCCCGCCCTCCTTGGTGCAAACCATCGTCAATGTCATCGAGCCGGATCATGGCGTCGTCTTAGATCCTGCCTGTGGTTCCGGCGGCATGTTCGTGCAGACTAGCCACTTCATCGAACAGGAAGGCAAGGACACCATGAAGGCCGTGACCTTTTACGGCCAAGAAAAAACCGGCACTACCATCCGCCTCGCCAAGATGAACCTTGCCGTGCATGGCTTGGAAGGACAAATCGCCGAAGCCAACACCTTCTACGATGACCCGCACCGCTTGCCCGAAGGCAAGCCGATTTGGGGACACTGCGATTTCGTCATGGCGAATCCGCCGTTCAACGTGGACATGGTGGATGCCGAGCGGATCAAGACCGACCGTCGCCTGCCGTTCGGACTGCCCGGCACGACCAAGGGCAAAACGGCGGGAAAAAAGCAGGAGGGCGATGCCAAGAAAAACAAAGAGACGGTATCCAACGGCAATTATCTGTGGATTTCTTACTTCCACAGCTACTTGAAACCCACGGGCCGGGCCGGTTTTGTCATGTCTTCCCAAGCCAGCAGCGCCGGACATGCAGAGGCCGAAGTACGCCGCAAACTGGTCGAAACCGGCGACGTGGACGCGATGATCGCCATCCGCTCCAACTTCTTCTACACCCGCACCGTGCCCTGCGAATTGTGGTTTTTCGACAAAGGCAAGCCGAAGGAACGCCAAGACACCGTGCTGATGATCGACGCTCGCAACGTCTACCGCAAAGTCACCCGTAAGATTTACGACTTCAGCCCCGAACAACTGAAAAACCTCACTAGCATTGTTTGGCTGTACCGGGGCCAGTCCAGCCGGTTTCTAGGTTTGGTCAAGGAATACCTGCTGCAAGTCTGCGCCGAAGCCACCGCCATCCCGGCTGAACTAGCCAGCTTTGAAGCCAGCTTGGATGAATTGCGCGGGCAACTTTTGGCTTTCAAGTTCCCTCTCCCCTGCGCGGGAGAGGGCCAGGGAGAGGGGGTAACACCCGATCAACTCCCACCCTTCACCGAAACCTTAGCCGAGTTTACCGAAGCCGAAACCGCTTATCAGGCTGACCGGGAAATACTCGTCAAGGAGTTGGAAAGCTTCCGCCGCCTGTACGAAGCTTCGCCGCCCACGATGAACCTCGACCAACACGCCGCCCGCGAAGCCTTCGCCCCGCTGGCCGAGCAAACCAAAGGCTTGGCAAAGCAAGTGGACTTGCTCTACAAGCTGACGGCGCGGGGTGTGCAATTAGCGCAGGAGATAAACAATCTCCCTCTCCCCGAGGGAGAGGGCCGGGGAGAGGGCTTCGACCGCAAACTGGCCGGAAAGCGCCTTAAGCAATTGGAAGAGGAACGCAAACAGGCCGAGGAACAATTGAAACTCGCCGCCTACTTCCACCGGCAAGTCGTCTGGCTGCAAGACCGCTTCCCTGAAGCCGCGATGCGGGCCGTGCCGGGCTTGTGCAAAGTCGTGACCCGCGCCGACATTGAAGCCGCCGATTGGAGCCTGACCCCAGGCCGCTACGTCGGCGTCGCCCCGCCCGAAGTGGACGAGGATTTCGACTTTGAACAAACCCTGCGGGATATTCATGTTGAATTGGCCGATTTGAACAGGGAGGCTGTGGAATTGGCGGCGAAGATTCAGGAGAATTTTGAGGGGTTGGGGATATGAAAAGAGGATCAAAAGATGGCAAATACCTATACCGCTTTGAATTATCATGTCATATTCAGCACCAAGAACCGTGAGCCTTGGATTAAGCAAGAATTTGAGCAAAGGATATGGGAATATCTTGGCGGCATCGCCCGTAATAATGGCATGACGGCATTATGTATAGGTGGCGTGGAAGATCACGTCCATATTTTGTTGAGGATTCCTCCCATCTTAGCCGTCAGCAAGGCAATGCAATTATTAAAAGGCGGTTCCTCGCATTGGATACATGACACATTTCCAGAATTATCCAGTTTTGGCTGGCAAGATGATTATGGCGCATTCACCGTCAGCCAATCGGCCATGGAAGACACGAAACGCTATATCCAACATCAAAGAGAACATCATCAAAGCCGGACATTCAAGGAAGAATACATCGCATTTTTGCGGAAATATGAGGTTGAATATGACGAGCGGTATTTGTGGGATTGACGTGATAAATGGAAGGATAAGAATGGTCGGCGAGGATTTCAAACGTCGCTACGCGACGTGGGTTTTGGGATGATTCGTTTCCGGGGGTTTAAAACCCCCGGCTACATTCGGTCGGTCGCTCCGCGACCATTGGCGGCGTTGGACGGCTTTGCAAATTTCCGATAATGCCAAAAAATCCGCCAAGCCCAAGCCGCGTAGCGGCAAACGAATGTAGCCGTGGGTTTCAACCCACGGAACAAATCACAAATAAGCAGCCCGTCGCGTAGCGACGGTTGATGGTCGGCACGGAAAGGTTGGGGCGGGGTTTTAATGCGGTCGTGTTTTCAAACGTCGCAACGCGACGTGGGGATTTGGGGGATTCTTTTCCGGGGGTTGAAACCCCCGGCTAAATTCATTCCGTCGCTCCGCGACGGTCTGGGCGCACGAAGCTTGCCGCCACGCTAATGCCCAAAGGCCGCGTAGCGGCAAATGATTGTAGCCGTGGGTTTCAACCCACGGAACAAGGCGCAATTAAACAGCCCGTCGCGTAGCGACGGTTGAAAACCTATGAGGCAAATATCGGCAGGTTAGGCGGGAATCAAATGGTGTTTGAAAAGCAGGAATCTATGATTATGGCATTGGCGGCGAAGATTCAGGATAATTTTGAGGGGTTGGGAATATGAGTTGGAATACTTCAACTCTTGGCATACTTGCAGAACGAGATGGTGGACTTATTCAAACAGGGCCATTCGGTTCCCAGCTTCATCAAGCCGAATATCAGTCTGAGGGAATTCCTGTGGTTATGCCCAAGGATATTAGTAATGGGCAAATATCAGCGGAGTCAGTCGCTCGTGTATCTGAACAGACCGCAAACCGCCTCGAACGTCATAAACTAAAACCTCGTTCAATTGTGCTTCCTCGAAGAGGCGAGGTTACAAAACGAGCCTATATTAAAGCCGAACAAGAAGGGTGGCTTTGCGGAACTGGATGCCTGAAGATCGAACTCAACGGCGATATTCTTGTTTCAGAGTTTTTGTATTACTTCATGGAACAGACCGATATTGTGCGGTGGTTGGAGCAAAACGCAGTTGGAACGACCATGCTCAATCTAAGCGCCGGAATTGTCTCGAAACTTCCTATTCGCTATCCGACTGTCGAGGTTCAAAGAGAAATTGCTGCCGTTCTTTCCTCCTACGACGACCTAATCGAAACCAACCGCCGCCGCATGGCCTTGCTGGAAGAGTCGGCGCGGCTTTTGTATCGGGAATGGTTCGTGCGGCTGCGCTTCCCTGGCCATGAGCATACCCGCGTGGTGGATGGTGTGCCGGAGGGGTGGGAATATAAATCAATTGGTGATTTAGCTTGGATTATTATGGGCCAAAGCCCCGAATCTAAACATTATAACGATACGGGCGAAGGGCTACCCTTTCATCAGGGAGTGGCAGATTTTGGATGCCGATTTGTAAACCATCGAATTTATTGCACAGAAGCCAGCCGAATTGCAGAGGCTGGAGACATTCTGTGCAGTGTTCGCGCTCCTGTTGGTCGTTTAAACCTAACAATTGAAAAAATAGTCATAGGCCGAGGGCTTGCCGCATTACGCAGCAAAACGGGTAATCAATCCTTATTACTTCATCAGCTTCAAACGCATTTTTTCAAGGAAGACCTTATTGGTGGCGGGGCAATCTTCGCTTCGGTTAAAAAGAAAGAATTTGAGTCGCAAAAAATCCTCAACCCGAATGACTTTCTTGTAAGGGCGTTTGAGGAAATCTCGCAACCTATTGACGAGCAACTTCGTGTGCTACATCTCCAAAACCAAAAACTCCAAACCGCCCGCGACCTCCTTCTGCCCCGCCTAATGAGCGGAGAAATTGGCGTATGACCCTTCCTCGCTTTATCCTTGGCTCATGGATTTCAAACGTCGCTACGCGACGCGGAAATTTCGGGGATTCCGTTCCGGGGGTTGAAACCCCCGGCTACATTCAATCCATCGCTACGCGATGGGTTCGCCGGGCCAAGGTTTGCCGCCCCGCTGTCCGCCGAATCCCCAAAAGCCGCGTAGCGGCAAATGAACATAGCCGTGGGTTTCAACCCACGGACAAGGGCGCGAACAGTGACCCGTCGCGTAGCAACGGTTGAATATGAGGCGCAACGTGGTTGGGCGGCTATTTGCCCCGCCTTGTAAACAAAGGAGCCAATCCATGAACGAATCCATGACTTCCCGCCTTGCCGATGCGGATATGCAAGCCGCCCCCGCCGCGTTGCTCCGTGCGGCCTTACGCGCCCGAGAACTGGCCCGGCAAACCGGCACACCGCTTGTCGTCGTGCGCGAGGGGGAATTGCTTGAGCAGCCCGCGCCGGAGAAAGCGGACGATCTAAACCTTCATCAATGCTCGCTGACAAATTGAGCCAATACAGGCGTCTTTAGTTTTTAGCCATTTCAAACAAGCTCACCAGGAGGAGCAATGGCATACACCGACATCAACAGCGAAGACCGGCTAGTCCAGCAAACCTTCGCCGACCATCTGCATGAGGCTTTAGGCTGGGATACGGCTTTTGCGTGGAATCAGGAAACTTTCGGGCCGGATGGACTGCTAGGCCGGGCCGATACCCGCGAGGTGGTGCTGAAGCGGGATTTGCGGGCGGCTTTGGAGCGGCTCAATCCCGATCTGCCGGACAAGGCCATCACCGAGGCGATGGATGCACTCACCCGCCATAACTTTTCCCGCTCGCTGATCCAGCACAACGAAGATTTCCATAAGCTCGTCTGTGACGGCGTAACCGTCACCGTGCGGGATGCCAATGGTCACACACGGCAACCTAAGGCGCGGGTTATCGACTTCCGCGACCCTGCCAATAACCGTTTTCTGGCGGTGCGGGAGTTGAAAATCACCGGCCTGCGTTCTCCCGGCTACAACCGCCGCGCCGATTTGGTGTGTTTCGTCAACGGCCTGCCCTTGGTGTTCATCGAGTTGAAGGCGGTGTACAAGAATATCCGGGCCGGGTTCGACAATAATCTGCGCGATTATCTGGACGAGCATGTCATTGCCCATGCCTTCCATCACAATGCATTTCTGATTGTCAGCAACGGCCACCGCGCCCGCTATGGCTCCATCACGAGCGGTTGGGAACATTTCGCGGAGTGGAAGCGGCAGGACGAGACGGAGAAGGGCGACTTGGACGCCAAGGTGCTGCTGGACGGGATGCTGGATAAACGCAACTTGCTCGACCTGTTGGAGCATTTCATTCTGTTCGATGCCAGCAAGTCCGGGCCGGTGCGCAAGATCATTGCGCGAAACCATCAATTCTTGGGCGTGAACCAAGCCGTGGCTTCGGTGGAGCGGCAAGAGCGGTTGAAGCAATCTATCCCGCCCGAGCAGCGCTTGAAGTACAAAATCATCGAACTGCCTGCGGAACAGGCGACGGACGGCAAAGCTCTGGTGCCGACAAGACAATCCCGCGCCTTGGCGCTACCGGAACCGGCCCATCCTGATTTGGGTAAGCTGGGAGTGATGTGGCACACCCAAGGCAGCGGCAAGTCGTATTCGATGGCCTTCTTCGCCGAGAAGGTGCGGCGGCAGGTGGAGGGCAATTTCACTTTCCTGCTGATGACTGACCGGGAGGATTTGGATAGCCAGATTTACAGCACGTTTGTCGGTTGCAGCTTGGCCGACGACCGGACGCCTAGGGCGGCGACCGGCAAGGCATTGGAACAACTCCTGAAAGAAAACCATCGCTTTGTGTTCAGCCTGATCCACAAATTCAATCAAGATGTGAAGCCGGGACAGCCTTACAGCCTTCGGGACGACATCATTGTGATTTCCGACGAGGCGCACCGCACCCAAGCGGGCAAACTCGCTCGGAACATGCGGCTGGCCTTGCCCAATGCGGCGTTCATCGGCTTCACTGGCACACCGCTGTTCAGTGACGACCATCTGACCCGGCGGATTTTCGGCGACTATGTGTCGCGCTACGACTTCAAACGCTCTGAGGAAGACGGTTCCACCGTCAAGCTGGTGTATGAGAACCGGGGCGAGCGTCTGGGCATTGCCCGCCCCGACTTGAACGACCGAATCAACAAGGCCATCGACAAGGCGGAATTGAAACCGGAGCAGTCGGCTTTGCTGGAAAAGTTGATGGGCAAGGATTATGAAATCATCACCGCCGACGACCGGCTGGACACGCTGGCGGCGGATTTCGTCGAACATTGCACGACACGCTGGGAGTCGGGCAAGTCCATGCTGGTGTGCATCGACAAAATCACCTGCGCCCGGATGCACCAGCGCATTATTCCGCTGTGGGATAAGAAGATTGCAGCCGTGAGGGCGGACATTGAGCTTAAAACCGCCTCTTTGGCAAACATGAGAGAAGAGGAAACCCGGCAGCAACTCTATGCGCAGCGCGACCGCTTGACGGAACAAGCCCGCTGGCTGGAAGAGACGCGCATCGCCATTGTGATTAGCGAGGCGCAGAACGAAGTCGCGGATTTCAAGAAATGGGATTTCGACATCGTGCCGCACCGGGCCTTGCTCAAACAGGGCTTTGAAACCGCCGACGGCAAACGGGTGGACGTGGAGCAGGCTTTTAAGAACCCCGAGCATCCTTTCCGTGTCGCCATCGTCTGCGCCATGTGGCTAACGGGTTTCGATGTGGAATGTCTTTCCACGCTGTACTTGGACAAGCCCATGCGGGCGTACACGTTGATGCAAGCCATCGCCCGCGCTAATCGGTGTTATCCCGGCAAGGATTTCGGCTTGATCGTGGACTATAACGTGATGCTGAAAAGCTTGCGGGAGGCTTTGGCGAAGTATGCGCTAGGCGATACCGATAATGGGGAGGATGAAGTTGTCGCGCCGATTGAAGAGCGGGTGAAAGCGTTGGTTCAGGTTATCGAAGCCACCGAAGCTTATCTGCTTGCGCTGGGTTTCGATGTGGGGCGTTTGCATGGTGCAAAAGGCTTTGGGCGCATCGAAGCCTTGGCCGATGCAGTGGAGGCGATTCTTGGCCCCGGCAAGACAAAGAAATTGGAAGAGGAAAACAGCGGGCCGGACGAGACTCGCCGGCGGTTTGAGATACTGGCGCGAGTGGTGTTTGCCCGCTTCAAAGCCTTGCTGATGGAACCGGCGGCTTTCGTCTATGCCGAACGCCACGACAATATCGAGGCGATTTACAAGAAGCTGTCCGAACGGCGCGACACCGCCGACGTGACCGAACTCTTGAAGGAATTGCACCGGATCGTGAACTTGGCTATCCGAACCCAACCGCAAGAAACCATAGCCGAATCCTTGGCGCCGCGCTATTTCGACTTGAGCCAGATTGACCTGGAAAGATTGAAGGATGAATTTGCTAGAAAAGTGAAACGGAAAGCGACGGTACTGCAAGACATCCGCGAGGTACTGGAAGCCAAGCTTGCCCAAATGCTGGCTCTGAACCCCGAACGGATGAATTACCAGAGGCGGTATGAGGAGATCATCGCCGAATACAACCGCGACAAGGATCAAGCCAGCATGGAGGTAACGTTCGCCCAGTTGCTCGACCTTGAAAAAAGCTTGGATGAAGAACAAAGACGTGCTGCGGAGGAGAACTTGAGCGAAGAGGAACTGGCCTTGTTCGACCTTCTGCGTAAGGAAAATATCAGCAAAGCCGACAGGGAAAAGGTCAAAGCCGCTAGTATTGGACTGCTGGTGACCTTACAAGTGCTCATCTCTAGCATCGACCATTTCACCGAGAAAGAACAGACCCAGGCCGAGGTGAAGACCTCCATCCGTGACTTTCTACATCTGGAATTGCCCGATCCTGCTTTTTCCATGCAGGACAAGGAAGATCGGGTGGGCAAGGTTTACAGCTTTGTCTGGCAGCAGAGCATGAGCGGACTTTTTGCCCAAGGGCCAGCGCATTGATTTTTCAGCTATCGAAGCCAAGCCATGAACACGACCAAAGTATTGCCCACCGTGGGATATTGCCGACCCAGCCAAATAATCGGCGTAAAAAAACAAAAGCCGGAATTAAGTTCCGGCTTTTGTTTTTAACCCTTTGGTTTAATTTGGTCGGGACGACAGGATTTGAACCTGCGACCACCTGTCCCCCAGACAGGTGCGCTACCAGGCTGCGCTACGCCCCGTTTGTTGACCGCCTTAAGGCGTCATCTTAGAGGCGAGATTGTACTTGATTCTGCAAAACCACGTCAAGCTTTGCTCAATTGCCCACGAACCCGCTGACATTGCTTTCGACCCAGCGTTCGCCTTTCTCCAGGGTTTCCTTTTTCCAGAATGGGGCGCTGTGTTTCAGATCTTCGACTATGTGGCGGCAGGCGTCGAAAGCCGCACCACGGTGGGCAGACCAAACTGCGACGAGGACGATGGAATCGTTGGGATGGATTTCACCCACCCGGTGGATCACCAAAGCATCAATCAAATCCCAACGGACACACGCCTCATCGACGATTTGCCCCAACCGGCGCTCGGTCATGCCCGGATAATATTCCAGGGCCATGCGGGCAACCCTGTCGCCTAGATTGAGATCACGCATAGTGCCGACAAACGCCACCGTGGCACCGTACTGGCCGGCCTTATCACACAGCCGCCGCTGATAAGCCTCCAACTCACCATAAGGGGAAAACCCCTTTTCGCTGATGACAACGGCCATTTCAACCCCCCGTCACAGGCGGGAAAAACGCCACCTCATCACCTTCTTTGACCAGCGTCTGCGGTCCGGCATATTCCATATTGACCGCGCAAAGAACCTGTTCATCCAAAGTTTGCCCCCCGCTGACCACTCTCCAAACGTCGGACACCGTGGCAATATCTTCAGCCACCAAGGTATCCTCGATACGGCCCATTTTTTCCCGCAGGCTGGCAAAATAGCGTACTCGTATCGACATTTCATGCTCCGCTCAATTCACGCCCAATCGCCCGTAATGTAAACCGGATTGCCCGGACTCCTGGCTATAAAACCAAGTCTTATGCGGATGATTCCGCTGTCTTATTAAAGGGATTTTTCAAGGATTGCGTGAGGAAAGACAGGGCACGATCCATCAGCGGGGTGCTTGCCTCTTCGATCACCCGGGCCTTTCCCTCGCGTAGGCACATGACCAGCTCGTTGAGCTTCAGCTCCATTACCTTCGCTCCACGCCTATTGACAAAAACACATAACGATGTGGCCGGACTCTTCCAAGATAGCTTCGCACGGGACGCCCTCCCACGTTCATCGGTAAACTCCATCCAATCGCCTACATTCAACAAGCTATTGACCACCTCAATGAACACACCCTGTGCGTAGTCAGCTTTATGGCCCGAACCTGTGTGCGAATTCCCCCGAGGAGCATCTCCCAGGGTCACTTCTTCTATATCAACATTGGAAATATCCGGCAAATGGGATCTGATTTCCAGTATGGCCTCGGCAAGCTCCTCATCTTTGATGTTTATCTCACTGGTCGGCAACATCTTCGCCGCATCCCTAAGTGGATCGGATTCAGGGCCAAGCCGGGGAGAAACCGGAGACCGCAACGCGCTCATATGGCAGCTCTCCAAATCCTTTAATAGGGCCGCTATCTGATGGGGGTCAAGCGAGATGCTTTCCAAGCCCTCCCTTATTGCTTTGAGCAGCGACGGTATCGCCCGGATGACTTCTTGGCGTTGGCGTGGACTGGGCGGCGGAGTGACACTCCACATCAGCTTGTCCATTATCTCCAGCGCACGTTCCCATTGCCCATACATTTTATCTTGGCGCAAATAGGCCAGCACGAGAACATCTTTCCAATCGTTATAGAGGAAAGAGCGGAAAGCCGCAGGCGTGTCCCTGCCTTGCAATCTCAACGTAATCTCAGAAGCCACCGCTTTTTTGGCCAGCCAAAGCTTTTCCTTGCTCTGGGTGACTTGGCGTGTGCGGTCTTCGGCGATTTTGCTGCGTTGCGTATCTTTGTCCAGAAACAAGGAGAGATCATCCAGCAGTTCCTCAAACAAGCCAACCTGCTGGTCAAACTCTTTGAGCACCCTGGCCACGATCTCCTCGACTTTCCTGATGATCGGATTGTCGGCATCCGCCTCTGCCACCCCCAGCCCTATGCCCGCCTGGGCCAGGCCGTTCAATAACGCACGGGCAGGATGGTTTTTCTTGGCAAAAAACGACTTATCCAAAATCGCCACCTTGATCACCGGTATCTGCAAACGTGCGATCAAACCCTTGATAGGCACCGAAAGGTTTTTATCATCAAGAATAAAATCAAATATCATCCCCACCATATCGATAATATCTTCCTCTGACCGGCCAAGGGCTCTCGCGCTATTGCCGTCCTTGGCCCTGCCAAGCTGGAGGGCGACATATTGCTTAAGTCCTTCAGCCGTGGCCGGATGGCCTTCGCCAGCAGAATCATCGGAGGGGAACTGCAAGGCACTCAAGGCGCCCAAGACTTCCCGGCTATCGACGATGACCGCGTCCGCCATTGCCGATGATGAAAGGGCGGTGGTTCCCAGTTGGCTGCGCCATCCAGCCAACAAGGATTGCATGGAATGAAAAGCCTCCAGATAAGCCGCAGCGTCAGCCGCCTCTTCAGGTGTTCCAGAAAATTGGGCAGGCTGCCTTGCGGCATTCGAGGAGGCTTGCCGTTTGACAGTGCGCGGGATGGACGGCAATATTCCCTTTGCCACAAGATGTGCATTCAGTTCGTGATACACCGGCCCGAAATTGCACAGTATTTTCCGGTCGAATATTTTATAAATAAACAGTTTGACCTTAAGCTCCAAGGCGAGTGAGTGAAGCACTGCCTCAAACTGCTTGCATAACGCATCAGGTGAGACTGGCAAGGCTCCATAATCCCTCTCCTCGCCCAATAATGCGCAGAATCTTTGGTTCAGAGGGAAAAGCTCCTGCTGGTAAAGGCCATTGCCTTTCTCGATCATGCCATTGACAGCCAACGATTCCTCCAAAACCGCTTCTTCTATTAGCAGAAACTCCTCACTCTCTTCAGCCTCTGCCAGTCCATCGCAGCCTATTGGCATGGCACTGGATTGATTCCAATACGCCTCGTACACTTGCGATATCGCCTCAATATACTTGGATTGTATGTTGCCGCGCTCCTTGCGGATATAGCGCATGGCTTCAAAAAAAAGCGTTCCCAGTGAGTTGGTTTCCGCTTTTTCTGACATCTTGAAGAGATCATCGTCAAGCCCGGAAAAAAAGAGCGGCAATAGCTCGCCCATCCGCTCCGAAATAAGCGACCAGCACTCGTTGATGACACTGTTTTCAGATCGGGCACCGGCGATTTTCGGCTGCTGCCCTTCGAAAGCAATGATGTTATTGTTGCGAATAGCCATGCCGCACCTCGATGGAATTAAGCCGACCCATGGAAAAAACAGCAGGGCTGCCCCTGCGACATCCAGGGTTTGTGCGGCCATCCCAGAATCGCACATTTACGGACAGATCCCGTAGACATCCGCCAACCTGCCACGCCAAGCTTTCGAACCCGCATGTCCCGCAAACGCCCCCCAAGGCGCAAAGCGCTTCATGTCGAGGCTCTCGAACCTAATGAGGGTTTACAGCCGTGGAGTTTTTCGCCATATTCTAAGGCTTATTTCACATTTGTCACCAACCGCCACCCACGGTACGCGCAGGATCGCAGGCGCAGGCCGTGGGACGACCCACCTACCCCGGCAACCCCATCATGACTTTTACCATAGAGGAAGGCTGGCTGGAAACAGCGGAAAGGGTCGTCCCCTCTCCGAATTTCGACGCACGGCCTAGGGAGTGCGACATTTCCCTTATCGTCATCCATTGCATCAGCCTGCCTCCCGGCGAATTTGGCGGGGAATGGATCGACCGCCTGTTCACCAACACCCTTCCACCTGAAGCCCATCCCTATTTTGCGGGCATCCATCATCTGCGGGTTTCCGCCCACCTGCTCATCCGCCGCGACGGCGGGATCACCCAATACGTCCCTTTCCACCGACGCGCCTGGCATGCGGGCGTGTCCAGCTATCACGGACGGGAGGCGTGCAATGATTTTTCCATCGGCATCGAACTGGAAGGCACGGAGACCGTGGATTACACGGAAGCCCAATATGTGCGCCTGGCCGATGCCGTGGAGGCGCTGCTGGCGCGTTACTCTACGCTCTCACGGCAGGCGATCACCGGCCACAGCAACATCGCCCCCGGCCGCAAGACCGACCCCGGCCCTTCCTTCCGGTGGGGACATTTTTTTCGGCTGCTGGGGGAAAGAGGCTTATAGACCGAAACCTGGCGGGACTGGTGCAATTCAACATCCACGCCTGGTTCATATCAACCAAACCCGTGTTTGAAATCATAAAGAAAACCAGTGTGGTTGGGTCATTGCGGTCATAGGCATGGTTGTTGCTTGGATTAGGCTTAACCCCCTAACCACCGAGTGACCAACCATCATGGCGAATTCTTCCTCCGTACCCGAAGCCCCAAAAACCGGCTTGGCCGGGCTTGCCCAGAACTGGCAAGCCGATGCCATGTCGGGCTTTCTGGTCTTCCTCATCGCCTTGCCTCTGTGCCTGGGCATTTCCATGGCATCCAACTTTCCGCCCCAGGCCGGCATCATCACCGCCATCATCGGCGGGATGCTGGTTTCGCGCATCAACGGATCCTTCGTCACCATCAACGGCCCCGCCGCCGGTCTGATCGTGGTAATTTTCGATTCCGTGCAGGCTCTGGGCAAGGGCGATGCCATGGCAGGCTACAAGTACACCCTGGCCGCCATCGTCTGCGCAAGTATCATCCAGACCCTGATGGGCTATTTCAAGGCCGGCAAACTCAGTGCATTTTTCCCGTCTTCGGTGGTGCATGGCATGTTGGCCGCCATCGGCATCATCATCATGTCCAAGCAGATCCATACCTTGCTCGGGGTGAAGCCGGACGCGAAGACCCTGTTCCAGACCATCGGCCAGATTCCCCATAGCTTCGTGGAGATGAATCCCGAGGTGGCTTTTATTGGTGGCCTGGGGCTGGGCATACTCATCGTCTGGTCTTACCTGAAAAACCGCTATCTGAAGATGGTCCCGGGGCCGCTGGTGGTGGTGCTGGTGGGCTTGGCCTTGGGCCAGTATTACGACCTGGAGCATGAGCATGTGTACTTGTTCTTGCACAACGACCCGATCCTGCCGCACCACGAGTTCACCATCGGCCCCAAATTCCTCGTGGCCATTCCTGAACATTTCATGTCCGGTTTTTCCTTCCCGGATTTCGGTCTGGTCGGCACGCTGGAGTTCTGGGAACAGGTGGTGACCATCTGCCTGGTCGGCAGCCTGGAAAGCCTGTTGAGCGCGGCGGCGGTGGACAAGCTCGACACCTATAAGCGATATTCCGACCTCAACCGCGACCTGACCGCCGTCGGCATCGGCAACACGCTCTGCGGATTGGTCGGTGGCCTGCCGATGATCGCGGAAATCGTGCGCAGCTCCGCCAACATCAACAACGGCGGCAAGACGGCCTGGGCGAACTTCTTCCATGGCACGTTCCTGCTGATCTTCGTCGCCTTGTTCCCGAGGCTGATCCACGAGATTCCGCTGGCCTCATTGGCCGCGCTGCTGGTGTTCACCGGATTCAGGCTGGCCTCTCCCCGTGAGTTCGTCAAAACCTGGGAAATCGGTTATGAGCAATTGGTGGTGTTCGTCATCACCATCGTTGGCGTGATTGCGACCGATCTGCTGATCGGCGTGGCCATCGGCATGTTCGCCGAGTTCATCGTCCATCTGCTGCGCAGCGTCAACTGGCATGAGGTGCTGAGACTTTATTTCAAGGTTGAGGAAAACGAGCCGGGCGTGTTCCATGTCCGCGTGGACGGGGCGGCATTCTTCGCCAATTTCCTTTCGCTGAAGAGCGAGCTGGCCACCATGCCCGAGGGCAAGACGCTGATTTTCGACCTGTCCGAGGCGGACACCGTCGACCATACCGTGATGGAATTCATCCATGACTTCTGCGAGGACTACGAGCGCCGGGGCGGTCACGCCGAAATGCGTGGACTGGACCAGCACATAGCCTCTTCCGGCCATCCTTTGGCCGCCCGCAAGCGTGTGGCCTTAGCCTCAGGCAAGCCATGAAGATGCCTTTCCAACCCGTTATTTATCTGCCCGGACGGACTTGATACCTGCGATCACCCTGCCCGCTGC
The DNA here is from genome assembly GCA_963753955.1 of uncultured Gammaproteobacteria bacterium. Lineage (GTDB taxonomy): Bacteria > Pseudomonadota > Gammaproteobacteria > Methylococcales > Methylococcaceae > Methylumidiphilus. The sequence goes on from CAVWEM010000015.1 coordinate 55,973, forward strand.
CCAAACCAATGAGCGCGCCTCCCGATTTTGCCGCGAGTCCCGCCGAAGCATCGGCGGAAGCTGCCCCTTTGTCGGGATATAATGCAGCCATGCCGCTCAAGAAACGTAACGCGAAAAACCTGCTAGACCGCCCCGCCCGCCTGCGCGGGCTGGCTTTGCTCGCGTTGCTGTCCTCGGTGCTGGCGATCCTGGGCGGGATGATCTGGCGCAACCTGGATCGCATGGACACCGTGCAAGCCTATGTCGGCTATTCCCACCGCATCCAGGATGTCGGCCTGAGCCTGCAACAGGCCTTGGTGGATGTGCTGTCCGGAGGCGTATTGGTGCCGGAGAAGTTGGAGTTGCTGTCCGCGAAAATCCACGCGCTGGCCGGCGAGGAAGCCCATCTTTCCGCGCAAACCCCGGATAAGCTACGCCGGGTCACCGCCTCCCTCGCCCAAGTGGACACGGAATCCCAGGACAACGGCAGGGCCAAATTGTTCGAGGCTCTGCGCGAGATGCATGAGGTTCTCGACACCGAAACCGACCAGCGGGAAAAGGTACTGGAGGAAGTCAGCCAGGAATCCCTGGTGGAATTGGGGTTGGCGACTTTCACGCTGACCGTGATCCTGCTGCTCACCTGGCTGTTTCTGCGTCGGCGCATCCTCAATCCCCTGCACGATCTTCGGCACCTGCTGTTGAACTTGGCCAAGGAAGACTTCACGCCCATCGCCACCGACCATCTCGACCCCCTCTTGCTGCCGGTGTTCAACAGCTATAACGACATGGTCATCCACCTAAGCGAATTGGAGGAAGCCAAACGCATGTATGCGCAATCATTGGAAGCGGAAGTCCGCTCGGCGACCCAGGCCTTGCTGGAACAGCAGCGCAGCCTGGCCCGCGCGGAAAAGCTGGCTGCCGTGGGTGAACTGGCTGCGGGACTGGCCCACGAACTGCGCAACCCCTTGGCCGGCATTCAAATGAGTTGCGCCAACTTGCGCAGGGAAATAGCAGACCCCGACCAATGCGAACGGCTCGATCTCATCGGCGCGGAACTCAAACGCATGACCCGCTTGCTGAATGAATTGCTAGACCAAGGCAGGCAAACCCCGCCAACCTCCACCGATTTCAATCTCGCCGTGTTGGTGAAGGAGCTGCTCGCCCTCACCCGCTACCAGATACCCGAACACATTGCCTTGACTGTGGACATACCCTCCGCACTGAAGTGCCACTTGCCCAGTTGCGGCCTGCGCCAGGCTCTGCTCAACCTGATCCTCAACGCAGCGCTCGCCTTGGATCAAACCTCTGGCACCGTCTGTGTTCAAGCTCGCCGGGAGGAGGGGCATATCGGCATCGAAGTCAGCGACGACGGCCCTGGTTTCAGCGAAGACATGCTCCGCCATGGCATACGCGCCTTCAGCACCAGCCGCATCCGTGGCACCGGCCTCGGGCTGGCCATGGTGCAACGCTTCGCCCGCGACCTTGGCGGACGCATCGAGCTATCCAACCGGCAGCCGCATGGTGCTTGCGTCCGCCTACTCTTACCTTGCAAGGCAAACCCATGAGTCACGGCGGCCTGTTGGTCATAGAAGATGAACCCCTGTTGGGCGCGGAAATATCCCGTCACTACCGCCAAGACGGCTGGGAAGTGGAATGGGCCGCCAGCCGCGAACACGCGCGCAAGATCTGCTGGGGGAAGCTTTGACCCCTTGCTGGTCTTGTCCGACCTCAATCTGCCGGACGGCAACGCGCTGGATCTGATGGAAGAGTTGCGTACCGGCCAGCCTTACGCCGAATGGATATTCCTCACCGGCTACGGCAGCGTCCCCGACTCGGTGCGCGCTTTGCGGCTGGGTGCCTATGAATTCTTGGAAAAACCCTGCGACCTGGAGCGGCTGGATCTGGTCGTCGCCAGTGCCGGGCGTAGCGCCGGCGCCCAACGCCGCCTCATCGAGCACGCCCAGCAGCGGCACAAGCGCTATTGCCCGTCCGCTTACGTCGGGCAAAGCCGCGCCGCGCAAACTGTCCGCGCCATGCTGGAAAAACTGACCCAAGTGCCGTTCAGCGCCTTGGTCATCGGCGGCGAGACCGGCACCGGCAAGGGACTGGTGACGAGGATCTTGCATTACGCCGGCCCCCGCGCCCAAAACCCTCTCATCGAACTCAACTGCTCCGCGCTTCCCCGTGAGCTGCTTGAGTCGGAGATGTTCGGCCATGAGGCTGGTGCTTTCACCGGCGCAGGCGGACGGCATCGCGGCCTGATCGAACAGGCCGACAACGGAACGCTATTCCTGGACGAAATCGGCGAGATGCCTTTGGATTTGCAAGCCAAGCTGCTGAAGGCCATCGAAGACCGCAAGATACGTCGGCTGGGCGGCGAACGCGAAATCGCCGTGGACGTGCAAATCGTCGCCGCCAGCAACCGCGACCTGGAGAAAATGTCGCGGGACGGGGAGTTCCGCGGCGACCTCTACCACCGCCTCAGTGTGTTCCGCCTCAACCTGCCCCCCTTGCGGGAAGCCAAGGAGGATCTCGAGCAGATGGTTCCCCTGTTGGTGGCGGAGTTCAACGCCAAATCGAACCGGCAGGTCCGCCACATCTCCGAGGAAGTCTGGCGGCAATTGCGCACCCACGACTGGCCCGGCAATGTGCGCGAACTGCGCAACCTGGTCGAGCGTTGTGTGCTGTTCGCCGACGGCCCCAACTTCCCGGTGCAATGGCTGCAACTGCCGGGGACTATCGCGCCCAGTCCAACGCCGCCCGATGACCGCGACGGGATTTTCATCCCCTTGGACGGCAGCATGAATTTGGACGACATGGATCGTTACATCATCGAAACCACCCTGGAGCGCACCGGCCACAACACCGTTGCGGCCGCCCGCGCCCTAGGCGCGTCCCGCGAAACCCTCCGCTACCGCATCAGGAAATACGGCATCAAATCGACGGAGCGGTAAACCGTCAGTGGCAGGTGGCTGCGAATTCCCCCAACGGCCGCACGAAGGTGTAGCCATAGGGAGTGCCCACCAGCAGGTTGCCGACTTTTTGGAAGGAATCATGCGGGGCGGGTATGGAAGCCAGCGTGGTGAGCGGAGACAGGCCCACGTAGAGAGCCGCTCCGGCCAAAGTCGCCCCCACCCCGAGGGGCCTTATGAAAATGACATCGGTCAAAACAGTCATCGCCTCGGTTCTCACTCTGCAATCCAAGCCACCAGAATCCACGCCGGAATCCCCCAGCGCCCGCATGGACGCCGACGCCAGAAAAACCAGGGCCAAGGCCAACTTAGTGAACTTCAAATCAATCTCCTGAAACATTGGTTTACCCGTTTTCATTCTAGCGGAGAACACCGCCGCAGGTCAGCATAATTCTGGCACATCCCTCGCCGAGTTGTCCCCCGCCCCTGCCATGTCTGCCTTGCTTGGTTGCTGGCATACATGGCAGCTTGGCGTATAAATCGTCGGATAGGGTAAACTTCGCCGGGTGATCGTATGCGCCAACACCATCCAGCAGGCTAAAAATGCACAAAAGTTTCCTCTTGTCCTCTGCCTTGGCCGCCTTCCTGGCCGTCGCCCTAGGCGCATTCGCCGCTCATGGTCTGCGCGGCAGGATCGACGGGCCTATGATGGAGGTTTTCCAGACCGGCGTCCGCTACCATTTCTTCCATGCCTTGGGGCTGGCGCTCATCGCCGTGCTGGCCAAGCAATACCCGGACTCGAAAACCTTGTGTCGTGCAGGATGGCTGATGCTGGCAGGGATCATGGCGTTCTCCGGCAGCCTTTACCTGCTGGCCCTCAGCGGCCTGACGTGGCTGGGGATGGTCACGCCGTTCGGAGGGGCTGCGTTTCTGGCGGCATGGGGACTACTGGCTTGGTTTGCGCTGAAGGAAGCGGAATAAAGCCTGTCACTAATCCATCATCTTGTGGTCATCGCTTTGTCACGTGCCGCTCCTAAGCTGACATCCTATTGTCATACCTGAAGGAGTCCCGCCATGAAACTCATGCAGACCATACACTGTTACGATGTCTCCGTTTTCATCTGGGTCATGCGCCGCAAGTCGCAGAAATTCCTCGTGCGTTGCGCGCGCGGCATCTCGAAGTCCGGCGACGGCTTGCTGTATCTGCTGTTGGCCTTGGCCCTGCTGTGGACGCAAGGGGCGGCTGAGATGCGCCTGCTGGCATGCATGGCGGTGGCCTTGCTGGTCGAGCGCCCACTGTATTTCGTCCTCAAGAACGCCTGCAAGCGCGACCGCCCGCAGGCTGCGCTGAACATCAAAAGCTTCATCGTGCCCTCCGACCGCTTCAGCTTTCCCTCCGGGCACACCTCGGCGGCTTTCCTGATGGCGACCTTGTGGGGCTGGTATCTTCCCGTGTTGTTGCCGACCCTGTTCGCATGGGCGGCGATGGTGGGCATGGCTCGGGTCATCTTGGGTGTGCATTTTCCCACCGACACCTTGATCGGCGCGTTGATGGGCGTCTGCACGGCGCTGCTGGGCTTGGGAGTGGTGCTGGCTTGAAGATTTTTTATGGAGTCCAGGCCACCGGCAACGGCCACATCACCCGGGCTCGGGCCATGGCACCGAAACTCAAACAGGCGGGGGCCGAGGTCACTTGGATGTTCACCGGCCGCCCCTGGGAACAGCTTTTCGAGATGGATGTCTTCGGCGATTACCAATGGCGGACCGGACTGACTTTCGCCACCCAGGCCGGGCATGTCCAATACCTCAAGACAGCTCTGGAAAATCCCTTGGCCCGGTTTGTCCGCGATGTGAAAAACTTGGATTTGAGCGGATATGACCGGGTGGTCTGCGATTTCGAGCCGGTCACGGCCTGGGCCGCGAAGCTCCAGGGCATCAAGACCGTCGGCGTCGGCCATCAATATGCCTTTTGTTACGACATCCCTAGGGCGGGCGCGGATTTCCTCGGGGAAAAAGTGCTGCGCCATTTCGCCCCGGTCAGCGTTGGCCTGGGTGTGCATTGGCATCATTTCCACCACCCTATCCTGCCACCGGTGATCGAACGGGAAACAGCGATTCTGCCGGTGCGCGAGGACAAGATCATCGTCTACCTGCCTTTCGAGGATGTGAACCAAGCCATCCACCTGCTCAAGCGTTTCCGCGACTACCAATTCTTCATCTATAGCCCGAGCCTGCCAAACCAAGCACACGAACACTCCGACAATGTCCATGTCCGGCAGTTGTCCCGATCCGGTTTCCAGAAGGATTTTGCCGACTCCGCCGCCGTGATCTGCAACGCCGGCTTTGAGCTGGCCAGCGAGGCGCTGCAGACCGGCAAAAAAATCCTGGTCAAGCCCTTGCGGGGCCAGATGGAGCAGGCTTCCAACGCCTTGGCGTTGGAGCTTCTGCAATTGGGCCAAGTGATGCAATCCCTGGACGCCAGCAGCATCGCAACCTGGCTGGAACAGAGCCGCGCCGTCCAGGTACAATATCCGGATTCTGCGCAGGCCATCGCCGACTGGCTGCTGCAAGGGGATTTGCAGGTGGAGCAGTCTTGGGTCGATGGAATTTGGGAACAAACCGTCCTATCCTCGCGCTGATCGTTTAAAATCCCCGCTCCCCTCTCAATCTTACGTTGGAATCTATGGCAGGTCAGAATCTTAAGGGCTTGGCCCGCGTCCATGCGGCTTTTTTCAACTCGCTGAAAGGGTTCAAAGCCACTTGGTCGCATGAAGAGGCGTTCCGCCAAGAGGTCTTGCTGTGTGTCGTCGCCATCCCCTTGGGACTGTGGCTGGGGCAGGGTGGCGTGGAAAAGGCGCTGCTATTAGGCAGCCTGCTGCTGGTGTTGATCGTGGAATTGCTCAACACCGGCATCGAGATCGTCGTCGACCGCATCAGCTTCGAGCGCCACGAACTCTCGGGACGCGCCAAGGATGTCGGTTCGGCCGCCGTGCTGACCTCGTTGGCGCTGGCCGGCGCGGTTTGGGCGTTGGTCTTGTTGCCGCATTATGCCTAGCCGCGCCTCGGCTTTCTACGGTCGCCCTCATCGGGCAGGATGATGTTGAGTTCAAGGATTTCCCGGTTGTCATCCTGTTCCATGGTCACCGAGATGGCGTCTTGGTCGACGTTGACATATTTGCGGATGACTTCCAACAGCTCCTTTTGCAGCATCGGAAGATAATCCGGCTTGTTGCGCTCGGAACGTTCGTGCGCCACCAAGATTTGCAGCCGCTCCTTGGCGATGGATGCGGTCGATTGGCGCGAACTGCGGAAATAGTCTAGGAGTCCCATGATGTTTACCCCCCGAACAGCCTGCCCAGAAGGCCCTTCTTTTCGTCAATGAACCGATGCTCAAGATCCTCTCCCAGATAGCGGCGCACCACGTCGGAATAGGCTTGCCCGGCATCGCTCTTCTCGTCGAGGATGACCGGCGCACCCGAATTGGACGCGCTCAACACCGCCTTGGATTCGGGGATGACGCCGAGCAGATGCAGGGACAGGATTTCCTGCACGTCCTCCACGCTTAACATTTCGCCCACTTTCACCCGCGCCGGCGAATAACGGGTCAGCAGCAGATATTCCTTGATCGGCTCCTCGCCCTGCTCGGCACGGCGGGACTTGCTGGCGAGGATACCCAACATACGGTCGGAGTCGCGCACCGACGAGACTTCTGGGTTGGTCACCACGATGGCATCGTCGGCGTAATACATCGCCAGGGTTGCGCCACGCTCAATGCCCGCCGGCGAATCGCAGACGATGTAATCGAAGTCCTTGGACAAGTCCTTCAACACCTTGCCCACGCCTTCGACGGTGAGCGATTCCTTGTCGCGGGTTTGCGAGGCCGGCAGGATGAACAGCTTGTCACAACGCTTGTCCTTGATGAGTGCCTGGTTCAGCGTGGCCTCGCCGTTGATGACATTGACGAAATCGTACACCACGCGGCGCTCGCAACCCATGATCAAATCCAGGTTGCGCAGCCCCACGTCGAAGTCGATGACCGCCGTCCGATGGCCTTTGAGCGCCAACCCCATGGAAATGGCCGCGCTGGTGGTGGTTTTGCCGACGCCGCCTTTTCCCGAAGTCACTACGATGATTCGTGCCACTGATGTCTCCTTATTCGTCTCAAGCAACTAAATTTTCTCAATGATTAAAGCATTGTCTTTAAGGTAAATCTGCACCGGCCGGCCGCGGACGGAATCGTCGATGTTTTCGCTGATTTTGTAATGGCCGCCGATGGAAACCAGCTCGGCCTGCAGGTCATGGCAGAAAATGCGGCACTCAAGGTTGCCCTGCACACCCGCCAAGGCGCGTCCGCGCAAGGCGCCATAAACATGGATGTTGCCGTCGGCCATGATCTCGGCCCCCGGGCTGACCTGGGATAGCACCACCAGATCGCCGACGGCATAGATACGTTGGCCGGAACGGACGGGCAGGTCGATGATTTTGCTGGCCTCCGCCGGTTTGTGTGCGGACGCTTGCGAGACCGCCGCCTCGTGCCGGACGAGTGTCAACAGGGAAAGGTCGATTTCGCGGGCCGCATGGACATGGCGTTCGCTTCCCCCACAGACGCCCACCGGAACCAAACCGCAGCCGCGCATGGTCAGGACTAGCGTGGGAAAGTCAATGTCCACGTCGGACATTTCGTGCAAATCAATCGCCATGGGCGCATGGCGGAAAAAATCCGGTGCCTGTCTGATTTTCTCCTTAAGCTGTGCGGAAATCAGATCCACGTCATGGTCCAATAGCTTCAGAATAGGCAGGTGGACGGCACCGCTCTTGATTTCAAACGCATGGGAAAACGGCGTGGATTCGCTGGGCTTGGCTGTCATGTCGGATGGCGGACAGGGAGGGGTCGATGACGATGATTTTGATTGTACCACCCCAACTGGTCGAAGGTAAGTCCGTCCAGGCGGGATCGGCCATGTCAAACAATCACTTAAAGCTGGCCGACGGAACGCAGCGACAGGCTCGCCCGATCCCATGCGGTCAGCCGTCTTTGCGTAAATGCAAAAGGGTAAACAGCCCCATCGGCGGCAGAGTGTGGCGGGCGATTTCGCGCAGCCGGGTGTGCGCCAGGATTTCTTCCACTGGCATGTCAGGTCGCCAACCTAGCTTGTTGGACAAGGGGGCGAGCATCGATTCCACCCCGCGCCGGACGCCCTTCTCTGCCGCGAAATGGTTGACAATGACCACATCGCCACCCGGCTTGCAAACGCGCTCTATCTCACGGATGACTTTGTCCGGGTCGGGCACCACGGACATCACGTAAGCCGCCACCACCGAGTCGAAGGCATTGTCGGCGAACTGCATCTTGCGCGCGTCCATGATGGTCAATTGCGTGATATTACCCAGGCGTTTGCGGTGGACTCGCTGCCGCGCCCGCTCCAGCATATGGGGGGAAATGTCGATGCCATGCACCTGGTGTTCGTGCCGGTAGTAAGGAAGGCTGATGCCAGTCCCCACGCCCACCTCCAGGATCTTGCCGGGGCTGTGATTGGTAAACCCAGCAGCCATGGCGCGTCCGCGAAAACTCAGCAGCCAGCCGAAGGTATGGTCATAAACCGGGGCGTAACGTGCATAAGATTTCAAAATGGATTCGAGCTGCATTTTTCCTCAATTCTTATTTTTGCGTTGTTGGCGAAGCTGTCCCAGGCAGCCCTGGATCATCACTAAAAAGGGCGTATGGTAACGCCCTTTTTCGGGTAGCCGGAGCGGTGGTCACTCGCTTTTCTTATCGACCTGCCGCGAAATGTAAATGCCCTTGAGCAGGTTAAGCGCCTCGTTCAACGGATAATCCTGCATCGCCAGGACATCTTCGGGCTTCTCATCAGTTTTCTTCTCGCCCTTCTTCGTGGACTTGTCATTGCTCAGGTGGTTCGTCAGATCGGCTTCCTTGATAGGGCCGAACTCGGATTGCGCGACCGCCTCCAGTTTCACCTTGGAAATCGGCACGTCCGGGGTGATGCCTTCGGCCTGGATGGAGCGGCCTGACGGCGTATAGTAACGCGCCGTAGTCAGCTTCACCGCTCCGCCGTTACTGGTCGGCAGGATAGTCTGCACCGAGCCCTTGCCGAAAGTCTTCTCGCCCATGATGATGGCGCGTTTGTGGTCTTGCAGCGCGCCGGCGACAATTTCGGAAGCCGAGGCGGAACCGGCGTTAATCAACACCACGATGGGCGAGCCCTTGAGGATGTCGCCCGGTTTGGCGTTGAATTTCATCTTCGAGTCTTCGATGCGACCGTCGGTGTAGACTATGAGACCGCTCTCCAGAAAAGCGTCACTGACGTCCACCGCCGCGTTCAACACGCCCCCTGGGTTGTTGCGCAAATCCAAGACCAGGCCCTTCAGAATCGCCGCCCTTGCGCAACTCGCTGATCGCTTCAACCATGCTGTCGCCGGTCTTGGACTGGAAGCTGGTGATGCGCACATAACCATAACCATCCTCCAGCTGCGGCTTTTGACGCTCTTCACTTTAATGATGTCGCGGGTGATCTTGATTTTCAACGGTTGCTCGACGCCCTCGCGCACCACCGTCAGGACGATGTCGCTGCCCGGTTCGCCGCGCATGCTCTTGACCGCGTCGTTCAGGCTCATGCCTTTCACCGGCTTGTCGTCCAGACGGATAATCAGGTCACCTGCCTTGATACCGGCTTTTTGCGCGGGGGTGTCATCAATCGGGGAAATGACCTTGACGAAGCCGTTCTCCATGCCGACTTCTATCCCTAAGCCACCGAACTGGCCGGTGGTGCCGACCTTCAATTCATTGTACTGCTCCTGGTCGAGATAGGAGGAATGGGGATCCAGGCCGGACAACATGCCACGGATGGCATCCTCAAGCAGCTTGCTGTCGGGTACGGGCTCGACGTAATCTTGACGGATGCGGCCATACACCTCCGAGAAGGTCTTCAGCCCTTCAAAAGGAATCGTGTTTAACTCTCCCTCGCGTTCGGCGAAGGCATTGCCGCCAATGGCGATCAGGCCACCCAGCGCAGCCCCCAAGGCAACGAGGAGAATATTTTTATGATTCAACATGAGCGTTTACCGTCAATGCATGGTGAGAGGCCTGCCGGCCCAATAGCGTTGTATGACCATAGATTACCACAGGGCCAAGGCGGGCGGAGTCTTCCCGTTTCAGAAAGATCCTTGAAACCATTCCATGCGTCCATGATAAAATTTAGGCATGAACCCGACGAACGGCAGAATTATCGCGGAAGACTCCGACATAGAGCAGGCGGCCCTGTGCCTTAAGGCCATGTCCCACCCCCTGCGGCTAAAAATACTTTGTACACTGGGGGTTGATAAAGTCAGCGTCCAAGACATCGTCGATCAGGTTGGCACGACGCAGAGCAACATCTCGCAACACCTAGGGATTTTGCGCGACCGGGGCATCCTGGCCTGCCGCAAGGACGCCAACCGCGTTTATTACTATGTTGATGACGAACGCATCTTGCAGCTCATCCTGATGCTCAAAGAGCTATTTTGCAGCCATCACTAGGCCCATCTTTTGCGGCACACCCGAACTCCAAACAACTTTAAAAGCTCAAGGCAACTGAATGGAAATTGAACGGACGGTACAATTCATCGGCAACCACTGGATTCTGAGCAGCGGACACTTCATCGTATCCCTGCTGCTGATCCAAGATCTGTTCGAGACGATCACCCGAAAATACAAAACCGCCACGCCCGCCAATGCGGTCATGCTGCTTAACCAAGAGGGTGCCATCGCCATTGACGTGCGCGATCCTGACAAATTTGCCAAGGGCCACATCGAAGGCGCACGGCAAATTTCTCTGATACGGATCAAGGAAAAGCTATTCGAGCTAGAGCCCCACAAGCACAGCCCCGTCTTGGTCTATTGCCAGCAAGGAACCCATTCCAAAGAAGCCTGCAAGCAATTGATCGCCGCCGGGTTCACCCAGGTTTATTACCTGGACGGGGGCATCCTGACCTGGCAAGACCAAAAACTCCCCCTTGTCAGAAAAAACAAAAAATAACCCTCATCCACTCCCCATTGAGAATGCAAAATGGCAGAAGAACAGCAGACAAAACAATTCGTCATCCAGAAAATTTACATCAAGGATGTTTCGTTTGAAACCCCCAACTCCCCGGTGATCTTCACCCAAAAATGGGAGCCCCAGGTCGAATTCAACCTGGCCAGCAATGTCCAGGCACTCGAAAACGGGCTATATGAAATCAGCCTGACCGTCACCGCGACCGTCAAGCTGGAAGACAAGACTGCTTATTTGGCGGAAGCGACCCAAGCGGGGGTGTTCACTATCACCGGCTTTGAAGAGCAGGAATTGGGGCCGATGATCGGTAGCTACTGCCCCACCATCCTGTTCCCCTTCGCCCGTGAAATGGTTTCCGACCTTGTCGTCAAAGGTGGCTTCCCTCCATTGCTGCTGGCCCCGGTCAATTTTGACGCGCTTTATCTGCAGCATGTGCAACAGCAACAGCAACAAAATGTCGTCCCCGGCACCGGCAGCGTGAATTAGCTTCGGCTTTTTTACGGTTCACACCATGCCCTCAACCGTTTCGGTGCTAGGCGCAGGATCGTGGGGTACCGCGTTGGCCCTGCTGTTGGCCCGCAACGGCCACCCGGTCAGGCTATGGGGGCATGACCCGCAACATATCGCGGCTTTGAGGCAGGATCGCCGCAACCGGCGTTACCTGCCTCAAGCGCCCTTCCCCGACCATCTGGCCATCACCGCCGATCTTGAAGTGGCCGCAACAGATTGCGATATTTTCCTGATCGCCGTCCCCAGCCATGCCTTTCGGGATTTGTTGCCCAAGCTGCAAAGCCATCTCGGCACCCCCCCCAAAATCGCCTGGGCAACCAAAGGTCTCGAATGCCATAGCGGCAAGATGCTGCATGAAGTGGTGGCGGAAATCCTAGGCTCCGGCACACCCGCCGCCGTGCTTTCCGGCCCTACTTTTGCGGGCGAAGTTGCCTCCGACCAGCCCACCGCCATCACGGTGGCCTCCTCAAACCGCGAATTTGCCGGGGAAATGGCCGGACTGCTGCGTAACCGGCACTTCCGCGCCTATACCACCGAGGATGTGATCGGCGTCCAGTTGGGCGGTGCCACCAAGAATGTGTTGGCTATCGCGGCGGGAATGGCCGACGGCCTGGGCTTTGGCGCCAACGCACGGGCCGCGCTGATCACCCGTGGTCTGGCGGAAATGATGCGCTTAGGGCTGGCTTTGGGCGGCAAACCGGAAACCCTGATGGGGCTGGCCGGGGTGGGCGATTTGATCCTGACCTGCACCGACAACCAATCGCGCAACCGACGCTTCGGCCTAGGGCTGGGTAAAGGGCTGGCCAAAGAGGATGTGACTGCGCAAATCGGCCAGGAAATCGAAGGGGTGGTGACGGCCGGCATCATCCACCGCATGGCGAAAGCCCAAGGCGTGGACATGCCTATCACCGAACAAGTCTATCTGATCCTCAACGCCGGGCTTCCCCCTGCGGAAGCCGTGCGCAACCTGCTCTTACGCGAACCCAAGACGGAATCTTTCAAGGAATCGGGGTGAAGGCCGATGGCATTCGATCCAAGGCATAATGAGGGAACCAAGCTTTGTGTGCTGTTCGCTGACATCTCCGGCAGCACACGGCTTTACGAGAAGCTTGGCGACCAAGAAGCTTCACGCTTGGTCAAGCTCTGTCTTGACGAGATGAAAACCGCCACCCTGAAAAACCGGGGCAGGGTGGTCGAGACCGTAGGCGACGAGATCCTGTCCACCTTCGCCACGCCTGAGCATGCTGCCTTGGCCGCTGAGAGCATGTTGCGAAACGTCGAGCGCCTCCCCCCCGTCGATGGCAAACCCCTCAGCTTGCGCGTTGGCTTCCATTTCGGCCCGGTGTTACAGGAAAACGACAAGATTTTTGGCGACACCGTCAACACGGCGGCACGCATTGTCGCATTGGCCAAGGCCCGGCAGATTTTTGCCAGCAAAGTCGCGGTGGATCTCATGCCAGCCTTCATGCGCAGCGCCACACGCGAGCTCGCCGCATTCAGCTTGAAGGGCAAACGCGATGAAATGGACATCTGCGAGATCTTGTGGCAAGAAGAACGTAGCGAACTGACGGTGCAATTCAAAAGCGGGGCGGGCAAGGTCGGCATCAGGCAGCGGCTGGTGCTGAGACTGGAACCCGAGCGGCTCTATGTGTTGGATGCCGACACAGGCCAAATAAACTTGGGCAGGGGTGCCGAAAACACCATCGTCATCGACAACCTGCGCGTATCCCGCCAACATGCGAAAATCGAACTGAGACGGGACAGATTTGTGCTGACCGATTCGAGCACCAACGGAACCTGGGTGCTTGTCGACGGCAAAAGCGAGATGCTGCTCCGCCACGAAGAGCTTACCCTGCAAGGGCGGGGACTCATTTCCCTGGGGCATCCCTATGACCCAAACGACAGGATTGGAACCTTGGGATTCGAGGAGGCTTGAATATTGCCAAGCCGGAAATGCCAACGCATGCCGGAATAGACCGCCCAAGCCTGTCCTGAGCTTTGCCGAAGGACGTAGCGCTGGGCGGGTGTTTCTGCGCATCGTCCGTATTTTCCTACACAGATGGATTTCTCGCCTATCCTGTTTCCCGCCCCTTCACCGCGCTCCCCGCAAACCCGATCTGCCGCCAAGCCTCATACAAAACCAAGGCCACGGCGTTGGACAAGTTCAAACTCCGGCTTTCCGGCACCATCGGCACATAAAGCCGGTGTCCCGCAGGCACAGCCTCCCGCACCGAGGCAGGCAAGCCACGGGTTTCTGGGCCGAACAGAAACGCATCTCCCGCTTGGAACGAGGCATCCGCATAACAGCGGCTGCCTTTCGTGGTGAGGGCAAACACGCGTGGCGGGTGGAGGATTGCTAGGCATTCTTGCAGGGACTCATGCGTTTGCATCGCCGCCCATTCGCGGTAATCCAGTCCCGCCCTGCGCAATTTCTTGTCGTCCAGGTCGAAGCCCAAAGGCTTGATGAGATGGAGGGTCGCGCCCATATTGGCACATAGGCGGATGATGTTGCCGGTGTTCGGCGGGATTTCAGGCTCGTAGAGCAGGATGTTGAACATCGCCCATTGTAGGGTTTTACACCCCTCTCCCGGCGGGAGAGGGGCAGGGGTGAGGACTCTTATTTGACTGGCAGCGCGGAAACCGGCTGCAATTTCCAAATGTCGCGGTTGTACTCGCCGATGGTGCGGTCGGTGGAGAACTTGCCGCTGGCGGCGGTGTTGAGGATGCTCTTCTTCACCCAGCTTTCCTGGTCTTTATAAGCCTCCGCCGCCTGTCTTTGCGCCTCGACATAGCCTTTAAAATCCGCCGCCGTCAACCAGGGGTCGTGGGGGTTGCGGATGGACAGGATGATCGGATCGAAAATGCCCGGATCGAACTGGTTGAAGTGGTTGATCTCCAGCAGATGCATGACTCGGCGCAGGTCTTCGTTGCCGGCAATGATGCCATTGGGGTCGTAATTGCCCCGCGTCCGCTCAACCTCTTCCGCCGTCAAGCCAAACAGGAAGAAATTCTCGTCGCCGACTTCCTCGCGGATCTCGATGTTCGCGCCGTCCAGGGTGCCGATGGTCAGCGCCCCGTTGATCATGAACTTCATATTGCCGGTGCCGGAGGCTTCTTTGCCGGCGGTGGAAATCTGTTCGGACAGATCCGCCCCGGCGCAGATCACCTCCATGGCGGAGACGCGGTAATTGGGCAGGAAGGCCACGTTCAGCAGCCCCTTCGCCGCCGGGTCGCTGTTGACGACAGCGGCCACGTTGTTGATCAGCCGGATGATGCGTTTGGCGATGAAATACCCTGGGGCCGCCTTGCCGCCGAACAACACGCAACGCGGCGTCCAGTTGGCGGTGTCGCCCCGCTTGATGCGGTCGTAGAGGTGGATCACATGCAGCACGTTCAGCAATTGCCTTTTGTACTCGTGGATGCGTTTGACCTGCACGTCAAACATCATATCCGGGCTGACTGGCTCCGTGCCTAGTTCGTTTTTCTTGTATTCCAACAAGCGTTCCTTGTTTTCCCGCTTGATCTGCCGCCAGCGGGCGCGGAACTTCGCATCGTCGGCGTAGGGGGCCAGCTTGCTCAACTGCGATAGGTCGGTGACCCAGCCGTCGCCGATGGTTTCGGTGATGAGGGCGGAGAGCTTGGGGTTGCACCAGGCCAGCCAGCGGCGCGGGGTCACGCCATTGGTCTTGTTGTTGAACTTGTTGGGCCACAGCTCATAGAAATCGCGGAACAGCCCCTGCTTCAGCAGGTTGGAGTGCAGCTCGGCCACGCCATTGACCGAGAAGCTACCGACGATGGCGAGGTAAGCCATGCGCACCTGCTGGTTGCCCCAACTTTCCTCAATCAGTGACATGCGCACCACGCGGTTGCCATCGCCGGGCCAGCGGTTGGCGACTTCCCCCAGGAAGCGGGCGTTGATCTCGAAGATGATTTCCATCAAACGCGGCAACAATTGCTGGAACAGGCGCACCGGCCATTTTTCCAAGGCTTCCGGCAGCAAGGTGTGGTTGGTGTAAGCCATGGTGCGGCTGGTGATGGCCCAGGCTTCATTCCATTCCAGGCCATACTCGTCGATCAACAGCCGCATCAACTCGGCCACGGCGATGCTGGGGTGGGTGTCGTTAAGCTGGAAACAGTGTTTGTCTGCGAAGCTTGAGAAATCCTTGCCGTGCCTACGGATCCACAGGCGCAACGCATCTTGCAGGCTGGCGGAGGCGAGGAAATACTGCTGGCGCAGGCGCAGTTCCTTGCCGTTCTCGCTGGCGTCGTTGGGATATAGCACCATGGTGATGTGCTCGGCGGTGTTCTTATCGGCCACCGCCTCGGAGTAGCTGCCAGCATTGAATTCTTTCAAGTCGAATTCGTCCGTGGCGGCGGACTTCCACAGGCGCAGGGTGTTCACCGTGCCGTTTTGGTAGCCAGGCACCGGGATGTCATAAGGCACGGCCAGCACGTCGTTGGTATCCACCCAGACGACGCGCTTGACGCGATCCGGGCCTTCTTGGATTTCGGTGCGCCCGCCGAAGCGGATGCGCTGGGTCAGCTCGGGCCGCTCGATTTCCCAGACATGGCCGTTGCGCAGCCAGTGGTCGGGCTCCTCGACTTGCTTGCCGTTGATGATGGTCTGGCGGAACATGCCGTATTCGTAGCGCAGGCCGTAACCGGTGACCGGCAGTTGCAAGGTGGCGCAACTGTCGATGAAGCAGGCGGCCAGACGGCCCAAGCCGCCATTGCCCAGCCCCGCGTCTGGCTCGCTGTCCACCAGCTCCTCCATGTCCAGCCCTAGCTCGTGCAGCGCCTGGTGCAGCGGGTCGTCCAGCCCCAGGTTCAACATCGCGTTGCCCAGTGTGCGGCCCATCAGGAATTCCAAAGACAGGTAGTAGGCACGCTTGCAGTCCGCCTCCTCATAGGCGTAGGCGGTGTTTTTCCAACGCTCCATCAAGCGGTCGCGTACCGCGAGACCCAGCGCCGTGTAGCTGTAATAGGCGGATTTGCAATTCTTGTCGCGGCCCAGCGTATGGTTGAAGTGGCGGCTGATGTCCTGGGCCAGCGGCTTGGCCTTCATGCCCAAAGGGGGCTGGTCGGTCAGGGCGGGCGTGGGATTGCTTTTGACGAGGAGCTTGTTGATCATGGCTGATTCAAACTGTGCAGGGAGGTTAAAGGAAAGGGTCAGGGAACCCGAAGCAAAAGCCGTTCCTTGTGCGCGGCACTTAAGAAAAAAGCGGCTTTGCCGCCCCTAACCGTCGAAATGAGCGGCATTATCTCACTAAATCCGGGCATTATTGAACCGGAAAGGGGAAATGCTATGGTTTTGGCATGATCTCCCGGAAATCCTCAATCGCCGGAAACTCGTCAATCATCCGCGCAGGCCGCGTCGTGTCGTGCTTGCGGATCGCCACCAGATGCCGGATGCCGAAGGCGCGGGCGGAGCGCAACACCGGCAGGCTGTCGTCGGCCAGCAAGGTTCGCTCCGCCGAAAATGCTTCGACCTCACCCAAACCGCGCCAAAACTCTGGGTCTTCCTTCGGGTAGCCAAAATCATGCGAACTGGTGATCGAGTCGAAAAAGCCATGCAAGCGGGTCTTCTCCATCTTCAATCCCAGGCTCTTGCGGTGGGCGTTGGTGACCAACACCAAGCGTTTGCCGACCTGACGGACGGCATCGAGGAATTCCTCCACATGCGGCAACACCTGGATCAGCCCGGCGATTTCAAGTTTCATCGCCGGGATGTCCAAGTCTAGCTGTTCGCTCCAATAGTCCAGGCAATACCATTCCAACCGCCCCTCCATCGCCCGAAAACGCGGTGCCAGCAGGGTTTTCGCCTCGTCCAGCCCCAGCCCGTTGCGCTCGGCGTAGCGGGCCGGCACGAATTCCTGCCAAAAGTGGTTATCGAAATTCAGGTCCAGCAATGTGCCGTCCATATCGAGAAACACGCTGTCAATTTTTTCCCAGACAATCATGAGTTACTATTCCAGCTTGGTTTTTCCGCCTCGACTTTCCACCCCATGCCGACCCAAGAAAAGTGAGCAGCAGCCAAGGAACATTTTCCACGCCGATCATGCGGGCGCCGTCGCGTTTTTTGCGGGCCGTCGTCGCCTTGGCGATTGCCGCCGGCGAGAAGATCCTCGGTGTCTATCATGCCGATTTTCGCGTCGGCCGCAAGCCCGACGGTTCACCCCTCACCGCCGCCGACTTGGCCGCCCATCACTTCCTGACGGAACGCCTGGGCGGTTTGAACGGCGGCTTCCCAGTGCTGTCGGAACTGTCGCCGAGCACACCCTTCGAGGAACGTAGCGCCTGGGAAACCTATTGGCTAGTCGCACCCCTGGACGGCAGCGGCGAATTCATCCGGCGCAACGGCGAGTTTACCGTCGATATCGCCTTGATCCATCAACACAAGCCAGTGCTGGGCGTGATCTATGCCCCCGCGTTGCGCCTGTGTTATTTCGCAGCCGAAGGCTGCGGCGCGTTCAAGCAGGTAGGCGAAAGCGAGCCTACGGATATTGCCGTGCGGATGAAGGCACCGGAATGGCCGAGTGTGACCGGCAGCCGTTTGCGGCACGGCGCAGGCTTGGATGCTTATTTAAAGCATCTAGGCAGGCATGATTTTACCCGTCTAGGCAGTTCACTGAAATTTTGCTGGGTCGCGGAAGGGAACGCCGACCTCTATCCCTGCATCGGCCCTAGCTCCGAATGTGACACGGCGGCCGGCCAGTGCATCGTCGAGACCGCTGGCGGAGCTGTGGCCGATCTGCATGGCAAAGCCCTGCTGTACAACGCCAAGCCCTCGCTGTTGAATCCGTATTTCCTGGCCTTCGGCGACAAAACCCGGCATTGGGAGCGCCATGGCGAGGGCATCGCAGGCTCGCCCCAATCCGCCCCGACCCCGCCTTCGCCTTTGCTGAAGGCCGTCATCAGCCTGGCAAAGGAGGCAGGCAGGCGGATACTCGATATCTACCATTCCGATTTTCGCGTCGGCCACAAGGCCGACCATTCGCCGCTCACCGCCGCCGATCTGGCCGCCCACCATTGCCTGACGGAAGGTTTGCAAGCCCTGCAAGGCGCTTATCCGGTGTTGTCGGAAGAGTCGGAGGCAGAATCCTTCGAGGAACGCAGAGCCTGGGAAACCTATTGGCTGATCGACCCTTTGGACGGCACCAAGGAGTTCGTCAAGCGCAACGGCGAATTCACCGTCAACATCGCCCTGATTCGCGGACACAAGCCAGTGTTGGGCGTGGTCTACGCCCCGGCAATCGAAACCTGCTATTTCGCCGAGCAGGGCGGCGGGGCGTACAAACAAGTTGGCAACGCTGAACGTAAAGAGGTTGCCGTGCGCGGCAAAGCGCCGGACTGTTTGGTGGTGACGGGCAGCCGCTCCCACAAAACGCCGGAATTGGAGCTTTATTTGGGCCGCCTCGGCGAGCATAAGATGAAATCCATCGGCAGTTCGCTTAAATTCTGCCTGGTGGCCGAAGGCGTGGCCGACCTTTATCCGCGCCTCGGCCCGACCTGCGAATGGGATACGGCGGCGGCCCAGTGTGTCGTCGAGACCGCCGGCGGGGCGGTCACCGACCTAAACGGCGAGCCCTTGGCTTACAATGCCAAGCCTTCCCTGCTCAATCCTTATTTCCTGGTCTTCGGCGACCCGTCGCGGGATTGGAAGGCCCAGGCCGAAGGGCTGGAGCCGGATCAAGACCGCTTGGCGGCCTAAAACCCTAGGCCCTGCGCTATTGACTGGGCTGGCGATTGCGGGTAGCTTTACCGCCCATTTTGATTTTGCTGTTTGCATTTTGCGCGGGCGTTCCACAACGCCCCGATTCATTTTAGAGGGTATCAATCGTGGATCTCAGCGGCGGGGAAATTCTGGTCCAGTGCCTGGTAGACGAGGGCGTCGAGTACATCTTCGGCTATCCGGGCGGCGCGGTGTTGCACATCTATGACGCCTTGTTCAAACAGGACGCCATCAAGCACATTCTGGTGCGCCACGAACAGGGGGCGACCCATGCGGCGGACGGCTACGCCCGCGCCACCGGCAAGCCCGGCGTGGTGTTGGTGACCTCCGGCCCCGGCGCGACCAACGCCGTCACCGGCATCGCCACGGCCCATATGGATTCCATCCCGCTGGTCGTGTTCACCGGCCAGGTGCCGATGGCGGTCATCGGTAGCGACGCCTTCCAGGAGGCCGACATCGTCGGCATCACCCGCCCCTGCGTGAAGCACAACTTCCTGGTGAAGGATCTTAGCAAGATGGCGGAGACCATCAAGAAGGCTTTCCACATCGCCACCACGGGACGCCCAGGGCCTGTGGTCGTGGACATCCCGAAGAACCTGACCGACCCCAAGTTCACGGTTCCGTATGAATACCCCAAGACGGTCAACTTGCGCTCCTACCATCCTTCCGTCAAAGGCCATCGCTGGCAGATCAAGAAGGCGGTGGATCTGCTGCTGACCGCCAAGCGGCCGATGCTCTACACCGGTGGTGGCGTCATCTTGGGCGAAGCCTCGGCTGAACTGACCGAACTGACACGGCTGCTCGGCTTCCCCATCACCAACACCTTGATGGGCCTGGGCGCGTATCCGGCCACCGACAATCAGTTCGTCGGCATGTTGGGCATGCACGGCACTTACGAAGCCAATATGGCGATGCACGAGTGCGATGTGTTAATCGCCATCGGTGCGCGCTTCGACGACCGCATCACCGGCAAGCTCGCCGAATTCTGCCCGTACGCCAGAGTCATCCACATCGACGTCGATCCGGCTTCGATCTCCAAAGTTATCCGCGTGGACGTGCCGGTCGTCGGCGAGGTCAAGCCCATCCTCGAAGAGATGCTCGAACTGCTCAAAGCCAGCGCCCCAAAACCCGACGCTGCCGCGCTTGCCGCATGGTGGGAGACGATCAACGGCTGGCGCGGACTGGACAGCCTTGGCTATGACCGCAGCGGCAAGATCATCAAGCCGCAGTATGTGATCGAACAACTCTGGGAACTCACCCAAGGCGACGCCTATGTCACCTCCGATGTGGGCCAACACCAGATGTGGGCGGCGCAGTACTACAAATTCGACAAGCCGCGCCGCTGGATCAACTCCGGAGGACTCGGCACGATGGGCTTTGGGCTGCCCGCCGCCATCGGCGTCAAGCTCGCCTTTCCCGACGCCGATGTCGCCTGCATCACCGGCGAGGCCAGCATCCAGATGTGCATCCAAGAGTTGGCGACGGCGCTGCAATACCGCACCCCGATCAAGATCCTCAACCTCAACAATGGCTATATGGGCATGGTTAGGCAGTGGCAGGAATTCACCTATGAAAGCCGCTACTCGCATTCCTACCATGAAACTCTGCCGGATTTCGTTAAGCTGGCGGAAAGCTTCGGCCATGTCGGCATCCGCATCGACCGACACGAAGACGTGCGCCCGGCGCTGGAGGAAGCGTTGCGGCTCAAAGACCGGACGGTGTTCCTGGACTTCCACACCGACCCGACCGAAAACGTCTATCCGATGATCGAAGCCGGCAAGGCCCACCACGACATGCGCCTCGCCCCCGGCGTCAACACCGACACGGAGCTTGCCTGAAACCATGAGCCATATCATCTCCATCCTGATCGAAAACGAATCCGGTGCGCTGTCCCGCGTCGCCGGGCTGTTCTCCGCACGCGGCTACAACATCGAATCGCTGACCGTCGCCGCCACGCAAGACCCCACCCTGTCGCGCATGACCTTGGTCACCACCGGCAGCGACGAGATCATCGAACAAATCACCAAGCAGTTGAACAAGCTGATCGACGTGGTCAAACTCATCGATATATCGGAATTTGCCCATATCGAGCGCGAATTGATGATGGTCAAGACCCGCGCCGTCAACGAGATGCGCGAGGAGATCAAACGCCTCACCGACATCTTCCGGGGCAACATCCTCGACGTGACCCCGACCAGCTACGTCATCGAAATCACCGGCGAGAAATCCAAGCTCGATGCGTTTTTGAACACCGTCGGCGAGGACAACATCATTGAAGTCGTGCGTTCCGGCACCACCGGCATATTGCGCGGGGAGCGGGGGTTGACGGTTTGACAAAGCTCTGAGTCCTCTCCCCTCTGGGAGAGGGTTGGGTGAGGGCGACTCGGTCAAAACCATACGGGGAGCACACATGAACACCGGCTTAGAACAAACCATCGTCGAGCGACTGCGTGTGCTTGACGATACCAGACTGGCGGAAGTTTTGGATTTCGTGGAGTTTCTCGCGCAGCGCCGGACAGTTGCCATAGTACCGCCACCGTTGCGGCGTCCACACCCTGATATTGCCGGTAAGCTGCTCATCAATGGCAATATATTCGACAGCATACCCTCTAGCGATTGGGATTTGCCGACATGATTGTGCTAGATACCCATATTTGGCTGTGGTGGGTCAACCTAGAATATACCCGCCTGAAAGCCACATGGGCAAGGCAAATCGAATCTTCCACGCGGGTGGGCGTCTCTGCCATCTCCTGCTTTGAAGTCGCTTGGCTGGATCGGCACAAGCGCATTGTCTTGCCTTGCCCACGAGATGAATGGTTCGACAAAGCACTGGCTGGGTCGGGTATTGAGTTATTGCCGGTGACACCGGAGATTGCCGGTATTGCGGTCGATTTGCCCGAACATCATAGCGATCCGCAAGACAGGCTGATTATTGCCACTGCGCTAGCCCATGGTGCGAATTTGCTTTCAGCCGATGCCAAGTTCCCACAATATGTAGAGCTTGCGGGTAAGCTAATCGTATAACCTAAGGCTTATACAAAGATGGGAATGGGGAGAAAGTCAAAACTCAAGGGTCATGGGAGGTGCCTCCTTTGTCGGCACATCCTATGGCCCCTAGCGTTGTCGTTTAGCATCATAGAATGAACCATGAAACGAACAATTTTCTTACTTATCTTCGTATTACAGATAGCTAATAATGTTTACGCATACGAATCAAAGTTTGCGATAGTCAAATTGCCGCACGGTATTCAACTAGAATTGCCCAAAGCTTGGTGGTTGATCGGCAAAGATTACAATAGACTTGTTCCCGACCCTGTTAATTTTTTTAATACTGCCTTATTATAGGGTATCCATACCCTACAGAAAATAGACAACCCATGGCCTTCGAAAGATTTAAAAAGCTGGATGGCAAGAAGCATGACCGCAAGATTAAGTCCGTCATCGGCATGAGCCTGCCAAAATTCAACATCCTCCTTGCGGCCTTCGCGGCGGCCTACGATGCCGTCCAACTGGAAAGGTGTCGGCAGGGCGAAATCAAGCAGGTTCCAACGGGCGGGCCAAAAGGCCATCTCGACACGCCCGGGAAGAAGCTTTTCTTCATTTTGTATTACCTCAAGACATACCCCACCTTCGACGTGCTGGGCTTCCTTTTCGGCTTCAGTTCGGGGCATGCCCACAACCATGTGGAGAAACTCCTGCCCGTCTTGCTGCGGAGCCTGTCGGACCTCGGCGTGCTCCCTGAGCGGTCGCCTGGGACTCCCGAGGAGTTCCTGCGACTCGTCGATAAATATGGCGACGTCATCATCGACGGGATGGAGTGCGCCTGCGTCAGGCCGCAGGACGGGGAACTCCAGAAGGCCCGCTTCAGCGGAAAAAAAAACGCCACACGCTCCAGGCGCTCGTCCTCACGACCCTGCACCGGAAAATCCTTTTCCTCTTCTGCGTCTTCGCCGGCAGCGTCCACGACTACAAGCTCATGAAAAAGGTATTCGACCCAAAACTGAAATGGTTCCATCGAGTGAATCTGTGGCTCGACCTTGGGTTCCAAGGTGCGCAAAAAGATTATGGCGTGAAATCCAAGATAAACCTTCCACACAAAAGGCCGAAGAAATCTAAAAACAACCCGAAGCCGAAACTGACCGCCGCGCAGGTCAAACATAACCGGCAGCATGCGGGAACCCGCGTTTCCGTGGAACACGCCATCGGCGGGATGAAGGCTTTCCATTGCCTGACCCATCGGATCAGAAACCACCTGGACTGGCTCATTGATTTCCTTTTTTGGGTTCCGGCGGGTCTTTGGAACCTAAAAATAGCCTATAATCATTAACTTAACACCGGGAACAACTCTAATGCTTTAATCGAGACCTCAGCACAGGCCGCGCTCGATTTGTCCGGGATCGAGACGGTAGACCGAACCGAAAGCAATCTTATCATGGCCAACTCCATGCCACAGACGACTTACGCAGGTGTTCGCGTGACTTATGTTACGCCGCCGGTGGCTGCTCCACAGGAGTTTCTTACCACAACCTCTGCGGATTTAAAGGAACTTGATCCTGAGGTGGAGGCTCAATCCAGAAAACTGCTTGCTCAAGGAGGATTAGAACTTCTAAATTATTTTGGCATTACCACCGACAAGTTTGATGGACATCCTGCTATGGCAGTGCATTACCGCAGGACTGGCTCATATGGACCGGTTCTTGTGTGGCTTTACCAAGTATTTCTCCAGACCGCGACCGTCAAAATCAATTTGTCTTACAGAGAATCCGAAGCCGTGATTTGGAAACCCATCATCCAGAAGATCAAGACATCTTTCACCTTTCCAAAATGTTATCTATTCTTCATGGCTATTGCTACCGGCCTCTGCTATAACCCATATTCTGCAACTAATAGCTATGGATGCTAAATATAACAGTGAACTCCGCCCAGTAGATTCATTTACTCAGGACATAATTAATCTGCATTTGGATACGGCTCTTTCAAAACTCGTTCGCCAAGACAGTGCGCTATTTACCTACGACGCGAACGAGCGTTCAATTTGCTTTCGGCTCGCGCTCTGTCTTCAATATGAGTTCCAGGATTTCGATGTCGATTGTGAATACAACCGACATCATAACGACCCGAAACATATCAAGCGTCTCAATGATCCAAAATTGATTAAAATTGCCTTGCGGAGAAAATTCCATGAGCGTCTTAGGGAGACCGACTCCCTCACAGTTTTCCCCGACATAATTGTCCATCGTCGGGAGAGCGATCAAAACCTTCTCGTTATCGAAACCAAAAAGTCTACTAGCAACGTTTCTGAGGAATTCGACCGTGTCAAACTTACTGCGTATCGAGACGAAATTAAATATCGTTTCGCGAAATTTATCCGTTTTGGCACTCGTCCTAGCGAAGAATTTATCATTGACAATTACTTTGTCTGATTCCCCTTAATATAACCCGTAACTCGCATATATCGTAGATACTGTTAGTGATGTCAAACATTATGAAGGGCCGGGTCGAAATTTTTTCCTGATTTGAGGACGCCAAAGGCGACATGCAAAAGCTTGCGCATCATGGGGCGTTGGTGCATAAATGCCATGTTCAGCTATCATGGAGTTCAGTAAACCACTGAATGTAGGACATTGATGTCGAAAGCCACCCCTATCGCAAAAGCGGAACCGGTCAAAAAGGCGCAGTATCGGGTCACGAATTGGCCGGAGCATGACCGTGCGTCGGTGCGGCGGGGCAGCCTGACGGTGTGGTTCGACGACGAGTTCCTGCGCGGACATTGGCGGGCTGCCCACAACGGCAAACGCGGGGCGCCTTTCACTTACTCGGATGCGGCCATTCAGACGCTGCCGACCCTGAAGGCGGTGTTCCACCTGCCCTGCCGGGCGGCGGAAGGGCTGGCCCGCTCGCTGGCCGGGTTGACGGGTCGGGACCCGCCCGTCCCCGACCATGCCCGGATGTCGCGCCGCGCCCGGGGCTTGCGGGCCGAGATCCCGCGCCGTCCACGCACCGGCCCGGTCCATCTGGTGGCCGATTCCACCGGCTTGAAGATTTTCGGCGAGGGCGAGTGGAAAGTGCGCCAGCACGGGGTTGGCAAGCGGCGGACTTGGCGCAAGGTCCATCTGGGCCTTGATGCGGACGTGAAGGACGTGGTCGCCGTGGAGGTCGCCACCGTGGAGCGGACGGATGCCGGGGTCTTCGCGGGTTTGCTCGGACAGGCCGAGGGGGTGATCAGCCAGGTCGACGCCGACGGTGCCTGTGACACCCGCGACGTGTACGACGCGGCGATGGAGCGGGACGCGAAGGCGGCAATCCCGCCGAGAGAAAATGCCGTTCCTTGGGAGGCGGGCCATCCCCGCACCCAGGCCTTGGAGGCCATCGCGGAGAAGGGCTTGGCCGGTTGGAAGCAAGCGGTCAATTATCACCGCCGCAGCATCGCCGAAAATGGCATTTACCGCCTGAAGCAGTTGTTCGGCCCCGGATTGGCCTCCCGCATTTTTGAGGGCCAAGTGACAGAGGTCCATGTGCGCGTCGCCGCGCTCAATGCCATGGCCTACCTCGGCATGCCGGTGTCGGTCCGGGCAGGGCAAGCTTTGTCCTGAGCCTATTGGGTAAGGGATCATGCAAGCTCCAAATTATTTATGCACCAACGCCGCATCATGGCACCAATGATCAGTTTAGCGGGCTTGCCCGTAGCGGCAAGGCGATCCCTGAACTGCTTGCCCCAGCCGGTTTTGTAAAGGGCCACCATGGCCGGCATGTAAAGCGCCTTGCGCAGGAACGCATGGCCGACCTTGGACAGCCTGGGCTTGCCTTTCACGCTGCTGCCCGACTCGTGCCGCCTGGGGTCGGGCCCGGCGAATGCGGCAGCTTGTCGGCTGTTGCCGAAACGGCGCGGATCGCCAAAGAAGGCCAGCAGGATGGCGAGGGTGCGTTCGCCCAAGCCGGGGATGCTGTCGAGCAGTGCCTGTTTGCCCTTCATGCCGGGGTTCGCGTCGATAGGGTCGTTGATGGCCTTGGCCGGGGACTTGATCTGTTGGTCAAGCCAATCGAGATGCTCCCGGATGCCTTGGCGCACCGCGTCACGGGAGACTTCCAGGCGATTGGACTCCTGCGTGCGCATGGCCTGCAAGGCATCCGGCCGCAACGCCATGGCGCGCAAGGCCAGTTCGTCATCGGAAAAAGGCTGCCAGGCCGGGAGGCTGCGTTCGGCGCAGAAATCGGCGATGAGCCTTGCGTCAACGGCGTCGGTTTTGGTGCGGGCCAGGCGGGAAGCCGCGTATGCCTTGATTTGGGCCGGGTTGACCACGCTGATGGCAAACCCATGATTGGACGACAGGAACTGGGCGGCATTTTCCCAATACACGCCGGTGGCCTCCATGCAGAGGTGGACATCAGCCGCCGCGTGGCGGGCAAGCCACGCGACGAGTTCGGCGTGGCCCTGGGCGTTGTTGCCGACGGCTTTGCAACGGAATGTGCCGTCGGGCAGGCGCAAGGCACAGTCCAGCTTGGCTTTGGAAACATCGATGCCGAAATTAAAAAGGGCCATGGCGAACCTCAAATGATCAACCTTGTGAATGCGGGCTGCCGGAAAGTCCGGGCCGAAGATACTGTTCGATCTTGTGTGAGGGCGGGCGACTGCTGCAAAATCTACGGCACAGGCTTGATGTCCAAAGGGCGCAAACGGCATGCAGCCACCCTACTTGGGGTGCCCCCAAGTGTGCTGTCTTGGGAAAGCATGGTAAACGAAACCAACAACCCCAGGTACACCACGGAATCTATAATACAAGGGCGCAATAGCGGCTTTATCGCGTATTGCGCCGTATGATTAAACCTCGCATTCGACGGAATATGCTACGCTATTCCACCCTACAGCCATCAACGCGCCATACCCGTCGCAGCAAGCTAAGGTAAAGCCAATGATCCATGAATATATCTGTGAAAGTCTATATCAAAAACTAACGGATATTTGGAAAAAAGCCATGAACATTACCCTTTCTCCAAATCTTGAGCAGTTGGTAAAAAGCAAAGTTGATAGCGGTCTTTATCGCTCGGCTAGCGAGTTGATGCTGGATGCCTTGCAATTATTGATAGAACGTGACCGCCTCCGCGAAATTCGCTTGGAAGAACTGTGCGGGGAAATCCAAAGGGGCATCGACAGTGGCCCGGCGACGCCTTTGGATATGGACGCCATTAAGGCGCGAGGCCGCGAAAAACTTGCGGCGCGGGTGAAATCCTGACGCCGCGCTTGCTGAAGCGGCCCGAAGCCGAAGCCGAGGGGGACGTGGAGGAAATCTGGTGGCATATTGCCCAAGACAACCCAGACAATGCCGACAGATTTCTTGACCGGATACTGGAAAAATGCGAAACCCTTGCCGATTTTCCCGGTATGGACACCAAGCGGGACGAACTGATGGATGCCTTGCGCAGTTTGCCTGTTGGCAATTACTTGGTTTTCTATCTGCCACTTGAAGACGGCGCTGAAATTGTCAGGGTTTTGCACCGATCAAGGGATATTGACATCCTGTTTTGACAAGGAATTGAAGCCCGCCCAACGCGGAACAACCCGACAAAAATCCCTGCGACCCTCCCGAAATCCGCGCCGAACCCCTATAATGGCCGGTCATCATTGCTTCACACACATCGTTTAACATCAAGCCACATCCCAAGAGGAGACACCATGCAGGTCTATTACGACAAAGACGCCGACCTTTCCATTATCCAAGGCAAGAAGGTCGCCATCATCGGCTACGGCTCACAGGGCCACGCCCACGCGCTGAACCTGAAGGAATCCGGCGTCGAGGTTATCGTCGCGCTGCGTCCAGGCTCGACTTCCGCCGTCAAGGCGCAAAACTCCGGGCTGACCGTGCTGGCTATCCCAGAGGCGGTGCAAGCCGCCGATGTCATCATGGTGCTGGCCCCGGATGAGCATCAGGCCAAGCTCTACGCCGAGCAGATCGAGCCGAACATCAAGCAGGGCGCGGCTTTGGCCTTCGCTCACGGGTTCAACATCCATTTTGAGCAAATCCAGCCCCGCGCTGACTTGGACGTCATCATGGTCGCGCCGAAAGGCCCGGGCCATCTGGTGCGCTCGACCTACACCCAAGGCGGGGGCGTGCCTTCGCTGATCGCGGTGTTCCAGAACGCCTCTGGCCGCGCCAAGGAAATCGCGCTGTCCTACGCTTCCGCCAACGGCGGCGGGCGGGCGGGCGTCATCGAAACCAGCTTCCGCGAAGAGACCGAGACCGACCTGTTCGGCGAACAGGCGGTGCTGTGCGGCGGTGCGACGGCGTTGGTGCAGGCAGGCTTCGAGACCTTGGTCGAGGCCGGTTACGCGCCGGAGATGGCTTACTTCGAGTGCTTGCACGAACTCAAGCTGATCGTCGATCTGATGTATGAAGGCGGTATCGCCAATATGCGTTACTCCATCTCTAACACGGCGGAATACGGCGATTTGACCCGTGGCCCACGTGTGGTGACGGAGGAAACGAAGAAGGAGATGAAGAAAATCCTGACGGAAATCCAGAACGGTGAATTCGCCCGCGAATTCATCCTGGAGAACCAGGCCGGCGCGGCAACCCTGAAGGCCAAGCGCCGCCTGGGCCGCGAGCATCAGATCGAGCAGGTGGGCGCGAAGCTGCGCGATATGATGCCTTGGATCAAGGCGAACAAGATCGTCGACAAGACCAAGAACTGAAGCCCTCTCCCCCGGCCCCTCCCCCTCAGGGGGAGGGGAGCTAAGTATCCCTCCCCGGCCCATCTACTCAGTGGAAAGGGCCGTTGTGTTCCGACACTGCCTTAGGCGAGCCATGAGCGAAGACACGAACCTGATACCTAAGCGTCGGCGCGGCATTTACCTGCTGCCGAACCTTTTCACCACGGCGGCGCTGTTCGCCGGTTTCTACGCGATCACGCAGGCTTTGAACCAACATTTCGATGTGGCGGCGATTGCCATCTTCGCGGCGATGATCCTGGACGGCTTGGATGGGCGCGTCGCCCGCCTGACCAACACGCAGAGCGCGTTCGGGGCCGAGTATGACAGCATGGCCGACATGATCTCGTTCGGCGCCGCGCCTGCCTTGGTGATCTATATCTGGTCGCTTGCCAACCTGGGCAAACTTGGCTGGGTTGCGGCTTTTGTCCATTGCGCCGGCGCTGCGTTGCGCCTGGCCCGCTTCAATACCCAGATCGGCAAGGAAGACAAGCGTTTCTTCCAGGGACTGCCAAGCCCTTCCGCTGCCGCCATCCTGGCCGGCTTCATCTGGCTCTGCGTCGATGCCGGTTTCTCCGGGGTCGCCGTGATGTATGTGGCCGTGTGTCTGGCCATCGCCACGGGCCTGTTGATGGTCAGCAATTTCAGGTATTACAGCTTCAAGGATGTGGACTTGCGCGGGCGGGTGCCTTTCCTCAAGGCCATCGTGGTCATGCTCGCCTTTGCCGTGGGTTTCGCCCATCCGCCTTTGACCCTGTTCCTGTTTTTCTTGGGCTACGCCATCTCCGGCCCCGCGCTGACGCTGATCATGCTCAAGCGCAAGCGCCACGAGCGCAAAGTCTGAGCTAATCGGCTTCGCTCCCCTCTCCCGGCGGGAGAGGGGCCGGGAGGTGAGGGCCTGCACGGTTATTTCGCCTTCCCAATCCGGTCGATGAAGACAGATGCGTGGACGGCATAACTGCCCTCTTTGGGGCCTTGCGCAATGATTGCGGAAGCGACCCCGACTATCCATACGTTTTTTCCCTGTTTCATCAGCAGCGGCGAGCCTGAATCGCCGCGTGTGCTGTCGCAATCGGTGACCAGGATGCGCCCGTCATCAAGCCGGTCTAGCAGGCCGCAGCCATCGTGCAGCGAAAGCATGTGGGGCCGATCTTGGCTATACCCGGCCAGAATCAAACGCACAGCGGTTTTTTTCCCATTTTCAGCGGTAGGCGGCAAAGGCCGGATGGGGATGGGACGGATCGGCAAGGCATGTTCGAGATAAAGCACGGCCCAATCGTTGACGACATCCCCGACCGTCGGATTTTTCGTGTCGATAGGCAGCAGTGGGCGGAGAATGTCGCGGCCACGGGCAAAACCGGCGTCCTCGTCACGGCGATAGCCCGCCACGAAAACAACATCATGGGCATTCAGCCAAAGACCGGTGCGGCGGTCCATCAAGCAATGGGCGGCGGTCAGCACAGCGTCAGCCGCGATGAGCGCGCCGGTGCAATGGGTGCCGCTGGCTTGGTTGATGCGGCCCAGCGCTTGCCAAGGCCAGGTTACATTGTCGAGAGGCACACGGTCATCCTGTCCGATGATGCCCGGCAGCGGCTTTCTCGCCAGCGTCTCCCCCTGCGCGGGCGACGCGGCCAGCAAAGCCGCCAAGGCAAGAATGGCTACGTCCAGGCCATGACCTGAAAAACCAAACATCCCAATCTCACCGCCCTGCGGCCTTCAGCTTCCTCTCCCAACCCAGCGAAGTCTTCACGATGAAATCCAGGTCGTCATATTTTGGCGTCCAGTCCAAGGTGCGGCGGATTTTGTCCACGGCGGCCACTAGCGAGGGTGGGTCGCCGGCACGGCGGGGATGTTGCTCCACCGGGATGGGATTGCCGTTGACCCGATTCACCGCGTCGATCACCTCCCGCACACTATAACCATGGCCGTAGCCACAGTTGAGCAGGGTGGACTGCCCGCCCTTGCGCAGATAATCCAAGGCTTGGACATGGGCGTCGGCAAGGTCGCTGACATGGATATAGTCGCGCACCCCGGTGCCGTCTGGGGTGGGGTAGTCGTCGCCGAAGACCAGGAGCTTCTCGCGCTTGCCCACCGCCACTTCCGCCGCCACTTTGATTAAGAGAGTGGCCTTTCGGGTGGACTGGCCGATCTGGCCTGCCGGGTCGGAGCCGGCCACATTGAAATAGCGCAGGATGACATGGCGCAGCGTGGAGGCGGCGGAAAGGTCGCGCAGCATCATCTCGCTCATCAGTTTGGACGTGCCGTAAGGGTTGATGGGCGCGACAGGCGTGTCCTCCGAGCAGTGAGCGTCCTGCGGAATGCCGTAGGCGGCGGCGGTGGAGGAAAATATGAAATGGCAGACCCCCGCTTGCTGGCAGCATTGCAAGAGGTTGCGGGTGTTGCAAGTGTTGTTGCCGTAATACTTGAGCGGGTTTTCCACCGATTCCGGCACGATGGTGTGGGCGGCGAAGTGCAGCACGGCTTCAATGTCGTGTTCGCGCAGGATGCGTCCGACCAGTCCGGTATCGCCGGTGTCGCCTTCGATGAATTCACCAAATAGCACGGATTCGCGGAATCCGGTGCTGAGATTGTCGAGGATGACGAGTTTTTCGCCCGCCTGCCCCAGTTGCTTGACGACGTGGCTGCCGATGTAGCCGCCCCGCCGGTGACCAAGATGCCGCGTTTTGCCATGGAATGTGCCTTTGAATGCCGGGTTTGAGACTAGAAAAAGCCATCCATGAAGGGTTCGATGTCCACGCTGTCGCCGGGCTGCACCCCGATGTTCTCTCCGGCCAAGACGATGAAGCAATTGGCCCGGCAAAGCCCAAGCAACTGATGCGAGCCTTGGCCCGCGACGCCTTCGACGGCCAGGCCACCTTTTCCGTCCGGGCCGAACACGCCGCGCTGGAATTCCATGCGTCCCGGCGATTTTTTCAATGAGGAGTGGCTGGTGGCTTGGAGCCGCAACGGTGGACGGTCTTGCGCGCCCATCAGCCGCAGCAGCGCAGGGCGGACCAGTTGCTGGAAGGTGACCATGACCGCGACCGGATTGCCGGGCAGGCCGAACAGCCAGGCCAGGCCGATGCGCCCGAAGGCGAAGGGCTTGCCGGGTTTGACCGCGACTTTCCAAAACTCGACCCGGCCCAATCCGGCCAGGGTTTGGGTGACGAAATCGGCATCGCCCACCGACACGCCGCCAGAGGTGATGATGGCATCGGCTTGGGCGCTGGCATCCAGCAAGGTCTGCCGCAAAGCCGCCGGGTCGTCGCGGACCGCGCCCAGATCCCGCGCTTCAATGGCCGGGTCGCTCAGCAGCGCGTGAAGCATATGGTGGTTGCTGTCGTGGATTTGGCCGTATTCCAGGGTTTCGCCCACAGGGCGCAGTTCGTCGCCGGTGGAGAAGAAGGCGACGCGCAGCCTACGCACGACTGGAACTTCGGTGAATCCCGCCGAGGCCAGCAACCCCAGGTCGGCGGCGTTTAGCCTTTTGCCGCGTTCCAGCAAACGTCCGCTGGCGCGGATTTCGTCGCCGGCGGGGCGGACATTGGCGCTTGCGGCGAGGGGCCGGGTCAGGCGGATGCTGCCGTCTTGCAAAATCACATCTTCCTGCCTGGCGACGCTGTCCGCGCCTTCCGGCATCGCCGCGCCAGTGAAAATGCGCACACATTGGCCTGGCAGGACGGTGCCTCCGTAAGGCTCGCCGGCGAAGGAAGTCCCTATGACGGCCAGCGTGGCGTCTGCGTGGCCTGCGACATCCCCATGCCGCAGGGCGTAGCCGTCCATCGCGGAGTTGGCAAACGGCGGCAGGTCAAAAGGTGCGACGGGCTCTTCCGTCAATACGCGGCCTAGCGCCTGCTGCAAGGGGATGATTGCAATGCCTTCCACGGGGGAAATGGCCGCACGGATGCGGGCTAACGCCTCGTCTAAGGCGAGCGAATGCGTCGGCTCGGCGCAACGGTCAGGCTGTTCCATGGCGGAATAGATAGGCTAGGATGAAGTCGGCGATTTGTTGGGGGGCGTTGATGTCGAGCCGGGGGATGTCGGGAGTGACCGGCAACGCGCCGTCCGTGGCGATGGCGATGATGGACGCATCTTCCGGGAACAGCAAAGGCTTGCCCAAGGAGGGGCGGTGCAGTTCGATCTTGGGGAAACGCTCGTTCTTGTAGCCTTCCACCAAGATGAGATCCACCCCCGCCCGGTCGAAATAGGCCAGTTCCTCCGCCAGGCCGCGCTCGCGTATTTCCTCGTGTTCAGTGATGATGGCACGGCGGTGGGGTGATGAGAGCATCACCGGGCTGGCGCCGGCCCTGCGCAACGCATGGCTGTCCTTGCCCGGCTGGTCAATTTCAAAGTCGTGATGGCTTTTTTTGATCAACCCGACCCGCAATCCTTTCGCCTTGAGGAAAGGGATTAGCTGTTTCAAAAGCGTGGTTTTGCCGGTTCCGCTGAAAGCTGCGAAGCCTAACACGTTTGCGTCGATCTGGCTCATGCTAGACGATAGTAATCCTTGTACCATTCCACGAAGCGGGCGATGCCGGTTTCGATGGATGTCTTCGGGGCGTAGCCCACATCGCGTATGAGGTCATCCACGTTGGCGTAAGTGGCGGGCACATCGCCCTGCTGCATCGGCAGGAAGTTCTTCTCGGCGGTCTTGCCCAAATTCTCCTCCAGCACCTCGATGAAGCGCATCAGTTCGACCGGCTGGTTGTTGCCGATATTGTAGAGCCGGTAGGGGGCCTTGCTGGTGGCCGAGTCGGGTCGGTCGCCGCTCCAGTCGGGATTGGGTTCGGCCACATGGTCCAGGGTGCGCACCACGCCTTCGACAATGTCGTCGATGTAGGTGAAGTCGCGCTTGTGCTGGCCGTAGTTGAACACGTCAATGGGCATGCCTTCGAGGATGCTCTTGGTGAACAGAAACAAGGCCATGTCGGGCCGGCCCCAAGGGCCATACACGGTGAAAAAGCGCAGGCCCGTGGTCGGCAGGCCGAACAGATGGCTGTAGGTGTGGGCCATCAGTTCGTTGGCTTTTTTCGAGGCGGCATACAGGCTGACCGGATGGTCCACGTTGTCATGCACGGAAAACGGCATGGAGGTGTTGGCCCCGTACACCGAACTGCTGGAGGCGTAGACCAGATGCTCGACGGCGTGGTGCCGGCAGGCTTCGAGGATGTTGCAAAAGCCCACCAGATTGGCGTCGATGTAGGCTTGGGGGTTGACTAGGGAATAACGCACACCCGCCTGGGCGGCTAGATTGATTACCCGTTGCGGTTTGTGCAGGGCGAACAGCTTGTTGATGCTGTCCCGGTCTTCCAGTGAAATGCGGGTTTCGGTGAAGCCGGGGATGGCCTTGAGGCGGGAAAGGCGCGCCTCTTTCAAGCTGACATCGTAATAGTCGTTGACATTGTCGATGCCGATGACTTCGTCACCTCGCGCCAGCAGCACATGCGCGAGGTGTGAGCCGATGAATCCGGCGGTTCCGGTGACTAGTATTTTCATGGTGTTTGCATAACTGAAATTTAGAGGCATTCGTCAACTGCGTCTTTGGGTAGCAGGTATTTCACGTCGAAAACCACCGTGTCGGGCTTGCCCAGCGCACGGATGCTTTCCGCGCCCAGGTCGCGGAATTGCTGGTGGGCGACGGCAATGGCCACCGCATCGTAAGCCCCGGGCTTCAATTCGGTGAGCAGTTCGACGCCATATTCCTCGCGGGCCTCGTGAAGGTTGGCCCAAGGGTCGTAAACCTCCACGTTGGCGCCGTAACTTTTCAACTCATTGATGATGTCGATGACGCGGGTGTTGCGGATGTCCGGGCAGTTTTCCTTGAAGGCCAGCCCGAGGATCAGAATGTTGGATTGGCCCACAGGGATGTGCTTGCGGCTCATCAACTTGACCAGGCGGCGCGCCACATAGGCGCCCATGCTGTCGTTGATGCGGCGGCCTGCCAGGATGATCTCGGGGTGGTGGCCGACTTGCTGGGCCTTGTGGGTCAAGTAATACGGATCGACGCCGATGCAATGTCCACCGACCAGGCCAGGGCGGAACGGCAGGAAATTCCACTTGCTACCGGCGGCCTCCAGCACCTCCAAGGTGTCCAGCCCCAGCGTGTGGAACAAAATGGCGAGTTCGTTGATCAGGGCGATGTTGACGTCGCGCTGGGTGTTTTCGATGACTTTCGCCGCTTCCGCCACCTTGATGCTGCTGGCTTTGTGTGTGCCGGCAGTGATCACGAGCCGATACAAGGCATCGACGAAATCGGCGATCTCTGGCGTGGAACCGGAGGTGACTTTCTTGATGTTGGTGACGCGGTGTTCCTTGTCGCCTGGATTGATCCGTTCGGGGCTGTAGCCGCAAAAAAAATCTTGGTTGTATTTCAGGCCGGAGCGGGTTTCCAGGATGGGCGCGCAGACTTCCTCGGTGGCGCCAGGGTAAACCGTCGACTCGTACACAACGATATCGCCGCGAGACAGGATTTTGCCTACGGTTTCACTGGCCTTGACCAACGGAGTGAGGTCAGGGCGGTTGTAATCGTCGATGGGGGTGGGTACGGTGACGATGTAGATATTGCAGTCTTGCAGATCCGCCGGGTCGGCCGTGTAGGAGAGCCTGTGCGAGGCCTTGAGTTCTTCTGAGGAACATTCCAGCGAGCGGTCACTCCCGGATTGCAATTCTTCGATGCGTTGGATGTTGATGTCCAATCCCACAGTGTCCAAGTGTTTGCCGAATTCGACGGCAAGCGGCAGGCCCACATAGCCCATGCCGATGATGCCAATCTTGGATTCTGAAAGCGGACGCATGTCGTCTCCTTGAAGGTTTTGGGCAAAGTTGAGTCCGGCAAAGCATAGACCATCTCCCTAAGACGGAAAAGCTTTTTGCGCGGGCTCGTCGGCGGCGGGAGGTCTGGTGTCAAGCTAAGCGTAGGGTGCTGTGCTGAGACAAAATCAAGCCGGTTGACTTATAATCGCCCAACGCTTGGCGTAAGAGGGATTGGCGCGGGCCTTCCCTGGCAGGCGAGTTCATTGGCTAGCGCAACCTTCAAAAGACCATGATTCGAATTTTCCGGCATTATATTTCGGGCGCTTACCTTGTTCTTTTCATCATGGAGTCGGGTGTTTTTTCCTCCGCCTTCTATTGGGGGGGGCTGTTGCAGGGCTATAGTTGGCACCAGCAATTTGCCGTCACCGAAAGCGTTTGGCTACCCTCGCTGATTTTTTGCCTGGTTATGCTGGTCAGTTCCACCGGCATGGGCCTGTATCAGCGCGCCCAAGACCTGGGTGACGTGCCCTTGCTCTTGCGCATTTGCACAAGTTTCCTGCTGGGTGCGGCGATCATGAGCCTGCCGTTTTATTCTTTACCCGATCTTTTCCCTGGACGCGGCCTGTTCGCCTACGCCTTGGCTGTCGCCATGGTCGGGATTTTGGTGTCCCGGTTCTTTTTTCTCAAATATGCCGACAATCAGGCACTTAGGCGTCGCATTTTGGTTCTCGGCACTGGCTACCGCGGAAACATGATCCGCGAGTTCGAGAAACGCAGCGTCCATTTGGGATTTCGGGTGGTTGGTTATGTCCGCATGGGGGACGAACCCTTGCGCGTTGGGCCAGAGTGCGTCCTTGATCTGCGCACGGGCCTGCTCGCCTTAGTCGCCGCCGAGGATATCGACGAGATCGTCGTTGCGCCGGATGACCGCAGGAGCGGCATCGCGTTGGACGAGATTCTCGACTGCAAGATTGTGGGGTACGAAGTGGTCGATTTGCTGACATTTTTCGAGCGGGAGGCGGGGTTGCTGCGGGTGGACAGCCTGCACCCGAGTTGGTTGGTGTTTTCCGACGGATTTCGCCTTTCTGGGGCGCAGCAGGTAATCAAACGCTGGTTCGATGTCGCCGCGAGCCTAGTCTTGATGGCGGTGGCTTGGCCGGTCATGCTGTTGACCGCCTTGGCCATTACCGCCGAAAGCGGCTGGGGATCGCCTGTGCTGTACCGGCAGGTGCGCGTGGGCTTGAACGGCCAGTTGTTCACGGTCATCAAATTCCGCAGCATGCGCACGGACGCCGAAAAAGATGGCAAGGCCCAATGGGCGCGGACGAACGATGTCCGCATTACCCATGTAGGGGCGTTCATACGCAAGATGCGCATCGACGAATTGCCGCAGGTGTTCAATGTATTGCATGGCGAGATGAGTTTTGTCGGACCCCGGCCCGAGCGCCCCGAATTTGTGGAGAAATTCGCGGAAACTATCCCTTATTATTCCGAGCGCCATCGCGTGAAGCCAGGCATCACCGGCTGGGCGCAATTGTGTTACCAGTATGGGGCTAGCTATCAGGATACCATCGAAAAATTGCAGTACGATCTTTACTATGTCAAAAACTACAGCATTTTTCTCGATGTGTTGATCATACTGCAAACCATCGAAGTGGTCTTGTGGGGAAAGGGACTCTAGGCCTCGCTGTGGCTATGGTGCTGAATTCCCCTTTCCTTCCCGCTTTAGCAGGCTTCTGGCATCGCCAACCATGGCGGTGACTTATTATTGCTATCTGGCAGGGTTCCTGGCCTATCTGGCGCTGGCCTTGTTGCTCGTGGCCGGTTGGCGCGGCCACGCAGTCGGGCGCTGGTTGATTGCCGCCTGTGGCATGATGGCGTTGTGGACGGGTGGAATCGCGGCACAGGAGCGTTATGGCGTTTTTCCCGTGGCGGCGATGTGGACGCTGGAGTTGCTGCACAGTTTCATGTGGCTGATATTTCTCTGGAAATTGTTAAGCCACCAGGCGGGTGCGGGGGGCGGGGCCGGATCGGTTTCCATTTACCGCTGGGGGCAGTCCATCGCGGTATTCCTGCTTGCCTATATCTGGTGCTTGCCGTATTGGCAAGGTTCCTATCCGTCTATCTTCCGGCCTTCTTACCAACTGCTCGGCCATGTCGGCTTGGTGATCGTGGGCTTGGTGCTGGTCGAGCAGATCTACCGCAACACGCGGACTGACGAGCGGTGGCGGATCAAAATGCTGTGCTTCGCTTTGGGGACGCTATTCGTTTACGAGTTTTACCTGTATTCCGAGGCCATCCTGTTCCTTCGCATCAAGGAGGATCTGTGGGCTGCCCGCGGTGTGATCGCGGCCATGCTGAGTCCCTTAATCGCAGTGTCCGCCGTGCGCAACCCGGATTGGTCTTTGGACATTTTCATTTCCCGTCAAGTGGTGTTCCATTCCACAGCCTTGCTGGGGGC
This sequence comes from uncultured Gammaproteobacteria bacterium, assembly GCA_963753955.1. Taxonomy (GTDB): domain Bacteria; phylum Pseudomonadota; class Gammaproteobacteria; order Methylococcales; family Methylococcaceae; genus Methylumidiphilus. Next base: position 94,071 of record CAVWEM010000015.1, read on the forward strand.
GGGTTGCTACCTGCTGCTCATGGCGACGGTCGGCTACTATCTCAAATATTATGGCGGTGAATGGGGGGCCGTCCTGCAGATCGCGTTTCTGGTCGGGGCATTTCTGGTGTTGGCGCTGGTGCTGTTTTCCGGCCAAATCAGGGCGAAGTTGCGGGTTTTTGTGGGCAAGCACTTTCTCAAGCACACCTTCGACTACCGGCAAGAATGGCAACGTTTGATCGCCACGCTGTCGGAAGGCAAGGGTGGCTCCTTGGAGGAGCGCGTGATAGTGGCCCTTAGCCAAGTGGTGGAGAGTCCGGGAGGCGTGTTGTGGGTGCGTGGGGTCGGCGGCAAGTTCACTTGGCGGGCGAGCTTTGGATATCCTGGGATAGACATTCCTGAAGTGGATGGCGACGATCCTGTGGTCGCCTTTTTGGAGAGGAAAGACACGGTGGTGAATCTCAAGGAAATGCTGACCATTCCGGAAGCTTATGAGGGATTGAACAAACCCTTGTGGGTCGAGCCTTATCGACATGCCTGGTTGCTGATTCCACTGTGGAAGACGGCAGGCGGCATTGATGGCCTGCTGTTGTTGACCGACTCCCCCACTTTCACGGTTTGGAACGCGGAAGTCATCGACATGCTGAAGACGACCAGCCGACTGGTGGCGACTTACTTGGAGTTGGAGTCAGCCGCCCGCGCTTTGGCGGTGGCCCGGCAGTTTGAAGGGTTCAACCGCCTGTCCGCGTTCGTCATCCACGACCTGAAAAACCTGATCGCGCAATTAAGCCTGGTCGTGCGCAATGCCGCGAAGCATCACGACAATCCCGAATTTATGCAGGATGCCATCAAAACTGTCGCCCACGCCGTAGGCAAAATGAATGCGCTCATGTCGCAATTACGCAATTCCAGCTCGGTGGCCGCGGCGGAAAGGTTCGACTTGCGCAACGCCTTGTTGGACGCGGTGGAGGCGAGGAAACGGCAAGCGCCCGTCCCCATCTGTGATACAGTGGCCTATCCGGTGGCCGTGTTGACCAACCGGCAGCGGCTTACTTCTGCCTTGGAGCATGTCATCCATAACGCCCAGGATGCGACGGGTAAGCGGGGTTGGGTCAAGATCCGATTGTGCGCAGTCCGCGACGGATGGGCGAAGGTGGAGATTGAAGACAACGGTTGCGGAATGGGTGAAGAATTCATATCCAATAGTTTGTTCAAACCTTTTGAAACGACCAAGGGCTTGACAGGCATGGGCATAGGCGCTTATGAAAGCCGCGAGTTTGTCCGCTCGTTGGGCGGGGAACTCAGCGTCCGCAGCGAACCCGGCAAAGGGAGCCTGTTTGTTTTCGAGATTCCATTGGCGGAAAATGAATGCCGCCGTTTCTCCGATGTGCCGGATGGGAGACGCGATTGAGTGAACGGGCCTTATTGATTGTCGAGGACGATTCCGGCCTGCGCAGCCAGTTGCGCTGGAGTTTCGACCAATTCAACTTGCACATGGCGGAGGATCGGGAATCCGCGCTGGTGGCGGTGAAAAGACACGCGCCAGCCGTGGTGACCCTGGATTTAGGGTTGCCGCCCGATCCCGGGGGGACTCGCGAGGGCTTTGCCACGCTGGCCGAAATCCTGTCCCATGCACCGCAGACAAAAGTCATCGTGTTGACGGGCAACGACGACACGGTCAACGCGGTGAAGGCAATCGGACAGGGTGCCTATGATTTTTATCAGAAACCCGTCGATCCCGAAATCTTGTCTTTTGTCGTCGAGCGTGCCTTCCGTTTGCATGCCTTGGAGCAGGAAAACCGCAAGTTGGCGCGCATGCATTATAGCTACCCGCTGAAAGGCGTGATTGCCGCCAGTCCCCAAATGCACGAAGTTTGCCGCATTGTGGAACGCTTGGCATCCACTGACGTGACGATGCTGATCTTGGGCGAGAGTGGGACAGGCAAGGAAGTGATCGCACGTGCGCTGCACGATCTAAGTTTGCGGGCCCACAAACCGTTTGTCGCTGTGAATGCGGCCGCCATCCCTGAAAACCTGCTGGAAAGCGAACTGTTTGGCCATGAGAAAGGCGCTTTCACGGGGGCCGTGAACCAAGTCAAGGGGAAATTCGAAATGGCGGATGGCGGGACGTTTTTTCTGGATGAAATAGGCGACATTCCCTTAGGGCTACAGGCTAAATTGCTGCGGGTGTTGCAGGAGAGGGTCGTCGAACGCGTCGGCGGCAGGCAGGAGATAAAGCTGGATGTGCGGCTGATCTGCGCGACCCACAGAGACATGCGCAAGCTCATGGTGGAGGGCGGATTCCGCGAGGATTCTGTATTACCGCATCAACGAGATGATCATCAATCTGCCGCCGCTACGGGAAAGGAACGGGGATATTCCGGTTCTGGCGCGCGCTTTCTTGAGTCGTTACGCCAAGCAGATGGCGCGCAATATTTTAGGGTTCAAGGAAGACGCCATGTCCGCGCTGGAGGCATACGATTGGCCGGGAAATGTCCGCGAATTGGAACACAAGATCAAGCGGGCGGTCGTCATGGCCCAAGGGACGTTCATTGAGTTGAAGGATTTGGAATTGGCGCCGGGCGAGAGCTGCCGCCGAATCTTGAGCTTGCGCGAGGCGCGCGAGGCTGCGGAACGGTTGGCAATTTGCATGGCCTTAAGCGAGTCCGGGGAAAATGTATCCAAAGCGGCGGAGTTATTGGAGGTTACGCGTCCGACCCTATATGCTTTGCTGACCAAGTTTAACCTCAAGATTTAAATAACATCATTGAAACATTTTTAAGGGGGCAGCGTGAATAATTTAATCAAAGCAATAGCGTGGTTGCTGTTGGCGACGGGCGGCGCAGCCATGGCGGTTGCCGCCGATGTCGATCCACTGCATGAGGCTAGGCAATATCTGCAAAAGGGTGAGGCTAAAGCCGCAATCATCGAGTTGAAGAACGTATTGCAGAAGTTTCCGGAAAACGCCGAGGCCAGGCTTCTTCTGGGCGAGGGCTATATCCGCATGGGCGATGCCGGCTCCGCCGCCAAGGAGTTGGAAAAGGCCAGGGATCTCAACCTGGCGAAGGAGAAGTGGATCAATCCGCTGGCGGAGGCTTATTTGCTGCAAAACCAACCGAAGCTATTGTTGGAGAAGCTCCAGCCGGATCCGCAGTTACCGGGGCCGGTGAATGGCAAGTTGCTGGCGTTTCGGGGTATGGCCCAACTGGGTTTGAGCGATGGGGCCAACCCGGCGCGGGAGAGTTTCAACGCCGCTTTGCAGGCCGATCCCAACAGTGTGGAGGCTTTGCTGGGGCTTGCCATGTTGGAAATGTCCAGTAAACAATACAAGCAGGCTTCCGACTACGCCACTTCGGCAACGGCCAAGGCACCGAAAAATGCCCAGGCCTGGGTGTTGTTGGGCGAAATCAAGCGGTTGAGCGCGGACATGCCGGGGGCTTTGGAGGCTTACTCGCACGCAATCGATTTGCAACCGGTTAACCTGAAGGCGCGGCTTGGCCGGGCTTCTGTCTATATTGCCACAGGGAAGCCGCAGGAGGCACGAAAGGATGCCGCAGAAGCGAAGAAGGTGGCGGGCGAGCTGCCTGTGGTTTTGTATACCGAGGCGGTTATAGACTTCCAGTCGAACAAGCTGGACGAGGCCAAGGAAAACCTCGTCAAGGTGAACAGCCGTGCGCCCGAGCATTTGCCTACCCTCTATCTGCTGGGGGCCATCGCTTATCAAAAGAACGAATTGGAGCAGGCGGAACACTATCTTTCCAAGGTGGTCTCCGTGGCTGCGGACAATTTGCCGGCAGTCAAACTGTTGGCGGCGACGCGCTTAAAGCACGGCAGCCCCGGCGAAGCCATCAAGCTGTTGCAGCCATGGGCGGAAAAAGACCAGAAGGATGCCCAATTGTTGGCTATTCTGGGGAGCGCTTACCTGAAAAACAAGCAGTACGACCAAGGGGTCACGTATCTTGGCAAGGCCGCAGATATCGCCCCCGATGTGGCTTCGGTGCGCGCCGAGTTGGGCTTGGGCAAGATTGCCGCTGGAAAAATGGAGCAAGGGGTTGACGATCTGAGAACTGCGGTCGGCATTGACCCGAACCTCATGGAGGCGGACGCGACCATCGTGCTAGCCATGATCCAGCAGAAAAAATTTGACGAAGCCATCGTCGAGGCGAACAAGCTTAAAGCCAAGCGCAAGGGTGATCCATTGGCGGACAACCTGCTGGGCACAGCCTACATGGCGAAGGGAGAGATCGGGCATGCGCAGGAAAGCTGGCAAAACGCTTTGGCGATCAGGCCGGACTATACACCGGCAAACCTGAATTTGGCCAAACTCGCCATGAGTCAGAGCAAGCCCGACATCGCCACTAAGGAATATGAGAAGATTCTCAAGCTCGATGCGAACAATCTTTCCGCCCTGATCGGTTTGGCGCAGATCGCCGAATTGGGGAAGGATTATGCGAAGATGGCCAGCTTGCTGGATGACGCCAGAAAGAAAAACCCAAACGATGTGACGCCGGCCGTCATGCTGACCCGCTATTACCTGTCGCAAGGCAAGGGAAACCAAGCTTTGCAGGTTGCCAGTGACGCATTGGGAGGCAATCCAGACAACCTTGCCGCTTTGCAAAATCTTGGGGCGGCGCAAATGGGGGCGAACCAAGCGGCCAATGCCGCCACCACCTTCAGGCAATTGATTGGCAAGCTGCCTGAGAATCCGGAACTCCACCACCAGTTGGCCCAAGCACTATTCAAGCTTGGCGACAAGGCTGGCGCGTCCAAGGAATGGGACGAGGCGCTCAAGCATGGGCCGGAGTATATTCCCGCCATGTTGGCGAGGTCGGAGCTTGCCATGCAGGATAAACGCTATGGCGAGGTTACCAAGACCGCCGACGTGATCAAAGCCAAGTATCCCAAGTCCCCCTTGGGGTACCAGTTGGAAGGCGATGTCCAGCTCGCCCAAAAGCAGCTTGCCAAAGCGGTCGATGCCTATGCGAAAGCCTATGAGCTGGCCCCTAGTTCGTATTTGGCCCGGCGCTTATTTGTTGGGCGCCGAGAGCTGAAGCAGGATCAGGCGGCGTTTGATGGGCTGCGCCAGTGGCTGCAAAAGTCCACCCAGGATGTCGATGCATGGGGTGTGCTGGCATCGGCTTTGCAGGAAGCAGGGAAGCTCAAGGAGTCCGCCACAGCCTACGAGAAGGCATTGGGAGTGAATCCCGACAATTTGGTGTTGCAAAACAATTTGGTTTGGCTGTATCAGGATTTGGGCGACAAGAGAGCCTTGGATCTCGCGGAAAAGCTCGCTTCCGCACCGAGCATCGAAAACAAGCCGGAGATCCTCGACACGCTCGGCTGGGTCTTCTTGCAAAACGGCAAGGAGGACAAGGGTTTGGTTTTGCTGCAACAGGCGGCCCTGCAGGATGCTGGCAATATCCACATTCGCTTCCATTTGGCGTCCGCATTCGCGAAAGCAGGGAAGAAGGGGGAGGCCAGAAAAGAGCTGGAGCGTTTGCTTAAGGAAAATAAGTCGTTTCCCGAGCGGATACAGGCTGAGGAAATGCTGAAGGGATTGTAGCCTTCAGGGTGCCGTTCCCGCCCGCCTGTTTAGCGGTCGGGAGGCGCTTGCAAGGAGGGCGGGCTGAATCGGTGCTTTCATGTGCTGGGGGGAGTTGATAGAATTCGGCCAATACGAACTATCGACAATCGCCCATGGGGGCCAAAGAATTCCTAATCAATCCAAAATTTATGGCAAAGTTCAACGAAAGCGAAAATCTGCACCAGCATATTTCAAAGCAATATGACCACGAATTGCTGGATGTTCGCAGTCGTGTCCTAGCCTTGGGAGGGGTTGTAGAGGCGCAAATTGAGGCGGCGGTCAAGGCCGTGGTCGAACTTGATGTGGAACTGGCCCGACGCGTCATCAAGGACGATTCCAAGGTCAACGCCCTTGAAGTCTCCATCGACGAAGAATGCACCCAAATTTTGGCGCTTAGGCAGCCGACCGCACGCGATTTGCGTTTGGTGGTCGGCGTCATCAAGACCATCACCGATCTCGAACGCATCGGCGACGAGGCCAAGCGTATCGCCCGCCATGCCATTGATTTGGCCTCCCGCTCCCCCAGGAAGGATCAACTGATGGAACTCGAACAGTTGGCCAGGCATGTGCAGAGTTTGCTGCGTGACGCATTGGATGCGTTCGCCCGCATGGATGTGGATGCCGCCTTGCGGGTGGTGCACGAGGATAAGCAGGTGGACAAAGAGTATGAAGGCATCATGCGCCAGCAGATCACCTATATGATGGAGGACTCCAGCGCCATCCTGGTCTGTTTGGACATTATGTGGTCTGCCCGCTCCTTGGAGCGGATTGGCGACCGTTCCTGCAATATATGCGAATACGTCATTTATTATGCCAAGGGTAAAAACATCCGCCATATCAGCCTTGAGCAGGTCGAGAAAGATCTGCTTGAGGGCTAGTTCTCACATGATCCAAAACCCCATCCCGCCCACTGTGCTGTTTGTCCCCTGCCAATGAACCGCCTCGGATTTGCTGTCTTTTTCCTGTTGGCGATGCTCCTTACGCCCCCGGTCTGGCCGGGTTCTTCCTTTGTGATCCACGATATCCGGATCGAGGGCTTGCAGCGCATCTCGGCGGGAACGGTGTTCAATTACCTGCCGGTCAAGGTGGGTGACAGCTTCGATCAAAACGATTCCTCCGCAGTCATCAAGGCGCTGTTTAAGACGGGGTTTTTCAAGGATGTCCGCTTGGGGCGGGAACGCGATGCCTTGGTGGTGGTCGTGGAGGAGCGCCCTTCCATCGCCAGCGTCAAGATAGAAGGCAACAAGGACATCGGCACGGAAGACCTGAACAAGGGGCTCAAAAACATAGGCTTGGCGGAGGGCCGCGTGTTTGACCGGCAGATTCTGGACAAAGTCGAGCAGGAATTGCACAGGCAGTATTACAGCCGCGGCAAATATGGCTTGAAGATTGACAGCGAAGTGAAAGACATGTCCCGCAACCGGGTGGCTGTCACTTTGAAGATTTCCGAGGGCAAGGTCGCCAAGATCAAGCAAATCAATATCGTCGGCAACAAGTCCTTCGAGGATGGTGATTTGCTGAAGGTTTTTGAGCTAGGCACCTCCAACCTGATCTCTTTCTACACCAAGAACGACCAATACTCCAAGCAAAAGCTTTCCGCCGACTTGGAGCGGCTGCGCTCCTATTACATGGATCGGGGATACATCAATTTCGACATTGAGTCCACGCAGGTTTCCATCACCCCGAATAAGAAGGAAATTTACATTACCATCAACGTCAAGGAGGGCGATATTTTCGCCGTCAACGAAGTGAAGTTGACCGGCAGGACCATTGTTCCACCGGAAGAGTTGACCCCTCTGGTGCAGATCGGCCCTACCGACACCTTTTCCCGCAAGCTTGCGACGGAGACCTCCAAGGCTATTTCTGACCGTTTGGGGGACGATGGATATATTTTCGCCAACGTCAATATGGTTCCCGACATCGACATGGCGAAAAAGACCGTCAACATCACTTTTTTCGTCGATCCGGGCAAGCAGGTTTACGTGCGCCGCATCAATATGCAGGGCAACACGAAGACGCGTGACGAAGTGTTGCGTCGGGAAATGCGGCAAATGGAAGCGGCTTGGGCATCGACCACCAAGATCCAGCGCTCGAAGACCCGTCTTGAGCGGCTGGGCTATTTCCAGGAGGTGAACGTGGAGACGCCCGCCGTGCCGGGCACATCCGACCAGATTGATGTGAACTACACCGTGGTCGAGAAGCAATCCGGCAACCTCTCGGCGGGCGTGGGGTATTCACAGGTGCAGGGCATCATCTTCAACGCCAGCGTGACCCAGGACAATGTCTTCGGCTCCGGCAAGCGGGTGAACTTCACCTTCAACAACAGTGCCTACAGCACGATGTACAATGTCGGCTATTCCAATCCGTACGCCACTTTGGACGGTGTCAGCAGCGGCTGGAACATCAGCTACCGCAAAACCAACGCCTACCAGGCGAACCTCGCCAGCTATACCACCAACGTTTTCTCGGTGGCAGGGAACTGGGGGCTTCCGCTGGGCGAGTTCAGCAGCCTGCGCCTGAACCTGGATTATGAACACACCATCCTGAATGCTGCGGTAAACTCAGGATATTGTTCCTTGACCCCCTCGGTGCCGGTGTACCCAACCGATGCAAACCCCACGCCTTGCGGCACCGATGCCACTGTCAACGCTTATGTGCCCCAGACCTACGCCAGCTCGCAACAGATTACGCAGTTCATCGCCCAGAACGGGGATACATTCAACACCTATTCGGTGGGCATGGGATACGTGCATGACACCCTGAACCGGGCGCTTTTCGCCAACAATGGCGGCTCGCAGACTGTATCAGTGCTGGGTACGGTGCCATTCAGCGACCTCACCTATTACAAGGCCAGCGTCAGCGCGGTGCAATATTTCCCTCTCGCCAGGGATCTCACTTTAATGCTCAAGGGGGATGTCGCTTACGGCAATGCCTACGGCTCCACCAAGGGCGGGCTGCCGTTTTTCGAGCATTATTTTGCCGGAGGACCGTTGTCGGTGCGCGGTTTCATGGCCAATACCCTGGGTCCGCGGGATACCCCTTCGACTATAGGCTTGCAAAACGGTCAACAACCGCGTCCTTTTGGCGGCGCGAGCAAGCTTGTCAGCACGGCGGAATTGCTATTCCCGGTTCCTTTCATGGCGGACAGCAAGAGCATTCGGCTGGGGGCTTTCTTCGACGCCGGCAATGTGTTCGCCAATGGCTTCGATCTTGGCCAGTTGCGCTATTCGACCGGGCTTTCCGCCAAGTGGTTGTCGCCCTTCGGCGCGTTGACCTTCAGCATTGCCCAGCCGCTCAACGCCAAGACCGAATGTTATGGTAATAACCCGGTGAGCAATACCACCTGTCCCAACGGAATCGGTCCTGGAACCGCTGTCGCGGATCAGGTGCAGCGCTTCCAGTTTTCCTTCGGGCAGGGGTTTTGAGCTTTGGCATAAGGATGTCTGCGGCAATTGTTCGTCCGTTGCGCAGGGTTCTTGTATAATGGCTCCCCGAATGAGCCGGAACAAAGCCGGTTTGGTGCCGCACACTAGCGTACCGAAGACCCCATTGCCAGCGTATGCCGCCTTTGCCAATTATTCAACCTATTGATTTGGAGTGAGATTTGAATATGTCTAAAACGAGCTTGTGGTGTGTGCTGTTGGGTTTTTTATTAGCCTTGAATGCCGGATTCGCGGCGGCTGAACCCGCAGCAGATTCCGATTCTGCCAACGGTGGCGGGCGCGGTCAGGCGTCGGGCCTGAAGATCGGCGTCGTCGATGTCATGTCCTTGATTGAAAAGTCTTCTCAAGGCGAACAGGCTAGAAAAACCATGGAGCGTGAATTCAAGCCCCGTGAGACCAAGCTGAACAGCGAGAAAGAGGAGATCACCAAGATGCGGGATCGCCTTGCCAAGGAGGCCGAGGTGATGAGCGAAGACGAACAAAAGAAACAGACCAAGGAACTCCTCAAACGCATCGATGAGGTCCGTGGCGTGGAAGAAAAATTAAGGCGGGACTTCAACGAGACCCGCAACGAGGAAATGGCGAAGCTGCAAAAGTCCATCAGCGAAGCCATCCAGTCCCTGGCGAGGGAAGAGCGCTTTGATTTGATTTTATCCTCCGAAGGCGTGGCCTTCGCCGGGGAAGCGATCAATGTAACGACCAAGGTTGCCAGCCGGTTGGAAGGCGGCGTGGTCTCCTCCAAAGGCTCGAAGCGATAATCAGCCCCCCGCATCCTTATCCCCCAGCATTAACTTTTTTCAAGGAAAAAAACGCATTGGATATTCAAGAAATAAAGGAATTCCTGCCGCATCGATACCCCTTTCTGCTGGTTGACCGTGTCTTAGAATGCGAGCCGGGGAAGCGTCTGCTGGCCATCAAAAATGTGACGTTCAACGAGCCATTCTTCCAGGGGCATTTCCCCGGGCTTCCCATCATGCCGGGCGTTCTCATCATTGAGGCGATGGCCCAGGCGACCGGCCTGTTGGCGGGTAACTCGGCACCGGATGTGCTTGGGAAAGGCAAGACTTACTATTTGGTGGGACTGGATAAGGTTCGGTTTAAGCGCCCCGTGGTGCCGGGAGACCAACTCAGGCTGGAGGCATGTTATATACGCCACAAGCGGAATATTTGGGCCTTCCAATGCCGCGCCGAGGTGGATGGAGATCTCGTGGCCAGTGCGGAAATCATGTGCGCAGCCGCGGAGCAGAGTTCTTGATTCATTCGACAGCGATCATTGATCCTTCCGCCGAACTGGCGGATGACGTGAGTGTCGGACCCTACAGCATCGTCGGCCCCGGCGTCCAGATCGGTGCGGGCACAATCCTAGGTTCCCATGTGGTCCTCAAGGGGCCGACGCGGATTGGCAAGAACAACCGGATATTCCAGTTTGCCTCGGTGGGCGAGGACACGCAGGACATGAAATATCGTGGCGAGCCTACCCGCCTGGATATCGGCGACCGCAACATCATCCGCGAATTCTGCACACTCCACCGGGGTACGGCGCAGGACAAGTCGCTGACCAAGGTGGGTGACGACAATCTGTTCATGGCCTACTCGCATGTCGCCCATGACTGCATCGTGGGCAACCATGTGATCATGGCCAATGCCGCTTCCATTGCCGGGCATGTGTTGGTCGAGGATTACGCTATCCTCGGCGGCTTTTCCCTGGTGCATCAATTTTGTAAAATCGGCAAGCACAGTTTTTCGGCGATGGGCAGCGTCATTTCCCGTGACATACCCCCTTATGTATTGGTGGGCGGGCAGCCGACCAAGCCGCACGGCATCAACGCCGTCGGGCTGGAACGGAAAGGTTTTAGCCAGGACGCGATCCGCCAAGTCAAGAAGGCTTATAAAATCGTCTTCAAATCAGGTTTGAAGCTGGAAGACGCCATCGGCGCGTTGGAAGAAATGGCCGAAGAGACGCCAGAAATCCATTGCCTAGTCAATTTTCTCAAGCAAACCCAGCGCAGCATCCTGCGCTGACCGGCGCGACCACTTTCACGGATGGGCGGAGACTCGTCGTCGGCATTGACGAGGTGGGGCGGGGGTGCCTCGCCGGCGCGGTGATCGCCGCCGCCGTCATCCTGGGGCCGGGAACCCTGGTTGACGGATTGGCCGACTCGAAAAAGCTGACGCCCAGACGGCGCGAAGACTTGGCGGCGCAGATCAAAGAACAGGCTCTGGCCTGGGCCATAGGCCGGGCCGAGCCGGGTGAGATCGACCGGATCAACATCCTGCAAGCCTCAATGCTCGCCATGCGCCGCGCCTACGCCGCGTTGGCCGTCCCCGCCGATTGGGCCAAGGTGGACGGCAACCGCTACCCACATTTGCCTTGTCCCGGAGAAGCCGTCATCGGTGGCGATGCAAGCATTGCCGAAATCTCTGCGGCTTCCATCCTGGCCAAGGTCGCCCGCGACGCCGAGATGGAGATAATCGACGCACTCTATCCGGGTTACCAGTTCGCCGTCCACAAGGGCTATCCCACCGCCCTGCACCAAGCCAAACTCATCGAACTGGGTGCCACGCCCCTGCACCGGCATAGCTTCGCCCCCGTTGCCCGGTTGTTAGCCCGCAATCCCTGAATACACCAAACCAATAGGCAAAGCACTATGGAATTGTTGGCCATCAGTCTTTCCGGGCCGCAAACGCTGGCATACCAGGGCCGTAGCGCGGAAACCGGCATTTGCAAGCAGCCCGTCACCGGCCCGGTCCAAGCTACCGCCGAAGGCATCCTGGGCGATACCCAGGTTGACCGGGACAACCACGGCGGGGCCGACAAGGCGGTCTATGCCTATGCGGTGGAAAACTACCGATTTTGGGAGCAGGCGCTTGGCCGCACACTGCCTTATGGCCAGTTCGGCGAAAACTTGGCGGTCAGCGGCCTGACTGACGAGGCCGTGCATATCGGCGACATCTTTCGCATCGGCCCGGTAGAGTGCCAAGTCACCCAGCCTCGCGTACCCTGCTTCAAACTGGGCCTGAGGATGGAAGATCCGGGTTTCGTCCGGCGTTTCCATCATTCGGGCCGGGTCGGTTTTTATCTGCGGGTGCTCAAGGAAGGCCCGCTCACGCCGGGCGACGCCATCGAACGCCTGCATGAAGATCCGGGCCAATTGAGCATCCGTGACGCCATGCTCGCCCTCAACAAAAATCCCCGCCAACAAGAAATCATCCGCCGCGCCTTGGCTATTCCTGCCTTGTCGCAGGCTTGGCGGGAGAGCCTACAGAAGAAGCAATCATGAATGACGCGACACCGGCCACACGGGTCGATCCTGAAGAAATCGCCCGTTTCATCCGCGAAGACCTAGGGTCTGGGGATCTGACCGCCCTCATCGTGCCGGAATCGGCGCGGGCCGGGGCCCGCGTCATCACCCGCGAGGCCATGGTTTTGTGTGGCCGTCAGTGGTTCGATGCCGTCTTCGCCCGGCTCGATCCTGCCGTTCGCATAGACTGGCAGGCGGAGGAGGGCGCGGACTTGCCGGCGGGAGCGCTGCTATGCATATTATCCGGCCCGGCCCGCGCCTTGTTGACTGGAGAGCGCACGGCCTTGAACCTGCTGCAAACCTTATCGGCCACCGCCACCGTGGCTCGGGAATATGCCCGGGCGGCGGCTGGCACCGGATTGACTGTGCTGGACACCCGCAAGACCATCCCCGGCCTGCGCCAAGCGCAGAAATATGCCGTGCGTTGCGGCGGCTGCGCCAACCACCGCACTGGGCTATACGATGGCATCCTCATCAAAGAAAACCACATCATCGCGGCAGGCTCCATTGCCTTGGCCGTGGGCAAGGCCCAGGAATTGGAGGCTAACGTGCTGATCGAGGTGGAGGTGGAGAATCTGGATGAATTGGCGCAGGCTCTGGAGGCTGGCGTGACCAGGGTATTGCTAGACAATTTCACCTTGGACATGATGCGCGAGGCGGTGGCATTGAGTGCTGGCCGGGCGAAGCTGGAGGTTTCGGGCAATGTCAGCCTGGAGAATATCCCTGCCATCGCCGCGACCGGCGTGGATTACGCCTCCGTCGGAGCTTTGACCAAGCATGTGCGGGCGGTGGATTTGTCGATGAGGATTGTGGTCCGGGCGCAAAGAGACGCGCCCGAACTAAATTGAAGGATTGTCTTTCTGAACATCCATGCCCCTCTCCCTCTTGGGAGAGGGCTGGGGTGAAGGCAGATCTAAAAAATCCGGCCTTTGCTTTCTGCAATGCTATTTTTCCTTGCGGCAAGAATATCTCGATGCCAATCGGGTGATTCAACGTCTGTTGCTTCAAAGCCGTTGCCCGACCTACCCGGCTATCTATCCGGTATTTCCTTTACGCATTGCACCACCTTTTCAAGCGATTCTTTCGTGCAGCAAGAGGCAAGGGCAAGGGGCTGCATTTCGGTATTGGCAACATTAGCCTGCGCATTGCTATGGTTCGGCGTATTGGCCTTGGTCAACCATTTATAATACAAAATGTGATCATCTACAAGCGACAACTGTGTCTGGCATTGGTCTTGGTCTTGTTTATCCAATGCAAGCAGCTTATATAGCAAATCCTTGGCCTGCTTATTGGCCTGCTTAAAAGCTTCTTGGCGGTCGCCCGATCCAAGAGGCTTTAGATAAGCCACTAGATAAGCCTCCCCCAAGTGAGACACTTCATCGAGATCGGGTTTATGTACTATAACCTTCAAACGGTCGAGATGTTCGTCTAGAGAGTGTACCCGTTCATTGAGGTTATCTGCTTGGTTTGAAATTACCTTGCCAGTGCCGTTGGTGTCCACGTAAAACAAACTTCCTACCGAGCCATAGTCAGGTATTATTGGTAATCCTGGCAGTTTATTGAAGAGTTTTTTGAAGTCATAAGCGATTTCAATGATTTTGCCATGAGCGCCTGTAACATCCTTAGTCAGCGGAACATGAGTGACTATGTCGTCCTTGTATTCAAATCGCCAAGTGTTGTTGAAGCAATCCTTGTCTTTGTTGGCTTTTTCCTGGGTAAGACTACGGGCAGGTTCAAAGGCATAGGTTGCGGTAGGCTTCGGCAATCCTGCTTGACCACCATTATCTTTGCAAATCTTATCCGTTCCCAGCAAGGCAGTCGCCGCGCCTTTGCTGTGTCCAGTTAGGAAAAATTTGTTTTGCTTGGCATTTTCAATCCATTCTTTTCGCTTAAGCTGATTTTGCAGGTCATCAATGATATTGCTCCACACCTTCAAGAATCCTTCATGGTATCCATCCTTTTCAAAGGCCGGCGGCACAAACTGGCCTAGCATAAAATCGTTCAGCCAATCCAACGCAATTCTTCCAGGCTCACTATTTTTATTGATGGGTGGCTGGGTTCCCCTGATGGCAAGAATCAAGTCTTTCCCCGGTGAATTAATCAAAAGATAGCCGTCTAGTTTTTCGGGGCCAAGATCAGACTTCAATATAATTTGCTCATCGGCGATACCTGTAAATTCCGGCGTATTTTTCAAACACGTCAAGGCATCGTTGGGAGAATGTTCGTAAGCACAGTTTGAAGCGATGACCAAACGGTAGGCAAGACCGACATCCAAATCGTCGGGTTTGGCAGCCCGCATAGGATGTGCCGACGTAAGGAGGCGCATCAATCGAGAAACGCGAATGATGCGCTTCGTACCTCTGCGCATCCTATGGCCCTATCGCAATCCAACGGATGCCGGGAAATGTTTTGGGGCAAGTTTCTGATCTTATCAGCCTTTATGCCGAAGAAGCAGGCGGTTTTGGCAGTGACGCAAACCACTAGAAGCCTACCAAATGGCTGGCGAGAATCCCTCCTCGTTGCGGACGACCAAATGCTCGCCGCTTTGGCCGATCACAAACAGCCCCTTGCGAAAGGCATAAGCCGCCACATTGTCGGGTTTCACCATCGCAGCCATCGCGCCCATGACTCGTCTGTCGGTGTAGGTCGGCAACAGGCGCTTCAACTTCGCCAGCCGGGCCAAATGCTCGTTGACATCGGCCAGCTTCAGATTGCTCTTGCATTCGATGGCGACCACATCGGTATCGTTGACGACCAGCAAATCCACTTCTATGCCCTCTTCCCCGCGCTGGGAGCTGACATTCTGGTGCACCTCGTGAACCTCGATGCCGCGCTCGCGGAACAGGCGCACGGCGGAGGGGCGCACCGCATCCTCGATGAAATTCCCTAGCCGGTTGCCCAGCTTGCCGATGCTGGCCGTCACTTCCTTGAGCTTGCGATCCGTCTCTTTGGACTGCTCCGCAAGCTCTTTGAGTATTTGCTCGGTCTCTTTGCGTTGGCGGTCGGTTTCCTGAAACTTGAAGGTGGTTTCATGGAATAGCCGCCAAACATCGTCTAAAGTGGGTGCTGGGCTTGTCACGGGAGATGGCCTACAGAGTGGTAGGGGCAAGCCTATTCTAGCAAACCCCAACCTGCTAGGTACGCCAAGGATGCTCCGGCAAATCGGTGACGCCGATGACTGCGGCACCCGCCCTCGCCACACAATCATCGTTTTCCACCGAACTGCCGCTGACCCCGATGGCCCCAATCAGAATACCCTCTTCGGTCACAATCGGCACACCGCCGGGGAAGGTGATCAAACCGCCGTTGGAATGTTCGATTCCGTAAAGAGGCCCGCCCGGTTGGGACAGCTTGCCGATTTCCCCGGTGGGCATGCCGAAGAAGCAGGCGGTTTTAGCTTTCTTGATGGCAATATCGACGCTGCCCACCCAGGCGTCATCCATCCGCAGAAATAGTTTCAAGTCCGCGCCGGAATCCACCACCGCGATGCACATGCTAGTGCCGAGTTCTTTCGCCTTGGCGATAGCCGCTTCCAAGGCTAGTTGTGATTGTTCTTGTGTCACATGCATGGTCGTTTTCTCCGTTATTGTTGGAATAAAAGTTCCGCTGGTTTTCAAGCTCCGGCTTCAAAGCCATTAACCTAAGCCGTTCATGGTGAGCTTGTCGAACCATGAAGTTCTTTAGTTTTAATAAGTTGGATTTTTCCGTTCACCCTTCGACAGGCTCGGGGCGAACGGAAAAATCCTTAAGTTAATAGCTTTAAATCTGGATTCGGGAAGCGGAAAAATCTTCAATCCGGTGCCTCGCCGATGGTTTTCCACTGCTTCATGTCTTTGACAAAGCCATTGATCAGCTTTTTCTTCACATGCGGCATGACAATGAAATGGGCGAGTTTGCCGAAGACCGGGCTTTCATCCGGAGCTAGGTCATATTTATGTAATAGGTCGGCGGATGGGCGCTCAAAGAAAACAGTGTTTGAGTACGGATTCTTCCATGCCTTGATGTCGGCGGCTTCCAGGCTTTGATGAAGATAGTCGGCATTGCCCAAAATGGCTAGTGTTGTGGCTTGGAATTTTTCGTCGGGAGTCGAATGGATTTTCCACCAGAACTTCAAAGGATTCACAGCGCTGCGTGAGCAGGTGATCGTCGGGACTGCGTCATTCAAATAAGGCACATGGAAGGGATTGAGGTTCTGAAACGCTTGTTGCGTGGCAATGAAAATGCCCATGGGTTCGTCAAAGCCGAAAAACTTATGGCCGGACACTGCGATGGAGTCAAACCGCTGAATCTGCTGGTTCACCAAGTCTGCGCCATCGCCGCCCGCATAAGGCAGATAACCTCCGAACAGGGCCGCATCCAAATGGATGTAGTGCGGGCCTTGGTGCTCTTCGGCCAATATATTGCGAATGGCGGTTTGGTCATCGATGGCACCTTTGAACGTAGTCCCCATCGCGATGACCACCAGCGCCGGGCGGGTGGGATCGAGTTGCTTTTCAAAATCCTGGGAGTCCATTTGCCCCATGTCTTTGGCCTTGATCAGCCGCAGCTCTAAGTTTTGCACATCGGCCAGTTTTTTGATGGAGTAATGGGCTTCTTCCGAGACATAAATGATCGGCGGCACGGACGATTGCGATTGCAGATACTTGCGTCCAAAATAAATGCCATGGTTGTTGCCGTCGGTTCCGCTGGCGGTGACGAAGCCCCAATAATCGCCCGCCTTGAAGCCATACAGCTTGGCGAAATAATCGACGACCTCGTTTTCAAACTCATGGGTGTTTAGGCTGTAAGGGCTGGCTTTGCGTGGATTGCCCACATTGTTCATCGAGGCGCGATACAGCTTGTGCTTCATGTACCAGGCATAAAAACCGTCCAAGGAAGTGTCTTGATTGACCGGGTAACCCGCCACTTTCTGGCTTTTGTCGAGAACCCTTTGCGCGAATTGATCCAGCCTATTGCGCTCTTGCGGGGTAATAGGCCAGCCTAGGGCGGGGCATAGCACAAACAACAGAACAAGATAAGCGAGCCTATTCATAGCCTATTCCCCGAAAAGCTGGTGGTCGATGAGGTCGCAGAGGCAGTGGGTGATGATGAGTTGGGTTTCTTGCACCCGCGCCGTGGATTGGCAAGGCACACGGATTTCGACGTCGCTGTCCTGCAACAACGGACCCAAGGCACCGCCGTCACGGCCCGAGAGGGCGACAACGGTCATGTCGCGGTCATGGGCTGCGGTGACGGCGGAGAGGATGCTGGCCGAGTTGCCGCTGGTGGTGTAGACGAGCAGGGTGTCGTTGGCATGGCCCAAGGCACGTATCTGTTTGGCGAAGACATCGTCGTAGCGGTAATCGTTGGCGACGGAGGTGAGGGTGGAGGTGTCGCAGGTCAATGAGATGGCTGGCAGGCCAGGCCGTTCGCGTTCGTAGCGGTTGAGCAGTTCGGAGGAAAAATGCTGGGACTGCGCCGCCGACCCGCCATTGCCGCAGACCAGGATCTTGCCGTCGTTGATGAGGGATTGGGCGATTTTGAGGGCGGCGATTTCGATCAGCTCCGACAGATTGGCCTGCGCTTCCTGGCTGGTTTGCAGGCTGGCGGCGAATTGCTGGTGGATGCGTTCTTGGAGGGTCATGGGGATCTCTATTGGTTAAGGCTATGGGGCGACGGTCAATTTCACAGAAAGTTAGCCTTGAGCCCTCACCCTAACCCTCTCCCGCAGGGAGAGGGGATTTGAGCGCATAACCTACCCTGCCTGGAATGCGTCTTTGACCCATTGTATCGCAAGCTTGCCCTGGTCTGGCGAAACGGCCAGCACATCAAAACGCGCAGGCCGGTCGATGCGCTTCGTCGCCAGATAATGGGCGGCGGCGATGATTAGCCGTGCCTGTTTGCGTGTCCCGACGCTGGCCAAAGCCCCGCCGAAGCTTGACCCGGCCCGGTAGCGCACCTCCACAAACACCATCTTGCCGCCCTCGCGCATAACCAGGTCGATTTCCCCTCCCCGGCAACGGTAGTTCCGTTCGACCAGGGTCAGTCCTTGGGCTTGCAGATAGGCCAGCGCTGCGTCTTCGGCAAGCTGCCCTGCGCTCAGGTGCGGGGCTTTTGGTGTGCCGAACAGCATTAAGGTGCGACCGGTGTCGCGCCGGGTTGGAGGTTGGGCGCGATGCCACGCGGCTGCAGGGCGTTGCCTTCAAACTGTGCGCAGTGGAGTTGCCTTTGCACCCGGTTGCCTGGGCGCAAGGTCAACACGCCGCTGGCGCCGTTGAAACGGCTTAGGGTGCTGGTTTTAAGCTGGTTCAATTCCGGCATCAACTGGTAAGAGTCGATGCCCATGGGCAGCAGGCGCAGATAAAGCTCGGGTGTTTGCCGTGCCGCCGTTTGCAAGGCTTGGCGAGACAGGGTGCCGCTGTTGCCAGTGTCCAACAGCCAAGGGCTGTCGCAAAATGTCACGCCGGTCAGATCCTGGTTCTGCGGCGAGTCCGGCTGGCCATTGAAGATGAGGGAAGTGGCGTAGATGGGTATATGGCCGGCCGGTTGGTTTTGGATGTGTGGATTGAGCAGGCGTCCGTCGCGGGAATCGGCGATGAGGAAGATGAACCCTGGGCTGGACGGAGCCTGGGAAACCTCCCCTTCGGCCACGTTCGCCAGCAATTGCCGGGCGGTGGTGGAATAGTCTGCCGCGCCGGGTTGGTAGGTCTTGATGTTGGCGATCTTGCCTCCCAAGGATTTCCAGTAATTGCTAAAATGATTGATCATGCGTTGCCCGAAGGCGGAGGCGGGAGCCAGCAACAGGGCATCCTGGCGGCCATCGAACCAAGCCAGGCTGGCGACTTGCTCGACTTCTTGTTCGGGCGTCAGGGCGAACTGGTAGATTCCCTCGCGGCTGAATTCGGGAATTTGGTTCAGCGCCAACACAGGGACGGGCAGTTCACCGACCCGGCCCAGCGCGGCCACCTCTTCCTTGGTCAACGGGCCGATGACAAATTTCGCGCCTTCGCCGGCCAACTTTTGGTAAATCGCAGGAATGTCACCGCCTTGCGTGTCGGCAAAGCGCAGTTCAGGTTTGCCCGGATTGGTGTCCGCGCCCCAAGCCGCCGACAGGCCGGTGCGGACTGCCTGGGCCGCAACCGCATAGGAGCCGGACAAGGGCAGCATGACGCCGATGAATCCGCTGCTTGCGGGCTGTGCCGCCTGGGCGGGTGGGACTTCTGCCGCAGTCGGCGCGGCCAGGGCGGGTTGCATGGGCGGAGCAGGCACGGGTGGCGGCTCGGCCGGTTTCACCGGGGTGATTTCCACGGTCTGAGGCTTTTTGCCCAGGAAGCTTTCCACGAACGGGCCGTTGGCAGGATGTCCCGGATGGCTGCCGCGCCAGGCTTGCAGAGCCTGCGGCCGGTTGGCCTCCGGGCCGCGCAAGGCGATGACCAAAGCCATCCACCCACCCAAGGTGCCTTGGGTTTTGGATTGCTGATCGGCCAAAACCGGGTAGGGCAGGCGGTTGAGCGCATCGTAAATGGCTTCGTTGTTTTTCTGGAGGGCTTCGGAGTTGTCGATCATCTGCCCGTAGTAGACCCTTTCGCGGGCACATTCCAGCATATTGCCCAACTGGTTGTAGGCGGAGGCCCGCAATATGTGATAATTCGCCAGCAATGCCGAGGTCAGCCTCTGCTCATTGATGCCGTCCAGCCGGGCCATGGCTTCACGCGCCTTGCCCTGGTTCAGGTCGAGGCGGGAGCGGAGCAGGGCATAACGCTGTTGGTCGCCTTCCTCCAACTCCCTAACATTGATCACGCCCAGCAAGGTGCGTGCTCCAGGGTCGTTGCCCGCCCGCAATTCGGCGTCTGCGGCCAGCAGGCGGTAATAGTCCGCGTCGTCGGACTGGTCGGCGAGGCGCTGGTAAACCTGCGACGCGCCGGAGAAGTCGCCGTTGCGGAAACGGTCGGTCGCTTCGGATACGAGCGGGGCATCGCGGTGCTTCGCCGAGGGGCCCGCGCAGCCGGCCAAGGTCAGGGCGATGAGGAGGGGCAAAAGGCGCTTGGCAATGGGCATGGGAATAAATTCTTGGTCAAATCTGAGAGGGTGAAGAGATCGTGCCGGACAATCCTAAGGGCATACTATACCTAGTGGCGACTCCCATCGGCAATCTGGCTGATTTCAGCTTCCGCGCCGTGGCGGTCTTGCAAAGGGTCGATTTCATCGCCTGCGAGGACACCCGCCACAGTCGGCCCCTGTTGGAGCGCTATGGCATCGCCAAACCATTGGTGGCCCTGCACGAACACAACGAGGACACCGCTTCAGCTAGGTTGTTGGAACGGGTCGCACAGGGCGAATCCATGGCGATGGTTTCCGACGCAGGAACGCCGCTGATCAACGACCCTGGCTTTCCCTTGGTGCGGCTGGCGGTTGAGCGCGGCTTGCAGGTCGTCCCGGTGCCTGGGGCTTGCGCTTTGGTCGCGGCGCTGTCCGCCAGCGGGCTTGCCAGTGACCGCTTCGCCTTCGAAGGGTTTCCGCCGCGCACGGCGTCGGCTCGCCGCGTCCACTTGGAAAGCTTGGCCGATGATGCCAGGACGCTTATTTTCTACGAGTCCAGCCATCGGGTGTTGGAATTCGTCAGGGATATTGTCCGGGTTTTCCCTGCGGATCGGCGTATCGTCATCGCACGTGAATTGACCAAATTGCACGAAACCATCGTCCGCTGCACGGTCGCGGAAGCGTCCGCGCTGATTGAAGGCGATCCTTACATGGAAAAAGGCGAATTCGTCGTGTTGCTGCAAGGCGCTTCGATCCCTCAAGCAGGGCAAGAACTGACTGTGGAGCAGGCACGGATACTCAAGTTGCTGTTGGATGAGTGTTCGGTGAAGACCGCCTCCGCGCTGACGGCGAAAATCACCGGGGCGAAAAAGGATCTGGCTTATCGGGCTGCGTTGAGCTTGGCCGGGAAAAATCCCTAGGATTGTCCCCCCATGGGGAGCCGGGGTCTCGTCTGCACAACACGGGAAGCCGACGAGACATCGGCGCTCCAATGGGGCTGTGAGTGCCTTGATGGATGATGGCCTTAATTGCCCCGGCTGGTGCGTTCGGAATTGCGTATCGGTGCTGTGTTCTGTTGCGCGGCGGCGGGTCTTTTCGGCGCATCTTCCGCTGCTTCCTTGCTTAACATGTCGTCCCATGACGTGAATTGCTTGAACTTGGGGTCTCCAGCGGCTATCTTCACGGCGACTTCTTTGCGGGCCAAATCCACCACCTCGTCGGTCGACTTGCCGCTGACCATGTCGGCAAAGGCGTTTCCTTCCTCCGCTGACTTGAATTCTTTGAGCAAGCCAAAGGCGACATCGAATGAATGCCGCTCAAAGGTGGGCAGATTGCGCCGCACTTGCATCGCAGATTTCAGCACTTGCTCGTTGGTGGAACCGTGGATCTGGTTGCCGTTTTGCATGTGGATCAACACGGGGGAAAAGTAAACCAAAGCTAGGACGACCATGAGGCCAATCGCGATCTTAACGAACATTTGCCGATCTCCAATCAGTTTGAGTTTGGGGCATTATATAATTTGGTGGGGGAAAAGTAGCAACGGCTTCGACTCCCCGGAAGGCGGAAGGTTCTCCTTGGCTGTTTTTTTTCGATTGCATTTGGCGTGTGTCCTGACATGAAAACCTACTTATCCGCATTGGCCCTGTTGGCTACCCTGCTGGCGGCCTGCACCAGTGGCCCGATCTATCTATCAAAAATAGAAGATATTCTCAGCCTCTATGGGACGGCAATCCGCTGGGGCGATTTCGAGAAGGCGCAAACGTTCCAAGCGCCTGCGAAGAGAACCCATCTGGACTTGGACTGGCTTAAAAACATCCACGTCGCTAGCTATGACATCATTAACCAGAAGGAATCGCAAGGCGGACACATTCACGAGGTGACGGTCAAAATACGTTATTTCATCGAATCCGAAGGTGTCGAGAAAACCCTCACCGACAAGCAGCTTTGGCGTTATGACGAAGACAGTGAAAAATTGACGCTGGAAAGCGACCTGCCCGCCTTCCGTTAGGGGCTGGCAAAGTTTCACCCTAGCCGCTACACTAGCCCTCGGAGTCGGCCGGACAGTCGCTGTCCGCGTTCCACGCGGAGGGAGGAAAGTCCGGGCTCCACAGGGCAGGGTGCCAGGTAACGCCTGGGAGGCGCGAGCCTACGGAAAGTGCCACAGAAAATATACCGCCTCGTTTGCCTTCGGGTGGCGGGGTAAGGGTGAAATGGTGCGGTAAGAGCGCACCGCGCTGTTGGTAACAGCAGTGGCAGGGAAAACCCCACCCGGAGCAAGACCAAATAGGGGAGCATTGGGTTAGTCCCAGACGCGTGGCCCGCGCGGCTTCCGGGTAGGTTGCTTGAGGTATGCGGCGACGCATGTCCCAGATGAATGGCTGTCCTCGACAGAACCCGGCTTATAGGCCGACTCCACCCCATGAACACCCAGGAAATCTTCAAACGCCTTAAAATCGGCCTGTCTCTGGTGGTTGGCTTCGCCGTCGGCAAGCTGGCGGTCACTTGGAGTCCGTCCGATTATTCTGTATTGTTCAGCGTCGGATTCCTCGTCGGCGCCATCGGCACCCAGGGTGTGTTCCGCTTGCTCGACCTTTGGCGGCAAAAACACCCCCGGCAATGAACCGCTTGCCCACGGCGTCCGGCAGCGCCTATCGGTACATTGGCTCCAGCGTGGGTTGCTTGCGTGGATCCGCATGCTTGCCATTGTCTACGGCTTCGACGGCCATCCATAGCCCATTCCCATTCCATTCCTCCTGCCCGTTGCCGTAAAGCTTGCGGTTGATGCGTTCGATTTCTTCGGCCAAAGAACCCCCTGCCAGCCCTGCGATTTCCGCCAGGGCACCTGTCTGCCGATCAGGCCAGCGTGTGCTGGCCCAGGCCAGCAGCGCCAAGCGTGCGGCAGCGGGATCGTGCTTGGCGCAGGCTTCCCGCAAAGCCTTGCGGGCCAGCCGCCTGTCCGGGGCTTGGCCTGCTTGGGGCTGGACGGATGCGGCCGGCGGCGGCTGGCGGCGGCTATGCCACCAAGCCAAGCCGGTACCCAGCCAACCTAGGCCGAACAACAATGCCAGCCAGAACCAGGGATTTTCGGCGGCAGGGCTGGGCGGTTTCGCCGGTTCTTGCGGCGTGGACATTGAGAGCGTGGTTTGTGCCGTGGGTTCCGGCGGCGTGGCCTGCTGCTGCGCAGGTTCGGCGGAGGCTTCCACTTTCAGCGTCCTCTCGGGAATCCGGGTGGTTTCCATGCGCTCGGTTTTCGTGTTCCACCAAGGGATTTCCACCGCCGGCAGCTTGTATTCCCCCGGCTTGGCGGGGATCAGCGCGGTCTTTTCCTGGCGTGTGCCAGAGATGCCGGTAGTCGGCAGTTTCTCCTCGTTGAGTGCGGGCTGGTCGGGATACTGCTTGATCGTCGGGTCGAGACGGAGGTCGGCACCCAATTCCGGCAACAGGCTCACGGTTGCCCCTTCGGCGCGTAGTGTCAAGGTCCGGGTGATGGGCTCGTCGGCCTTGGCTTGCGGCGGATTTTGCGGCCAGGATTCTTCCAATTTCAAATCGGCGGCAGGCAGCCAGTGCGTTCCGGTGAATTCGGGCGGTTGCGGGCGGACTTTCAGGTCAACGGCTTCGGATCTTACCCGCATGGCCCGTGTGGAGCGTGAGAAGAATGAGCGCCCGCCGACCTCCACCTGGGCGGTCAATTGCAGCGGGTCGATGCGCAACAGGCCACTTTTCTGCGGGAACAGGGCGTACTTGCGCTCGATCACAGCATATTCCCGGCCATTGCGCAGGGTGCTGTAGCGGCGGTCTTCCCCAAGGCGTTCGACCAGCGCGTCGGTGACGGTGGGTTCGCTTAAATCGGCACCGGCCAGGTTCACCCTCAGCAACACCCTCACAGTGACGATAACCTGCGCCTGGACGTAAGGGTTTTTAGGGGTCGCTTCCATTTCCAGCATGAGTTCGGCGTCATCCCCGCCGCCGGTCGAGGGCTTGGCGGCACCGGATTCCAGCACGGTCACGCTGGCAGGCTGGCTGCGGTCATTGCCAAAAGCGATGGGAGGAATCGGGATCGCCCCCGTCCGCTTAGGACTCAGGCTCAGTGTCCATTCCTGGGTTTTGCTCATTTTTCCGTTGACGATGGAAACCTGGCTGCTTTGGTTGCGGCTGAGGATGTTAAAGTCCTCGGCCAGGGGGCTGAAGTCGGGGTCGTCGTCCACGCTTTCCCCGCTGCTGAACACCAGGTTGAAGGTCTCGTCCATGCGCACCGGGTCGCGGTCGGGCGTCACTTTTATGGTGGCGGCGAAGGCCGGGCCGGCCAGCAAAAGCAGCAGGCATAACAAGGGGATGGCTGAAATCCAGGTCCTACCGTTCCCACGCTCTGCGTGGGAACGATCAAACATTTTTCTCATTGTGTCCCTCTTTGCCGCTGCTGGTATTGGTACTGGAACTTACGCCGCAGCAAACCGCCCGGATCGTCCGGGATGCGCCGCAGCCATTGCTCGTTAGCCTGCTGGTCTTCGCTCTTGCGATCCTGCGCGTCCGCCTGGACGTTTTTCCCGGCATCGGGTTCGTCGGCCTGGCGGCGGCTGGCCGCTTCCGCGTTTTGCTTGGCTTCATCTTGCTGCTGTTCTTTGCCTTGGGCTTGCTGCTGTTCTTTCGCTTGTCCCTCTTGGCCGTCGGCTTGGCCTTTGTCCTGTCTATCCTGCTGGCCGGGCTGCTCTTGGGGTTGTTCGCCTCCCTTGCCTTGGGATTGTTCGGGCTGCTGTTGCCCGGGTTGCGGGTTTTGCCCGTCCTTCTGTCCGCCTTTGTCCTGTTTATCCTGCTTGCCCTTGTTGTCCTGCTTATCTTGGTTCTGATCCTTGCCGGATTGGTTCTGGTCTTGTTGTTGCTTCTGTTGATCCTTCATGGCTTTCTCGACCAGCTCCTTGTTGTGTCGGGCATCCTCATTGTTCGGATCCAGCTTAAGGGCTTGGTCGTAGGCGGCGATGGCTTGCGGATATTGGCCCTGCTTGGTCAAGGCATTGCCTAGGTTGTATCGGGCGTCGGCGGATGCTTGCCCCTGCAAGGTCTTGGCGGCTTCCTCGTATTGTCCGGCCTTGTATTGGGCGGCGGCTTTCCAGGCGGGGTCGTCAAAGGATTCCGCCGCCTTGGCGTGGTCGCCGGCCTGGAATGCTCGGCTGGCCCGCTGGTCGTGGGTTTGCCAGAGATCCTGCCATCCCAGCGCCTGGGCCGGTTTTGGCAAGGGTAGGAGCAGCAGGAACAAAACCGCCAAAAAACCACGCCGAAATGCCAAGGCGGCGATGGGCAACAGCGGCAACAGCAGCCAGGGGCCGCGCTCTTCCCATTGCTGAATCGTCACGCCGTTTTTCGCCGCGCTTTCCTCGCCGCCTTGGACTTGTTGGCCGAAAAAGCCCAGCAGGGCCGAAAGATCGGAATTATCCGTGCTGAGTTTCCGGTAAAGCCCGCCGCCTTCCTCCGCCAACTGCCGCAAGGCCGGGGCGGCGAGCTTGGAAATGATGATGTTGCCCCGGGTGTCTTGCAAAAAGCCACCTTCCGGCAACGGCACTGGCGCACCCTCCTCGCCGCCCGCGCCCAACACCGAAACCCGATAGCCTTGCGATCGCAATGCCTTGGCGGCCTCCGCGCCCTTGCCGAGGCTGCCGCCGTTGGTGATCAGCAGCACATCGCCTCGTGTCAGCCCGGCTTGCTTGAGCAAACGTCCGGCCAAATCCAAAGCCTGCTCGACACGGCTGCCTTGGGCGGGCATCAGGTCGGAGGTCAAGGCGGACAACTGTGAGGTGATCGTGCCGGTGTCATCGGTCAGCGGCGTCACCGTGAAGGCGTCGCCGGAATAGACCAGCAAGGCGGTCAGTCCGTCCTTGCGCTGCTTCAAAATGTCGGCAATCTTGAAACGCGCCCTCTCCAGGCGGCTGGGCTTGAGATCCGCCGCCTCCATGATGCGCGACAGATCCAAGGCGATCACCAATGCCGCGTCATTGCGGAAGGCCGGGGCGGGCAGACGCTCCCACACTGGCCCGGCCAAGGCCAGGATTGCCAACATGCCGCCCAAGCTGAATAGCAGCGAAGCCCGCCAAGCCGGTTTGCCCCCGCCGTCGTGGACGAGGATGTAAGGCAATAAAGCGGGGTCGCAGATGCGCCGCCAATCGCCGCCCTCGCGGCCCCGCCGGTAAAGCCGCCGGCTTAACAGCGCGAGAGGGATCAAGGCGAGAAGCCAGAGGGGTCTTAGGAAATGGAATTCGGACATGGGTTCAATCTTGGCAAAAATTGCCGGCCAAGTCCATGGAAAAACATTGTCGCCAGAACTTCACGAACTTCACGCGCCAGGCTTGGCCTCCTGGCGGGCCTCCGCCTTGCCCTGCGCCTGCTTCGGCGAATAGCTCCGCCCGCGTCGCGCCGCAACTCCCGGCTCACCGTGGACTTGTGGCATCCCGCCGCCCCGGCAATCCGCGTCTCGCTATGGCCTGCTTTCTTGAGCGCGG
The DNA here is from genome assembly GCA_963753955.1 of uncultured Gammaproteobacteria bacterium. Lineage (GTDB taxonomy): Bacteria > Pseudomonadota > Gammaproteobacteria > Methylococcales > Methylococcaceae > Methylumidiphilus. The sequence continues at coordinate 120,886 of CAVWEM010000015.1, forward strand.
AAATCTGGTATCGTTCTTCCAAGGTTAATTACGCATATGTCATTTCGACTCTCTTCAACTTGGCGGTTAAACAGCGTCTAAGCATACCGCAATTGACCCCCTCTAACCGAACTGTCCGTGTTGCACTGGCCAGTTGAATCCGCCCTATCCCTACAGGCCGAGCCTACCTCTCAACTGTAGCTCAAACAGCCCGAACCCATCAAACCGACCGCATTGAATCCCATGCGTCGGCCATCGACAGACAGCCGGACGGTGCGGCCAAGCCTCGAAGCCCTGGTCGTCATCGCCGGAAGTGGCGGCGCGGGCCTTTGCCCCGGACGATTCCGTCCAGCACCATCAAGACCGCCCGCCGTGGCGGTTTTTTTTTCGTGCAGCGACGGGCGCAAAAGTGGCCCCGGATTTTGAAAATGCGTAGCACTGGCGTGGCACCAAGAAAAAAGGCTTACCCGGAAAACCGTGTAAGCCTTTGTTTTTTTTATGGTGGGCCCTCAGGGATTTGAACCCCGGATCAAGGGATTATGAATCATATAAAATCAATAAGTTACAACAATTGGCAATACCTTGCAGCAATACAAATCGATCACTTGCGCTGTTCCGTCTGCGGCGGCAGCAATGGCAACCGCGTCCGCCTGTGGCGCTGGGAGTTGCAGAAGCTGGCGGACGAACTGGGATTGGCCGTCCAGGTTTGCCACCTTCCGCCCGGAACCAGCAAGCGGAACAAAATCGAGCGCCGCATGTTCTGCCACATCAGCGCCAACTGGCGGGGCCGCCCTCTGGTCAGCCGGCAGGTGGTGGTCAATCTGATCGGACGCGCGACAGCGAAGAACGCACTTCACATCAAAGCCGCGCTGGACGAAAAAGCCTACGCGTCTGGGATCAAAGCCACCGATGAGGAACTCGCCTCCTCGCGCTTGAGCGTGATGAGTTTCACGGCGAATGGAACTATCGATTGCGTCCGAGGAGCCAGGAAATTTAGGCCCTATTGTTCAAGTTATTTTTGCTTAACGCCTAAGGCAACTGGCGGCGGCGATGCGGGAACAGCGCGAGTTGCTGCGGCGGCTCAGACAGTTCATCCCTACGCGCACGGCCAAGGCGCTGCTATGGCTACGCAAATTTATGGAAAACATCCCGCCGTCGCCGAAAACGCGCCGGCTTTGTTTTCCAGCACGGCCTGGCTTTTTGACGGCTGGCCCGCTACGCAAAACCGCGCAGTTTTCCATGGTAAAACTGACCTTCCTGCAAATCGAATGGGCCTACACGCGCCACGTCCACGGCGAGTCTTTGCGGGCCATCGCCAAAACCTTGGGCGTGACCGAGGGGGCTTTGCGCTGGCACTTCAAAAGCCGCACCCCGGCGCGGGAAATCCGGCGGATAGCGTTTGCGGTGCTCCACGCGCAGATGGCGTTTGCGGCGCTGGCCCCCGCAAGCCGGGCCGCTGTCGCCGCTGCGCTCAAAAGGCGAGGATGCGCAATGCCGTCTTGGCTGCGGGTTTAGCAACCGGCAGCCGCTTTTGTGTTTTGTTGTGGTTCAAAGGAAACAAGTTGGTCCCCTCTTCAGGGTCGATCCCCGCATGTGCGGGGGGACCCAGCGCATCCTGGAATGGCTGCCCGGATGGGAGTCGATCCCCGATTCATCGCCAGTCGGGACGCGGGGCGGAAAGATCGTCTGCGGTAGGCCAACTAAGCCTCAGGGCTAGTTAGGAATCGCTAGGTTACTGAAGCTGAAGAGGGAGTGCCGGGCGGTCGAGTCTGAAACCTGTTCCAGCATGTTTCAGCTTCCGCCAAGGCACTCCCTTGACAACGACCGATACGGAAAGCCTGACAAGCTTGTCATCAACCACAAATCCTTTGGATGCCGATAGACTGCCACGCAAGTCAACAGAAGGAATGCCAAGATGCAGCAACCCCCCGAAGCATTTTCCCGCCGTATTCTGGTCGCCGTTTGCGGCCTCAGCCCGCAGATTCTGACCGAAACCCTTTATGCGCTGGCGGTCGTCGGCCAGCCAAGTTTCGTTCCCACCGAGATACATCTGCTGACCACACGAGAGGGTGCCCATCGCGCCCGTTTGACGCTGTTGCACCCAGACGGCGGCAAATTCCACCAACTGTGCCGAGACTACGGACTGCCAAGAATCGCCTTCGACACCGGCCATATCCACCTCATTGCCGATCCGGGCGGTGACGCTCTGGACGACATCCGCAGCCCACGGGAAAACGAGTACCTGGCCGACCACATCACCCAAGCCATCCGCCAGCACACCCTGGACACGCAGGCGGCCTTGCATGTTTCCATGGCGGGCGGACGCAAGACCATGGGGTATTACGCAGGCTACGCCCTTTCGCTTTTTGGCCGCCAGCAAGACCGGCTCTCGCATGTGCTGGTGACGCCGGAGATATGAGGGCAACCCCGATTTCTTTTACCCCACACCCGCCAGCCAAGTGATCTACACCCGCGAGGGGCGTCCCCTCGATAGCGCAAAGGCAGAGGTGATCCTCGCGCAGATCCCGTTTATCCGCTTGCGCGAGGATATTCCTGCGCGGTTGCTCAACGGCCAAGCTGGCTTCAGCGAAACCATCGCCTTTGCCCTTCGAGCCAACGAAGCACCGCAACTTCTCATCGACCGGAAGGCTCGTGAGCTAAGCGCCAACGGCTTGGCCATCCGTCTGCCCGAAAGCCTGCTATCCTTTTATCTTTGGGTCATCACACGCAGCGTGCTGGATGAAAATCTACTGGCGAAGCCCGACAAAGGCAACGGGGGCAATTCCGAGTACGCCGCCGAATTCCTCTGCCACTATCAAGCCCTCGCCGATCCGATGCGTGACATAGACAAGACCGAGGCCGCCTTGCGGCATGGCATGGATGAAGCTTTCTTCCAAGAGAAGGTTTCCCGCATCAACACCGTGCTGAAAAAAGAATTGGGGGAGCGTTTGGCGAAAAGCTTCTGCATTACCAACCGGGGCCGACGCGGCCATAGCGACTATGGCCTCGAACTGAGCGCCGACCAAATTCAAATCGTTTGAAGGAATACAGGAATGACCGAGAAAAATAGTGTCGGTATTACCGGCTGCGTAGCCGTTAGCAGATGGGCGACAAGCTTGTCACATCCCTGCTGGATGGAGATTAACGTTAACCTGTACGCCACGGATAACTCTGAGAACCCGCCATGCTAAAACTCGAATACCAAGTCAGCTTTAACACGCCTGCTTTCCTAGGCAATGCCGAACAACAGGCGCAATGGCGGACACCGCCGTTCAAGGCGTTACTTCGACAGTGGTGGCGGGTGGTGAAGGCGCATGAATTCAATTATGACCATAGTGCGATGCGTGAGGCAGAAGGCCGTTTATTTGGACATGCGTGGTTTGAACGTGAAACACCGAATGGGAGAATGGAAAAATGGGCATCCCAAAGTCAGGTGCGTATTCGCATCAAACCATGGAATGCGGGAAAACTTGTAACTTCTACATGGCCGGGTGGCCCGATGGAGAATGTCGTCACGACACGTGATGGAAGGGGAAGTGTGCGTTCAGACGTTTATCTCGGCTATGGCCCAGTACTCCCACCGAAGAAAAAAGAAGGGCGAGGTATTGAAATTCGTGGAGCCATTGGCACTAACGAACAGGCGGAGCTATGGCTCGGCTGTTCAACAGCACACATAGCTGATCTCAACCACACGCTGACGCTTATGCAATGGTTCGGCACACTTGGCAGCCGGGGGCGTAATGGTTGGGGGTCGTTGGCCATGGAGCCGAAAAACCAAGCCTCGATTATTCCTGTCCTTACCCCACAAAGCGAGTTGCTTGCGAGCGTTTCGCAGTCATGGGAAAGCTGTCTGGATCGTGACTGGGCACATGCCATTGGTGTCGCGGATGATGGCAACTATTTGATTTGGGAAACTAAAGCAGAAATGGATTGGCGTAAGGTCATAAGTGCATTGGCCAAGGTGAAGGTTGCTGTTCGGCAAGTAGCTAAGGAGTTTTCCGATCCAAAAAGAAGTGGAGCGGGTGGTATCCATCTACTCGGGTATCCAGCAGGCGGCAAGTGGGAATTACATGCATCTGGCTCAAACAAGAATGACTTGCGGCTCGCCTCTCAGCTTCGATTCAAGATAATGAAGCAGGGAAATCAATTCGTAGGGGTAATAGTCCATCTGCCGTGCAATATGCCCAATGAATTTGTAAGCAAGCTGGAGGAAAGGGCGCAGACTTGGTTTAACAACAAACAAAATCACCTGGAAGTTTGGGACGCAGTACATAAGGTACTGAACACAAAATGCGTGGGCTGGAATAGGACGGAAGGAAAATGAACGATACAAAGCTCTGGAAAACCAAGCTCGCCGCCCGCATTCACGATCCGGCGGAAAAGGCGCTGGTGTTGTTGCGTGACCCCGCCGGGCATGAGGGTGGGACGGTGAAATCACTGTGCCAAGCCTTGTTCGGCACGAACCAGATTCCGACAGAGTTTAAGGCTGCGGTGAAAAAGGCCGATCATTGGGCCTCCGCCGCCGACCGTCCGCAATTTCCACAGGATGCCAATAATCGCTATCCGGCCTGGGCGCAGGTGAATTTTGCCGAGAACCCGCAACTGATCCACCCGCTGACCGGCAGGACCTATTTGGACAAGGAAAAACTCCGCCTGGATCCGGCGCATGTCAAGGCGGCCAGCTTCGACCACTTCAGCCAATTGATTCAACAAAATGCAGGCAATGGGCTTGATTACGAGCAAACCTTGCTGGCCTTCTGGCGCTTTGGACCCGACAAGCCCGCACAGGATTTGAACGTCCTCTGGCAATTGCTGCCCGCCGACACGCGCATCCCTGACCATACCATCTGGCAGCACCTGGACTTGTCATCCGCTTTTGCCGGCGCGATGGCCGATGGTGACAACCCGGCTTTGCTCGTGGTTTCCATCGGGCCAGTGCAAGAGTTTATCGCCGCCGCCCGCACCACGTCGGATTTGTGGGCCGGTTCGCATCTGCTGTCCACCCTGGCTTGGCAAGCCATGAAAGTGGTTTGCGAACGCCTAGGGCCGGATAGCCTGGTGTTCCCACAGTTGCGCGGCGTACCCATCGTCGATCTCTGGTTGGCCCAAAAAGGCTTGGATTCCCTGTTCGACGCACAAACACAAACCGAGTGGAAAACCTCGCAGACCGACAACAACCCTTTGTTTGCCGCCGCCCTGCCCAACAAGTTCATGGCGCTGGTTCCCTCCGCGCAGGCTGAATCCTTGGCGAAGGAAGTCACCAGCGCGGTGCGCGATTGGGTGCGGAGCGAAGGCAAAGCCATGCTGAACATGCTGTTGCAAGAAGTCGGTGTGCTACAAGATGAAAACCTGCATTGCTTCAAGCAATTAAAGGGGCAACTCGAAGGATTCCCGGAAGTTCATTGGGCGGCGGTTCCGTGGCTGGCGGAAGCCGACCTGGGCGAAGCAATGCGGCCTTTTTATCCAGGCAAAGGCAACGAGCGAGAGGAAACAAAAGAACCACCGGGCTTCCTAGACAGCCAGGCCTGGCGCGTCCTCAACCGGGAAATCCAGCTTGAAGATGGCTGGAAGTTCTTTACCCCCAACGACGGCACGCTGTATCCGGCGGTTTACGAACTCACCGAGCGCCTGTTGGCGGCAACCAAGTCGGTACGGGCTTTCGGCCAATTGGAACAGCAGGGGCATCGGGATTCGCTCACTGGCGAGGCGGAATGGTTGACGCTGGATGAGAACCAGTTGATGCAAGGCTCGCCCCGACAACGCGAGGATACGCTTTGGGCCAAAGTGGCGGCAAAGAAGCCGTCATTGGTCAGAAAAGGCGAGCATCTGTCCGCGCTGTCCATGATGAAACGGCTATGGCCGAACCGTTTCCGATTATGGCTCAAGGATGAAGCTGGATTGGATTTTGACGTTCAGCGGTACGTGGTTTCGACGCATACCATGGCGTTGGCGCTGAATCTTGAGCACCTACTGGACGATTCTTGTCTCGCGCCGAATAAGGCGGGTGCAAGGGCCGAGGCGCGTAAGGAACTTGAAAACCAAATCATGGATTTTGAGCAAAAGCGTGGCCCGCTTGATGGTGTTGCCATGCCACGCAGATTGATGCCCCTAGCTCGAAATGGGCAAAAGCGGACGTTGGCGAAAAAACTGCCAGCCTTGCTGGATGCCAGGCGCGATTTGGACTTGGAACATGATGAAGAGGGTAGTTCGCTGGATAAATTGATCGAACAGGCCAGCGGCAGCAAACCCGAACGCTACTACGCCCTCATCCTAATGGACGGCGACAACATGGGTGCCTGGCTGGCGGGCAACGAGGAGAAATATCAACTGCCTTTCCGCGCTGTCTGGCACGACAAAGTGCGTAACGGCATCCAGCCTTTCGCCCAACGCAACGAAGACCTGCAAGCCTATCTGGATGAAATACGACCGGCTTCACCCGCCCGCCACATGGCGATTTCATCCGCGCTCAACGGCTTCGCACTGGACTTGGCGCGGCATATCGTGGAAGACCTGTGCAAGGGCAAGCTGATCTATGCCGGGGGCGACGACGTGTTGGCGATGGTGTCCATCGACGACCTGCCGCGCTGCCTGTGGCTGCTGAGACTGGCATACAGCGGCGTGATGCCGACAGGCAAGGAACAGTTTTTCGACAACCTCGACATGGAAATGAACAATGGCTTCGTATTGTGGCGGAAAAACCAAACGGATCGCCGTCTTTACCGCATGATGGGCGATAAGGCCACGGCTTCGGCAGGTGCGGTGGTGGCGCATCACTCCACGCCGCTGGGCGCGGTGCTGCGCGAACTGCGCGGAGCAGAGAAAACCGCCAAAGCCTTCGAGGGCAAGAATGCCTTCAACATCAGGTTGCTCAAGCGTGCCGGGGGCAAGGTGGAGTTGACTTTGCCGTGGAGTCTGGCGAAAGCGGGCGAGTTTGAACCTCTAGCCGAATCGCCCATGGGCGCACTCGTCAACCTGCAACGCACTATCGCGGGGGACTTGTCCCGCCGCGTGGCTTACCTGTCGGATGTGTGGCTGGCGCGGCTGCCAAGCTTGGTGGACAACGGCGAATTGCAAAAGCTCCTGGCTGCCAATCTGGCCCACCAGTTCGGCAGGCAGGGTGGCGATACTGCCACGCAAGCCGAAAACTTGGCACATGCCGAACACTTGGCCCATGTTGCCGTGACCGTGGGCGACGGCAAAGGTCAACGCGCCGCCTTCGACACGCTACGCAATATGTTGGCCGTCTCGGAGTTTCTTGCCCGCGAAGGCCGTGCCGACCAGCAAGATGAAACATCGAAATTCAAGGAAACCGCTCATGGTTGAACATCTATTTCTCGAACCGCTGGACGTGCTATTTCTGCGCGGCAACAAGCTGTTTGGAGATGCTGGTGCATACGGCGAGGCACTCATGCCCCCCTGGCCGTCGGTGGCGGCTGGCGCGATCCGTTCACAGATGTTGGCCGAACACGCCGTGGACTTGCGGGCCTTCGCTACGGGCACAGCGCAATTGGACGAAAAGCTGAAACGGATATTGGGAACACCCGGCGAACCGGGCTCATTCCGCATCAGCCTGTTCACGCTGGCCCGGCGAGTGAATGGCGACATCGAACCGCTCTACCCTTTGCCAGCAGATTTGGTGGCTTTGCCAGCGAATTTGGTGGTCGCCGAGGACTATTCGCTCCATTTCATCCGACCCCGACCATTACCAAAGGGGTTGAAATGCAGTAATGCCACGCCGCGCCTGCCGGTGCTGGCCCAAGACAAGCAAAGCAAAGCAAAATCCGGGTTATGGCTCACCGCGCGAGCCATGGCCGATTACCTGGATGGACGCTTGCCCGGCCCTCAACAGGTGGTTCCATCCAATGAACTCTGGCAATTCGACCCGCGCCTTGGCATCGCCCTCGACCCCGACAAACGCTCGGCGGCGGAGGGCATGATCTACACGGCGGAAACCATCGCGCTGCGTCGGCAAGGAAAAGATGACGCATCGGGAAAAGAACGGTTCGACACCGGTTTTCTCGCCACTGTCACGGGGGCGGAAGGACAGTTGCCCGCCGGAGGGCTCGTTCGTCTCGGTGGCGATGGACGGAGTGCGGCTGTCTCTACCTGCGAACCTAAACTGCCGGAAGCCAACTGGAGCCTCATCGGAAAAACCGGCAAGTTCCGTCTGGTTCTCGCCAGCCCCGGCCTGTTCGAGCAAGGCTGGCGCTTGCCGGGGCTGGATACGGAAGGCTGCTGGCACGGGCCTGACGGTTGCACGGCCAAACTCGCCGCCGCCTGCGTCTCGCGTAGCCAGGTTATATCCGGTTGGGATTTGGCGAAGTGGGAACCCAAACCGGCCTTGCGTTCCGCCCCCATTGGCAGCGTGTATTGGTTTGAAGATTTCGAAGGTGACTTGGACTCTTTACGCAAGCTTGTCAACGAGGGTTTCTGGGCGATTTCCGGCTATCCTGACCGGCAACGACAAGCGGAAGGATTCAACAACGTCATGGTCGCGGCCTGGCCGCTGGATAAAAGATGAAAGCATTCGATTAACGAAGAAACTGTATAGGAAGCGCATATGTTTCAGCAAACTAAAGCCCTGTTTTTCTACTGCATCAGCCCGGTTCACATGGGGGCTGGCCAGGCGCTGGGCCTGATCGATAATCCCATCCAGCGCGAAGCGCACACCGGCTGGCCGGTCTTCGCGGGTTCCGGCATCAAGGGCGCGGTGCGGCATCAACTGCGCACAGAAAAGGGATGGGATACACAGGTATTGAATAATACCTTTGGCCCGGAAAGTTCCGGTGACACCGGCTACGCCGGAGCCGTCAGCTTCACCGATGCCCAATTGGTGGCTTTCCCGGTGCGCAGCCTCAAGCGTGGTTATGTTTATGCGACGTGCCCGACGGCGCTGGCGAGGGCCAGGCGGATACTGGAAATTGCGGGTGCCAAACCTGAATGGCAAACCTCGGATATTTCCGAAGGCGTGGCGTTTGTGGGAAATGACGAATTGCTGCAAGGATCTGAAATCATCATCGAAGCCTTGGCGTTTCAAGCCACCCAACTCGATCAGATTGTCGAAATTGGCACCTGGCTGGGGAAACATGCCCTGCCGGAAGGCCAAGTTTATTTCCGCGAAAAGCTGGCAAAGGATTTGGTCATACTCTCCGACACCGACTTCACCTATTTCGCCAAAAACAGCACCCTTGTTGAACCCCATGTGAGCATTGACCCAAAAACCGGCACAGCCAAGGACGGCGGACTGTTCTACACCGAAAACCTGCCGCCGGAGTCCTTACTGATCGGCGCGGTGATGACCTCGCAAACCCGCAACGGTTCAGGCACACCGGCGGAAGCAGTCATGAACCAAGTCACCGGCTCGCTGGCCGCGCTGAAAACGCCGCTGCAAATCGGCGGCGACGCCACCACCGGGCGTGGCTTGGTGCAACTGAGTTTTGTAGGAGGCTAACCATGCGCAATATTGAGCAAGAGCGGGCCGCTTATGCCTGGGACTGTGTGCAAGGCATCAACGATAAATACGTCAATCTGGTTAAGGGTGCGCCAGCGTTGATTATGACCAGTGGTTTGATGCAAACCCTGGCTTTTCATGCCGAGAAGGGCAAGAAGGAAGTCCATCATGCGAAGCTGGTACAGCATATCTGCGTTTGGTTGAAGCAGCGTTTCGGACAACGCATCACTAGCGGGGATTTTCATACAACCATGCGAACGTTGATGGGCGTAGGTGAAAATCCTGTTGAAGAATCCCGCTTCTACCAGCAAGCCACCGACGAAACCATGGAGCTGCTGCGCTGGCTGCGGCAATTCGCCCCGGCAGTAAAGGGAGACGCCTAATGGCCTTGATCGCACTGGTTCCCAAGTATGCGGGAGACGCCTTCGACGATGCCCCACCCGGCCATCGCTATCGGCTGTATCTGCAATTTTGGAACGGCAACGACTACTCGCCGACCAAGATCGACAAACTTAAGGCGTTGCATCCCGTGTGCGAACTGCCGGAACACAGCAAGCAGGTCATGAAGGCGCTGGCGTGCCGCTCCCAAACAGCAGATACCGACACGACGCTGTGCATCGAGGCCAAAAGCACAGCACCGTTTGCTACCGGCCTGGGCTGGGAACACCCCAACGAAAATGGCTTCGCTTTTCTCGATCCCTACGGCTTGCCCTACCTCCCCGGCAGCGGTGTGAAAGGCGTTTTGCGGCAGGCGGCTTGGCAATTGGTTAGCGGTGATTACGGCGAAAACCACGGCTGGAGCGAAGAAACGATCACTGCCGTTTTTGGAGAGGAAAATCCTAATAATGCCTCCTGCCAAGGTGCGTTCCGCTTCTGGGATGTCATCCCGGAACTGGCGGGGGACAAGCTGGCAGTGGACATCCTCAACCCCCACTATCACGACTATTACCAAAGCGGCGGCACTCCCCACGATGCCTGCCAGCCGGTGCCTGTGTTTTTCCTCACCCTGCCGCCGAACAGCAAATTCCTTTTCCGGGTCGATTTGATCGCCTCCCTGCGGTTGGATGAAGCATTACACCGGGAATGGAAAAACCTGCTGAATGTTGCCTTTGAACACGCATTCGAGTGGCTCGGCTTCGGCGCGAAAACGGCAGTGGGCTATGGCGCGATGAAGGCAGAAAAAATCGCCAAACCGGCGGCAATGGAAGCAAAAGCCAAACGTACCGCCATGAGCGATGAGCAAAAGCGGATTCATGCGTTACAGGATCAACTGACAACGGCCAACCGTGACCAAGGCAAGGGAAGTGCGTTATTTGGCACACTCAGGGAATTGATAGCCGAAGCATCCTCTTGGAAGCCGGAAGATAAGGCGCTTCTTCGGGAGGCTGCGGAGAAAGCCTATGTGCATTTGGGCGTGAAAAAGGACGACTACAAAAAGCTGCTGCGAAGCCTGCAAGCATGAGCGAACTGTCCCTGAAAAACCGGTGCAGGATTTGTGGCCCAACCTCCCAACCTAAAATTGCCAGCCCAATGGACACATCATGCTGAAAACCCTACTCCTCTGCACGGTCGGCGGTTCCCACCAACCCATCGTCAGCGCCATCAACGAACTCAGGCCCGATTTTGTCTGTTTCATCTGCACCGGTAAAGATCCCGGCACCGGCAAGGCGGGTTCGGATGTGCAGATACTGGCCGCAGGCAGCATCATCAAAGCCAATTACACTGACGACAAGTCGACCCTGCCCAATATCCCCGCGCAAACCGGCTTGGGCGAAGGCGCTTTTGAAATTCGCCTGACGCTGGCGGATGACCTGGATGCGGTGTACCGCGATTGCCGCTCGGCGCTGCTTGATCTCAAACAGCGTTTCCCCGCCGCCCGATTGGTTGCCGACTACACTGGCGGCACCAAAACCATGAGCGTGGGGCTGGTGGTCGCCGCGTTGGAAATCGAAGGGGTGGAATTGCAGATTGTCACCGGCAACCGGGTGGATTTGGTGAAAGTGCGCGACGGCATGCAATCGGTGGCGGAAGCCAACGCCGACGCGATCCGGCAACATCGGGCGATGTCGCCTTACCTGGAAAGCTGGAGGCAGTACGCCTACGCCGAAGCGGCTGCGGGCATCCACGGCCTACCCAAGCCCAAAGGCACTTTGCTGGCGGAATACAACCGGGCGCGGGATTTGAGCGCGGCTTTTGCCGCCTGGGATCGGTTCGACCACGCCACCGCCCGGCAAACCCTGCAAGGCTACGCCCCCACTTTGCCGGTACATTGGCGCGAATATCTCGGAGTGTTGACCCTATTAAATGCCAAGCAACCGGAAAAACGGGAAGCCGCCCAATTGCTCGACCTATGCCTTAATGCCCAGCGCCGGGCGGCACAGAGCCGCTACGACGATGCCGTGGCGCGGGTGTACCGGGTGGTCGAATGGACGGCCCAATGGGTGCTGAAAACCCGTTGCAGGGTGGAAACCGGCAACCTGCCCGAAGGCTTCGCCCCGTCAGATATGGAATTTACCCCCAACCGCGACGGCCAACGCCAGGCGGGCTTGTATCAGGCATGGCAACTGGTGCAGGCGAAGACCGACGGACCTGCCGCCGCATTCTTCGGCGAGGAGGGCCAGCGCCTGCTCGACCACCTCAAAACCCGCAACCACTCCATCCTTGCCCACGGCCTCACCCCCATCACTCAAGCCCAGTGGCAAGCCTTGCAAGACTGGTTGGATCGCGCCTTTCTGCCGATGTTGCTGGCGGAAGTGAAAAGCCTAGGCATCAACGGCCTCCCGCCGCAATTGCCCCCAATTTATGTCGCCAAGCCGTGAAGGAAGTGCCAGCATGACCGAACTCCCCTTGGCAATCGCCCGCTTCCGCCTCGACTTCACTGTCACCGAGGCACTGCACCTGCACTATTATGCGGGTTCCCAACTGCGTGGGGCGTTCGGCCATGCCCTGCGGGCCACCGCCTGCATGACCCGGCAAAAGGACTGCAAAGCCTGCCCGCTGTATCGAAGCTGCGCCTACACCGAGGTTTTCGAGACGCCCGCGCCGGAACAGCACCGGCTGCAAAAGTTCAGCCAAATTCCCAACCCCTTCATCATAGAACCGCCGCCGCTGGGGGCGCGGACTTACCGGCGTGGCGAAACCTTAAGCTTCCATTTCGTTTTGCTCGGCCATGCCCTGCGTCACTTGCCGTTGGCGGTCTACGCCTGGCAACGCGCCTTGCAACAGCACGAAGGCGTCGGCCACGGCAACGCCCGGCTTGAGGGCGTGGCCTATCTGCCGCCCGCCCACGAGGCGCAACCGGTGTTTGCCGACGGCCTATTGCAACCCCCGCAGGTTCAGACTATCCCGGCGGTGGCGCTGGATGGCGTGGCTGCGATCCACTTCACCACGCCCTTGCGTTTGAACAGCCAAGGCAAGATCCAGGGCAACGCCATGACCGCCCGCGACCTGTTGATGGCCTTGGCACGGCGTTATTGGCTGCTCGCCGAATTCCACCAAGCCTCACCGCCCGCCGTCGATTTCAAGCGTTTGGGCGAGCAAGCCGAGGCGGTGGCATTGGAAGGAGAATTGTCGTGGCGGGACTGGCGGCGTTATTCCAGCCGCCAGCGGCAGGAGATGGTCTTAGGCGGCGTCATTGGCAAGGTCAGGTTGCGCGGCGAGCTTGCTCCCTTCGCCGACCTGCTCGCCGCCGGTCAATGGCTGCATCTGGGCAAGAACGCCAGCTTCGGCCTCGGCCAATACGCCTTGGAACCCGCCGCATGAATGCCCCTTCCATCCACCTCTGCCTGGTCAGCGAGCGCCCGCTGGCGAACCTGATACCGTTGCTGCAATACCGGCCCGACTATGTCGCCTTGGGGGTTTCCCCCACGATGAAACAGCCGGGCGAGAATTTCCGCAAGCTGCTTATCTCCTTGGGGTATTCTGCCGACCGCGTCATCAGCTTCGCCATTCCAGAACAAGGCATCGAAGCGATACGCGAAGCCGCCTTGCAGATCGAAATCGACTTGCAAAGCCGCTTTCCCGGCTACCGCATCGCCTACAACGCCACCGGCGGCACCAAGCTCATGGCGCTGGCGTTCGCCGAGTTTTTGAGTAGCGGCGACAACCAAGTGCTTTACACCGACACCGACCACGACCGCATCGAGTTCATCTACCCCAAGCCCACCAGCGAAGCGATGCAAGCGGTGCTCGGCATCGAGGTATACCTGCGCGCCCACGGCAAGCGCCTAGGCCGCACCGCCAGCGACGATCTACTCTGGCGCGAACGCGCCCAAAGGCGGAAAGCCCTCAGCAAATGGCTGGCGCACCATGCCGAAGACTTGGACAACTTGTTCGGCGCATTGAACTGCATGGCGCAAAAAGCCTTAGAGCAAAACCAGCGGCGCGGCCAGCCGCCGCGCATCGTCGAGCCACAGCAACACTTCAGCTCGCGGCCTTGGGGAATCTGGCTGGAAGCCCTGGAGAAAATGAAACAGTCCGGGTGTTGCCAGTGGGGCAAAACCCGGCCCGAAGACCTGTATTTCCACGACGCCGAAGGCGCGGAATATCTCAACGGGGGCTGGCTGGAGGAATATGTCTGGCATACTGTCGCCGACGCCGCCCCGGAGGAATGCAAGGCCGGGGCCGAATTCACCGACATGGCCCACCCCCGCGAAGACGTGCGCAACGAACTGGATTGTGTCGCCGCCCACCGCAACCGGCTGCTGTTGATCGAATGCAAAACCGGCAAGCTCGACCAGGCGGCCGGGGTGGTTTACAAACTCGACAGCATTGCCCATGATATGGGCCTGTTCCAGCAGCGGCTATTAGTCAGCGCCCGTCTGCTGGACGACACCACCCGCGCCCGCGCCCAGGAAAAAGACATCGCCATCGTCGAAGCACGCGGCTTGAGGCAATTGGGCGAAACCGTGAAAAACTGGATGGAAAACCGCCGATGACACCGGCCAAAAAAAGTTTCCCAAGAGTCTGCGCAAGCAGTGTGAACACCCTTTGCAACCCCTTGATTAAGTGGAGGTTTCAGCCCCAGTCACTCTTTGAATCACGCCCTGTTATTGAAGGGATTAAGACTCGAAATATCCCCGCGGCAAGCTGGTTTTTTCGCTTTGAATCACGCCCTGTTATTGAAGGGATTAAGACGGAAGCCGAAAAAGGGAATGTACGGAAAGAATTGCTTTGAATCACGCCCTGTTATTGAAGGGATTAAGACTTCTACTTGGCGGTCTTTGATCTTGGCCGCGTCCTTTGAATCACGCCCTGTTATTGAAGGGATTAAGACCCAACCTCTTTCACGCAGTTGTTTTGGTATTTTGCTTTGAATCACGCCCTGTTATTGAAGGGATTAAGACCTGTGACGTGCGCCGGATTTAGCAATATCCCCCGCTTTGAATCACGCCCTGTTATTGAAGGGATTAAGACTCATGCCTTATGTGTGTGTGGGCATCCTTGCCAGCTTTGAATCACGCCCTGTTATTGAAGGGATTAAGACCGCGGGACTGGGCCGACTCGGTCGGGCCGTTGAACTTTGAATCACGCCCTGTTATTGAAGGGATTAAGACCATGCCAAAAGAATGCGTCCATGGACTGTTATGGCTTTGAATCACGCCCTGTTATTGAAGGGATTAAGACAAAGTTTTTTGTCGTGCACTTTTCCGTTTTTTGAACTTTGAATCACGCCCTGTTATTGAAGGGATTAAGACAATCAAACCGCTCTGAATGAAGCGGGGTGTTTCGCTTTGAATCACGCCCTGTTATTGAAGGGATTAAGACATGTCATTGCTTGTCGCATAACACAAAGTTAGGCTTTGAATCACGCCCTGTTATTGAAGGGATTAAGACCGCTGCTTTGATCTCACTGCCGCCCGGTGCGATGCTTTGAATCACGCCCTGTTATTGAAGGGATTAAGACCGATTATACCTCGCCAACCATTGGGCCACTTTTCTTTGAATCACGCCCTGTTATTGAAGGGATTAAGACGGTAACAATATCGCCGATAACAAGGGATATTCCTCTTTGAATCACGCCCTGTTATTGAAGGGATTAAGACGCAGGCCCTTTGCCATAGTAATAACGACTGTTGGCTTTGAATCACGCCCTGTTATTGAAGGGATTAAGACTAAGCGCCGCGTTTGCAAATCCTAAATAATTGGGCTTTGAATCACGCCCTGTTATTGAAGGGATTAAGACAAATGTGTCGGCCTGTTGCCCAAGGAACCCCTGGCTTTGAATCACGCCCTGTTATTGAAGGGATTAAGACCTCTCCACACTTTGGCTACAGGCTCCAAATTTGTCTTTGAATCACGCCCTGTTATTGAAGGGATTAAGACACCTGATTGTGCCAAATCGGAAGTACGAATTTCTTTGAATCACGCCCTGTTATTGAAGGGATTAAGACTGACAACAAATTCCCCTTACGATCAATCAAGTACTTTGAATCACGCCCTGTTATTGAAGGGATTAAGACCATTAGAGACAAGACTTTCCAAGATTTTGTTTGGCTTTGAATCACGCCCTGTTATTGAAGGGATTAAGACACCAGTCGCACAATAAGTACCACCCCCCTGTTGGCTTTGAATCACGCCCTGTTATTGAAGGGATTAAGACATATGGTTGGCCAAGGGATTGATGCGGATTTCGTCTTTGAATCACGCCCTGTTATTGAAGGGATTAAGACTGGGATTAGATGGACAGCCCCGCGCCGTGATTTACTTTGAATCACGCCCTGTTATTGAAGGGATTAAGACTTTTTTAATGCGGGTGGTGGTCATTTTCGTATCCCTTTGAATCACGCCCTGTTATTGAAGGGATTAAGACGGCAGCACGAGGTTGTAACTGGTGTTCTGGTTGCTTTGAATCACGCCCTGTTATTGAAGGGATTAAGACATCACAAAAAACGACATAGCGGTAATCGCATTGCTTTGAATCACGCCCTGTTATTGAAGGGATTAAGGCCTGTGTTGCAGCGTCTGGCCGAACTCGGACAGCACCTGGCCGAGTCGGCGGAACCCAGGCCGCTGGCGTCGTTGCGCGGACTGGAAGGGGCGGCGGCAGCGGCGTTTTTTGAGGGCTTCACGTTGTTGTTCGCGCCCGCACTGGGGTTTGAGGGCAGACGCCGACGCCCTCCGCCCGATCCGGTCAACGCCTGTCTGTCGCTGGGCTACACCGTGCTACATGCGGAGGCGACCGGCGCGGCGCGGACGGCGGGGCTCGACCCGATGCTGGGCGGGTTTCACGAGCCGAGCTACGGCCAGGATGCCTTGTCCTCCGATCTGATCGAGCCATTGCGCCCGGCAGTGGATGCGTGGGTGTGGGCGATGTTCCGTTCGCAAACGCTGAGGCCTGAACATTTCCGCCTTCAAGACGACGCGTGTTTTTTGCAGCATCATGCGCAAGAGGTTTTTTACGAGGCGTTCCATCAAAAGCTTCGCGTCTGGCGGCGGGTGCTTCGGCTTTATGCGCGTCGGTTCACGCAGTTGCTGCCCGAAACCACAGGACAGCCCGCATGAGCCATCATCGCCGTCCCTGGTTGATTTGCTATGACATAGCCGACCCCAAGCGCCTGCGCAGGACGTTCAATGAACTCAGGGATGTCGCGCTGCCGGTGCAAAAATCAGTCTTTGTGGCCGAACTGACACAGGCCGAGTTGGAAAAGTTGATGCTGCGACTGGCCGAGCATATCGACCCACAGGAAGACCGTCTGCAGGTGTTCATCCTGCAAGAACTTGCCGCGCTACGCAGCCTGGGGCAGGCAGTGCCGATGGGCAAAGCCTGGGTGGTGTGAGGCGATGCGGCGGTGCCCCATCCAATGTGCAGATGAAAGGGAGATAGGGCAGTAATAAGGCTTAGCCACTGTGACTAAAACGTGACGCACAGCAGTCAGAACCTGTCATTTTGTGTCAGTTCACGTCATGGTTGCGTGGGATTGAATGACTGCCCGCCATGGCGGTCTTTTTTCGTGCCCCGACCGGCGCGAAAGTGGCACCGGATTTTTTACAGCGTGGCCCCCGTGCGGCCCCAAGAAAAAAGGCTTGCCCGGAAAACCGTGCAAGCCTTTGTTTTTTATGGTGGGCCCTCTCCGATTTGAACGGAGGACCAAGGGATTATGAGTCCCCTGCTCTAACCGCTGAGCTAAGGGCCCTAAACTGTCATTCCAAGTCTAGGAAACTACGAAGTTGTGCAGACCGCGAAGGATGCCGCAATTTGCGCAGAGCCTTGGCTTCGATCTGGCGGATGCGTTCGCGGGTCACATCGAACTGCTTGCCGACCTCCTCCAAGGTGTGGTCGGTGTTCATGTCGATGCCGAACCTCATGCGCAAGACCTTTGCCTCCCGTGCCGTCAAGCCCGCCAAGACCTGCTGGGTGGTTTCCCTAAGCCCGGCGACGGTGGCCGATTCTATCGGCGACATGGCTCGGGAGTCTTCGATGAAATCGCCCAAGTGCGAGTCTTCGTCGTCGCCGATGGGGGTTTCCATCGAGATCGGCTCCCTGGCGATTTTCATCACTTTGCGCACCTTGTCCTCGGGCATTTCCATCCTCTCCGCCAATTCCTCCGGGCTGGGCTCGCGGCCCATTTCCTGTGACATCTGGCGGGATATCCGGTTCAGCTTGTTGATCGTCTCGATCATGTGGACCGGGATGCGGATGGTGCGCGCTTGGTCGGCTATGGAACGGGTGATCGCCTGGCGTATCCACCAGGTCGCATAGGTGGAAAACTTGTAGCCGCGCCGGTATTCAAACTTGTCTACCGCTTTCATCAGGCCTATGTTGCCTTCCTGGATGAGGTCGAGGAACTGCAAACCTCTATTAGTATATTTCTTTGCGATGGAAATGACCAGACGCAGGTTGGCTTCGATCATCTCGCGCTTGGCCAGGCGGGCATGGGCTTCGCCCACCGACACGCGTCGGTAGATCTCTTTGATTTCGCCAATGTTGAGGCCGTGTTCCTTTTCCATCTGCGCCAGTTTGTGCTGCGACCGCTTGATGTCGTCGGCATGGACGGACATCGCCTGGACATAAGGCTTGCCCGAGGCCAACTGCTGTTCGAGCCATGCGGAGCTGCTTTCATGGCCGACGAAGGTTTTGAGGAAATCGGTTCTTGGCAGCTTCGATTTCGCCACTGCGAAGTCTTGGATCAGCCGCTCTTGTTCACGGATTTTTTCCACCGTACCCTGTAAAACACCGGTAAGTTCCTTGAAAAACTGTGGCGTCTTCTTGAATTCCAGGAAGCTTTTTGCTAGCACGTCGAAGGCTTTCTGGGTGCGTTCGTGATGATGGCCGTATTTGCTCTGTGCGCTGACGGCAGTCTTCAGTTGCTTCCTGAATATCTCTAGCTTTTCCCTGACTAAATCGGGATCCGGCCCGGTTTCGGTTTCCGCTTCAACAATGATCTCCGATTCGGCTTCCTCATCAAGGGCCAGATCTTGCGCCTGTGCCGGGTCGAAGAAATCGGAGATCAGGTCGGACAGGCGCAGTTCGCCAGTTCCGATGCGGTCAAAGCTTTTGAGGAAATGCTCCATGGCTGCGGTGAAGCGAACCAGTTCGCGGGCGGCTTGGTTGGCACCTTCCTCAATGCGTTTGGCGATGCTCAGTTCGCCCTCACGGGTTAGCAGATCGACCGTGCCCATCTCGCGCATGTACATGCGGACGGGGTCGGTAGTGCGGCCCAGTTCGGCGTCCACCGAGGCCAGCGCGGCGGCCACTTCGGCGGCCTCGTCCTCGTCGTCCTCGCTGACTACGGCGGCATCGGGGATCATCTCGGCGTCTTCCGGTACGTCCTCGTGGACTTCGATTCCCATGTCGTTGATCAGGGCGATGGCTTCTTCCATCTGTTCGGGATCGACGAGGTCGCCGGGCAGGTGGTCGTTGACTTCGGAATAGGTGAGGAACCCTTGCATCTTGCCTTTGGCGATAAGTTCCTTGAGCTGCGATTGCTGCTGTTCTTGATTCATGAGTTGACCCACCAAGGGTTTTCCAAAAAACTGAACCTTTTATTCTAGCTTGCGATTGTGAAATGGCAAATCCAAGTTCATGGCCCCAGATTTCCGCCAAACCTCAGTCTTCGGACAGCCTCTGGCTGAGAAAATACACTATACTGGCAGTCCGCCGACGCGGGTTAGTCCATGCGTAGGGAGCTTTCGTTGAAAAAATGAGCAGGCATTTAAGCGCCCAGGAGAGAAATTTGGGAAACACACACACGACCTCCGCCGAACCGGCTGACTGCCCGGAAGGGGTGGGCCAGCAGTTGCGCAAAGCCCGCGAGTCCAGCCGTATTTCGATAGTCTCGGTCTCCGCCTCTTTGCGCCTTCCCCCACGGGTGATCGTGGCCCTGGAGGAGGGTGACTTCGGCCAGTTCGAACCGGTTTACGTGCGCGGTTATCTGCGCAACTATGCGCGCCTCTTAAATCTGGCAGCCGAACCCCTGATTGAATCCTATAATCATACACTTATCCCTGACCACCCTCCGGCGCAGCCCCAAAACCCGACCCAGTATGATGAAAAATCCCCTTTGAGATTGCATCTGTTGCTTGCCATGCTTGGCTTGGCTTTTATCATGTGGGGTGCCGGCAAAGCCTTCCGGGCGGTGAAGGAGGTGGGCAAATCCAAGGACGCGGTCAGCACCTCGTCACGGGCATCCGGGCTAGACGCACAGCCTCCGACAGCCTTGCCCAGCCTGGAGGTTACAAACTTGCCCAATGTCGAGGCCGTCAGGCAGCCGTCCGGCCTAGCCGAAATCAAGCCAGAACCGGCCAGCGACACGCAAAAAGCGGCGGTTAACGCGACCCCCGCCCCTACCCCTGTTGCCGCTCCGGCATTGCCAGTGTCCAGCCAAGCTATCGGCCAAGGGCCGGACAGCATTGTCCTCCATCTCTCAGCCGGTGCCTGGGTTTCCATCCGCGACCAGAATGGCCGCCGTCTCGTTTACGAAAACCTCCCCGCTGGAACCGACCGTGCCTACGCGGGGCAAGCGCCTTTCGCCGTGGTGCTGGGCAACTCCCCGGCGACCAAGATCGAGTTCAACGGCCAGCCTTACGAGCAGCCCAAAAGCAAAGCCGGGACGGTGGCGCGTTTTAGGCTGGGGCCAGCCAGTGGCGATGCCGGAAAATCGACAGGCAAAACCTCCCCTTGAGCATGGGCTTAAAGAAAAGCGACTTAGTCTTTCCGATGTTCGGCCATGGGCATTGCCGGAAATCGTTTTGGCCTGAAATACTTTCCCATTTGCCGTAATATTCAGGTCTTATCGGCCAACACCCTCCCGGAGCTAGCAAGCCATGTCTTTGCGTGAAGCCTTGGAATCGTTCATTAACGGCAGGATCTCCCTTGGACAACTCATCCAGGATGTTAAAGATGCGGCACCCTTGGGCGAAGAAGCCAGGGAAGAGCTAGGAAACGCTTTCGAAGTCGCCTTCCAAGGCGGCAAACTCTCCCAACCCGCCTACGCTGCCTTAACATCGGCCTTGAGCGCAGAGGATGAGGAGCGCACCCGCCTTGCCTGCCTTCCCGTCCTCGACGGAGATGAGGATGCCACCCGCGTCCAAGTCTCGCGCCCGTACGCTGACGACGCGACCCCGCAGAAGCATGGTGTGGATGCGACCATGATTGATGACCGCACCCGCGCCGCTCCAAGTGTCAACACCCCAAAGCCCGGCCCCAGCCATGACCTACCTGCGGCGGTTTACAAGCCTACCCAAGCGGAGTCAGAAGCCACCTTAGCCATGAACGAGGACCCACTGCCCAATCCGACGTACACCGGATCGGACACAGGGAGGGTTGACCTGTCGCGAATCACCACGGGAGGCATTGCGAAAGACCTGCTGGACACCTTGGCCGGGGAGAACCTCACTGCGTCATCCGCTCTGGCGCCGGGTCAGGAACTGAGCGTGGGGGTGGTACTGAAAGACCGCTTCGTACTCAAGGAAGTGCTAGGCAAAGGCGGCATGGGCGCGGTGTTCAAGGCGCTGGATTTGCGCAAGGTGGAAGCCAATGACCGCGAGGCTTTCGTCGCCTTGAAGGTGCTCAACCAAGACTTTCGCGACAATCCTGTCTCGTTCATGGCGTTGCAACGGGAAACCAAGCGGGCGCAAACCCTCTCCCACCCTAATATCATCACCGTCTATGACTTTGATCGCGATGGTGATCATGTCTTCATGACCATGGAGCATCTCCAAGGCCGGCCTTTGAACACGCTGATCCGTGATTTGCTGTCAGTAGGGATGCCTTTCAAGAAAGCGTGGCCGCTCATCCAAGGCATGGGGGCGGCGCTGGCCTACGCCCACCGGAAAAACATCGTCCATTCTGACTTCAAGCCCGGCAATGTCTTCGTTACCGGCGAGAACGAGGTCAAGGTGTTGGACTTCGGCATCGCCACGGCCATCGCCCGTCCCGGGCAGGCCGGGGGAGAGGCAACGCTGTTCAACGCCCGCGACCTAGGCGCGATGACGCCCGCCTATGCCAGCCTGGAGCAATTGCTCTACCAGCCACCCGACCCTCGCGACGACATCTATGCCTTGGCCTGTGTGGCCTATGAACTGCTGACAGGGAAGCATCCCTACGGCAAGTTATCGGCGGAAAAAGCACTGGAACTGAACGTGCAACTGAAGCCCATCCCCGGCTTGCGGCGCAGCCAATGGAGAGCCTTGCAGCGCGGCTTGGCGTTCAAGCAGGTAGACCGTATCGCCAGCGTGGATGAATTCCTGAAGCTGTTGCAGCCTCATTCCGCTTTGTTTTACAGCGCTTGGGTGGCGGGGGTGTTGGCGGCGGGCATCACAGGTGGTAACGTGTATCTCCATCTGACTGCCCCGCCGCCACCCCCCTCGCTGTGCGCCGAGGTCACGCCTGAGCAACGGCGCAAGATTGATGATTTGCTGGAACTGGCCGACATCCATTTCGAGGTGGGCTACCTCACGGCCCCCACTGGCAGCAACGCACTTTGGGCTTATCAGGAAGCTTTGAAGATCGACCCATGCAACGAAAAGGCCATGGCTGGCCGCAAGAAAATCGCCGACGCCGAGTTGCAGGCGGCCTGGGAGTTTTTTGAGAAAGGCGACCGGGCGCAAAGCCTGAAAAAAGTCATGGAGGGGCTGGAAGCCGATCCCAAGCATGAGGGGTTGCTGAAGCTTAAGGGCAAGCTGGAGGGGTAAATGAAGCAAGCCCCAATAAGCGTATCCTGTAGGGTGGCTTAATCCCATTCCAGTTATCATCCGTCAAAATATTTCAATCCGTCAGGGCGTGGTCACAATATGCATAAACCCCAAAAGCCTCTCTTGAAGAAATCACTTGCGGTCGCGATCCGCCTTGTGCTGGTAGGCATGTCGTTGCCAGCAGGGGCGACCCCATCGAGTTGGACTGGCTATGCTGGCGACAACAACTGGAGCACTGGGGCAAACTGGAGCGAAGACGTTTGTGGCGATGGCTGCAATGTGGTGCCTAGCGCAACTACGGATGCATCGATTTCAGCCTCGGGGAGTCCGGTTACTGTGAACGGTCCGGGCGCTTCAGGAGGTACGGCAAACAGCCTGTCCATAAGCGGCTCAACCGCGACGGCGACGCTGGTTTTGAATGGGGGCATTCTGACCGTAGGGCCAGGGGGTGTGACCCTGTTGTCGAATGGCAACTTAACCTTGGCAGGAGACAATTTATTGTCCACCCCATCGCTCGTGGTGAACGGGGGCAGCTTCGACATCGGGAGCCACAACGATACGCTGGGGGTGGTCAGCCTTCAGTCTGGTTCGATCTTAGGCACCACGGGCATACTGACCTCGACCAGTAATTTCGATTTGCAATCAGGTACGGTGAGCGCCAACCTGAGCGGTGCGGTAGGCTTGGACAAGTCCACGACGGGGACGGTGAGCTTAAGCGGGGTCAACACTTACACCGGCCTGACGACGATCAGCGCAGGAACCTTGGCGCTGACCGGGGCGGGCAGCATCGCCCTATCCAGCGGCGTGGTGGACAACGGCATATTTGACGTATCGGGCACACCGGGGGTGGCAATCACCTCCCTTTCCGGCAACGGCAGCGTGGCACTCGGTGGCCAGTTTCTGAGCCTTACCAATGCTTCCGGCACCTTTAGCGGCACGATCAACGGCAACGGAGCGCAAGCACCCTCACTAATAATTGGGGGGGGCACCGAAACCCTTACGGGCAACAACGGCTACACCGGCGATACGTGGGTTTCATATGGCGCGACCCTCGCGCTGGCCGGATCGGGCAGCATCGCCGCTGCGAGCGATTTGTGGGTCAATGGCACGTTCGACATTTCTGGCACAACAGCGGGCGCGTCCGTCAAAACCCTATGGGGCGGCGGAACCGTAAACTTAGGCGCTCAGACACTGACGTTGACTAATGCGACGGAGGTAGGCACTGCGTACAACATTTTTTCGGGTAATATCACCGGTACGGGCGGTTTGACCATCGCAGGCGGCACGGAGTATCTGACCGGAACCAACACTTACACCGGCCTCACTACCATCAACAGCGGCGCAACCTTGGCACTTACCAGTGTGAGTGCTTACAGCAACATCTCATTTCAGTCGACTGGCAGCATCGCCCTATCCAGCGGCGTGGTAGACAACGGCACGTTCGACATCTCCGCCACGGCGGCGGGTGCCTCCGTCCAAACCCTGTCCGGCACCGGCACGGTGGCCCTGGGTGCGCAGACCCTCACGCTGACCAACGCGGCAGGCACCTTCGCAGGCGCCATCGGCGGCAGCGGCGGGCTTACCCTCGCGGGCGGCACGGAGACGCTGGCGGGCGCCAACACCTACACCGGCCTCACCGCCATCAACGGCGGCACCCTCGCCCTGTCCGGGCAAGGCAGCATCGCCCTATCCAGCGGCGTGGTAGACAACGGCACGTTCGACATCTCCGCCACGGCGGCGGGTGCCTCCGTCCAAACCCTGTCCGGCACCGGCACGGTGGCCCTGGGTGCGCAGACCCTCACGCTGACCAACGCGGCAGGCACCTTCGCAGGCGCCATCGGCGGCAGCGGCGGGCTTACCCTCGCGGGCGGCGCGGAGACGCTGTCCGGTGCCAACACCTACACCGGCCTCACCGCCATCAACGGCGGCACCCTCGCCCTGTCCGGGCAAGGCAGCATCGCCAGCTCCGCCGGCGTGGTAGACAACGGCACGTTCGACATCGCCGCCACGGCGGCGGGCGCCTCGTCCAAACCCTGTCCGGCACCGGCACGGTGGCCCTGGGTGCGCAGACCCTCACGCTGACCAACGCGGCAGGCACCTTCGCGGGCGCCATCGGCGGCGCCGGCGGGCTTACCCTCGCGGGCGGCGCGGAGACGCTGGCGGGCGCCAACACCTACACCGGCGGCACGGCCATCGGCAGCGGCGCGACCCTGGCCCTGTCCGGGCAAGGCAGCATCGCCCTATCCAGCGGCGTGGTAGACAACGGCACGTTCGACATCTCCGCCACGGCGGCGGGCGCCTCCGTCCAAACCCTGTCCGGCACCGGCACGGTGGCCCTGGGTGCGCAGACCCTCACGCTGACCAACGCGGCAGGCACCTTCGCAGGCGCCATCGGCGGCAGCGGCGGGCTTACCCTCGCGGGCGGCGCGGAGACGCTGTCCGGTGCCAACACCTACACCGGCCTCACCGCCATCAACGGCGGCACCCTCGCCCTGTCCGGGCAAGGCAGCATCGCCAGCTCCGCCGGCGTGGTAGAC
>CAVWEM010000016.1:0-86333 GCA_963753955.1 uncultured Gammaproteobacteria bacterium
CTTCATTTTGTATTACCTCAAGACATACCCCACCTTCGACGTGCTGGGCTTCCTTTTCGGCTTCAGTTCGGGGCATGCCCACAACCATGTGGAGAAACTCCTGCCCGTCTTGCTGCGGAGCCTGTCGGACCTCGGCGTACTCCCTGAGCGGTCGCCTGGGACTCCCGAGGAGTTCCTGCGACTCGTCGATAAATATGGCGACGTCATCATCGACGGGATGGAGTGCGCCTGCGTCAGGCCGCAGGACGGGGAACTCCAAAAGGCCCGCTTCAGCGGAAAAAAAAAACGCCACACGCTCCAGGCGCTCGTCCTCACGACCCTGCACCGGAAAATCCTTTTCCTCTTCTGCGTCTTCGCCGGCAGCGTCCACGACTACAAGCTCATGAAAAAGGTATTCGACCCAAAACTGAAATGGTTCCATCGAGTGAATCTGTGGCTCGACCTTGGGTTCCAAGGTGCGCAAAAAGATTATGGCGTGAAATCCAAGATAAACCTTCCACACAAAAGGCCGAAGAAATCTAAAAACAACCCGAAGCCGAAACTGACCGCCGCGCAGGTCAAACATAACCGGCAGCATGCGGGAACCCGCGTTTCCGTGGAACACGCCATCGGCGGGATGAAGGCTTTCCATTGCCTGACCCATCGGATCAGAAACCACCTGGACTGGCTCATTGATTTCCTTTTTTGGGTTCCGGCGGGTCTTTGGAACCTAAAAATAGCCTATAATCATTAACTTAACACCGGGAACAACTCTATTGATTATATCCATTGGAACCCGGTCAAGCATGGATGGGTGCGGAATGTTGTGGATTGGCCCCATTCGAGTTTTCACAATTTCGTGCGCCAAGGAATGTGCCCGGCCAACTGGGGCAATGGAGTCGATTTGTCGGATGTCATGGCCGGGGAATAGAGACGTAGAGTGCGGTGAGCTTGCGAACCGCACCAATCGAGGAACATGAACGGTATTCGCGTGTTTCAAACCATCCCTCGAACGGTGCGGTTCGTTCCTCACCGCACCCTACCTCCCATTGTTGGGGCCAGCCGGGTTCGAGACTGTGAAAGAATCCACCCTGTCTCTTCGAGATTTTGGCATAATATTGGCGATTATCCTATTGAATAAAAAGGGCAAATGATGCCGAGAACCTACAAGGCGGGACAGCACCGCGGGCAGGGGATGCTGCTGCCCCCCAGCATCGACGACTACGTTGCTGAAGGCAACCCCGTCAGGGCCATCGACGCCTATGTCGAAAGCCTGGACCTTGCCGCGCTCGGTTTCCAAAACACCCGGTCCGGCCCCCGCGCCGGGCAGCCGCCGTTCCCCCCGGCGGCGCTGCTCAAGCTCTACCTGTACGGCTACCTCAACCGCATCCACTCCAGCCGCCGCCTGGAGCGCGAGGCGGTGCGCAACCTCGAGGCCATCTGGCTGGCCCAGGGCCTGCGCCCTGGCTACAAGACCCTCGCCAACTTCCGCAAGGACAACAGCCAGGCCCTCAAGGCCGCCAACAAGGACTTCATCCTGCTGTGCAAGGACTTGGCGCTGCTCGGCGGCGACGAGGTGGCCGTCGACGGCAGCTTCTTCAAGGCCGACGCCAGCAGCGACGGCATTTTCACCGCCAAAAAGCTCGACGACCAGCTGGCGGCCCTGGAGAAAAAGATCGACGCCTACCAGCGCCAGCTCGCCGAGCAGGACGCCCAAGACGACCAAGCAGGCCTGGGCAGCCTGGTGGAGGACGAAGGCCTGGCCGACAAAATCGCCCGGCTCAAGGAGAGGCGGGCGGAAAAGCCACGCCCTGCGCGCGCGGCTTGAAAAGTCGGCGGACAGCCAGCTCTCCACGGTCGACCCCGACGCGCGGCTCCTCAGCAAAAAGGGCAAGACCACCGCCGGCTACAACGTGCAGATCGCCGTTGACGGCAAACACAAGCTCATCGTTGCCAGCGAAGCCACCCAAGACGGCAACGACCGCCAGCAGCTCGTGCCGATGCTGGAAAAGGCCCGGGAAATCCCGCAATCCGAGCGCCTGGTCGGGCTGGCCGACACCGGCTACCACAGCGGCGAGCAAATCCAGCGGGCCGAGGAACTCGGCTTCGAGGTCTACGTGCCCGAGCCCAAGGCCATCACGGCGGCGGAAAAGGACGGACGCTTCACCCGCGAACGGTTCCGGTACGACGCAGCCGAAGACCGCCACACCTGCCCCAACGGCGAAACGCTGGAAGCCTGCGGCAAGCCCCAAGAGCGCGGCGGCAAGCTTGTCCAGGCCCACAAGTCCAAGGTCTCCGCCTGCGCCGCCTGCCCGTTGCGTGTGCAATGCCTGACGGCAAACGCCGCCTACAAAAAACTGGAGCGCTGGCAGCACGAGGCGGCCGTCGAACGGCACCGCCAGCGGATGGCCCAAGCGGGCGGGCGCATGAGAAAGCGCAGCCAGCTCGCCGAGCACCCCTTCGGCACCCTCAAGCACCGGGCGGGCATGCACCACTTCCTGATGCGCGGCCTGGAGAAATGCCGTGGCGAGTTCAGCCTGATGGTGTTGTGCTACAACTTCACCCGGGTACTGAACCTGCTGGGGTTTGAGGCGCTGCGGGAGTATTGCGCCCGGCGCGGCGGGAACCGGGCCAAAATGATCCAATATGCCTAAAAACAAGGCGCGGGGCGGCCTGTATTGAAGGATTCCCCGGCATTTCTTGCCAATGGCGTTTTAGAAAAAAGACGGGGGCGGTTATTGGGAATATCCGGCTGAATTCTTTCACAGTCTCGTTCGCATCGCGTACCTTATTGAATGTCCGCTAAGTACAGGACAAAAATTTAACTGATTGATTGTCATGGGTTAAGCCAATAGCTTTTTCCAGGCCCGATGACTGCCTCCCCGAACGACCCGATCCACGAACTCAAGGCCGTCCTGGCCGAACACCTGCCTTGGCACGGCGCGAGGATAAGCTTCCTTGCCCAATTCCTGCTGGCGCTGCTCAAGGTGCGCAGCGTCAGCCTGGCCGAGCTGGCCACCGGCTTCGGCGGCAAGGCCAAGGTGGACTCGCACTACAAGCGCCTGCAACGCTTTTTCCGCTCGTTCGGGATCGGCTACGACGACCTGGCCCGCCTGCTGGTGCGCATCGGCCCGGTCGGCGACGGCCCCTGGCGGCTGACGATGGACCGCACGAACGGGCAGTTCGGCAAGACCGACATCAACTTCCTCGTACTCGGCATCGCCTGCCACGGCATCGCCCTGCCGGTGTTCTGGAGCGTCCTGGACAAGGCGGGCAACTCCGACACCGCCGAGCGCGTCGCCTTGATGGGGCGTTTCCTCAAAGTCTTTGGTGTCGCCACGATTGAGGCGCTGCTGGCCGACCGCGAGTTCGTCGGCGAGGACTGGTTCCGCTGGCTGCAAAGCCAAGGCATCCCGTTCCACCAGCGCCTCAAGCGCAACACGCTCGCCCCCAATGGCCGGAACCGGATGATGCGCCTGGACGTGTTGTTCGGCTCGCTCAAGCCCGGCGACTGCCGGCACCTGCCGGGGCGCAGGCCGGTCTGGGGCGGTTTCGTTCATATCACCGCGCCGCGCCTGGACGACGGCGACTTCCTGTTCATCGCCTCATCCTCCGCGCCACAGGCCGAAGCCATCGGCGCCTACGCCGACCGCTGGCAGGTCGAGACCCTGTTCGGCTGCCTGAAGAGCCGGGGCTTCAACTTCGAGGATACCCACCTGACCGGCCCCGAGCGCCTTGCCGAGCTGATGGGCCTGCTCGCTCTGGCCTTCGCCTGGACTTACCGCACCGGCCAGTTGCTCCATGGGCAAAACCCCATCCTTTTTAAAAGACCCTACAGCGTCCCCTCAAGTCCTTGTTCCGCCACGGACTCGACTTCCTCCGCAACATCGTGCTCGAACCTCAGCGAGAAATTCCAGGAATTCCTATGGGCTCTGGAGGTTTTGTCCTGTACTTAGCACACCACCATATACCTATTGCGGATTGTGCAAAAAGTGAACATGTCGTAACAAACAGAAGGCCGCCAGCTTTTTAGGAATGCCGATGAACAACATTCGCTCCCATCTCGATAGCGCGTCCAGAGTCACGCAAGCCAGCCATGTCTACGAGGCTGATTTCCCCGTCGCGCGTTATTTCCAGACGCATTTTGAGTACCTGCACGAAACCTTGGCAGGGATAACCCGGGAGCTGGCTGTGCTGAAAAAGCGGATCGACGGGCTGGATGCCAGCCTGCGGGCTGAACGGACAGATGCGGAGCCGATGCTGCAATCGCTTGAGAAACACCGTGAAAACTGAATCTTCCAACACAAAATCATGAAGGAGTTTTAATCGTGACCGCCGGACTGGTCGCCTTGGCCTTGTTCGCCGAGTATGCGAGGTCGTTCAGCGGCACGGTAAGCTTTGACCTGGCCAATCCAGCCGTGTTGCTCGGGCTGTTCGTCGGCGGCTTGCTGCCTTATTGATTGGCTGGCAGCCCGGGTGCTGAACGCCGTCGGCATTGCCGCAGGCCATGCGGTGGAGGAGGTTGACAGACGGCGCAAATACCCGGCATCGGTGAAGGCTCTTCCGCGCCCCAATATGTGCGGATCGTGGATTTGCTGGGCAAGAGCGCTGTATTGTCCAAATTGAGAAATACTACGCCACGCCCAGCGAGACTCCGTTTGAAAAAATTATCATCTGCAAATAGAATCCCCTAACTTCCTTTAACTGGCATTGTTGTTGGCGTAGTCCATGATCTTCTGGTTCAGCTTATTCAACAGGCTATCGAAACCCTCCCTTTCGATCACGCTGGTGTACTGGGCCTTTTTCAGCGCCAGATCGCTGATGCCATCGACGACAATGTTGATGATGACCCACTGGCCCCCAGCCTGCCCAAGGACGTATTCAAATTTGACCGGCTTTTCCTTGGGGGCGATCAACTGGTAGCGCAAGGTGATGCGGTTGGCTTTCATGCCTTGTTCGGATTCGTACTTGAATTCCTCGCCGACGTAGTCGTTGAATTGGGCTGCGTACGTGGCGACGCTGAGTTCGGTCAGCTTGTCCACGAAAGCTTTTTTCTGCTCCTCGGTGACATCCTTCCAATGGCTACCCAAGGCAATCTGGGCGATGGCATTAAACTCGTGGGTTTCCCGGATGACCGGATCAAGCTTCGCGGAGCGCCCTTTATAGCCGAGCTGCTTGGCGTTTTTCATGACGTCGATGAGCGCCGCGTTTAATTTGTCAACCGTTTGCCGGGCGCCGGGCTGTTCTTCCGCGACGGAGAACTGCGCCAGGCAAAGCAGCAAAATCGCGATGATGGCTTGGAAATACATTGCTGACCCCGTGTTTGAATTTTAGGCGGCAATATATCATAAATGGCCGAGTCCCCGCATGTTTTTGTCCGCTTTGCGCAACAGAAATCCGGCATGAAAGCAACAGACGCGAGTGTTTCGGCAGTCTCCTCTCGTCTTTGGCGGCGGGTGTCAAACAGACGGGATGTAGGTACGGATAGTCCGTGCCGCGCTTCTGTCCAATCCTGCGGTGCGTTCGCATCGCAGGCACAAGGCACCCCGGAAGCCCAGGTAATCCGGGCGCAGTTCCAGCAGCGACGGGATGTCGGCCTGGCGCAGCGAACCGGCCAGGCCACACAACAAGCCGTAAGCTTGGGCTTCGGCGACGAAGTCACGCAGATATCCGAGCGGGCAAACCTGGGCCAGCGAACCGCCGTCTTTGTCGAAGGTGTCCAGCATGACCCCGGCAAAACCGGCTTTCGACAAGGCTTCGACATAAGATAGCCCGGGCTTTTGGTCGCCGAACAACACAGCCACCACGCGGACACCCCGCGCCGTGACAGGTGCCAGGGAAGCCATTGTCCCGTTCCAATCGCCGCCGGGGAAAAAACCGATCTTGACGTAATCCACACCGGTGGCCGCCATGGCTTCCACGGCTCGTAGCACCGTTTGTGGTTCCATGGGCAAATCGCCGATTGTGGCGCTGACGGGACGCCGCCCGCCCAGCGCGGATGCAATCTCCCTCGCCGTGTCCACCGGCAAAGCGCCTAACGCGCCTAAGGAAGGCGCTTTCAGGTCGATGATGTCAGCCCCTTCCTCCAGCATGCAGAGGGCTTCGGCCAGGTTTTCGACGCTGGCGAGCATCCCGGTCATGCCGCTTCCCCCTTGCTGGACAACTCATGCACATAAGCATTCCCGCCCTCTGGGAGAGGGTGAGGGCTATTGGCGTCAGATTCCCGAAATGCTTCGATTTTCTCCATCAGCCAGCCCCAGGCTTCCCGTTCGCGCTCGCCGGCGCATTTTTCCATGCCGATGCGCAGATAAGCCAACTCTGCTTGGATCTTGTCCCAAGGCAGCATAGGCAAACGGCTGGCCAGGATTGCCGCTTCCAACACCGAGTGCTGGGCGCGGTTGAAGCCTTTGAACGGCGCATGATAGGCCTCGTGAACCACGCGGCAATATAGCCTGGGCCGCAAGCCATCATCCTCCACCCGGAGCAGTTCCAGTTCAACATGGGACAGCGAGTCGGCCAGCCGTTTAATGGGTAGCCGTTCGGCTGCGGACAAAGGCCAGTCGCGCCGCCCGGTCAGGCAACCGGCGAACACGCGCACATCGTCGGTGTGGTTCAGCACGGCCTGGCCGTTGGCGAGGATATTGTCCAACGTCGTGGAAGGGCGGAACGGCATGACGAGCATTTCTTCACCGGCCACATGCACGCCCATCGGCGCGATATGGGTGATGCCCGAAGGCGATTGGCTGGTGATGATGGTTTCCAGGATCATTCTTCGTCCTTCTTTTGCAGGGTTGGCCCGGCAGTCTTGTAGGTGTGGGGATCGACGGTGGAAGCGGGCGCTGGGCAGGCGCAGCCCCAATCCAAAATTTCGTCCTGGGTGTAGCGCTTGCCCAATTGCCAGGCGATTTGCGCCCTGCCCAGTTCCACGCCTAGATAAAAAGCGTGACCTCCGTCCTGCTCCACGCCCAGTTGGGGATAAAGCTCGAACGGGTCGGTGGAACTGTGGAAGCCATCGCGGTTGAAGATATGCAAACCTTCCTCGCTGATCTGGATGCGGTAGCTGGGATCGTGTATCGCCTTCCACAATTCTTCCAATTCTTCCCGTGCATAAGGGAAGGGCTTGCGCCCGTGCAAGGCCAGCAGCCCATCGTCGATATGCTTGGGCAGGCTGCCAATCTCCCGCGCCGCAAACATGATCCGCCGCGCCAAATCCGCCTCGCGCACCGCCTTGCGGGCATGTTTGCTAACCTGGGTGGCGAGGATGGCGCGGACTTCCAATTCCGAGCACAGGCCTATCAGCAAGGCATTGATCCCCACCGTGTCGGCATGGGTCAGTTCGGTCAGATTGCCCACGCCCATCATGATCTCCACTTGCGGGTGCCGCCGCCGGGTTTCATGATAGCGCACCAGCGAGTCGGCAAAGCCAAAATGGATGGGGTCGAGGATGGGATCCACAATGAAGCCACGGCCCTTCGCCTGCATTCCGGCAATGGCCCGATCCAGCGAATCCAAATCGCCATGCCGGGCCGGAATCAGGATTGGCGTCGCCGCCACCTCGTCGGCGATCCACAGGGTGTCCTCGTTCAGGCTCAACAGGAAATCCGCCCCGGCCTTACCGCCACGCAACAGATCCTCGCTTTCCAGGGAATCCACGCTGACCTTGAAGCCCTCCGCCTTCAACGCCCCAATGGCTGCTTCCATATGCCCGAAAGGCGTGGACGGCAAGAACCCTAAGTCGATCACATCCGCCCCGTCGCGCCGGTAATCGCGGGCTTGGCGCAGGATGGCGTCCACATCCATGCGCGGAGCCTCGGTGATTTCGGCGAAGATGCGCAGGTCGTAGCGATCCAGGCCAGGCTTTTGGCTTTTCTTGCCGAAGAATTCCGGCAGGTCGCGCAACTCCTCCGGGCCGCGCTCGATGCGCAGCCCTAAATCCGCCGAAAGCTGCTCCAAATCGCCCCGGCAGCGTCCCGGCACGAGTATCCGATCCGCGCCGAAAAAGTCTTTCAGCCGCCGCCGGATCATATCCGCCGTCATCAACGCCGCCACCGACAAGCCCAGTTGATGGACGGTATAGTCGAACTCCGGGGCCATGTCGGCGAGGATCTGACGCAGTTGTTTTTCTGCCAGTTTGCCGGTTAGGAACAGGATGTGTTCAGCCATCGGTGGAACCCGGCTGTGCTGGCGCGTATTTTGCGCTTGATGGCAGAGGGGCTGCGGAGGTTTGGGGGATGGGCATCGGCTTGCGGGGCTTGGGGGATACGGACGGGGATTATAGCTTAGGATGCTGGAATCTAGGCCATGCAAGCAATTTTCGGTGTTGACAACTGCCGCGTCACGGTCTCCGACACCAGCGGTGGGGGGTTGGTGGCTTGAGGGGGACAGGGTAGAATGAAGACACGTCGGCAATGGAGTCCACCATGAACATCAAACAATATCCCGGAGCATCTATTTGAAATCCATCACCAGGAATTCTGTCCATTACGAAATAATCAAGTTGAGTGTTGGCGATCTGCGCAAGGGAATGTTCGTTTGTGAGCTTGACCGTCCATGGGCTGAGACGCCTTTTTTGTTTGAAGGTTTTGTGATTGAAACCGATGCCGACTTGGATGTCGTCACGCAATATTGCGGGCATGTATATATTGACTTGGGGCGGACAGAGGTTATGCGTGTGAAAACGGATACGATCTCCAAACATTCTTCCGCTCCTGGGAAACACCGAAATTCCCTGATAAAGGAGATGGAATCCGCCGAGACCACCCAGCACAAGACTTCAAACCTGGTCAAGACCTTCCAGGATGAGATACGCTTTGGCAATAGCGTGGACGTGGTGTTGGCAAAAAGCGCCGTGTCGCAATGCGTCGCCAGCATCCTCCGCAATCCAGATGCGATGATGTTCATGAGCCAGATGAAGGACAAAAACCACAACTTGTCCGCCCATGCTTTCAACGTCTGCATTTATTCCATCATTTTGGGCAGGTTCGCCGGGCTTGAGGCCAAGCAGTTGGAGGAGCTTGGCACCTGCGGACTGTTGCACGACATTGGCGACATCGAAATTCCCGATGCCCTTCTGAACAAGAAGGGAGCCCTGAGCGAGGAGGAGTTCGCCATCATCAAACGACACACAACCTATGGGCGGGACATACTGATGTCGGCGCGCAATATTCACGCCGGTGCCGTCGATGTGGCTCATGCCCATCATGAATGTCCCGACGGCTCGGGGTATCCGCGGGGATTGGTGGAGAATCAGATCAATCAAAGCACCCGGATAGTGGCGGTGGTGGACAAATATGCGGCGATCACTTCCAATGCCAGCTACAGGACTGCGCAGAACCACATGGAGGCAATCAATATTATGAATTTGCTGGCGGAGACAAGAAAAATCGACAAGCCCTTGTGTTCCGCTTTTGCCACGTATTTGGGCTTTTATCCGCCCGGCACCATCGTTGAATTGTCGTCCGGGGAAGTGGCGCTAGTGGTCAAATCCAATCTGCAAAACCGCCTGCGGCCACAGGTGCTGGTCGTGCGGGACATGGAGGGGAATCCTGTCGAATGGTTTGTCGATCTGGCGGTAAAGTCCATTGATGGCAAAGGCAAGGCTTATAAGATCAAGATGGTCCATCTTCCGGGGTATCTGGGCATCGACTTGTCCCGGTATCAAAACATATTGATCCAGGCTTATGATTGAAATGCCCAATATTTGCGACTGAACAGCGCATGCTGCCCATTACAATAGCCCCGTCACCCTGCGGAAATCGCCGATATCCGTCCCAGCCCAAGATTTGGCCACTTTCCCGCGCCCGCAATGCCATCGTGTACAATGCCGACTTTGCTTGCCACACTCCTCCCGTGAACCAGGATTTTTCCTTGTCAGCCTGTGTCAGCCTGATCCGCCAGCGCCATGAAAGCGTGTTGGGGGCGGCGGGTGGCGGCGCATATGTCCGCCGCTTGGCGGACAACTTGGTTTCCCTGCGACTGGCCGAGGCTTGCCTGGAAAAAGGGGAACTCAACCGTCGCTTGCCCGCCCATCCGCTGCAAATCGCCGTCATTGGCCCAACCCAGTCGGGCAAGAGCTCGCTGGTCAATTTGCTGCTCGGCGAGGGACGGGCGCAGGTCAGTCCATTGGCCGGTTACACCGTGCATCCGCAAGGCTTTCCGCTGAACACGGCTATCGCAGACTGGGCTTGGCTGGATGCCTATTTCCGCGACTACCGCCGTTGCCGCCCCGAGGATCTGCCGTTGGGCAGTTACAGCCATTACGCGCTGGGTGATGCCATCGTCCGTCCTGGCCACCTTTTGCCGTCTGCCGTCATCTGGGACACGCCGGATTTTGACTCGGTGGACGCGATGGATTACCGCAACGCGGTGCTGCGCACGGCGGCGCTGGCCGACGTGATCCTGCTGGCGGTGAGCAAGGACAAATATGCCGACCAGTCGGTGTGGGACACCCTGCGCCTGTTGGAGCCTTTGGGCCAGCCCACCGTCGTGTGCCTGAACAAGCTGGATGCCGGTTCCGGCGACACACTCGTCCGTTCGCTACGCGAGAAATGGAGGGTGGCGCGTCGGGGCCAGCCTTCGGGTATTGCCGTGCTGCCCTGGATCGAGGAGGCCAACGGCGTCTTGCCCACGGAAGAGGGAGAAAGGCTGTTGGAATTGCTGGCCGAAGCCTGCGGCGGGGTTGACCGGCCGGGCTTCGAGGGACGGGCGCGGGAGTTGATCGCGGTGCATTGGCAGGACTGTCTGGCGCCGATCCGGCAAGAACTGGCGGCCCGGCAAGAGTGGGACGCCACCGTGGACGCCGCGCTGGCCGAGGCTTTGGCCATCTACCGCCGCGATTTCCTTGACCATCCCCATCATTACGAGACTTTCCAGCGGGCGCTGGCCGAATTGCTCACGCTGCTGGAGATTCCGGGGCTGGCCGGCGGCATGGTCGCCGCCCGCAAGATCATCACCTGGCCGGCGCGGCAGATCGCCCGCCTGGGCCAGAGCCTGCGCGGCAAGGAGAACCTCGGCCAGGAAACTGCCGTGCTGAACCGCACCTTGGAGCATTTGTTCATCCATCTGGGGCAGACGTTGCTTGAAAAAGGCGGGGGCGATGAAGTCCTGTCGAATTTTTGGCGCGAATTGGGGGCATTGCTGCGGGAGGAACGCAAGAACGGCGGGCTTGCCCGCGCCGCCGCTCTGGCCCGGCACGTCGCGGACTTCCAGCCGGAAATCGAGCGCACCGCCCGCCAGTTGCATGACAAGCTGCGCGAACAGCCCGGCGTCCTCAACACCTTGCGGGCCACGCGGGCGACCGCCGACGCGGCGGCTTTGGGCCTGGCTTTGCACACCGGCGGCATCGGTGTGCAGGATTTCATCATCGCCCCGGCGATCCTGTCCGTCACCAGCCTGCTGGCGGAAAGTGCCTTGGGCCGTTATCTGCACAAGGCGGAGGCGGAGTTGAAGGCAAGGCAGTTTCGGGAGACGCAGAGACTGTTTGAGGAAACCTTGCAGCCGGTTTTGCTGGGCTTGCCGGAGCGGTTGAAGCCGGAGGGAAGGTTTAATATTCCGGCGGAGATGTTGGATGCGGTGGAGGAGTTGTTGAGTTTGCCGTGAAGCAGCCGGGAAAGTTTTATGATTAGGATTTACGCAAGACGGGCTTAAAACCACAATCAGTAGAGTTTTTCATGTGCATGATGCACAACATATGGTGGGTCTGCGTAAGTCCTATGATAATCGATAGAAGAGGGCAAGGCATGAGCGCCAATCTACATGACCAAGATTTTTACGCCTGGACGCAGCAGCAAGCCGGGCTGATTAGGGCAGGCAAGCTATCTGAACTCGACCTGCAACATTTGTTGGAGGAAGTCGAAAGCATGGGTGCGAGCGAGCGCAGCCAGTTGCAAAGCCGATTGAAGGTTTTGATCGGGCATCTGCTTAAATGGCAATACCATCCCGCGTTTAGGTCGCGGAGTTGGACGGCCATCATCAAAGAACAACGCCTGTCTGTCATGGAACTGCTCGATGACAACCCAAGCCTGCGGAGCTTGTTGGGTGAACGCGTACGCATGGCATATCCCCAAGGCGTCTTGCTGGTTGTCAAGGAAACCGACATCGACGAGCGCAAGTTTCCGGCGTCCTGTCCTTATCGGACGGAACAGATTTTGGATTTGGGGTTTTATCCTGGCGATTGAATGCCGCATAGGAGATTTATCCCATGAAATTGAGTTATGACGCGGAAGCCTACTCGCTGTACATCCACCTGTCGGAAACCTCATCGGTGGATTCCGATGAAGTGGCAGACGGCGTGGTGTTGGACTTTTCCGCAGATGGCGCGTTGGTCGGCATTGACGTGCAACATGCCAGCCAGAAAGCCGATATTCAATCGGTCATGCTGTCCAACCTTCCCTTGCATGAGCTAAAAGCTGCGTAGTTGTAGGCCGGAACAAGCCCGCCCAAGCATGTCCTGAGCTTGTCGAAGGGCGTAGCGCCGGGGGGCGTTTCCGGCGACGGGTGGCGGAAAAGGCAAAACAGAGCTAACCTGTCGCCTCTGCATTGGTGGAATGCCGGAAACGCCGGTGTTAGCTTACACTCAAACCGGCTTATTCGTGCCTACCTGGCTGGTTTTCTCGTCAGAAACGGGACTGGAATTTGTGCATGTTCTAATCCGTGCAAAGTTCGCCAGGTATCTGGTACATTCCAGGCGCATCGTACGACGAATTCTCACTTCATAGCTGTAAGAACACTTACAGCATTTTTAAATCTGACATGTTACTTGCATAAATTCCTCCGCATGGTTTATATAACTAATAACATTATCCTGTGTAACGGTTTTGATTGCGGCCCGTATTGTTCCGAAAAGCTCATCCGGAAGTCGCGGCTTGGACTTCCTCGCCGTATGCTTTATTTTCGAGAACGCCTCCTCAATCGGATTCAGTTCGGGCGAGTAGCGCGGCAAATAGACGTAGTTCACTTTGTGGTCTTCGGGAAACTTGGTCACGATCTTGGCGCAGTGCACGGGATGGTTGTCCATGATCAAAACCTTGCCCCCCGTCAGCAGCTTGAGGATATGGACTTGCAAATAGCACACAAACAATTCGGCGGTCAGGCTCCCCGTGTAGGCCCAAACCGCCTCGACCCCGGTTTCGGTGAGCGCCGCCGCCGTGTTGATGGTCACGCCCGGCGCGGTGGGGTTCGCCTCGTAAAGGCGCTCGCCTTGGCGTGAACGGCCATGGCCCAAGGCCAGGTTGGAGGCGCAGCCCATCTCGTCCAGATACACCCGGTCTTCCGGCCCCACGCCCTCCAACTGGTTGACGTAGCTCAGTTTTTCCTCCGCCGCCTCGGCGGCGTCCCGCTTCGGGTCGTAGGAAGTTTTTTTTTGAAAGAGTATCCCATGCGCTTGGTGGTGTTGTGCATGGTCGAGGTTGAGACGGGAACCCCCTAAATGTCATTGTGCTTCCCGCATAGCTCGGCCAGCGACAAGTCCGGGGTTTCCGCGAGGAGCGCCTGCAACCACAGTTCGCCCTCGGGCGAGATCAGGCGGTCAGGGGCGGTGTTGCGCTGGCGCGGGGCTATGTCGCCGGTTTCGTAGTACAATTGCTTGAGCGATTGCACCGTGGTCGGGCTGACTTGGAATAGTTCGGCGGTTTGTCGGACCGGGTGGACTAGACCGTAGTTTACAATCCTCTGCCGCAAATCTCTGGAATGCGTAGCCATGGCCCCCTCCTCGCGAATTATGGCTTGGTTACGCTATTGGAACATGGAAAGATTCAAATCATCTATCCGATAGTATAGTACAGTTAAATGGCTGTTGCCCGCTGGTTTCTATTATAAAGTAACAGTTAAGAATTGAAAACGCTATAATTGAGGCAAAACCATGATTGATTTTTTCTGAAAATCACCTAGACCGAATTACTCTCAATCCGGCGCAATGCGGGGGACGGCCTTGCATACGCGGAACCCGGTTGTGCGTTTGCGATGTTCTCGAACTTCTGGCGGCAGGGGCGTCATTCGAGGAAATAATGGAGGATTATTCTATTGAGAAGGAGGATATTCTTGCTGTATTGCAATATGCCGCTAGACAAACGGATCATGCTGTGTTGAAAGTCGCGTGAAGATGCTTGTCGATAATCAATTACCTGCGGCTTTGGCACGGTTTCTCGAAGCCAGCGGTATCGAATCCAGACATGTGCTTGATCTTGGCTTTGACATGACATCTGATCGGGAGATTTGGGCTTACGCCAAGGCTA
Source organism: uncultured Gammaproteobacteria bacterium (assembly GCA_963753955.1). Taxonomy (GTDB): domain Bacteria; phylum Pseudomonadota; class Gammaproteobacteria; order Methylococcales; family Methylococcaceae; genus Methylumidiphilus. The sequence continues at coordinate 14,211 of CAVWEM010000016.1, forward strand.
ATGGTTTTACGATGGCGAGCAAAGACGACGATTTTTTTCATCTTGCTACGGTGGATTCCGATGGCCCGGCGCTGATTTGGGTTCGTCTAGGCAATTGCCGTAAAGCGGCATTGCTTGCGACATTTGAGGCAATCTTGCCGAAGTTGATCGAGCTTTTGCAAGCGGGCCAGAAAATCATTGAATAGGACTTACGCACGAGCCTGAAGCTACCGCAGAACCCTGGCGGTTCACGGTTTCAGGTCAGGCGAAGGACATGGGTATTGACGGGTTTTTAAGCCCCTCCTTCATATAATCGGAGAGAAGGTTGTTTTTCAGGGCGTAGATGTTTGTTTTGAGTTTCCTGGCGAGCCCTGTCAGGCAGTGCCAGGCGAGTATCGCGCAGCCGATGTGGTTTCTCTGGGCGCGGGCCTTGCGGCATTGGCATTTCTCCAGGCCGAGCATTTGCTTGCCTTCGCGGTGGTATTGCTCGATTTTCCAGCGGACGGCGCACATATCTTTAATGGCGACGGCGGAATCCTGGGAAAGGCCGTTGGTGGCGACGTGTTCCGTGCGGTTTGTCGCCGCAACCCGGAACAGCTTCACTTTGCAATCCATCGGGAATCCATGTATCTTCACAAGCTTGCCGCGCAGCATTTCGTCGCCGAACCATTCCAGGCCGGAAACGGCCTTGCAGGGGGTTTTGCCCCGGCTGTCGTCCGCCTTGCGGTTGGCTTTGAGCGGGCAATAAAACACCTTTCCGGCCCTGTCGATGTGCATCATCAGATCCTTGGTGGCGTACCAGGAATCCATCAGCACGGCGCGGAACGGCAGGTTTTTGTTTCCGATGGCGTCGTCGAACATGTCCCGCACGTGGTCGAGCTTGGTCTTGCCGTCCCCGTCGGGGTCGTATATCCGCCAATCGATGATCCAGTGTTCGCCGGTATCCAGGTTAGCGTACACGCAATTGGCGACGCCGATGCCTTTCACGACGCCATGCCCGTTGCCGCTATACTGGCGGCGCACCCGTTCTATCTTGAAAGAATGGCGCTTGTCCAGTACGCTGTCGTCGAATATCAGGCAGGCGTTCCCGCCACGGCGGACAAGGTGCCCGACGGACTGCCAGGCCGCATTCGGCGAGACGCCGTCCTCCATGAGGTAACGGTTTATGGCATCATGGGAAAACCCAATATGATGGTCGGCCATGTAGGTTTGCGTGTAGTTCATAAGAGCCGCAATAATAAATTGACAATAGTCCTTTCGCGTCGGCTTCAGGCCGGAGTATTTTCTCGTCTTCATAGGCGGCTATTATACTCCGTTAAGGCCAATATTAATATACCCATGTTAATATATTTTGCGTAAGTCCTGTTGAAGTACGCTGAATTTGTGGAAACCGTATCCGCTTCGACAAGCCTCCCCATGAACGAAGAATTCGACCAACAACTCCAAGCCGCCAAGCGCTGGGCGAAGGAGGCCCGCGAGGCTGGCTGGCTGGCGGATTCGGACATCGCGCCGCTCTCGGCCTTGGAAAACCGCAGCCCGGCCAGCCTGTTCGATGGCGGCGCGCACCGGCCCTTGGTGGCGGCATTCTTCGGCGGCACCGGGGTGGGCAAGAGTAGCTTGCTGAACCGCCTGGCTGGCCAGGCCATTGCTAAATCTGGCGTGGAGCGGCCCACCTCGCGGGAGGTGTCGATTTATCTGCACGAGTCCTTGCATATCCGCCAATTGCCGGAGGGCTTCCCGGTGGATCGTGTGCGCGTCGCCCGCCATGCGGACGAGAAGCGCCGCCAGGTGTTGTGGATCGACATGCCGGACATTGACAGCACCGAGGCCAGCAACCGGGATTTGGTCGTCGATTGGTTGCCGCATATCGACGTGCTGATTTATGTCGTCAGCCCGGAGCGCTACCGTGATGACAAGGGCTGGCGGCTGTTGCGCGAGCATGTGCGCGAACATGCCTGGCTGTTCGTGATCAACCAGTGGGATCGGGGGCAGGTGCCGCAACGGGAGGATTTCATCAAGCTGTTGGGGCAGGGCGGCTTTGCCAGCCCGCTGGTGTTTCTCACCGATTGTCGGGAAGCGGTGGACAAACGCAAGCCTGACGAGTTCGATGCCCTGGAGGCGGCTATCCAATCCTTGGCCGACAGCCATCTTATCGAGCAGTTGGAGCAACGTGCCTTGGATGCCCGTCGCGAGGAGCTTCAGGCCGCCTTGGGACATTGCTTGGCCCGTTTGGGCGGCGAATCGGCGCTGGACGGTTTGGGCGGGGTTTGGGCGGGGATTTGGAGCGAGGCGGGCGAGGGTTTGTTGAAAGGCTTGGAATGGCCTATGGCCGAGGTGGCGCGGGCGTTCGTCCGCCATGAGGCCAGCCCCTTGCGCCGGTCGGTCAAACTGGACGGCCCGGAAAGGCCTGCCGAGGCACATAAGCCCGTGACACCCTCCATCCTTTGGGATGAGTGGGCGCAAATGCAATTGCAGGATGCGCTGGATCGGCTGTTGGCGGAGGCTGGCGAGCGCGGCCTGCCCATCGCGCCGCTGAAATCGGGCATGGCCGCGGCGGCGGAGGGCGTCCCGAAGCTGATGCTGGACGAGGCGCAACGGGCGTTGCGCTCAAGTCTTGGCCAAGCCCGGCAATGTCCTGCAACGTTTTTTCCTAAAATTGACGGGCTTGTGCGCGGTGCTGCTGCCCTTGGCCGCCACAGGCTGGGTGTCCTGGCAGGCGGTCACCGCCTATTACGAGAGCGCACTGAGGCATGGCGGATTTTTAGGGGTTGATTTTGTCGCGCACAGTGCCTTGGTCATTGCCATCGCTTGGTTGCTGGCTTTTTTCCTAGGCCAGCAACTGAAGCCATCCACCGAACGCGCCGCCCTCAGGGGCTTGCGCAATGGCATAGAGGCCGGACTCGCCAGGATTCAAACCGCAATTGATGAGGCATTGGCGGATTATGCTGCGGAACGAGGCGCTTACACCCTGGAAGGCTCGAAACTGCTAAGTTCGCCGCCCCGCTTGAGGCTTTCGGGAGAGGGTGTGCTGGGGCGGATGATCAGTTCCTCCACACAATAAATCAAACAAGTGAGCCACATCGAAACAGAGAAAACGGCCCCTCCACGCGGATGGCTAAAGATCGCGCTCGGCAGCATCTGCATTCTTGCAGGCGTCGCGCTGATGCTATTCGGCCTGCCCGATTTTTCCAGCCATGGCCTGAAATATGAAAAACCCGCCGAATTGAAAACGGGCGAGAACGGCTTTCCTGGGATACAGGGGGCTTTTCCGGTCGAAACCCTGGCGCGTTACCGCGTTGGGCGGGAATCGGGCCAGTTTGAATTGAATGTCGCGCAATACCGGGACAGCCAAGGCGAGGCTGCCAGTGCCATCGTGTTTCCGTCTGGCGGCAACGCGCAAAGCGAGGCGGGGCTGCGCCACGAGCTCTGGCAAGCTGCCGCCGAGGCGATGCTTACCCATACGGACAAGGATGCCTTGTTCATCTCCTGGTGGGACGATGGCCAGCGTATCCGCTTTTTTACCGGGCGCAAGCCTTGGCTGGACCAGCCGGCCGCATCGGCTTTTGCCGATGCGGCGCAACAGGAGTTTTGGCGGCAGGTGGGCGGCGGGTTCAGTGGGGACGAAACAAGGCTAAGGCAATTCGCCCGCTGGTTAAGCATGGATGCCGACGCCGCCTTAGCGGAAATGGATCAATCCTTGCCTAAAGGGCGTGCGGTTTATTGGCTGGTGTGTTTGGACGACCTCGCCCGTTTAAGCGAAATCGAAGCCTTGAGCGGGGTTAGGCTGCCTTTTGAGGCGAGGAGTTTTCCACCGGCGGATAATATCCATAGCCAAATCGCCGAAGTAAGGCGCTGGGCAGGGGAGAAGGGAGTCGGATCTTATCTCGTCCAACAATTGCCAGGAGGTGGCGCGAGGGTTTGGCGCATCACTCGCGAGGAGGGTGTCAAAACCCTGCTGGCCCGGCTGCTGCCCTTCACCACTTCTCTCGCCAAGCCCTTGGAGCATCAAGCCCTGGTCTACCAATCCGCTTGGGGCGGGTATTTGTCGGTCTATCAATGGCAGCGTTGAGGGGGTATCATGCCCGCGCCATCAACCCCTCCCTTTTCTTCCGAGCCTGTCTCCACCATGCCTCATGCCACGGCCTTGCTGGCAGTCGTCGATCTGGAATGCATCCGAGGCGACAACCTCCTGTTCAGCGGCCTTAATTTCCAACTCCACCCCCACCAGTTGCTGCAAATTGAAGGGGCCAACGGCAGCGGCAAGACCAGCCTGCTGCGCATCCTGGCCGGCCTGAGCCTGGCCAGCGAAGGCGAGGTGCGTTGGGATGGACTCGACATCCTCAAACAACGCCCGGCATATTTCTCGCAAATGGCCTACCTGGGCCACACCCTGGGCGTGAAGGCTGATTTGTCGCCGCTGGAAAATCTCCGCATCGCCTTGGCTTTGTCAGGCATCCGTTTCGACGGGGCCAAGGTTTGCCAAGCCTTGGAGAGTGCAGGCTTGGCGGGTCGCGAAGATATCCCGGCCCGCGCCCTTTCCGCCGGCCAAAAGCAGCGCGTCGCACTGGCCCGCCTGTTGGCCTGCCCGGCCAAGCTATGGATCATGGACGAACCCTTCACCGCCTTGGATGTGTCCGGCGTCGCGCTTGTGCGCGGCCTGCTTGAAGCACATTTGGAGCAAGGCGGCATGGCGGTGCTGACTTCGCACCAGGCGGTGGAGGTGCGGGGGGAGGTGCTGAGTTTGGATTTGTCGGAGGGAGGCCAAGCCCATGGCTAACCGGCCAAGAAACCGAGCCAACTTCGACTGCCCAAGCGGTAAAATGCCTAATCATCCTGCCAACCCACAGCGCCCCATATGAAATACCGCGACCTCCGCGACTTTATTGCCCAACTGGAAGCCAAGGGCGAGCTGAAACGCATCGCCTACCCCGCTGACCCCAAACTCGAAATCACCGAGATTTGCGACCGCACCTTGAAAGCCCAAGGCCCGGCTTTGCTGTTCGAGAATCCCAAGGGCTATGCCATGCCCCTGTTGGGGAATCTGTTCGGCACACCGCACCGTGTCGCCTTGGGGATGGGCGAGGAGTCGGTGGAGGCGCTGCGCGAGGTGGGCAAGCTTTTGGCTTTTCTTAAGGAGCCAGATCCGCCCAAGGGCATGAGGGACGCTTTCGACAAGCTGCCGCTGTTTAGGCAGGTGTTGAATATGCCCGTGAAGGAGGTAAAGAATGCGCCTTGCCAAGAGGCCATTTTGCAGGGCGAGGACATCGATCTAGGCCGCTACCCGGTGCAAACCTGCTGGCCGGGCGACGCCGGGCCGCTCATCACCTGGGCCTTGGTCATCACCCGTGGCCCGCTGAAGGAGCGGCAGAATCTCGGCATTTACCGCATGCAAGTGATCGGCAAGAACAAAGCCATCATGCGCTGGCTGGCCCACCGGGGTGGGGCGTTGGATTTCCGCGATTGGCAAACGACCCACCCCGGCGAGCCTTTCCCCGTCGCCGTGGCCTTGGGCGCAGACCCTGCCACCATCCTCGGCGCGGTGACGCCAGTCCCGGACACCTTGTCGGAATATGCCTTCGCCGGGCTTTTGCGAGGGGGTAAGACCGAAGTGGTCAAGTGCCAGTTGAGCGATTTGCAAGCCCCGGCCAGCGCTGAAATCGTGCTGGAAGGCTTCCTTTATCCGGGTGAGACCGCCCCGGAAGGCCCGTTTGGCGACCATACCGGTTATTACAACGAAGTGGAGGAATTCCCGGTCTTCACCATCGAATGCATCACCCAGCGGGAAAAACCCATTTATCACAGCACGTATACGGGCCGTCCGCCGGACGAACCGGCGATTCTTGGCGTCGCTTTGAATGAAGTCTTCGTGCCGATTTTGCAGAAACAATTTCCCGAGATTGTGGATTTCTACCTGCCGCCGGAAGGCTGTTCCTACCGCATGGCGGTGGTGAGCATGAAGAAACAATATCCCGGCCACGCCAAACGGGTGATGTTTGGGGTATGGTCATTCCTGCGCCAATTCATGTATACCAAGTTCGTGATTGTCTGCGACGACGATGTGAACGTGCGCGACTGGAATGATGTGATCTGGGCCATCACCACGCGCATGGATCCGGCCCGCGACGTGACCTTGATCGACAACACCCCTATTGACTACCTGGACTTTGCCTCGCCAGTGTCCGGGCTAGGCTCGAAAATGGGCATGGACGCGACCAATAAATGGCCGGGGGAAACTTCGCGGGAATGGGGGACGCCGATAGCCATGTCGGCAGCGGTGAAAGAAAAAATCGATCAGATTTGGGGGAGTTTGGGGATTGTTTGAAATGCCCTCACCACAGCCCTCACCCCAACCCTCTCCCGCAGGGAGAGGGGGTTTCATCCGCTCAATAGCGTTGCTGCTGTGGCTATTCCTGCTCCCGGCCAATGCCCTGGCAGGCCCGCGTTTGGCCGCGATTGCCAGCGCCCATCCGTTGGCGACGCAAGCGGGATTTGAGATTCTGGCCCAAGGCGGCAATGCCTTTGATGCGGCGGTCGCCGTCTCGGCAGTATTGGCGGTGGTCGAACCGTCCGGTTCCGGGCTGGGCGGCGGCGGGTTTTGGTTGCTGAAGCGCGCTTCTGATGGCAAAGAAATCCTGTTGGATGGACGGGAAACAGCGCCCATGGCCGCCCATGAGGCGATGTATCTGGACGGCGAAGGCCGGCCTGTCCCCAAGCTTTCCTTGGACGGCCCCTTGGCGGCGGCGATACCCGGCTTGCCCGCCGCCTTGGCCCGGTTGGCGAAGAGCTACGGACGTTTGCCCTTGGCAAAATCCTTGGAGCCCGCCATACGCCATGCCGAGTCCGGCTTTGAAGTGGGCGGACGGTATTTGCGAATCGCCAAGCTTAGGGAAAAAGCCCTGCAAAACCCGGCGGCGGCGGAGATATTCCTGCACAACGGGCAAGCGCCCAATCCAGGATTCCGGCTGGTGCAAAAGGATTTGGCGGCAACTTTAAAGCGTTTTGCCAAACTAGGCCATGCCGGTTTCTATGCCGGGGAAACCGCCGCCAGACTCGTGGAAGCAGTGAGAAATGCAGGCGGGATATGGGGCCTGGAAGATTTGCGGCAGTATCGGGCCATAGAGCGGGAACCGATGCATGGGGACTACCGGGGCATCCGCATTGTCAGCACCCCGCCGCCTTCCAGCGGCGGTGTCGCTTTGCTGGAAATCCTCAACACGCTGTCGGCTTATGATTTAAATCGGGCCGATCCTGTCACCGCCAAGCATTGGGTCATTGAGGCCGAGCGCCGGGCTTACCGTGACCGCGATCTGTATTTGGGCGATCCCGATTTCGTGGATATTCCCCTCAAACGACTCACCAGCCCTGATTATGCCGCCGGTTTGCGCGTAGCCATCCGGCCCGACCGCAGCCTGCCCAGCGAGAATCTCAGCGACGGCGCGAATCCCGCAAGCCAAGGCGACAATACCACCCATTTTTCGATCATCGACCGGCAGGGCAACCAAGTGGCCGCGACTTTGAGCATCAACCAAAACTTCGGCTCGGGTTTCGTGGCGGAAGGCACGGGGATATTGCTGAACGATGAAATGGACGATTTCGCCATCAGCCCCGGCCAACCCAATGCCCAGAACCTGGTTGGCGGAAACGCCAATAAAATCGAACCGGGGAAACGCATGTTGTCCAGCATGTCGCCGACTTTCCTGGAAACCAAAAACCAAGTCGCTATAGTCGGCACCCCGGGTGGCAGCAAGATCATCAGCATGGTTTTGCTGGGTCTGTTGGATTTTGCCGCAGGCCACGGCCCGCAATCCTGGGTTTCTGCCGGGAGATTCCACCACCAATACCTGCCCGATGTCGTCGAATATGAGCCGGGCGCATTGAGCGAGGCGGAGATTCACGGCTTGGAAAAACTGGGCCACCGACTCAAGGAAACGCCCATTCCTTACGGCGACATGCAGGCGATTCTATGGGACAAGACGAAAGCCGCGCCCGAAGCGGCCAGCGACCCACGCGGGGAAGGCTCGGCGGAAGTACGGTGAAACGCCCCCTCACCCTCTCCCGCAGGGAGAGGGAACTGGCCTACGCCTCTTCCTGAAGATATGTCCTTTCGTGGTAATATCGACTATACCAGAGAAACCCCAAAGCCGTGGCAAGCATAAGCCCAGCAAAAAACCAGAAATAATTCGCCCCGGCCAAACGGCTGGAGCCGTCGGGGTTTTCGACCAAGAAATTGACCGCGCTGGTGAACAGATTCCCCAAAGCCACCGCTGCCATATAAAAAGACATCACGAACGATTTCATGGAGCGCGGTGCCTGGGTGTAGGAAAACTCCAGGCAAGTGATTGAGACCATCACTTCGGCGGAGGTCAGCAACAAATATGCGCCTAGTTGCCAAAGGATGGTCGGCTGGAAGCCTTGGTCAATCCGGGTTTGTATCCAGGCGACCAGCGCAAAGGCCAGCACGGTCAAAAACAAGCCTATCGCGATCTTGTTGAGATAAGTCAAATTGATGAGTCTGCTTAACGCCGGATAGACCACGCGATAGAATAAGGGAGTGAGCAACACGATCAACAATGGATTGGTGGCCTGGATTTGCGAGGGCAAGATTTCCAAGCCAAACATCATCCTGTCCATGTGTTGCGTCTGCAATACCCAGGAAGAGCCATTTTGGTCGAACAAAGCCCAAAACATGGCGATGAACAGATAAATCCCGGCCAATCTGCCTAGGCAACGCAAGCCTTCTCCGCCCATGGCCTCGCGGACAAAGCCCATCCCGCCGGGCGGTATATGGACAAAGCGCTTTCTTCCCGACCAAAACACCAGCGTCGCCAACAACATCAAAACACCGGGAACGGCAAACGCAATCGACGCGCCATGGGTTTTCAGCAACCAGGGAATCAGCAACATGGAGACAAACGCCCCCAAGTTGATCGCCAGATAAAACCAACTGAATACCCGGTTCAGCAGATGCTGGTTGGTCGCGCCGAACTGATCCCCCACATGGGCGGACACGCAAGGTTTGATGCCGCCCGCGCCCAAGGCAATCAGCGACTGGCCTAGCAGCAAACCCGTCCGCGTGTCGTCTAAGCTTAAGGAAAAATGGCCTAAGCAATAGACCAAGGATAGCACTATGATAGTCCGATATTTTCCCAGCAGGCCGTCCGCCAATAAGGCTCCAAAAAATGGGGTGAAATAAGTGATTGATACGAATAAATGGAAATAGCCTTTGGCCTCGCTTTCGCCCATGGGGGCAGGTTGTCCGCTGGCATCCATCAGGTATTGCGTCATGAACACGATTAATATCGCCCTCATGCCGTAATAGCTAAACCGCTCGGCCAATTCGTTGCCGATGATGAAAGGGATTCCGCCCGGCATTGCCGTGGAAGCGGCGGGGGCAGTCCGATATTGAGTTTTCATTTCAAGTTCCCACGCATAAAATTTGTTATTCGTTCATAGGACTAAAAGTACTTCAGCAACATAATATTTTTTTAAGCATGTGAACTTAAGGAGAAATCGCATGATAGAAATCCAGTGGCTGTCAATAGGGCTTGCGGCGATGGCCGCAGGCGCGGTCAATGCCTTGGCCGGTGGCGGCACCCTGATTACCTTTCCGATCCTGATCGCCATCGGTATTCCCGCCGTCGTCGCCAATGTCACCAACACGGTGGCCCTTTGTCCTGGCTACTTGGCCGCGACCGCCGCGCAGTCCAAGGATCTGCGCGGACAAGGCGGTCGGCTGGCCTTGTATCTGCCGATAGGGATTCTGGGCGGCATTGGTGGCGGGTTCTTGCTGCTGCACACCGGCGAGCAGACTTTCCGTGCCTTGGTGCCTTACTTGCTTCTGTTCGCCTCCGCCTTGCTTGCCGCGCAAGACTTCTTTCGCGCATGGCTGCTGCGCCGTTCGGCACATCCCGATTCCGCCCGGAGATTGGAGAAGCTGGGCTTGCTGCCGGTCTTCTTGGCTGCGGTCTACGGCGGTTATTTCGGGGCGGGTGTGAGCGTGGTCGTGTTGGCGGTCTTGGGGCTTATGCTGGAAGACTCACTGATCCGGCTGAACGCCTTGAAACAAGGGCTATCCTTCGGCATCAACATCGCCGCCGCCTTTTTCTTCGTCTTCTCCGGCGTGGTCGATTGGCCGGTGGCCTTGGCCATGGCGGCGGGCGCGCTGGCCGGCGGTGCCTTGGGTGGAAAGCTGGCGGGCCGCATCAAACCTTCCGTGTTGCGTCGGCTGGTGGTGGCGGTCGGCGTGGCGGTGGCTGGCATCTATTTCGTGCGGCCTGCCTAAATCCCGCCCAGCCATATCCGCCTAAGATCCGTGGGAGCGTTTTCCCAAACGCGATGGGCCGGAAGTCGCGCTTGGGAAAGCGCTCCCACAACGGATCGAAAATAGCCTAAGCTTCTCTTAACGATCCCTGGCCGACATTTTACCCCAAACGCATCATGGCGTCGGTTTGGGTGGTCATGGGCCCATCCATCAGAGAGAAGACACATGGACAGAACAGCAATCATCCACAAGACGCCGTCTGACTTGCGTGTGCCAGCCAATCTCGGCGATTACGAAGCCACCCGTGCGGGCTTTTCATGGGATGCCATCCGCCAGCGTTTAGGCCTTCTGCCGATGGACGCTTGCAACATCGCCCATGAGGCCATCGACCGCCATGCCGAGGGGCCGCTCAGGGAGCGGACGGCTTTTCGCTTCATAGGCCATGCCGAGACCGACGGCAGTTTCGCCACCCGCGACATCTCTTACGCCGAACTGGCCCGCCTGACCCGTCGCTTCGCCACTGTTTTGCGGAATCTTGGCATCGCCAAGGACGACCGGTTGTTTGTCCTTTCCGGGCGCATTCCCGAACTCTACCTTGCCGTGCTCGGCAGCTTGCGCAACGGGACGGTGGTCTCGCCGCTGTTTTCGGCTTTCGGCCCGGAACCCATCGCCACCCGCATCCGGCTAGGTTCCGGGCAAGTGCTGGTGACCACCGATTTTCTCTATCAACGCAAAGTCGAGAAAATCCGCGAGCAATTGCCGACGTTGCGCCATGTGTTGTTGGTCAGCGAAGACGGTGGACCCACCGATATTCCCGGCACTTTGGATTTGCGCCGCTTGATGGATGAGGCTTTTGACCAGGACTACATCAGACCGACATCCGCCGAAGACATGGCCCTGCTGCATTTCACCAGCGGCACGACCGGGACGCCGAAGGGCGCGATCCATGTCCACGGCGCAATCGCCACCCACTATGCCACCGGTCTTTACGCGCTGGATCTGCATGACGACGATGTGTTCTGGTGTACCGCCGACCCCGGCTGGGTCACAGGCACCTCCTACGGCATCATCGCGCCGCTGTTGCACGGTGTGATGTCGATCATCGACGAGGCGGATTTCGACGCCGAGCGCTGGTATCGCATCCTGCAAGAACAAGGCGTGACGGTGTGGTATACCGCGCCGACGGCCATAAGAATGCTGATGAAGGCCGGGCCGGAAATCCCGAAAAAATATGCCTTTCCTCGGTTGCGTTTCATCGCCAGCGTCGGCGAACCGCTCAACCCGGAGGCGGTGTGGTGGGGCAAGGAGGTGCTGGGCCTGCCCATCCACGACAACTGGTGGCAAACAGAAACCGGCGGCATCATGATTGCCAACACGCCCGCCTTCGACATCAAACCCGGCTCGATGGGCAGGCCGCTGCCGGGCATAGACGCCTGCATCGTGCGTCACAATGAAGACGGAACGCTTCAAGTCGTAGACACGCCCGACACCGAGGGGGAGCTGGCGCTCAAGCCCGGCTGGCCGTCGATGTTCCGTGGGTATCTGGACAACGAGGAACGCTACTACAAGTGCTTCGTCAACGGCCTTTACCTCACCGGCGATTTAGCCAAACGCGATGCTGACGGTTATTACTGGTTCGTGGGCCGTGCCGACGATGTCATCAAATCCGCCGGGCATTTGATTGGCCCCTTCGAGGTGGAGAGTGTGCTGATGGAGCATCCGGCGGTCGCCGAGGCCGGGGTCATCGGCAAGCCGGACGAGATGGTGGGCGAGGTGGTCAAGGCCTTTGTCTCGCTGAGACAAGGCTTTGAGCCTGACGAAACCTTGCGTATGCAGATCCTCGCCCATGCCCGCAAACGCCTGGGTGCGGCGGTGGCTCCCAAGGAAATAGCCTTCCTGCCCGTGCTGCCGCGAACCCGCAGCGGCAAAATCATGCGGCGGCTGTTGAAGGCCCGCGAACTTGGGCTGCCCGAAGGCGATATTTCCACCCTGGAGGCTGGCGCATGAACACCGTTCCTTATGAAAAAGACTTCGCCCTTAAACTGCTGGCCGACATGCTGCGCATCCGCCGCATGGAGGAAAAATCCGCCGAGCTTTACGGTGCCACCAAGATCCGGGGCTTCCTGCATTTGTACATCGGCGAGGAGGCGGTTGCGGTCGGTGCCTTGCATGCCCTGACTGCCGAGGACGCCGTCGTCGCCACCTACCGCGAACACGGCCACGCTTTGGTGCGCGGGGTTTCCATGAACGCCATCATGGCCGAGATGTACGGCAAGCAAGAAGGTTGCTCACGGGGACGCGGCGGCTCCATGCATCTGTTCGACGCGGCGACGCGCTTTTATGGCGGCAACGCTATCGTGGCCGGTGGCCTGCCTTTGGCGGTGGGTCTGGCCCTGGCCGACAAGATGCTGGGCAAGAGGCGCGTCACCGCCTGCTTCTTCGGCGACGGTGCGGTGGCTGAGGGCTCGTTCCATGAATCCATGAACCTGGCGGCGCTGTGGCAGTTGCCGGTGCTGTTTTGCTGCGAAAACAACCTGTACGCGATGGGAACCTCCTTGGCCCGTTCGGAATCGCAGACTGACCTGTGCGCCAAGGCGGCGGCGTATAAAGTGCCGACGATCAAGGCGGACGGGATGGACGTGGTCGCCAGCCATGAAGCGGCCTTAAGCGGCGTGGCCCAAGTCAAATACACAGGCGGGCCTTGCTTCATCGAATTCCAAACCTACCGTTTCCGCGCCCATTCCATGTTCGACCCAGAGTTATACCGTGACAAGGCGGAGGTGGAAGAGTGGAAGCAACGCGGGCCTATCCATACTTTCACGGCACGGCTGAAAGCCCAAGGCTTGCTCAATGAAGGGGAATTCCTGGCGCTAGACGCCCAGGCTATGGGCGAAGTGGAGACCGCCGTCGCCTTCGCCGAGGCTGCTAGCTGGGAGGATATCGCTGACCTGACCCGTGACGTTTATTCCCCTTTCCCTCTGAGCGAGGGGTTGGGCTGAGGGCTGCTTGCCATGACCCGTCGCCGGGAGCTGGAGCAACGCCTGCGCAAGCTGGGGGAAATCGGCGAAATCATGCGTTCGATGAAAAACCTGGCGCTCATGGAAACCCGCAGGCTTGCCCGCTTCCTCGATTGCCAAGAGCAGTCGGTACTGCTGATTGAGGGGGCGGCGGCGGATTTCCTGCGCTTCCACCCTGGCTTCGCACCGCAGGAAGCGCCCAGCGCGTCGGCAATCCTGGCCATCGGCACTGAGCGGGGATTCTGTGGGGATTTCAATGAGGAATTGCTGGTCGGGCTGAGGGCGGTTGACGTACCGATCCTCGCCGTGGGCGGCAAGCTCTGCGCCAGACTGGAAGGCCATCCTTTCCTCGTCGGCCAGTTTGATGGCCCCACCGTGACCGAGGACGTGACCAAAACCCTCAACCAACTGGTGCCTGCAATCGACCGGTTGCGACAAACCCATGATTGCCACGGATTGACGGTGCTGTGCCACCGCAGTGGGGCAGAGGGATTAAGCCGCAAAGCACTGTTGCCGCCTTTCGTCTCCCCACCCGAATCCCGGCGGGACTGCCTCCATGCCCCCCTGTTGAGCCTTTCCCCCGAGCATTTTTTCGCCGAACTGGTTCGCCACTACCTGTTCGCCGCACTGCACGAAATCTTCTATGCCTCCTTGATGGCGGAAAACCAACGCCGCATCCAGCACCTCGAAGGGGCCATCCAACGCCTAGAGGAAAAAAACGCCGGATTCGCCCGCCAATCCCGTACCCTGCGCCAGGAAGAGATTACCGAGGAGATAGAGGTCATCTTGCTCAGTGTGGAAGGGACGGACAGACTTTAACGGAGGAGAACCAAGGGAGGTGGCGGTAAAGATTCCCGCATCCCTGCGGGAACTCGCCTTTTTGATAGATTCGGCTCCTAGTGAAGGAGCCGAACGCTGTTTCAAGATGACTTGAAGCCGCCGGACGGGTGCCAGGACCGTCGGCCTGGTCGGCGGAGTTGGATGGGCTGTTTATTTTTTGTAGGCAGAATTAGCGGAATCTTCGGCTATCGCCTTGGCGGCGGTAGCGTATTTGTCATGTTCGCTGCCTTTGACCAGGAGCAGCACCACGATGACGGCAATCACCAAGCCGCCGATGTAGAACCAAAAATAGTCTTTTTCTTCTTTTACTTCGCTCATCTTTAAACCACCTTGCAGATTGCTGTTCGAAAGTGAAAACTGAGTTGTATGCCTCTTTTCTCAACAGAGACACAATAACCATATCATGAAAATGGTTATGTTCTTTGACTCAGGTCAAATCCGATAAAAATTCCTCAACTGATTGGTCTGTTGACGGGGGGAAGCGCTTCTCCGTCGCGTCGCGGAGTGTCAGACCCCGGTGGTGGATCACCGGCGACCTGAGGGCCTCTCTACAGGCAGTTCACCCCAAGCCACCTCGTCCACCAGCCACACCAATCCGCCTTCGTCCAATTTCACCGTTCCCGCCGGCAACACAGGCTCGTCCAGGCGGAGCAGGCTGGCCAGAGCCTCGGCCTTATCCGCTCCGGTGACGAGGAATAAGGCGTGGCGGGCTTGGTTGATGACTTCCAGGCTCAGGGGACAGCCGGGTAGGCGGGGGTTTGGGGGAGTTCTGGACGGGAAGCACCCAGCGGTTTCTCCGGTCTCGCTCGGGACTGGCTTCGGTATGCGTGTGCGCAGGGAACAAGGAGGCGGTGTGGCCATCCGGCCCCATGCCTAAGACGATAAGGTCGAAACGCGGCGGGGCGTCGCCGAAGAATTGCCGCAGTTCGGCTGTGTAGCGGTCGGCGCTGGCTTCGACCGTGCCATCGGTGGGCATGGGGTGTAGGTTGGCAGAGGGCAGGGCGGGGCCGAGCGGATCGACCAAGGTTTCCCTGACCATGCGGTAGTTGCTGTCGGGATGGTCCAGGGGCAGGAAGCGTTCGTCGGCGAGGAAGATATGCACCCGGTGCCAGTCGATTTGTCCCCGCCAATCCGGACTGGACAGCAGGCGATAGAGGCGTTGCGGGGTGGAGCCGCCGGACAGGGCCAGGCTGAATCTTTTCCCCGGTAGTTCCGCCAACAAAGCCACGAAACGCCGTGCGGCCTCTTCGGCGACGGCGGCAGGGTCTGTTAAAACCAGGATTTCGCCGTTCATGGGTCAGCGTAAGGTTTTGTAATAATTGAGCAGGCCGTTGGTGGAGGAATCGTGGGAAGCCACCGGCTCGTCACCGGCCATGTCCTTCAGCACGGTTTTGGCGAGTTGCTTGCCCAGTTCCACGCCCATCTGGTCGAAGGAGTTGATATTCCATACCGCCCCTTGCACGAAGACTTTGTGTTCATAGAAGGCGATGAGCTTGCCCAAGGTTTCCGGGGTCAGCTTTTGGTAGAGGAAGGAATTGGATGGCTTGTTGCCGGGGAAGGTCTTGGCCACGGCCAAGGCGTCGAGCCGGTCCTCCGCCACGCCTTCCGCCTCCAACTCGGCCCGTGCCTCCGCTGTGGTCTTGCCGCGCATCAGGGCTTCGGTCTGGGCAAAAAAATTGGAGGCCAGGGTGGCTTGGTGTTCGCCTAGACGGTGGTGGCTCTGCGCGGCGACGAGGAAGTCGCAGGGAACCAGCTTGCTGCCTTGGTGGATCAACTGATAGAAGGCATGTTGGCCGTTGGTGCCTGCCTGGCCGAAGATCACCGGGCCGGTGTCGTAATCCAGCCGCTTGCCTTCGATGTCCACGCCTTTGCCGTTGCTCTCCATGTCCAATTGCTGGAGATGGTCGGCCAGATAATCCATATATTGATCATAGGGCAGGACGGCATGGGTTTGCGCGTTGAAGAAATTGTTGTACCAGATGCCCAGCAGGCCCATGATGACCGGGATGTTACGCTCCAAAGGCTCGTTGCGGAAATGCTGGTCCACCTTATGCGCCCCGGCCAACAGCGCCTCGAAATTATCCATGCCGATGGCGACGGCGATGGGTAGGCCGATGGCCGACCACAGCGAATAGCGTCCACCCACCCAATCCCAGAATTCAAACATATTGTGCGTGTCGATGCCGAAAGCTGCTACCTTTTCCGCGTCGGTGGAGACGGCGACGAAATGCTTGGCAATAGCGTCTTTGTCCTGTCCCGAGGCCATGAACCATTCCCGCGCCGACAGCGCGTTGGTCATGGTTTCCAGGGTGGTGAAGGTTTTTGAGGCGAGGATGAATAGGGTGGTTTCCCTATCCAGGTTTTTGACCGTCTCGACCAGGTCGGAGGCGTCCACGTTGGAGACGAAATGCACTTTCAATTCGGGGCGGCAATACGGTGTCAGCGCCTTGGTCACCATTTTCGGCCCTAGATCCGAGCCACCGATGCCGATATTCACCACGTCGGTGATCGGCTTGCCGGTGTAGCCGTGCCATTCCTGGGAGCGTACTGCGTCGCTGAAATGGCGCATCTTGTGCAGCACACGGTTCACATCAGGCATCACGTCCTGCCCATCGACATGGACGGGCTGGTTGGAACGGTTGCGCAGGGCGGTGTGCAGCACGGCGCGGCCTTCGGTGTTGTTGATCTTCTCGCCTTGGAACATGGCCTCGATCTTGTCGCCCAGGCCTGCCTGCCGGGCAAGGTCGAACAAATGGCCTAGGGTCTTGTCGGTGATGCGGTTTTTGGAGTAGTCAAAGAGGATGTCGTCGAAGCGCAGGAAGTAGCGTTCAAAGCGTGCCGGGTCGGCGTCGAACAGATCCCGCAAGTGCAAGCGGGCCATTTCCCATTGATGTTCTTGCAAAACTTGCCACGCCGGAAGTTGGGAGCACCGAGACATGATAGGGTTCCTTGAATGAGCCGTTGAGGGTGAGGCCGGTTTGTCCGGCCTTTTTTGGGGACAATGCTACTACAGGCGCACAATCGAATAAACGGCGATGGTGGTAATTAAGCGTTTCGGGAGGGATTTTGGGGGCTTGGGTTCAATCGGGTGGGCCAGATGTCCGCGCCGCCAGGCTGTCGCCCCACAATGCCCCGTCCGGCGGATAAACCTGGCTACCCTCGAAACGCAAACCCGGTTGGCGATCCTTTTCCAATAGCAGGGGGCCGTCGAGATCCACATAAGCGACGCCTTGCGCCAGCAAAAACGCCGGAGCCATGGCCAGCGAAGTCGCCACCATGCAGCCGACCATGACGACGAAGCCCAGTTCCACGGCCAAAGCCTTGGTCGCCAAGGCTTCGGTCAATCCGCCGGTCTTGTCCAGCTTGATGTTCACCGCGTCGTATAGGCCAAGCAAAGCCTTGAGGCTGTCGGCGGCGTGGCAGGATTCGTCGGCGCAGACCGGAATGGGCCGGGGGAGATTGGCCAGTTCCTGGTCGTCACCCGCCGGGAAGGGCTGTTCCAGCATTTCCACACCCAAACGGGCCAGTGTCGGCGTCAGGGCAAAATAGTCGTCGCGGTTCCAGGCTTCGTTGGCATCGACCAGCAGCCGTGCCTTCGGTGCGTAAGTTCGCACGGTGGCGACCCGTTCCAAATCGCCCGCCCCGGCCAGCTTCAGTTTAAGCAAAGGCCGCTTGGCTTCTTTCGACGCCTCAATCGCCAGCTTGGCCGGGGTATCGACACTCAGGGTATAAGCCGTGGTCAGGCATTGCGGCGGCGGCAGCCCGGCCAATTGCCAGACTGGACGGCCCGTCCGCTTGGCCTCCAGATCCCATAGGGCGCAGTCTATGGCATTGCGCGCCGCGCCGGGCGGCAGAGCCGACAACAAAGCTTCGCGCTCCAAACCCTGCTGTACGGCGGGCCGGATGGATTCGATGGCGGCGATGACGCTCTCGGGAGTCTCGGCGTAGCGGGGATAGGGCCGGCATTCGCCGCGTCCCACCGACAACCCTTCGCGGATCTCGACCACAACCACGCGGATGTCGGTGTAACTGCCCCGCGAGATGCGGAAGATCCCGCGCAACGGCCATGACTCCAGGCGCACACTCAGTTGTCGCATGGCCCGGCCTGGATGCGGTCAACCAAGCGACCGACGCCAGTGCGCACGGCATCCACGCAGGGCAAGCCCAAACGCGCCTCGGTTTCGCCGATTAAACGCAGGGCCTCGGCTGCGCTGAAGGCGGCGGTATTCAGGCTGACGCCTATGCAGAGTGCTTTGGGGTTGGTCAGGCGGGCGGCAGTTTCGTTGGCGGCGATGCAGTCTGCCAAATCGGGCAAGGGGAAATCCAACACCCCGCGCATATGTGGCCGGCCAGGGGCATGGCACATCACCAAAGCATCCGGCTGCGCACCGTGCGACAGCCCCAGGCTGACCCCGGCAAAAGACGGATGGAACAACGAGCCTTGGCCTTCGATCACATCCCAATGGCCCGAATCGTTGTCCGGGCTTAAAGCCTCCACCGCGCCGGAGATGAAGTCGGCGACCACCGCGTCGATTGACACGCCCTCCCCGGCGATCAGAATGCCGGTCTGCCCGGTGGCGCGGAAGCGGGCCTGCATGCCCCTTGCCTGCATTTCTTTTTCCAAGGCGAGCGCGGTGTACATCTTGCCGCAGGAGCAATCCGTGCCGACGGTCAGCAAACGTTTGCCCGAGCGTTTCCTGCCCGTCCCCACTTCAAAATGGGCCGTGGAATGGCGGACATCGAACAGGCTGCGCCCCCAATACCCGGCCAAGTCTGTAAGCTCGGGGATGTCGGCCAGGCGTTCATGCAAACCGCTGGCGATGTCCAGGCCCGATTCCAAAGCCAGCACCAATTGCGCGATCCAAGAGTCGGAGAAATGTCCGCCCCGGTTGGCGACGCCGACAATCAGTGTCCTCGCGCCCCGCTCCACGGCTTGCTGGATGGACAGATCCGGCAGGCCCAGATCCGCGTGGCAGCCCTCCAGCCGCAATTGGCCCACGCAGTCGTCAGGACGCCAATGCGCCACACCGTCGGCGGTCTTCGCGGCCAGTTGATCCGGGGCGTCGCCCAGGAATAGCAGATAGGGTTTGTTGATAGTCATGGTCACTCCGGCAAGGCTTTTGGACGTCATGCGCCCGCTGGGAAAGGGTTGCAATGGGAATGGCGGGCGGAAAAGTTAAAAAATGCTGCTGCGCAAAGCCGTATCGTTTCAAGTGGATGAATCCGCCCTATCTATATTGCCGTTTCCTGGCATCTTCCCGGCTTCGGGCTATCAATACAGAGCTTGCGCACGTTAGGCTTTGAGGAATACGATGTTGCTGGATTTCGACGAAGCCAAAATTGCCGAACACACCCGCCACGGGTGTACGACGATGCGTTTAGGGCCATAGGTGTGCTGACGAAGGAGGCTCACCGGTTCGCGTTTGATGTGCCGCGTTCCTCAGCGTTTCTATTTGCACCTGAGCATTGAATCGCGAAGAACCATTTCTTAGACTTGCAGGAGAATGAGATGAACCTTAAAGAAATTTTTGAATTACCAAATAAAATCGATGCCCTATCAAGTGCTAATTCTTTTGAAGCTGAAAAAATAAAACTCAAAATGGAGTGGTATAAAATATGGGGTACTATTTTTTCAATATTCATACCATTAATTAGCGGTGTTATTGCCATTGTTGTTGGTGTAGTTCTGGAAAATGAAAGAGCGAACACAAATTTCCAGATCAAGGCCATGGAAATAGCGATGACTGTTTCAGAGCCTGAAGTCGCAGCAAAAAAAGCCATTATTATTTATGATTTATTTCCTGATCGCTTCCCTAAAGACTTTAAAGAAAAAATCTACGCCCCTCCAAAATAAGCAACGACTGATACGAAAAAACACATTCTTGGAAGATGACGATCATGAGATCAAATGTGTCGATTAAAAAACCACTATACTTCACATGGATACTCCTTAGTGTGCTTTAGTTTATTGACAGGTATGGTTAATAAATCCATCGCCGATTCTTGGTGTCCACCGCAGAATCGGGATTCTCGGTGCAAACCGATTGGCGGTCTACCACCTCAAGAACCCCCTCCACCTATTTTTCCACAGCCCATACAACCTAAAAAATCACATCATAGCCTGTGTCAGATAGAGCCTACTCCTGATTTCCTACCACCCCCCGCCGCCGCAGGTCGTTTTTATATATTTCATAGTGGTGGGAAACCCCATATAGACCTCAATTGGCATTCTATGCCAGACCCGGTGCAACAGGAGGAAGCCATTAGGCCAAAGTGGTGTTATGGATATGATTCCCAAGGAGAGGGTTCTGAGCATAATAGCTTGAAGTTGAATTTCATATTCAAACGACATCCAGCAAAAAATATGGGGATTACGCTGTTGAGCGAAGCTGATTGTTTTGGAGACAAATATCGTTGCAATCCAACTTACAACCTTTCGCAATACTCTAGCCTTGTCTTCTCGGCACGGGGAGAGAAAGGCGATGAGAAAATTCAAGTCAAAGCAGCGTTTAGCAGTCAAATCTATGGGGATTCAGCGCAAGAAACAATCGTCTATCCAAACACTGGCTTAATACATCTGACAAGTGATTGGAGGGAATATAAAATCTCTCTCGGTGGCGTTGACCTAAGTCGCATTATAACCCCTTTTTCTATCACTGCTCAGGCGAGAGAGGCTCTTCCAGAAGACACGGTAATTATTTTTTTGGATGAAATCTACTATGAATAGGCAGTGCATGCGCAACCAAATCCCTATCAAGCTTTTAGAGACAAACAAATCCGTAGTCTACACCCATGTATAACAACCCACTCGAGGACTTGACATGCCAAACCATAAATATTTTTCACCAATTGCCTTGATGGCCATTGCATTCATTTCTACCCTTAGCTCCGCTGTCGCGGAGGAAAAGGTATACGTTTACAAGGATGCCAACGCCGCCGAGAATCATGGCGTATGGGGCAATGTCATGCCAGCGCGGGCAGCCGACACCAATAGCGTCCGCTTTAAGACATCCATTGCGCCGGGTTACGGCGGCAAAGGAACGGCGGTGCAGGTTACTTTTGATCTGAATCAGCCACCGAATTGGGTCGGGCTGGTCGTGCCGGTTCAACAAGACTACTGGGGAGAGTGGGAAGCCACTGGACTCGATCTATCGAAAGCGAAAAAGCTTGTTTTCTACGCTAAAGGTGAAAAGGGCGATGAACAAATCCAGGTCAAAGCGGCCATCGCCACCGACAAGCAATACGGTGACTCTGCGTTGATACCTGTCACTAGCCCTTGGTTAACACTCGAAAAGGACTGGAAGCGTTATGAAATACCCATTGAGGACGGCAGCCAGTTGAAGCGGGTTATCACACCTTTTGCCCTGATTGCAAACAAGTCTTACAACCTAGGGGGGCGCATTACTTTCTACGTCGATGAGATTTATTATGAACTATCCAAATAAACCAGCGGCTGACGGTAAATCGCTGGGGGCAAAACAGTGGACAGGTATCGGACTCGCGCTAACCCTATGTGGAATAGTGCCGGGTTGCGCAGCAGAAGAGAGCGCCAAAGTCGCTCGTTTTTTTGAATACCTGGCCGACTGCAAAACTGAACCGGCGCTTGTCGCGTTCAACCCGAGCCAATTTGATCCAAGGCGAACTGTGGATGTGAGCGACACCGCTCTTGCTAGCTTACGCGAGGATTTGCGAGCCTTGACACCCACCTTCAACGGATTAGTGTTGTACGAGACCCTGCCGAAACTGACCAAGGCCATTCTCACTGCTGCCCAGGAGAAAGGATACCAGGCAGTCCTTTTGGGCATCTGGAATCCAAAGCAGGACGAGGAAATCAAAGAGGTAGCTGCGGTGATTGCGCAATTTCACAAACAGTTGGCGCTGGCAGTGGTCATCGGCAATGAAGGTTTGATTGACAATCGCTACTCCATTGAGGACATTCAAAGCGCTGCTAATAAATTGCGGGTTTTGTTGCCGCCAGGTATCGATATTCCTTTCACGACCTCAGAGCCAGTCGGCGAATATGGACTGGCGGCAGTGATTAAATTTGGTGACTTTTTGGCACCTAATATCCACCCCGCCGTCGATCAGGACAGCGTGGAACCGGCTGCCGCCGCCGCATGGGTAAAGCAGCGCGCCCACGCCTTGGTGACGGTCGGGAAAAAACCCGTCCTTGTCAAGGAAACAGGTGTTCCGAACGGCGGGACGCCAGGGTATACCCCCGAAACACAACGTGCGTTCTGGCGAGAATATTTACAAGGGGGAAGGTTTGTGCAAACTGCGAGCGAGCCGTGGATATCCTATGCCGCCGCCTTTGAGGCATTCGATATGCCATGGAAAGCCGAGAAGTCCGGCTTGCCCATTGAGGGACATTGGGGGCTGCTTGATGCCAAACGGCAGCGTTATTCTGCCTTCGAGGCATGGCAACATACTGAGCCGCATTGCCAGGGGAAAAAATGAAAGATGCCTAGGTGGAATTACAATCTCTTTGACAACCCGAAATCATTTTTCTCGTCCTCATGTCCCAGCGTCACCGCCACTAAGCCAAGCCGGAAACGCCAATTCGAGCGTAAGCAAGAATTAGCGTTTCCGGCTTGATATACCGAGTTGCTTATCCGGCCTTCGGCCAAAGCCTCAATCGTAATGCACCAACTCGTAAGGCAGGGTCGGCTGTTGGCCGGCAGCCAGTTCGGTGAGGAATTTCCAGAACACATCCGCCGATGGCGGGCAGCCGGGGAGGAAGTAATCCACCTTCACCACTTCGTGGATCGGATGCACCTTGTCCAGCAACAAGGGCAGTTCGGGGTCGTTGGGTATGTGGGGATTGTCCACGCCGATCCCGTCCAAGTAAGCCTCCTTCAGGCAGTCTTCCAAAGCCACATGGTTGCGCATGGCGGGCAGGCCGCCGTTGATGGCGCAAGCGCCGACGGCGACGAGGACTTTGCAGTGTTTGCGGAACTCGCGCAGGGTGTGGACATTTTCCGCATTGCAGACGCCGCCCTCAATCAGGCCGATGTCCACCGTCTCGCTGCAAACCTTGATGTCGGTGATCGGCGAGCGGTCGAATTCGGCGATTTCGGCCAGTTGCAGGATGCGTTCGTCGATGTCCAGGAAAGACATATGGCATCCGAAGCAGCCGGCCAGGGAGGTGGTTGCGACTTTCAGTTTTTCAGCCATGATCGTCTCCCGCCAATGCCATTTCAGTTTCCAGGCTTACCTCGCCGATCTGGCGGTGGTCGTACAGACGCTCGCCTATGGGTATCTCAAAGCCATGGCGCTTGATGAGGATCGCGCCGACCGGGCAGACCTGGGCGGCCTTGTCGGTGGCTTCCAGGGTGCTGTCTTTCAATAGGCCGCTGGGTGAGTTGACGACCAGATGGGTGTCGATGCCGCGCCCGGCGATGCCGAACACGTCTTTGCCGTCCACTTCGCGGCTGGCCCGCACACACAATTCGCAGAAGATGCAGCGGTCACGGTCGAGCAGGATGTCAGGATGGGAGGCGTCCGCCTCCCGAGTCGGGTAGAACAGCGGGAAGTGGTTGTCCAGCATGTTCAGCGAATAAGCCACGGCCTGGAGCTTACAGTTGCCGCTCTTTTCGCAGGAAGGGCAGAAGTGGTTGCCTTCCACGAACAGCATCTGCGTGACGACGAGGCGGGCCTGGTTCACTTCTTCGGTGTCATTCTGCACAACCTGGCCAATTTCCGCCGGGAAGGTGCAGGCGGTGGCCTTACGTCCGTTCACCAAGACTTCGCACAGCTTGCAACTGCCATGCGCGGTGAACTCGGGGTTGTGGCATAGATGCGGGATGTATACGCCGGCCCGGCGGGCCGCTTCCATGATGGTGTCGCCGTCCTGGAACGGAATGGCTTTGCCGTCGATGTTGATGGTTTGCTGCGGGTTCATGCTTCTTCCTCCTGCTCCAAATGGGCCATGGCGTCGTCGCGTCCGCTCAAGCGCCGGGCGATGGCCAGTGCGCCGTCCAGGTCGAAGCCAGGCTCAAAGCTAATATGGTTTTTCAGGTGCGCCTGGTACAGATCCGGGTAGCGCTCCAACGTGCTGAGGATGGGATTGGCGGCGGTCTGCCCGAGGCCGCAATGGCTGGCGGTCTTGACGATCCGGGCAAGATTGGACAACTCTGCCAAGTCGCCCGCCGTGCCGTGTCCCGCGCAAATCTTGTCCAGGTTGTTGCGCAGCAGCGAAGTTCCGACCCGGCAAGGGGTGCAGAAGCCGCAGCTTTCATGGGCGAAGAAATGGGTGAAGTTGCGCACGATTTCCAGCACATCGCGGGTCTGGTCGAAGATCATGAAAGAACCGCCCGTCGCCAAATCCTCGAAACCCAGCCTGCGGTCAAATTCCTTTTCGGCAATGAAGACACCGGAAGGCCCGCCCACCTGCACACCCAGCGTGTTTTCGGCCCCGCAATCGCCGAGGATTTGGGCAATGCTCGTGCCGAAGTCGTATTCGTAAATCCCCGGGTGGGCGCAGTCGCCGCAGATGCTTAAGATTTTGCTGCCTCTGGACTTTTCCGTGCCATGGCTGGCGAACCATTCCCCGCCGTTCAACACTATCGCGGCGGCGGCGGCGAAGGTTTCCACATTGTTGACCACGGTGGGCTTGCCCAGGTAGCCGGAGGTGACAGGGTAGGGCGGACGATTGCGCGGCACACCGCGCTTGCCTTCCAAAGATTCGATCAAGGCCGACTCCTCGCCGCAGATGTAAGCACCCGCGCCCATATGGATCTCGATGTCGAAATCGAAGCCTTCCTTGCCCAAGATGTTTTTGCCTAGCAAGTTGGCTTCACGGCGCTGGTCCAGCACCGCCTCCAACTGGGGCTTAAGCTCAAGATACTCGCCACGCAGGTAAAGGAAGCCTTGGCTGGCCTCGACGATGCCGGCGCACAGGGTCATGCCCTCGAAGACTTGGTGGGCGTGGCGGTTGAGCAGCACACGATCCTTGAAAGTGCCGGGTTCGCCCTCGTCGGCGTTGCAGACCACATAGCGCTCGATCATTTCCGGCTTGCCCATGGGGCAAACGGCCAACTCCTCCGGGCCTTCAAAACAGAATTTCCATTTCCACGAGGTCTGGAAACCCGCCCCGCCGCGCCCGCGCAGGCCCGAGTGATCGACCGCCGAGAAGGCGGCGTCGAATCCTTGGCCCACCGCCTGTCGCAACGCCGCGCCCGGCGCGACAGGGCTGCCTAACAACAGGCCAGGCTTATGGATATTGTCGGCGACTGCGAACAGATCCCTCGGCCATCGATCCACTGGAACCTCCCATTCGATGAAGGCGGCAATGCGGTCGATGCGAGTCTGATCCAGATGCGACAGCCAATGGCCATTCACCAAGCCGGCCGGCCCTTGGTCGCACAGGCCGGTGCAGGAGGTGAACCCTAAGCTCACCCGCCCGTCGGCGCGGGTCTGCCCGGGCGCGACGCCCAGTTTTGCGCAGAAATAATCCGCCAGTTCGCGGCTGCCCAGCATCTGGTCGCTGATTGAGTCGCTAACCAAAACGTGGAAGCGCCCTTGCGGCGTCAGCGACAGGAAGCTGTAAAATTCCGCCACGCCCTGCACCCTGGCGCGGGAAACCCCGAGCTCGGCGGCGAGGATGCCAATTGCCTCACGCGGCACACAACGGAACCGGTCCTGCACCTCGCGCAGGATTTGCAGCAATTGGGTTGGCCGGGCATTGTGCCTGCGCACGATTTCCAGCAATTTTTCCCTTTCGGCTTCGGCCAGAGACATAAAAATTCCTCCCGACAGGTTAATTTAAGTTTGCGAAGAATCATAGCAGGATAAAACCGCCGTCGCCTGCGGGAAGGCGTCGCAAGCCACGGCAAAGCGAGTGTGCCTAGGAAACTCTCCATTTCGACACAGGGCTTGCCCCAAACCCTTGCGCCAACAAATTCTCCCTTATTAAAATCATGGACTCTCAATTGATAAATCTTAACCTTAAGGAGATTTCAATGTTAGTTTTTGCGCTTGCGGTTTTCACCCTGGTTGCCGTGATGGGCTTGGGATTGATTTTTGATGTCTTCAAAGGCAGCGCCTCGTCCAAGACTTATGCGCTGGTCCATGCCGGTTTCGCCTTGCTGGGTTCCGTGCTGGTCATCTTGGAGGCTTTGGGTGGGGACGACCGGGTTTGGATCAATATCGGCCTGGCGGTGGTCATCATCGTGCTGGGTGGCCTGGTGTCCTTGCGCCGCCACAAAGGACAGCAGCCTAAGGGCTTGGCTTTGGCGCATGGCGGATTGGCGGTGGTGTGCTACCTTATCCTGGCCTTTTTCGCCTTTTCTTAAACGTTCAAGCAAACGCTGGACGGCTTCGGCTTCGCCTCGGCGTAGCCTGAGTAGCCAGCCGAATTTTAAGGCGTGGGGGTTGAGTCGACCCCCGCGCCTTTTTTCGTTCCCATGCCGATTTTTTGATGTGCCGATGCCCACCTCGCTGCCCTTAAGCCTCTACATCCACATCCCTTGGTGCGTCCGCAAATGCCCCTATTGTGATTTCAACTCCCATACGGCGGAACGCGCACTGCCCGAGCAGGCCTATGTCAACGCGCTCTTGGGCGACCTTGATCAAGATTTGCCACAGGCTGCGGGACGCACCGTGGAAACTGTGTTCATCGGCGGCGGCACACCCAGCCTGTTCAGCCCGGAAGCCATCCACACCCTGCTGGAAGGCGTCGCCACGCGCCTCTCCTTGGCTCCACAGGCGGAAATCACCCTGGAAGCCAATCCTGGCACGGCGGAAAGCGGCAAATTCCGGGGTTTCCGCGAAGCGGGCGTCAACCGCCTGTCCATCGGTGTGCAGAGCCTCAATGACCGGCATTTGCAAGCCCTAGGACGCATCCATGGCAGATCGGAAGCGATCCGCGCCGCCAAGATGGCAAAGGAGGCCGGTTTCGAAAATTTCAACCTGGATCTGATGTTCGGCCTGCCCAGGCAGACACAGGAGGAGGCGCTGGAGGATGTCCGTGGCGCACTGGCGCTGGCCCCCACCCACATTTCCTTTTACCAACTCACGCTGGAACCCAACACCTTGTTCCACAAGCATCCGCCAAGCTTGCCTGCGGACGACAGCCTCTGGGCAATGCAGGAGGCTTGCCAGACTTTGCTGGCGGAGCAAGGCTACCGCCAATACGAAGTGTCCGCCTACGCCCGCGAGGGATTCCGTTGCCGCCACAATGAAAACTACTGGCGCTTCGGCGATTACTTAGGCATCGGCGCGGGGGCGCATGGCAAAATCACGGACACATCTGGTACTATTGCGCGGAGTTGGAAAGTCCGCCACCCTGCCCGCTATCTGGAATCCGCCGGAACTCCCGCCGCCATCGGAGGTTCCGAATTGGTGGAGCAGGCGGAATTGCCGCTGGAATTCCTCATGAACCATCTGCGCCTGCGGGAAGGTTTTAGGGGGGGCGTTTTCACCGAACGCACGGGCTTGGGTTTGGACGCCCTTGAGCCTGGCCTTTCCCTGTGCGTGAAAGACGGCTTGCTGGAATGGCGCGGAACCACCCTCCGCTGCACCGAAAAGGGCTGGAATTTTTTAGATAATGTGCTCGAAAAGTTTCTCGGCCAAGATAATTAATCCCTGGGGGAGTTCTAGTCATTGAAAACCGTCATCATTGTGCCGACATACAACGAACGGGCAAATATTGGATTGCTGCTGGAGGCGCTGCAGCAAGAATTCAAGAAAATGACCCACGACATGCATGTGCTGGTGGTGGATGACAACTCCCCGGACGGAACCGCCGACTGTGTCCGGGCATTGCAGGCGAACCATGCCAACCTGCATTTGCTTATGGGGCAAAAAAAAGGTCTAGGCATTGCCTATATCCGGGGCATGCGCCACGCAATGGACGAATTGAAGGCAGAAGTCGTTTTTGAGATGGATGCCGACTTTTCGCATAAACCAGAGGATATATCCAGGCTGATGGCTGAAATTGACCGTGGGGCGGACTTTGTCATCGGCAGCCGCTATGTACCGGGCGGGAGCATTCCAAAAGAATGGGGGTTCTATCGCCGCCTAAATTCTCGATTTGGAAACATTGTCGCCCGCTATGTGGCCGGGATTTATTCGGTGTACGATTGCACCGCTGGTTTTCGGGCCATCAGCACATCCGTGTTGCGCCGTATCGACTTTGCCAAACTCCGGGTGCAAGGCTATGCGTTCCAGGTCGCCTTGCTCCATGCGGTGAAAGTCGAAGAAGCCAAGATTGTTGAAGTCCCCGTCGATTTCATCGACCGCTCCCATGGCGATTCAAAGCTAGGTTGGCGGGATATAGCCGAATTCATCATCAATGCATGGTGGATACGTTTCGACAGCTCAAAAACCTTCCTCAAGTTTTTGCTTGTGGGCGCATCGGGGGTGGTTGTCAACCTCGGATTCTTTACTTTGCTGCTGTTGGTCGGCTTGAACAAATTTCTCGCCTCTCCTGTCGCCATTGAGCTTTCCATCGTATCCAACTTCCTGCTCAACAATTATTGGACATTCCGTTGGCGCAAGACCAAGGATCGCATCCGCATCAAGGGTCTGAAGTTCAACGCCATATCACTGCTCTCGCTGACCCTCAGCTATAGCACATTCATCGTACTGTCTTTATTCTTCCCCAATGTGCCGCCCCAGGTTCACCAATTCGTCGGCATAATACCCGCTACCTTGGTTAACTATTTCCTCAATTCCTACTGGACATTCAAAGATGTCGAATACGGATACGAGACAACAAATCACAACAGCCCAACCTTATGATACTGGTGGTCATGACAATGCCAACCACTCATTTTCTCAGAATGACAATACATGAACAAAGCCGAATTTGATAAGTTCGCAGATGAGTACAGAAATCTGCACATTGCAAATATAAAAGCATCTGGAGAGAGTCCAGAGTTTTTTGCCGAATATAAGGTAAAAGATACGGCGAATTTGGCATCTAAATTGGATCTAATAGGCCCGCTCAATGTATTGGACTACGGCTGCGGAGTCGGAAATTCTATCACGTCATTTAAAAAGCACTTGCCAAATTGCCAATTGACCGGCGCAGATATTTCCAAGAAATCTTTGGACATCGCTGAAGCCCGCTTCCCCGGAGAAACCAGATTTGTTACCTTGACAGGAGTCAGCTTGCCTTTTGACGATGAAAGTTTTGATATAATATTTTCGGCGTGTGTATTCCACCACATTCCCCATGAGGAACATGGGTTGATATTGCAAGATATTTGGCGGACACTGAAAAGCAACGGCCTGCTGATTATTTTTGAACATAATCCATACAACCCCCTGACAGTGAAAGCCGTTAACACATGCCCCTTCGATGAAAACGCCGTCTTGATAACGCCTAGCCAATTGGTTTCCTCTCTAATAAAAGCCAAGTTTGTATCAGCACGTGTGTCTTATCGAATTTTTTTCCCTGGCCAATTGCGCACCATGCGCTTTTTGGAGCCACTTCTGACATGGCTGCCTTTGGGAGCGCAATATTATGTTGCGGCCCGCAAGGTTTAGCTTGGTTGAACCTCCGTTTATTCTGCGGTACCTTCTCGCAGGAGGTTTAATCCCTTTGCTTGGCTTGCTAGCTGTATATCTAGGAAAATGGCTATACGGCCTTGATGACGTTATTGCTAACGGCATTGGCTACGCCTTTGCCATATCGCTTAGTCTCACAACCAATAAAGCATGGGTATTTATCGGCACACTGGAAGGGTTTTATAAGTTCACAGCCATCTCCATTATTGGGTATCTATTAAATATAACTGTTGTATTGAAATGCCTACTAATTTTACAGGGCAACAGCTATTTAGCCCAAACCGCTGGAATCCCATTTTATATGCTCATGTCCTATCTTTTCCGCAAGCCTCATGACGTTGTAAAAGCCAAAAACATCTACAAGATAAAACTATTTGATATTTCTGCCCTCAAGTTTTTGGTTGTTGGCGGCGCAAATACCATTTTTGGTTTGGTGGTCATCTATTTTTTGAAATGGCAGTTTGACCTTGATGACATAATAGCCAATACCATAGGTTATGCCTTAGGCATACTGTTAAGCTTTATCTTGAACAAACGCTGGTCGTTTCAGCATAAAGGAGCAACGCTTTCTGCATTGATCCGCTTTTTGCTTGTTACTGCAATTGCATATGCGTCCAATTTAGCGGTTGTACTAGCCTCCATTAACATGCTAGGTGTCAATGGCTACTTGGCTCAAGCGCTTGGAATTCCCCCTTATACAGTTGTATCGTATCTGGGCAGCAGATTTTATGCATTTCGCCCTTTCCCACAGAGCATGAGAAAAACACAGTGATTCGTCTAGGCATCGTCGTACCCTGCTATAATGAAGAGGAAGTTCTTGCTGAAACCTCTCGCCGCTTGCTATCTTTGTTAGATAGGCTAGCCAAATCAGAAAAAATATCTCCAAACTCCATTATCTATTATATCGATGACGGAAGCAAGGATAAAACATGGTCGCTCATTGAAGATTTAAGCCGCTCTCATAAGCAGGTGGCAGGGATTAAGCTATCCCGCAACTGCGGTCATCAGAACGCCTTGATTGCCGGGTTGCTCACGGTCGAAAACTACGATGCATTAGTGTCGATTGATGCGGATCTGCAAGATGATGTCGATGCCATAGAGAAAATGCTTGAAGAGCACGAGCATGGGGCGGAAATAGTGTACGGAGTGCGTGACGACCGCACCACAGATAGCAGGCTCAAGCGTTCCACTGCGGAATCATTTTATCACCTGATGGGGTTTCTGGGTGCCGATATTGTTCACAATCACGCTGATTTTCGACTGATGAGCAAAAGAGCTATTGAAGCGTTCAAGCAATATGGTGAGATTAATATCTTTATTAGGGGCGTTGTGCCACTACTAGGATTTCGTACGAGCGTAGTGTATTATAAACGTGCGGAACGCTTTGCAGGGAAGTCAAAATACCCTCTAAAGCGTATGATCGCCTTCGCCATTGAGGGCATCACATCGTTTTCCGTCGTTCCGTTGAGGATAATCTCCGTCCTGGGTTTGTTGATTTTTGCCTTCAGTATGGTCATGAGTCTATATGTTTTGGGGGTAAAGCTCATGACCGATCAAACTGTTCCGGGCTGGACTTCCACGGTTCTTCCGGTCTATCTCCTTGGTGGGATTCAAATTCTTTGCATAGGTGTCATCGGAGAATATCTTGGCAAAACGTATCAAGAAACAAAGAATCGCCCTCGGTATATCATAGAAAAGACTGTCAATCTATCCAGCAAAACATGAGCCCTTCCTTTACCCATGGAGAACAATAGAGTTGCTCCTAGTGTTAACCAATTGTTTTCACGATATTTTTAAGTTCCAAAGACCCGCCGGAATCCAGCAAAGGTATTTGATGAGCCAGTCTAGGTGATTTCTGTACCGGTGCGTCAGGCAATGGAATATCTTCAACCCTCCGATGGCGTGTTGCACCGGGACTCGGGTTCTCGCATGGCAGCGGTTGTGTTCTATCTGCGCGGCGATCAGTTTTGGGCAGGTGTGCTTGGATTTGCCGCTATAGTTCCCTTGTGCCCTCTGGAAGCCAAGGTCGAGCCACAGATTCACTTTGTCGAACCATTTGGAATTGAGGTCGAATACCTTTTTCATCAGGGAGTAGTCGTGGATGCTGCCGGCGAAGACACAGAAAAAGAAAAGGATTTGGCGTGGCGGTGCAGGGTCGTGAGGGTGAGCGACTGGAGCGTGTGGCGTTTTTTTTTCCGCTGTAGCGGGCTTTCCTGGAGTTCCATGTCCTTGCGGCCGCAGGTGCACTCCAGCCGCTAGTCAAGGGCGATGTCGCTATACTTCTCAACGAGTTGGGCGAACTCCTCGGGCATCTCCGGCGACCGCCCGAGCACGTCGAGGTCCGACAGGCTTTGCAACAGGTTCTCCATATGGTCGTGGGCATGTCCGGAACTGAACTCGGAATGGAAGCCCAGCACGTCGAAAGTGGGGTATGTCTTGAGGTAATAAAAAATGAAGAAAAGTTTCTTCTCGAGCATGTCGAGGTGGTCTTTTGGCCCACCCGTAGGAACTTGGTTGATTTCGCCCTGCTGGCACCTTTCCTGTTGGACAGCATCGTAAGCCGCAGCGAAGGCCGCGTGGAGTGTATTGAATTTTGGCAGGCTCATGCCAATAATGGACTTAAGCTTGCGGTCATGCATCTTGCCATCCAGCTTTTTAAATCTTTTGTAGGCCATGGGTTGTTGTCTATTTATTGTAGGGTTCAAATGTTTTATTATAGGATATTATTGAAAACATGAACAAGTCTATGGTTAAAGCTTTCCAGGCGGGTTCTGAGATTGTGTATGGCGTTCGAAAGTCAAGAGCTTCAGACACCTTGTTCAAGCGTGGTTCAAGCGTGGCACCGCCAGCCTGTACTACAAACTGCTGCGCACGTTTGGCGTGGATATTGTCTATAACCATGCGGATTATCGCTTAATGGGCAAAGTCTCTGTCGAGGCGTTGAAGCAATTTGGCGAGGTTAATCTGTTTTTGCGCGGTGTGATCCCGTTGCTTGGGTTCCCCTCGTCAACGGTTTACTATGACAGATTTGAACGTTTTGCTGGCGAGTCGAAATATCCACTGCGTAAAATGATTGCCTTGGCGATCAATGGCGTGACTTCGTTTAGCGTTGTTCCACTTCGATTTATTACCTTGTTGGGGATGGCCGTTTCGATATTGAGCTTTGCGATGATCCTCTGGGTGCTGTATGGCTGGTTTTTCAGGGGAAGCACCATCCCTGCTGGGTGTCGTCAGTGGTTCCAATTTATTTTCTAGGGGGTAAACAACTATTAAGAGTGGTGGGTTTAATTGATTTATTGAGATTGAAAGCAGTATCTATTTATAAACAACCCTATCACCGTGTCGTGAAGTGCTTCCAATTTTGAAAAGCAGATCGTTTTGCGCGTCAATCGCTTGATCCGGGTTCGCAACAAAAGGTTTTTGTTTTCTATTTTTTGAGCATGCTGCTTGCCAATGACGTGCTTGTCTTTAGGGATGAGTGCGGAATAGCCGCCCCAATCGTCTGTGTAATAGGTCCGGATATTGAATGCCTTCAAATTTGAGATCAATTGCTCGCACACCGCATCTTGGCGCCGCCCGAAAACGAACGACAGGACACAGCCTGTCACGGCATCGATGGCATACCGGAGCCAGCGTTGGTTCTTTTTGTCGCCGACGTAGCCCCATTGCTCGTCTGCCTGAACATCCATTGGAGAATCAAGGGGATGCCTGATTTCGACGGCGATCTCACGCGTACCGATGTAAGGGTTCACGGCGACCACTTCAGCGGAGCTTTTTTTAGCGTGGAAATGACGGTGTTTTTGCCGATACCCAGAATGCGCGAAGTATCCCGGATGCCGCCGCCGTTCATGGCAATGTCCACAATCTGGTCTTTGACGCCAGGCTCGTAGGCCCGGTACACGCAGTCGGTCTTGAATATTCGCCCGCACTCCTTGCAGCGAAACCGGGAACGACCGCTTTGGGTGCCGTAACGGACAACCTCGGAACTGTTGCAATACTTGCACAAAACAATTTGATACGCCATTGGAATGGTTGCCTAAGAAGCTTAAAAATTTTATGCTCTACCATACTTAATAAATCAATTAAACCCACCTCCCTATTAAGCTTAGGTGTGGTTGGGGAGTATATAGAAAATTTACAAGGAAACAAAATGTCGGCCATGATATTGTATCAAAAAAAGAATATAGCACTGGAAAAATTCTTTTCGGATGTCGAGCCATGAATAGCATTGCGAATGCATATGTTCGGATTTTTACAAGAAGTTCACACTGTAAATTATGTGTTCGAATCTTTTTTTCTTTGATAGTGCTAAATCTACAGTTATTTTTGGTAAGTGTGACTTTCCCTATTGGCGAATTGTTGGGCGATAAGCCGCTGTTTTACATTGATGCCCCCTACCACTGGTACAACATGGTATTGGCTGACAATTTGGCAAAATCCAGGCAGGTTATTGGCTATGACCCTTTTTTCAATGCTGGGGATGTCAGTGGTATTTTCAATAATTTAAGTGGAAAGCTCCCCGCGCTGCTCGCCGTTTTGCTGTCTCCTTCTTTGGACGCTATACAGGTATATAAGCTTTATGTGTTCTTGGCTTCCATATTTGCCCCGCTTGCTATATTTGCGGCGGCGGCTGTTCTTCGCTTAACCGCGCTAGAAGCTCTCATCTCAGCACTCCTGGGAATTTTCATGTGGTGGGTATCCTATTTTCATTGGTATTCTACTGCCGGGATGGTTGGTTATGTGGCAACTTGCTATTTGGGTGTGCTTTTAATATCACTCGTCGTTCGCTATTTGACGTACGGAGGTGGTAAGTGGGCTGCGCTAGGGATAGCTCTAATCGGGGCGATAGGCTTCTTTTGGCACCCCCTTTTCCCGGTTATTATATGTATTACGATAACTTTTTATGTTATTATAAACTCGAAATTCCTGTGCTGGAACAGAACGGTTCTGCTGTTTGCCCTTGTTTTGGGGATTGTTTTTTTTCTGAACTTAATATGGCTGTACCCATACTATCTCTATCATGAGCCATTTTTGGGTGGGGGGGGGGTACAGACCAGTTTTAAACCCAAGGCTTTGGTTCTTGAAATGTTTGGAATATTCAGGCATGACTCACAAGGGTCTAAAGTCTATCCATTGCTTATCATGGCTTCGGCTTGGGCGTTATTCAACCGTAGTGCGCAAAACAACCGGCATATTTTGATCGCGTTCATATTGGCGGCTGTTTCGATTGAGATTCTAGCCTATTGCGGTGCCGCGTTTAATGTTCTTAGGGGTATTCAACCTAATCGATTTGCACCCGCAGGATACCTGCTCTTGTGTCTCCCTGCGGGATGTGGGCTTAGTTTTATGTTGCGGGCATTGAATGATCGGGGAGTCAGACGAACGGGTGCTGTCGCAGGCTTTATCCTGGCTTTTTCGATTGGTACCATATTGACGTGGGAGCTTTGGCGGGAAGTTACCCCAGGATCGCATGGACGCTTCGGGTCGTCTCCTCCCCAGGTTAAGCCGTTGGGTGATGATACCGCTTGGGTAATTGATTTTATCAAGCATTATACTGCATCTGACGCCCGAGTGCTATTTGAAACAGGAATGGGGCGTCCGCACGACCATGGCCATCTAGCCGGGTACTATGCGTATCAAACCAAGCGGGAGTTTGTCGGAGGGCCTTATCCTACAATGTATTTCGCAAGTTTTTGGGACGGGTCGCTTTTTGGCAAGCCCATAGATGAGATCACCTATGTTCAAATGGCTGAATATTTTAAGCTCTATAATATAGGCCAGATCATTGTGTTTTCAGACTCGGCTAAACGCTATTTTGATGGAATGAAGGGTGTGGTACACTTTTATTCCGAACACGAAAAGTTAAGGGCGTACACAGTGGATGGCGATTATTCATACTTTTTTCGCGGAAGTGGACGTATCGTTACCCGCGACCACAATCACCTAGTCCTCACTGATATAATAGGGGAATTAGTGGTGCTTAAATACCATTATGTTCCGGGTTTGAGTACTATTCCAGCTACGCAAATAGAAGGGGTGTACATGTTAAACGACCCGAAACCCTTTGTTCAAATTCGCAATCCTCCCGCTCATTTGGTTTTGTCTATACCATAATGTTGTGCAGGGCAGTTTGGGCATAGGCGAGTGGTGCATGGCAAACTCAACGACGCATTCAGTGAGATTGCGAGGCGTTGGAGGATCTGACAGGCGGTGCGCGACCTGGAAACGGATCGCACTGCGTTGTGCAATACACAAATTCTTTGAATTCTTTCGGCTCTAGGTTATATGGGCAAAGCTGTCATCTGCGTCACCCTGCCTGGCTTAATCCGCCTTAATGAGGCCGCGAGCAGCCTGAAGCTGCGCCATGCGGCCATACACGCGCTTCAGGGCGGCAATTATCTGTCCAGCTTTAAAGGCCGGGGCATGGAGTTCGACGAGACCCGCCTGTACACCCCCGGCGACGATGCCCGCAACCTAGACTGGAAAGTCACCGCCCGCACCGGCAAAGCGCACACCAAATTGTTCCGCGAAGAGCGCGAGCGCCCGGTGTTCCTCTCTGTGGATGCCCGCACGGCGATGTTTTTCGCCACCCGTGGCGTGTTCAAATACGTGCAGGCGGCCCGCCTCGCCGCGTTGACCGCTTGGAGCGCCCAGCGTCATGGCGACCGCGTTGGCGGGCAGGTGTTCACCGAAACCGGCGGGGTAGAGCTGAAGCCGGAGCATGGCCGGCGCGCCGTGCTGCATTTGCTGCAAAAGCTGGTGGATGCCGAACCGGGCATCGGTGGCCCGACGGGAAGCGGGCTGGACGAGGCTTTGGCTCGGCTTGTCTATCACGCCCGGCCCGGTAGTCTGGTCTTCGTCTTCAGCGATTTTCGAGGGTTGGGGGCCGTCGGCGAGTTCAGCCTGATGCGCCTGCGCCGCCATTGCGACGTGGCCTTGGCGTTCCTGTCCGACCCGTTGGAAAGCCAACTGCCCGCCAGCGGGCGTTATCGTTTTGCCCATGGGCGAAGCGAACTGTCCCTGGACGCTTCGCCCGCCGCAGCCGCCGCCCATGCCGAACGCTTTTCGCAACGTCGCGAATCCATCGCTCAGATTGCCCGTCAGCACCGGATGCGCTTCATCCCCTGCCTGACCACTGACGACCCGTTATCCTTGTTACGGGACAGTCTGCGCACCGGCCATCCTTCCCGTTGATGCCCATGGAACCGAGCCTGCCCCTGCGCGACATCCATCTTCCCGCCCCCATCGGCTGGTGGCCTCCTGCCCCCGGCTGGTGGCTGCTGCTGGTCGGCGTCCCGGCCCTATTGGGCTTGCTGGCTTGGCTGTGGTGGTTTTTGCGCCGGAAGACTGTGAAAAAGCTGGCTTTGCTAGAATTGGAAGCCATTGCCCAAAGCAATTCTGACGGGCGGGAGAAGGTTCAACGCCTCGCCATCCTTTTGCGGCGGATTTGCTTGAGCATCTACCCCCGGGAGCAAGTCGCCAGCCTGGTGGGGGCCGATTGGCTGGAGTTTCTCGACCGTGCCTCGACAGGAACTGGCAATCGTTTCAGCGCCGGAGCCGGACGGTTATTGATCGAAGCGCCTTACCGGCGCGAGATGCAAAGCGACTTCGATGCGCTGGTCGAAATCTGCCGGGAATGGATTGGGCAACTACCCGGGCCCGGCAAAGCATCCGCGCAATTGAAAAGAAAAGCCTTTACCCAGCGGGAAAAGCCTGTCTTCAGTGCCGCCGGACAGTCTGCCGAAAACCCCGCGCCGAAGCTGCGCACCAACGGATCTCAGGCGATTTGCCAGACCGCCAACCGGCGAGGAGGCAAAACCATGATTGAATTCGCCTGGCACTGGGCTTTCCTCGCCCTGCCATTGCCTTGGGTTGCGCACCGCTTCTTGCCGCCTAGCGATGCCGCTCGCCAAGCAGCCTTGCGCACGCCTTTCTTGGCGGAACTGGAAGATCTGCCTGCAGCCCACCGGGTTTCCGCCGCCAAGCCCGGCGCGCTGTTGCTGGCCGCTTTCGCCTGGAGCTTGCTGGTGCTGGCTGCGGCCCGTCCGCAATGGTTGGGGGTGCCAATCGAACTGGCCGATAAGTGGACGCGACCTGATGCTGGCGGTGGATCTTTCCGGCAGCATGGACATCCGCGATTTCAAGCTAAACGGGCGGGAGGTGGATCGCCTCACCGCCACCAAATCCGTGGCCGGGCAATTCATCGAGCGCCGCGTCGGCGACCGCATCGGCCTGATCTTGTTCGGCGACCGTGCCTATCTGCAAGCCCCGCTCACTTTCGACCGCAAGACCGTGCATACCCTGCTGGAGGAATCCGCCATTGGGCTGGCGGGCGGGAAGACCGCCATCGGGGACGCCATTGGCCTTGGGGTCAAGCGCCTGCGCGACAACCCGGAAAACCAGCGCATCCTCATTTTGCTCAGCGACGGGGCTAACACGGCGGGCGCGGTGCAGCCCCTGCAAGCCGCCGAACTGGCGGCCAAGGAAAAATTGAAGATCTACACCATCGGCGTGGGCGCGGATGAAATGGTCGTGCGTGATTTTTTTGGCAGCCATAAAGTAAACCCCTCCGAGGATTTGGACGAGAAAACCATGACCGCCCTAGCCGAAAAAACTGGCGGACGGTATTTCCGCGCCCGCGACACTGCCGAGTTGGAAAAGATTTACGCGATGCTGGATGAGTTGGAGCCAGTGGAAAGGGACAGGCGCTATTACCGCCCCCGTTTTGAGCTATTCCCATGGCCTTTGGGCTTGGCCGTGGTTTTGACGGGGATGCTGGCTTTGGCGAAGGGCAAAGGATAATCCTGTATAAACTATTTCGCCACCCGCATGGCAAAAACCCATCCGTTGGAATACAATAAAACCTTATAAAAGTTGGTGCGATGACATGGGCGGGATTTGCGGTTGGAGTAACAATCAATTGGCATTGGAAACGGGTTCAGCCAGCTTGCGGCGGATGATCTCGGAGCAGACACTCAACCTCAACCATGCCGTCAATCAAACCATCGATACCTATTGCGCGGCGGCGGCGGTTGGTCAGCCAAACGCCAGCGGCATCTGTCAGCAAGACAAGCACATCGTGGCTGTGCAAGGTTCGCTGCTATGGGCTGATCCCGGATTGGCCCAAACAGCGAGAAAAGACGGTCCTGCCCACGCGGTTCTGGAGGCCTATCGCCAACACGGCATCGACTTCCTGCGCGGTGTTTCCGGTCCATTTGTTTTGGGCATTATTGATGAGGCCAACCAAAAGACGCTCATGGCGATTGACCGGCTGGGCATGGGTTCCCTTTTTTACGCCATGCGGCATGGACAATTGATATTCGCCTCGAATGCCCGCGCCATCCGACACCATCCAGATGTCGATGGCGGAATCGATCCGCAAGGAATATTTGATTATCTTTATTTTCATATGGTTCCCAGTCCGCGTTGCATTTTCAATGGCGTGGAAAAGCTTCTTCCAGGCCAATACCTGCTAGTTGAGGACAATAAGCCAAGCAAAGGGTTTTATTGGCAGTCTAGTTACCGGGAGCCTAGTGACTTTATCATGAAAGAAAGGGAGGCCGAATTTATGGATATACTCAGATCCTCGGTGCGACGTGCGGCGGCAAGCCCAAAGACTGGGGCTTTTTTAAGTGGCGGCACCGACAGTTCAACGGTTGCAGGCATTTTTCGCCAGCTATCGGGCGCGCCAGTCAAGACTTACAGCATTGGCTTCGATGCCCAAGGTTTTGACGAAACCCATTATGCCCGGCTTGCCGCACGGCATTTCGACACCAGCCCTCGGGAATATTATCTTACCCCTCAAGATGTGGTGGATTCAATTCCCTTGATCACCAATGCTTACGACGAGCCTTTTGGCAATGCCTCCGCCGTGCCCGCCTACTATTGCGCCAAACTTGCGCATGCCGACGGGCTTGATACCCTACTTGCCGGTGATGGCGGCGATGAGCTTTTTGCAGGCAATTCGAGGTATGCCAAACAAAAAGTTTTTGAACTCTATCATCAACTGCCTAGGGCTTTGCGCCAGTTTGCTATCGAACCGATAATTTTCAATTTCCCACTAGGCGGGAAAATAGCCCCCGTTGCCAAGGCACAAAGCTATATCCGCCAAGCCCAGATCCTGCTGCCTGATCGTTTGGAGACGTACAATCTTTTACACCGGATGCCTCTTGCCGATATTTTTGACGGGGATTTTTTAGCGGGCGTCAATGTTAATGAACCGGCCTCTTATTTACGTGAGACTTATAGCCGCGCAGTGGCGGACTCGTCGCTGAATCGCATGCTGTTTCTCGACCTAAAGTTTACCCTGGCAGATAACGATTTACGGAAAGTCAACCGCATGTGCGAGTTGGGCCAAATGGAAGTCCGCTATCCGCTATTGGATGAGGAATTGGTTCGATTCAGCGTGGAACTCCCGGTATCCATGAAGCTGCGCGGATACAAACTTCGCTATTTTTTCAAGCAAGCGCTCAAAAATCATTTGCCCGTTGAAATATTGAATAAATCCAAACATGGCTTCGGCCTACCAGTCGGAGTTTGGATGGACAGCTACGAACCCTTGCGTGAGGTAGCCTACGAGAGCCTCTACGCCCTGTCCGGACGTGGCATCGTACAGGCCGGATTTATCAAGGAGATCCAGCGTCTCCATGCCGAGCATCCCAGCTATTATGGCGTCATGATCTGGGTGATGATGATGCTTGAGCAGTGGCTACAAAGCGTTTCAAAGAAGGAATAAGTGATGCATGGTTCGGCTAGCGATCATTGGTTCTTGTCACATCGCCTGACAAATGGCTGCGGTGGGGGTTTGACATTTTCCACAGGATTTCCTCGGGTTTCCGTTGGAGAATCTTCCGGAGTTTTGAAATTCACCATCAAGGTGTGCAAAATAATACAATTGGCGACAATCTGCCAATACAAATCATAGTAGGAGAGGCTTAAAAAAGCACCGGCAGTCCCATAACTGATCAAACTGAGTTGCGACATGCGTACGTAATTGTTTGCCCAATCCATCCCGGCGTTGCCTTGGGTTTGGCGGATTATCTTACCCAGCAGCAGCCATGTCCATATCATAATCCACAAAAACAGCATCAATCCGATAAAGCCATGATCTCCCAATACCTGGAAATAGATACTGTGCGCGGTATGGATATCCAATGGATCCGGCGCATAGAGCGCAAACGCATAGGGTGTCGCAAAATCGAATCCTGTCCCTGTGAAACGATCCTTGGCTATATTGTAAGTGCACCACCACGCATTGATGCGGCCCATGGCCGAACTGTCCTGGTCATAGGTCTTTACCGTATTCATTCGATCCCAATAAGACTGTGGCATAACCGTCAAGGCAACCACCACAATGAATAGGGCAACCACTATGGCGATCAGTTTTTGCCTGCCGGGCACATTCCTCATCCAGAAGACGAGCATGGCAGACAAACCTATCAATGCACCACGGGACTGGGAACCCAGCACTGACACCCCAATCAACCCCATTGCAATGATAAGGGATTGTTTTACTCTTGGATTCTGGCTGATCCTCATCAAGTAAAACCCGAATGGCAGGATCATCAATAGCGCACACGCCAAGGCGTTGTTCTCTTCGAGAAACGAATCTTCCGGCCCATATACCCTTGCCGCTCCTCCCTTCGACAAGGTGAATAGCCCACCCTTGATCCCATAAAATCCTACCGACAAGAACATAACCCAAACCAGCCAATTGAACTTTTCCCGCGAAGTGACCACCAAATAAGAAAGGCACACCCCCAGCATGATTTTAGAGAACTTGGTGAGTGATGGCAGAGAATTGTCGGGGAATAGCGCAAAAAACGTCGTCAGCGCAGTCCAGCCAAGGAATAGCAACTGGACACCCACGATGCCATGCTGGAACAGCTTGCCCTTGTTCCGTTCAAACAATAGCCCAATGAGTGTGCCAAGAATCGCAATGAGCGCTACTGGCATAGTCACAACAAATCCATAAGCCAGCTTATGCGGGGTCATGAGGCTCAACCACTCCCAAGACAGAAAGCCTATGTAAGGTTTTCTAAGGGACACGACAAAACATGCGAATACAATCAACGCGATTGCGATATCTCTCATCCACCTCTCCTGTTATGTTTTTTATGTTTTCATGGCGGGGGAAAACATCCCACCAGCTTAAACATTGTGCGTATGCCCTGCCAGCACCTTGCGGAACAAAGCCAACTGCCCCTGCGTGGTTTCCTCCCAACTGAACCGTTCGGCATAGGCGCGCACTTCGCCACGATCTGGATAGTGGTGAAACAAGTCGGCGATAGCCTCTGCCAATGCCGCAGGCGAACGCTCGCCCATCAGGCGTCCGGCAGTGGCGTTCTGGATCACTTCAGGCATGCCACCTGTGGCGGTCGCCACCACGGGTGTGCCGCAAGCCATGGCCTCCAGCAGCACGTTCGCCCAGCCTTCCCGGCTAGAGCAAAGCACCAGGGCATCCGCGATGCCGTACCAGTCCCGCAACTCGGCTTGCGGCAAAGCACCGACGAAAAGCACACGGTCTGCCACCCCCAAATGTGAGGCCAGCCTTTCCAATGGGCTGCGCAATTCGCCTTCGCCAATGATCGCAAGGCGCACCTCCCGCATGCTCTCCAGTGCTTGGATCGCGATGTCGTGTCCTTTGAGTTCGATCAACCTGCCTACGGAAACTAGCCAGCGTCCAGGCGTGAGCCCCAGACGGGCGCGGGTCGCATGCGGATCCACCGGCCGGAAACAGTGCAGATCGACACCGTTGCGCAACACGTTTAATTTTTTCGGGTCGGCACCCAAAGCTTGCAATTTGTCCATCAAGGCGCGGCAGACGCCAATGGATGCATCGGCCTGATCCGCCGTCCAGCGGATCAGGCGGCGGGGCAGCGGGTATTGGGGAAACAGGTTGATATCAGTCCCGCGGGCGGTGACCACGAAGGGCTTGCCGATCCGGCTCGCAATCAGTGCGGCGGCGACGCCATCCGGAAAGTAATACTGCGCGTCAATGAGGTCGAAATCAAATTCGCGTTGGATGCGCTGAACAGCCTTTAGACAGGAAGCGGCAATCAGGAATGGGGCCAGGTTCATGCCGACTTTGGGCGGCAGAGGATACCGGGGATGTTCAACTGCGATGCCGTTCCAGGTTTCACGGCACGGCGTCATTGCCATGCGCGCCCATTCGCCGAATCGAGGATGGATAAGTGGAAACCAAGGCACCGGTGCCACCACGCGGGTTTCCGCTTCGCCCGAGGCGAGCAGATGCCGCAAGCGAGTCTCGGCAAAAATGCCGTGGCCGGGCCGCGCGGAACTTGGATAAAGCGTAGAAAAAAGCAGAGTGCGCAACGGGCGGGTCATGGTGTCAGGTTTTATGCTTGCTTGCCCGTTCGCGCATCGCCTCTGCGCAGATGGATTCGAACACAGCAGCCACACGGCTTGCGGAAAAGTTGGTTTCCACCAGCTTGCGGGCGTTCGCTGCAAGTTCCTCTGCTTTCAAGGGATCGGCAAGCAGCCCGGTCACGGCCGCGACGAACGCTCCTGCATTGTCACCACGCCAATAATGGTGCCCCTCCTCGACTGGGAGGCCTTCGACGCCCAGAGACGTGGAAACGACCGGACACCCCATTGCCATGGCCTCAAACGCCTTGATTCGTGTGCCGCCGCCTATGCGCAGGGGCATGACGAACACGTCGGCGTCGCGGATATAGGGGCGGACATCATCGACGAATCCGGTGATGGTCCAGTTGAGATTTCTCTTTTTGACTGTTTCGACCAGCGAAGCCGGAGGATTTCTGCCTACCAGCACGAAGCGCGCTTGCGGTCGGTGTTGTGTGATCAGCGGCCAGACTTCTTCCATGAAATATTCGATGCCTTCGATGTTGGCCCTCCAATCCATGGAGCCGGTGAAGACGATAGTGCCTCCCTTGGCGTCAGGCTGGGGCCTGCCAGGCGGTCGGGGCGAAAAATAGCCGAGATCCACGCCCGTGGGAATGGCTACGACATTGGCGATCCCGTAAGCGTCAGCGAAGAACGCCCGGTCGCGCTCGGACACGGCGATGACCCTGTCGAAAAGCTTGAGCGTGCCGCGTTCGAAGCTTCGCATCTTGCGCACCTGGTCTTGCCAGATCAGCCGGTGCAAACGGCCATTGGCCTTTTCGGCGTGCCGGTGAAAGATTTCAGCTTCTACATTGTGGGTGAACATGACGGTCGTCGCGTTCAGGCGCTCGGGAAGCAAGACGGCCGTGTGGGGGAAGTCGATGACGACGATATCGGGACGTCGCGCCAGCTCGTCCGCTACCACACGCCGCCCCTGCAGGGATTCGTCGGTGACCACCGAAACCGGCAGCGAGCCAGCCAGATGGGCAAGCCGAAGGAAGGGGAACCAGGGGCCGCGACGCGGCTCAGGCCAAGGGGCGAATCGATCACATAAGTCCGCCAGTGCCGCCTTGTCGCGCTCGGGCTCTGTCGATGTCGGCGAGGAGAGGGTCACACTAAAAACGCCCCCCTTGAGTCCGCGCAGAATGTCCGAGGTTCTGATCTTGCCGCCAGAATCCGCCGGGATCAG
Organism: uncultured Gammaproteobacteria bacterium; assembly: GCA_963753955.1. Taxonomy (GTDB): domain Bacteria; phylum Pseudomonadota; class Gammaproteobacteria; order Methylococcales; family Methylococcaceae; genus Methylumidiphilus. The sequence goes on from CAVWEM010000016.1 coordinate 58,375, forward strand.
GTAGCGTGGGGTGACGAACAGCAAACACGGCTTTCCGCTCACCAGCAAATCCCCTCGTAGGCCACACCGGTCAAAGCCGCCAATTCGGCGACGCCCTGAAGATCGACGATCAGGCGGCAGTTTTCGGTGTTGCGGATAGCATCAATCTCTGCCCTGCCGACGTGGCCGATAACGACCACCTCGGCGTCGGCTAAGGCTGAGACCGGGTCGCTGGCCATCACTTTCGCCAGGTGCGGAATTTCGTGGTCGATAAACTCCCGGTTCGAACCGAGCAAGCGTCTGATTTCGACATCTGGGTCGAAGATCGTCAGTTCATAACCCTTGCCGATCAAACGTTCCGCCAAGCCTACCAGCGGCGATTCGCGCAAATCGTCCGTACCCGGCTTGAACGACAGCCCGAACAGCGCGATCTTTTTGCGCCCTAGACTGCTCGCCCGCTCGAATGCCCGGTTTATGTGCCGCTCGTTGCTGTCCATGATGCCGCCGAGCATCGGCAGTTCAGCGCCGTGCGAACGAGCCAAGGCCAGGAAACCACGCAAATCTTTCGGTAGGCAAGACCCCCCAAAAGCGAAGCCGGGACGCAGGTAGGCGCTGGATATGTTCAGTATGGTGTCGTTGCAGAATATTTTCAGCGCTTCGCGTCCATCTACCCCTAAGGCTTTCAGCACAACACCCGCCTCGTTGGCAAAGGTGATTTTCAAAGCATGGAAAATATTGGACAGATACTTCACCGACTCGGCGATGCGGATCTCCGTGCGGGTGACAGGCGCGTCCACGCTTTCATACACGCTGGCCAGCAGATTGAACGCATCTTCGTCGTCGGTACCGATGAGCGTGAATGGCGGCTGGTGGAAGTCTTTTATCGCACTGCCCTCGCGCAGGAACTCCGGATTCGAGCAGACTTGCAGTGTCGGCCCGATCATGCGGCCTGAATGAAGCTCAAGGGATTTTGCAAGCCTCTCCTGGCAGGTTCCAGGGGGCACGGTGCTGCGCATCACGACGAGGTGCTGCGTGGTCTTTTGCCGCAAAGCTTGGCCGATTTGCTCCACCACCACATCAATGGCAACCATAGACGCCGATCCGTCGGGCTTGCTCGGTGTGCCCACGGAAATAAATGAGATGTCAGAGTTCAGCACTGCGTCCACCGAGTCAGTGGTCGCGCGCAATTTTCCCGCATGCACGGCCTGGGATAGCAGTTCGTCCAGACCTTTTTCCACAATCGGGGAGCGCCCCTCGTTGAGGAGCCCCACTTTCACATCATTGATATCGACGCCAATCACGTCGTGTCCAAGCTGGGCGAGGCAAGTGCCGGATACCACGCCGACATACCCCATGCCAAAAACCGAAATCCTCATACGTTTGCCTTGTCTGACTTTATGAATTGTGTCGCCTGGCGACGACTTCCCGGAAATCATGTTGGCTTCCGGTAAACTTAGGCATTCTGCCGCAAAAAAGACTCATACATCAACAGCGACCAAAGGCTCGCGCTATGGTCACGCAAGCCCGCCTGATGTTGGTCAACCAAGGTTTTAAGGAAATCCATGTCGAACAATTTTGAATCGGCCATGACTGGATTCAACACGGCTTCCCTGAGTTTTTCCCTCAATGGGCCACGGAACCAACCGGCCAAGGGGATGGCAAATCCCATCTTGGGGCGATAGAGAATGCCGTCTGGCAAATAAGGCTCCATCGCCTTTTTGAAAATATACTTGCCTTCCCGCCTCCGCAGCTTAAGTTCGGGAGGCAGGCTGGAAATCCACTCCACCAATTGATGGTCCAGCAACGGGACGCGAACCTCCAGGGCATGGGCCATGCTGGCGCGGTCAACCTTGGTGAGTATGTCGCCTGGCAAATAGGTTTTCATGTCCAAATACTGCACCAGGGAAAGCGGATGACGGGTCGGCGCGTGGGCGGCGTGGCTAAGCAACACCTCGATGGCACGGTAGCCCTGCAACTCGCCTTTCAACTTTTGGCTGAACACTTGCTCCCGCAGCCCGTCCGGCATCACGGAGACCCCATGGAAATAGCCTTCAATGCTGTCCCTGGCGATGGCTTGGAACGTCGATTTGGCGCGAAAAATCTTTGGTGCCCAGTCGGCCTTGGGATAAAACCGGCCCAGCAAACCGAACAAAGGCCGACGCAGCCCGCCCGGCAACAAGCCCCTTACTCGCTCCTCGTAGGCATGCCAACGGTAGCGGCGGTAGCCGGCCAGATTCTCGTCTCCGCCGTCGCCCGACAAGGCCACGGTGACTTCCTTGCGGGCCAGTTCGCAGACCCGGTAAGTCGGCAAGGCAGAACTGTCCGCGTAAGGCTCGTCGTACAGGCCAACCAGCTTGTCAATGAGGGAAAAATCGGCCGGGTCGACTTGCTCGACCCGATGGCGAGTGTGGTAGCGGTCGGCAATTTGCCGGGCATGGTGGGACTCGTTGAAGGCAGGGTCGCCGAAGGAAATCGAACAGGTGTTCACCGGATCGGTGGACAAGCCCGCCATCATGGCGACCACGGCACTGGAATCCACCCCGCCGGACAGGAACGCGCCCAGCGGAACATCCGCCACCATGCGAATGGCCACGGCTTCCCGCAGCCTGGCCGCCAACTCTTCCTTGGCCCGCGCCTCGCCAATGGACGCATCGACGTTGAAAGGCACATCCCAGTACTGTTCGGGAAACGGCGCGGCTTGTCCGCGCCGCAACGTCAACCGATGTCCCGGCGGCAGCTTAAACACGCCCCGGTAAATGGTCTTCGGGTCGGGAATGTAGCCATAGGCGAAATACTCCTCCACCGCCATGGGGTCGATGTGCCGTGGCAATCCTGGGTGCCGCTGTAGCGCTTTCAATTCCGACGCAAAAATGAACTGCCCGTCATCCAGAGGGGAATAATAAAGCGGTTTGACGCCAAGACGGTCACGCGCCAGGAACAAGGTTTCCCTAGGGCGATCCCATACGGCGAAGGCAAACATGCCCCGGAAATGATCCACGCATGAGCTCCCCCAGACCTCCCAGGCATATACGATGACTTCGGTGTCGCAATGTGTCTGGAATTGGTAGCCATGGGCCTCCAGCGCTTGGCGGACTTCCTTGAAGTTATAGATTTCCCCGTTGTAGGTGACAACGACGGTTCCGTCCCGGTTAAACAAAGGCTGCTGCCCGCTCGATAAATCTATGATGGAGAGGCGGCGGTGTCCCAAGCCCAGGCCAGGTTCCGTGTGCAAACCGCCTTCGTCCGGTCCGCGGTGATACTGGCTTTCGTTCATGCGGGAAAGCAGTCCACGGTCTATCCCACGCCTTTCCGTCAAATCAAAAATGCCTACTATGCCGCACATTTACCTTGTCTGCTCTGTTTGTGTTAACTCGTCATAAACGGCCAGATAACGATTGACCATGGCATCCAGACTGAAATGGCTGACCACTCTACGCAATCCTTGCGAGCCATGGCTCCTGATAAGCGAGCGATTATCCAAATATTCCGCAAGCACATTAGCCATGGCCACGGGATTGCCGGCCTCCACCAAGCGGCCAGTGACTCCGTCAACCACCAACTCAGGGTTGCCGCCCACCGCAGTGGCGATGACCGGAAGCCCTGTTGCCATGGCTTCGAGAATGGAATTGGAAATCCCTTCCGCCAAGGAGGGCAGGACGAAAACATCCAAGCCGCGTAGGAGCGCGGCAACATCCGTCCGCTCACCAGGCAGCCAAGCCAATTCCTCGGCACCGGCTTCCCGCAAGGCCGACAGAGCTTGCTCCCGCAATGGCCCTTCACCCACCAACACCAGGCGGACCTTGGCCTCCGGCCTGGTTTGCAGTAGTCGCAGGAACGCCCGCACCAGCGTCATTTGATCCTTCACGCCATGCATGCGCCCCACAGTCCCAAACAAAACCCATTGATCGGGAGCGGGAAACGCGCAATCCTCCATGGCCGCCCTGGAACCTTCCGCCGGATGAAACGCTTCGGTATCCACGCCATTGCAGATATGACGGATTTTATGTTCTGGAACACCAACTTTAGCGGTCAAATAGTCCTTCAATTGCAGCGACAAGGGAATGTAGCGATGGACCAGCGGGCGGAAAGCCCGGCGTAGCCATTGATATTTTCGGTTGACGCCGCCAGGATCGTAGACGTCCCATCCATGCTCGCCATGAATCCTATGCCTCACACCGGCCAGCCACGCCGGCAACTGACATTCCAAAGCCGCAAGATTGCGGGTATGGACTATGTCGGGTTTAAGTTCGCGCAAGAGGTGAAACAAGCTTGCGAACATGGCGAAGTCTTGACCATCCTTCCGATGCAGACAAATGACACGCACATCCTTTCGTTGAATCCGCTGGCCGAATTCCGTGGCATCCTTCAAACAAATTATCACATGACGATAACGCTCTGGCGGTATTCGATTGACAAGGTTCACCAACCCATTTTCCAATCCCCCTATCCCGAGTCGGTGGATGATGTGGGCGACCAGTGGAGGGGGAGTCATCGAATGCCTCTTTTCGCGGTGTCGGCGAGGGTTTGTCCAATGGAAGGCAGCATGACATCCACGAAATTCTGCAAGCCTGCCCGGGCTTCTGGCATGTCACCCTGAATATCCGTCGCAAGGATGATCGCTGCTTCGTCGGCCACCCGCCCCAACAGTTTGTCGCTGGCTAGGAAAACTTTTGCAAGATAATCGTTCACGGTATATTTCCCAGAAATCCAATACCACCGCCAAGTCAATAATTCTTGCTGGGTGGAGCGCAACCGTCCCTGCAATATTTTCTCTTTACTGCCCGTCAAGTTAATGCTTGATGGGCTTTCCCCCAGCATTTTCCAAACTGCGGATTTTTCAGGCAGAAGCAGATTTTGCGAATTGACCAATTCCTTGTCCTGCTCTTGTGATCGGTAATACTTTAAAAATACCACCACCGTATGTCGGCCATCCGTATAAAAGGCCTTTTTTTGCGCATCGGCACCGATGTATCTTGGTTCCCAGTTTGTCATGGCTTCTGCCCGATGCCAGGGGGGGTTAGGCTCGGGCAGGGCTAGATTCACAGGTGCCGTTTGCCTGGCCGCAAGCTTGTCGATATAGGCAGCCCGAATAGGCCAGATGGCAGAAATCATCAAGGCGAAAACTGCTGTTGCCACAATATGCCCTTCCCGCCAATTTCCGGCAAACGATGTATCCAGCTTGTCGGCTGGCTCGGGTGTTGCTTCCTCACTCCAGAAAGAACCGATCCAAAACAGCAGGGTCATCACGATCCCAAAAAAAAACCAGCCGTAAATGAAGTGATCCACTCCCACGGCCAAGGTCATGCCGCTCAAATGCCCGATCATCACGATCATGTACGCACGAAGGCCATTGGCAATAATCGGCACGATAGCCGCCAAAGTGATAAACAGAATGCGCCGCAAGATCGATGTGAAATTGAAATAGGCAAAAAGACATCCAAGCGTGATCGAGGCGATAAGGTAGCGCAGCCCACTGCATGCCTCGATCACTGACCATTCGCCACTCGGTATGCTGAAGTATGCGCCCTCGCGGTAAACTGGCAGCCCGGTCAATGTCAGCATGGCCACGGTAAAATCGGCCGTGAAGTTTATCAACCTAGGCAAAAGGAATTCGCCGAAGGGTACGCTAAACAGCAAAAAAAACAGCGGAAAGGCGATTTCGCAGACCATCTCCCAACCGAGGACAGCCCAGACCAGCAGCGGGATCATGGCAACCATGCAAAATTGCTCCGCCACTTTGACACCGGCCAGATTCGCCATAAGCCAGCCTAAGCCTAGTAAAGCGATAATGATAAGCGGGCGGTGATCGGCATGGGGAACCATGCCAGCCAAAACCATCCGGCGCCGCCAGACCAGATACGCGCTGATCGGAAAAATCAAAAAACAATGGGCAAAGGTTTCGGAGCGTATCCAAATACTGACCATGGAAAACAAAGTCTCATGGTAAGTCGCCAATAACGATACAATTGATAAAACCATCACCGCCGTAACCCTTTTCGGGGGCTGGATAAAATCGAATTTCATATATTTCGCCACTCATTCCAAATATTTCCCTGCTACGGGTAAAGCTAGCTTAATTCTGTAACAATCGTTCCAACTTGGCAAATTGAGCGTCCCAGGTATAAATATCCAGCACACGGGCACGGGCGGCCAAGCCAATTTCTTTCCCCCTCTGGGGATGATGGATGAGGGCGACACACTCGTTGATCCACTGGGCTGGCGTGTCCGAGCAAATAAGATGTTTGCCAGACTCCGCCGAGATTCCGGTCAATGCCCCTTTGGACACCACGACAGGGAGGGCCATGGCCATGGCTTCTAACACTTTATTCTGTATTCCACGCGCAATCCGCAAAGGAGCGACTGCGACTTGGGCGTGGGCTAGGTAGGCCGCCACGGATTCCACACGGCCAGTGACGGTTATTCCTTGGACTGCGGCAAGCCGCTTCACTTCCGAGGAAGGGTTGGACCCTACAATGATAAATTGAGCGTGAGGGATTATTTCCTGGATGCCGGGAAACACCCAGGCAGCAAACCATTTCACCGCATCAATGTTAGGGAGGTAATCCATTGCGCCTGTGAACATAAATGCCGCCCCCCGGCCTTGAAAGGGGGCTTCGGGGTATTGCTTGGGGTCGAAGGTTTCGGTGTCAACGCCATTGGGCAGGGTAAACACACGAACCATATGCCCATTGTGAACCGATTTGAACAGTTCCGCCTCTTCGTCCGACACGAAAGCGACGGCGTCCGCCTTCGCGGCAAGCCTGCGCTCCTCACGGCGGACCCGCTTCGTTTCGATGGCATAAAACCATTTCGCCAGACCCTGCGCACGTCGCGCATAAGCGGCGAATTTTTCCGAGTCCACGTCGGAAAAATGCATAATGCGTTTAGGTTCCCGAACCCCGTCGCGCCTAAACTTTTCGACCGCATATGCGGAGATGTTGCTGGAATGGGTGACGACCGCCACAGGCGGGTGTTTAGCCTCGATGTCGTCCAACCAGTGATCGAGACTGCGCGAGCGAAACAGCGCGAAAGACACCGGCTCCCCCTTCAGCCAACGCGGCAAGGCGAGCAGATAAGCCCAAGGTTTTCTGATCACGTCGACGTGCAAACCTTCCACCATGCGCCGTAGTATATCAACACCGGCCATGTCCGCCGGATCATCCACAAAAGTACCCACAAACACACGGTAATGGCGGGTCAAATATCGCAGCAAGTTGAAACTGGTGATACGCTCCCCCTTGTTTGGAGGGAAGGGCAGCCTTTGGCACAAAAACACTAGCGCGGGTTTGGACATCAGCAATCTATCCTGTTCATCCTAACAATTAAGAGCCCGGATTCGCAGGGATGACACCGCACCAACCGCACAATCACCCTGTTGGCGCATGGCCTTTCCCGTCAACCTAGATGGCGAGCAAGGAAGGGGCCGGCCAATTTGCTCAACGGCAGCGGCAACCGCTTCCAAATGGCAATGAATATTCTATATTTCGGATTCAAAGGATTGAGGTCGGGAATGCAATCAGCCTCGACCAATTCGTATTCATAATGCAAGGGAGTGGGCTCAAACCCCCAATGTGTCTTGAAGCGGTAGGATCCTGTGCCGACCTTGCTGCGCCCATAATCAAACACTCTTACGCCTCTCCCCGCCGCCCGCCTCATCACTTCCCAATACATGAAATCGTTGGCATACAAGTCTCTGGCCTCGGAAGTCCCTCCTCCATAGTAGGGCAAGACTTCATCGCGGAAATAAAAGCTCATCGACGCTGCTGACCGCCCGTCCTTGGTGCTCAACGCTCAGGATCTCGCAATCTTTTCCGAAAACATCCCGCAAAACCCGGAACAGGTTTTCCCCAAAGACCGGGGTTCCCAGATTCCGCACACTTTCCGCGTAGGCTTGGTAAAAACGGTCGATGTCATCATCGATGACACTGCTCAGTCCTGCCGCCATGCCTTTTCTTACCATTGCCCGTTGCTTGCGTGGAATCGCCAGCAAATTTTTTTCGGGATCGGGATCGAGATTTTTGCGAAAAGTCACATACAATTCCTTGACCGGCCGGTTTCCAGGGGCAGGTTGGATGTTGCGCAACTCCAAATACCCAACCCGTAGCGCACGGCTTAACTCACAGGCGGCATTGTCCAATGCCATGCGTGCCGACTCGCTAACCGACACGATGCCGCCGTAAACGCAAAATGGGGTGGAGACCAGTGCATTGCCAAACAACAGGCTTTTCACATGCCCCAAGGGCAAGATTCCCAAAATCACGCCGTCTTCCTCGGCATAGAGGAAATGCGCGGGGTGGCCGAGGACAGTTTCAATCACCTGCCGCCAGCCGGACTTATGGAAGAAAGTCGCCCTTGGATGGGAATCGACGAAAGCATCCCAACGTGCCTTGCTCGAATTATCGAGGGTTTTTATTTCCATGGCTCTAAGCGGTCAGTTAAAGGCTAGTGCCCAAGAAAACCTTGTCCATGGTGTCCCAATGAAAGTGGTTCAACAATTTCACCAACCGCGATTCCATGCGGGATAAATTCAAATAATGCCGGACATGGGTTTTCAAGTCAATGCCGGATTGCCTAGGCTGATCGGGATCGATTTCCCAGGGGTGGAAGTAAAATACGCTGGCTTGGCGGTCAACCCTATTGACTCGTTCAATTGCCCAACGCGACACCGGATAAGGGAACAGTCTGAAAAACCCTCCGCCGCCACAAGGAAAGTTCTTGCCGCCGAAGGCCACAGTACTCACCGGAATTTCCAGAAGGCTTGGGGCGTTTTCAGGGCGGAAGGCGAAACGCTGCGCCTCAGGCATCCCATACAAATCATGCCGTACCGGATAAATACTGGAGCTGTATTCAAAACCCAGCTCCTCAAGCACTTGTAGCGCCCAGAGATTGCCCGTGCCAATGGAATAACTGGCTGCCCGATAACCCTTCATCCGTACCCCCCCTATATTCTCCAACAGCGTTTTGGCCCGCCTCACGTCCTCACTAAAATCTTTGGGGGTTTGCGTGGTGACACGCACATGGGAATATCCATGGCAGGCCAGTTCATGGCCATTGGCGACAATGCGCCTAATCAAGCCAGGATAGCGCTCGGCAACCCAGCCCAAGGTAAAAAAAGTGGCCTTCACACCGCATTCGGCAAAAATGACCAGTATTTTGTCGGTGTTGCGCTCGACCCGGCAAGGCAATCGATCCCAATCCCCAGGTGGGATATAACGCTCGAAGGCGGAAACCTGGAAATAATCTTCCACATCCACTGTCATGGCATTAGTCATCATGGTCATGATCCAAATCCAGATGGATGAGAATGGCTTTGCGCAGTAGTGTCCGCTCCTTCTGCAATTCCCGCCTTAATTCGCCGATTTGTGCTTCAAGCCGAAAGAGCCGTTCCTCCATGCCGCCATCCAGAGTATGTGGCGCAGCGAATGACGAGCTAGGCGGGGCTGTTCGCGATGTCTCTGACTGATCCCTAGGGTAGTAGGCATCCTGCTCAATCTCCTTGATGACGATTCTGCTGGCCTCACCGTCCAGCACATGCAATTCCTCCAGAAACCCATACAAAAGCAGCCTATCGCAGAGGCTATTGATTAGTCTCGGTGTGCCACCAGTAAACTGATAAATATATTCGAAAGTTTCATCGCTGAAAACAGGGTCGTTGTCCCAGCCCGCAGTCATCAAGCGATGGAGGATGTATTCGCGGGTTTCCTCTTGCCCCAGTGGACGCAAATGATAAGTCGCGGTTATCCTTTGCCTGACTTGCTCCATTTTGTCAGACTGGAGCACACCGCGCATTTCATCCTGACCCAGCATGAATATCTGTAAAATGGGTTTGCCGTCGAGTTCCAGGTTGAGCAGCATGCGCAATTCTTCCAGGGATTGGTAAGGGAGATTCTGGGCTTCGTCCACCACCAACAATACGCGCTGGCCATCCTTGGCTTTGCTTTTAAAGAAAGCTTCGAGGTTTTTCAGCAAAACCGCTTTCGCCAATGTGTCGTAGGGCAGGCCAAAAGAACCCGCGACCATCCGCAGTGCGTCTTCCGCGCCCACCTGGGAAGTCACCATCAAACCTGGAATGACTTCGTCATTCCGGATGGTTTCAAACAATTCCTTGACCAACATGGTTTTTCCGGTTCCCGGCGCGCCAGTGACAACGATGAAGCCCTCGCCTTGCTCCAGTCCATAGCGGAGGTAAGCCAATCCCCGTTTATGCACAGCACTATTGAAAAAGAATGCCGGGTCGGGGTTGAGTTGAAAAGGCCTTTTGGACAACCCGTAAAAAGATGTGTACATAAAGATAATCTAGAATTTGACGTTTAGGCTGGCAGTGACTTGATTCGAATCATAAGAACCCAAGGCATCCAAAAGATTGCTGGCGGTGGTGACATTGCCAGAGTTGGTCTGATAATGGGTAAATTGCAGAGAACCCATGACAGATGAAGAGAATGGCCTGTTGATGCTCATGGAGGCCATCAGATATTCTGTCTTTCCAGCGTTGGAGCCAGAATAACTGCTGCTTTGCCAAGTACCCTGGATCGAAGCGTTCAAGCGCGGGCTAAAACGGTAATTCCAGCTTGCGCTGAAGCCCAAAATATCTTGACCAGGATAATTGCCTGTGGAATACGTAATATTATTTTGATTGGCGCTTAACTGGAATGTGTTCTTAGATACAAACCAAGACACGGAGAGTTGCGCAACTTTGCTGACAATGACACCATTGGTGTAATTGGGCGAATTGGTCGCCAAATTATTCGCCGTGGGAGTCCCCACCGGATTTCCATTGACATCCGTAGGCGTGGTAAATGTCGATTGGCTGGCCAGATAGTCTTGGATGGTTGTGGTCGTTGTGTAATAACTGGCCTTCCATGTGGTGGTTCTGGTGCGATGCTGCATGCTTCCAGTCCAAATGGAGCCGACGCTGGACGCGCCCAATGGGCCAGCGGCAAAACTCGAACCAGTCTGTCCAATCCCGCTGCCAGTGGAACCTATCCCAGATCCTAAAGAGCCCTGCTGTCCACTAGCGCTGCCGCCAACCTGACTGTCACGGTAGTTCAGCAGAAACGTAGTGCGTTGGCTGGGATTCCATGTCAGATTAGCGAAATAGGCGTTAATCCCATAACCAGCGGCAAGGGTGAACTGGGGGCTTGGTGTCCAAGACAAACCCGGAGTGGCATAGATGCCGTTGGTAGGGGAAATAGTCCCGGAGTAGGCATTGTCATAATAGCCTGCTTGGACAAATGCACTGATATGATCAACCAAACGATAACTCAATTCTCCGTTGACGGAGCGAAAGCGCAGGTTGGAAGCGGCTGTTGACGAATAATCTTGCTCTTGGTTGCTGAGACTAAGCCGCCCACTCAAGCCAGTGGAATCCATTTTTTTTCCGCTGCGCAGATACACGGATTCCTGATAAGTGTCTGATCCCAGATTGCCGATGGCATTTGAGCTTACCCCGTTGCCGACAGGGTTAGCTGATGTGGTATTGTCGAACCTCGAATAGCCAACACGGACTTCGCCCTCCGCATAACCGCCTAGATGGGGTAGCCAATAAGGACTGATGCGGAAAGTCCTGTAAGTGGTTGTGTTGACCGTCGAAGATTGAGTGACATTATTAGGGCTGAACGCCCCTATCGAAGTGGCATTACCCTGGCCTATGGTGCTGGTGGAATCGACAAACACAGAATCATCATAAATTTCGGTTTTTGAAGTCATTTGCAGTTGGTTGTACAGTTGTGGATCAAGATTGACCCCCTCGTAATAAATAAACTGCAGCCTATAACTCAAATTGAATTTCACATTCGGACTGTCGCGGACGATATTGAGCGCTGGTGCCAATAGCGTTGCGAATCCGCCTTGCGTCTGGGCTGTGGAAGAGGATGATTGTAGCCCAAAATTATCCGAATATATCTGGCTTGTTGCCAGTGAAGGCTTGATGTCAAAGTCCCATATCTTGGCATAAGCCGATGGCATGACAAAGAGCATCAGCCAAATTCCGAGACCAACTTTCTCCGCTTGGCACGGGAAAACCCGGTTAGCCCGGCTTTTTGGCCTGCCCATAATATCCATACCCATAGCCGTAGCCGAGGCCATAGTAGGTGAATCCAAAACCTTTTTTGGTCTTGTTTAGAACACAACCCACCACCTTGCAAGATTCCAACTTGGCTACGGCTTCCTTAACGATATACTGGGGGGTGGTTTCTGCTTCAACCACGAGTACGACCTGCCCCACCAAGTTGGCCAAAACAGGAGCTTGGGTGGCGGCAAGCAGGGGGGGGGAGTCGAAAATCACCACCCTATCGGCATACCGCTCAGATAACTCCTTAGCCAGGAGTTTCATGGCATCGCTGGCGAGAAGTTCTGTGGAATATTGATGCAATGCGCCCGCTGGCAAAATTGAGAAATTCGGAATATCCGTTTTAATCAAGGTATCAGACAGCTTAAGTCCAGAACCAATCAATACATCAATTAGGCCTGCCTGTGGTTTTATGCCTAGAAGTTTTGAAATTGACGGCTTCGCAACGTCGGAGTCTACCAACAGTACCCATTTATCGCGTTCCATGGCGATACTTAGCGCCAAATTGACCGCCGTGAATGTTTTCCCTTCGCCTGGCACACTGCTGGTCACCAGAATCAGATTGCCATGCTCAATTCCGTTGTCGCCATCAGGAAACGCATTCATCAACAAGGGGCGCTTGATGAGGCGGTACTCTTCGGCCATTTGACTCCGCGCCATATCCGGAGTCAGCATTCCCTTTTCCTGCAGCGCGGGCCAGTCGATGGAAACAGAATTCCGGGTTTTTTCGGGTTGCCTGGCATTGTTGGCTTGACGACTCGAAGTGGACGGGAAGGGAGGGGGCTTCGCCCCAGAAAATTCGGGGCCATTGGAAGCCCTTCGTTCCTGTCCCTCATGGTCTTTTGTTTTTTCCAAAGCCTTTTCAATGATACTCATGGCATCGAATCCAAATCAAATAGAAAGATGGCGCAGGTTAATGCCTTTGATTTCCAGCAAAATCACTCCAACATATAAAATGAAAAGCGAAACCAAAGCGGCTAAAAATCGCATAAACTCACGCCGTTTGTTCCTTCTTATTTCTGGGATCCAATTCATTGATATACTCCCCAAAACCGATACCCCAGTGCCATCCCTTAATCCTTGCATTGTCCCAAAACTCGGACGCAACAGCGACATTAAAATTGCGAGCCCCAGCCCCCCCGCCCATGAAACCATCAAGATGGCGCTGGACAGTAGGATTCGGTTAGGTGCGGACGGCTTGGATGGCACTTGCGGTGGATCGACTATCCGAAATTTCACAGCGTCTGTCGTTTGTTCGACCGTGTCGGACATTCTAGCGGTTTCTCGTTTAGCCAGCAATTGGTTATAGTTTGCCTTGACCATGTCATAATCCCTATTCAACCCTTGCAACTGGGTTTCAATTTTAAGCCGTGCATCCATTTGCTGTTTTAACAGTTCGATCTTGTCGTCGTAGGCTTTTTCCCGAGCCATAAGTGATGCGATATTCGCCTCCGCATCTCCCAAGGCAATCTTTAACTGCTGGTAGATGGGATTGCTTTCCATGCCCTTGGCAGTTGCCACTTGGCCGGGTTGTTCCAATGCCGCAATTTCCGCCTTCTGTTGCTTCTCTAGATCGGTGATGCTTTTTTTCAACGTCACCACCGCAGGGTGCTTTTCGGTGTATCGAAGCAACAACTCATCCAGTTTTGATCGGAGATTTTGGATGCGCATTTCAAGACTCGATACCGCTGCGGCCTCGCCCTCAGAGCCCTTTATCATGGGTTCTTCATTATCGACTTGCATCTGGATTTGATCGCGTCTTTGTTTGGCCTCTTGAACCTTTAGCTTGGCTTCCTCCTGCAAAGTCGCAAGCTGGTTCATTTGGCCGTACAGATCCCCGCCGCCTCCGTTTTCCCCTGAGATCAATCCATAATTTGCCCGCTTGAAATCTTCCCGCGCCTGTTCGGCCGCTTGCAACCGACGTTCATGCTCCTTGATCTGTTGCTCCAGAAACTTGTTGGCCGAATCTGAGTCTTCCCGCGATTCCCCCAGGCTTTGTTCGACAAACAGGGTCAACACAGCTTGGACGACCTTTTTCGCCGTCTTGGGATTCGGATCGGTAAAGCCGATGGTAAACAGATTGTTGTCGCCACCCTCAATCTTCAGCGCATTCTGCATACCTTTGACTAGACCTTCCATTGATTTCTCATCCTTGGCCGTCAAATCGAGATCGGTCATTTTGGCGATTTTCTCAATATTGGGGCGACTAAATATGAGTCGCGTCATCAAACGGACTTCGGAGCCAATATCAGGTTGAATCGTCATGCCAGCCAACAAGGGCCGCAATATTGAGCGGGTATCGACGTGGACACGGGTTGTCGCTGTGAACACATCCGGCATTCGCGACACTATTGGCCAGCCTCCCAGGCAAATTATCCAAGCCAGAGTCAACGACCACCATTTGTAAGTTGCGGCGTTTTGTATATAGCGGAGAATTTCCTCTAATAGCCCATGCATGATGCGTCTCTTTAGAAAAAAGATTCGGGGATAATCAAAATATCGCCCGGCAATACATTGATATTCGCTGTAATATCGGCCCCTTCTATCAAATCCTCTAGGCGGACTTTGAATTCCTGTTGCACACCATTGACCTTGCGGATAATGCTCGCACGATTGCCTGCGGCATATTGCCCCAATCCACCAACCTGAATCATCAAATCCAGCAAGGACATATTTTCCTTATAACTAACAGCTTGTGGCTTTGCCGCCTGGCCAAGGACGCGAATCTGCTCACTGTAGGGGCCTAGCCCTTGGCCGGTGATAATTGTCACCAGAGGGTCGCGGATATATTTCGCCAACTCTTTTTCAATTTCGCGTGCCAACTGGTAAGAAGTTTTTCCGGATGCGGGCAACTCCTCGACCAAAGGAAAGGATATTTTACCGTCTGCCCTCACGGTGACGGTGCGCGAGATCTCCGGATTGCCCCAGACAAACATCTCGAGGCTGTCGCCCGGACCGATGATGTAAGTGAACTCCGACAGAGGTTCGACATTGGGGGCATAGGGTATTCTTGAGCAACCCGACAATGCCACCACGCATGGCAAAAATGCGCCCATAAGCAATCTGTTTGCCAGCTTCACACATGAACTCCAGTATCTTGACTTGATAAATGACGGTAGCTTGCTCACAAACCCCTTGACAAACCCTGTTGTCCATGTTGCAAGGCAAGGCCAAAGCTGTCCCGTCCACACGGAAGCCGCCAAGGATTGCCTTGGAAACCGCGACTGAAGCGTTAGCTTTGATGCTAAAAAATATATTCTACCATAGCTTCCCAGCGTAAAGCCGGGACGGTATGTGGCGGCACCTGGAGGCGGCGTTCGCACAAGGGGAAGTAATTTAAGTGCTTGGCAGGTAACAGTCCATCTCCTTCTGCCTGCATTTTCAACCCCCGATGCCAAGGTATGATAACCCTTCCATTGATTGAAAGGGCTAACGTCATGCGTCTCGTGATCCAGGGGGTGGACACCCACGAACACTTGCGGCACATTTCCTCACTCAGCGGCGAGCCGCAGCCTACCGCCATAGCTCCCTATGCCTACTCCTTGCGTTTCAACGGCAAGCGCCATGGCGAGATCTGCGCTTACTGCGTCGCACATGCGATTGACTGCGCTTTTGTGCCGCAGCATCTTACCCTGGATCATTTTGGCTTGGTGATGATGGACATGGATTCGACCTTGATTTCCATCGAGACCATCGACGAGATCGCCGACATGCAGGGGCTTAAGCCGCAAGTGGCGGCCATCACCGAGCGGGCGATGCGGGGCGAGATCGAGTACGCCGATAGCCTGCGCCAGCGCGTGGCCTTGCTGGAAGGCGAGGACGAATCGGCCTTGCTGCGGGTTTATGAAGAGCGGGTGCGGTTGAACCCCGGTGCGGAAGCGCTGATAGGCGAGTTGCGTCGGCGCGGCATCAAGACCATGCTGGTCTCCGGCGGCTTCACCTTCTTCACCGAACGTCTCAAGACGCGGCTGGGCTTTGACTTTGCCGCCGCCAACACGTTGGAAATCATCGGCGGCAAGCTTACCGGCAAGGTGCTGGGGACTATTCTCGATGCCCAGGCCAAGGAGGATTGGCTGGTCAAGACGCGTACCCAGCTTCGGCTGGAAAAGGAGCATGTGCTAGCCATCGGCGACGGGGCCAACGACATAAAGATGCTGGCTGCCGCTGGCTTCGGCATTGCCTACCACGCCAAACCCATCGTCCGGGCCAGTGCGGCCTGTGCCATCAACCAAGTGGGCTTGGATGGCGTGTTGAATATTTTGGGAGCCCCGGTGAAGGCCAGCCAGCCACGCCTCGAACCCCGTTGCGTGGATTATGCCTAAGGAAAGGGATACCATCGTTCCGAGCGATGCTATCCCTAGCCCCCCAAACAAGGCCGAGACCGTGCGCCGTCTGCAAATCGAACACGTCACAACTTATGCGTTCAAGGGTCTTGTCACCCTGCTGCCGCACACCTTGCGCTTGCGACCCCGCGAAGGGCAGGATATCCGCATCGAATCGGCCAAACTCGAGTTTTCCCCACCTTGCCAACTGCGCTGGCAACGGGATGTCTACGGAAATTCCGTTGCCGTGGCGAGCTTTGCCGCTCCGGCCGACCGTCTTTCCATCGCCAGCGGAATCCTGCTTCAACATTACGATGAACAACCGCTAGACTTCCTGGTGGCGGATTCCGCCGTCCGTTATCCTTTTCAGTACGACCTTGCCGAACAGATTGACTTAGGGCCTTATTTGTTGCCGGTGTTCCCCTCCGACCAAGCGCTAATAGCCCAGTGGTTGCGGCCCATTTGGCAGGTGGGGGCCACGCTGGAAACCTTTAGTTTGCTCTATGCCCTCAATTCCGCCATCGCCCGCGACTTCAACTATGTCATCCGCGAGCAGCCGGGCATCCAGACACCGGCGGAAACGCTAAACCAGCGCAGCGGCTCCTGCAGGGACACGGCGACCCTGTTCATCGAAGCCTGCCGCTGGCTGGGCCTGGCGGCGCGTTTTGTCAGTGGATACCTGTACTCGCCGGTTCCGCAAGGCTTAGGCTCAACCCATGCATGGTCCGAAGTCTACCTGCCGGGGGCCGGCTGGAAAGGCTTCGACTCCACCTCGGGCTTGTTGACCGGCGCCGACCATATCGCCGTAGCGGTGAGCCGGCATCCTGCGTCTGTGTCCCCCGTGGCCGGTGCGTTTCTGGCTGCCAGCCCCCATACACCCGTCATGGATGTGTCGGTCACGGTGGCAGAGATCACCAGCCGATAGCCTATGGAAGACGCAGGCGGCCCTGCCGGGGACGGGTACAAGACCAGTGGCTTCACTCCTCCTCTTGGGCAGGTTTGAACAACCCCCGAAACCGAATCCGGTTGCCGGCCTTGGCGAAAGGCTCGAAATGCTCGGGGAATGCCTTCCGCAATGTCGATTGCTGGTGATCCAGCGTGGCCAGCAACACACCCAAGGCCAGCAGTGCCTCGGTGGGCACCTGTCTGTCTAGCCGCATTTCCGGGCTGACGCGCCGCAGCATGTCAATCCGCGCATGCACGTCTTGGAAATCCCCTAGGTAATCCTGTAGTTTCTTCAATTGTTTGATGGGCCGGTTGATCTCGTCGGGTGGATAAAGGGCGCGGAAAAATTCCAGCAGGTAGCGCAGTTTTTTGCAGGTTTTGCGCAGTTCGTGGATATGTCCAGCCGGTGTGTCGGGGCGGATGCGCCGTCCCTCTTTCAATACGCGGCGGAATAGCCTCCAGATGTGCGCATCGGCAATGGCCCGGATGGGCATCAGCGCCTGCGGGGCCGTGGGCCTTTTGGGACAGGGCGCGGTGAGGAACTGGTGCCAGTCGGCCAGCAGCTTGCCATAGCTTCGGTTGTGGAGTTGCCGGGCCAGTTCGGCGTGGGCGAGGTCGGCGTGGCGTTCCAGGAATCCGCGCAAAGGCTCGATGCTTTCCCGGAACGCTGTCGGCAGGTTCGCTTTGAGTCCGTCGAAGCCGAGCAGGTACACGTCGAAATCACGCGGCTGGCTGGTGACTTGGCCCAGCCGGGCAAAGCGCGGGACGAAACGCCTCAGGATGGTTTCTGGGAACACGCCTTTGATCTGGCCTAGGGCGGAGCGGGTGCGGCGCACACTGATGCGGAAATCGTGCAGGCATTCCGGGTCTTCGTTGCGAAGGACGCCGTCCTGGTTGGTTTCCATCGCCTCCAAAAGGCGCAACAGGATGGTTTTGACTGCCGCATCACCGCGCAGCGCGGGGTCTGCATTTTCCGGGGCGGGAATGGGCGGCGTTTCCGCCGGACTCTCCACCTCCGCGCTGGGTTCGTCCTCGCTCATGGCCTGGATTTGTCCTAGAAAAGTTTTTGAGGGTGGGGGATTCTGGCACATTAGCGGGCATGTCGGCGAGTGGTTTTGCAAAGGGGGAGGAAGAGCGCGACGCCAACGCTTCTTGATCTCCCCACTCGCAAAAGGGGGCAATGGGGATTTCCGGGGGGCTAGCCACTTGAACCGGGACGACGCTAGCCCCATTATGCCCGTTGCTGGCTTAGGCATTGCCCGCAGGGGGCAGGAACCTGGCTTTGCAATATTGCTCCCAAAGGTTTTGGCAAAGATGAAACACTCCCTCTATCAGTCCGACATTTCCTCCCATTCCGAGGAACATTTGCTGGAAAAGCTGTGCGCCGGTTTTGGTGGGGCGGAGTCTGAGCGGCTGGCTGCGGCTTTGCGTCACGCCGTGGAGGCCCGCGATAAGGATACTTTGACACGCCCTCGTGGCATTGATGTTGCCAATACCCTGCGCGGCTTGAAAGTGGACGCGCCGACTTTGGAAGCGGCTTTGCTCAGCGACCCTTGGCTGCGGGAAAACCTCAAGGAGTCGGTCATCGAAGCCCAGTTCGGGGAAGCCGTCCTCAAATTGGTGCGCGGGGTGAATTGGCTGAACACCTTCAATGAGTTCTCCCGCGAAATTCCAGGAACCGGAGCAGGCCGAATTATTGCGGCGCATGTTGCTGGCGGTGGTGGACGATGTGCGTGCGGTGCTCATCAAACTGGCCTACCGAGTGCAGCGCCTGCGCACCCTCAAGCACGAGGAGGAGTCCTTCCGCCATAGGATCGCCAAGGAAACCCTGGACATCTTCGCGCCCTTGGCCAACCGGTTGGGCGTGGGGCAGCTCAAATGGGAATTGGAGGATTTGGCTTTCCGTTATTTGGAGCCTGAGGAGTATAAGCACCTGGCCAAGTCCCTGGCTGCCAACCGCGCCGAGCGTGAGCGCTTTATCCAGCATTTCATCGCACAGTTGGAGCAGGCGCTCCAGGAAAACGGCGTGCAGGCGAAGGTCTATGGCCGACCCAAACACCTTTATAGCATTTGGAAAAAGATGCGGCGCAAGCAGGTCGGCGTGGAGGATCTTTACGACTTGTTGGCCGTGCGGGTGATGGTGGACAAGGAGTCGCGACTGTTACGCGGTACTGGGGCTGGTGCATGGGCTGTGGCTGCACATCCCCAAGGAATTCGACGATTACATCGCCAACCCCAAGGATAACGGCTACCAATCCCTGCATACGGTGGTGGTCGGCGAGGAGGGCAGGCCGGTGGAGATCCAGATCAGGACGGGGGATATGCACGCCTTCGCCGAGTTTGGCGTCGCCGCGCATTGGCGCTACAAGGAAGGCGGAGGCAGTCAGGACGCGGCGCTAGACCGTAGCATCAACTCCTTGCGCCGGTTGCTGGATAGCAAGGAAGACGACCGGGAATTGCTGGACGATTTCCGCTCCGAGCTGTTTACCGACCAGATTTTTGTGTTGACGCCCAAGGGCCAGGTGGTGCGCCTGAAAAAAGGCGCGACGCCGGTGGATTTCGCTTATGCCATCCATTCCGAGGTCGGCCACCGCTGCCGGGGCGCGAAGGTGAACGGCCGCATCGCGCCCTTGACCTATCCGCTCAAGTCCGGCGAGAAGGTGGAAATCCTCACCGTCAAACACGGTGGCCCCAGCCTGGGTTGGTTGGATCCGCACATGGGCTATGTCGGCACCTCCCACGCCCGTGGCAAGATCAAACAATGGTTCAAGCAGCAAGACCACGAAAAGCATTTGCGGGCGGGCAAGGCCATCCTCGAACGGGAGCGGCACAAGCTTGGCATGGCGGCTTTGAAGGATGCGGAAGTGGAGGATTTAGTCCGGCATTTCCACCTGCCTAGGACGGACGATCTGCTACTGGGCATCGGGCGCGGCGACATCACCCCGGCCCAGCTTGCGGCGACTCTAAAGGTTCCCGGTGTGCAGCCGCCGCTACCCGAAGCGCCCAAGCCCGAGCCAGCGGTGGAACCGGACGCGGAAAAAGTGACGGTGCAGGGCATCCGCAATCTGATGATGCATTTCGCCCATTGTTGCAATCCCACGCCGGGGACACCTATCGTCGGCTACATCACTTTGGGCCATGGCGTCGCCATCCATGCCCAGGATTGCGCCAATGTCATTCAATTGCCAGCCCACAAGCAGGGCCGGTTGATCGACGTGGACTGGGGCGAAGACCAGGAGTCCTTTCCGGTGGAGATCGAGGTCAACGCCATCGACCGTAAGGGCTTGCTGAAGGATGTGGCGAACGTCCTTGCCCAGGAACACATCAATATCATCCGCACCAACACCCGCACCCACCGCCAAGACCAGTCGGTGACCATGGAGATCACCCTCGAAGTCCACGACCTCGGCCAGTTGAGCCAAGCCTTGGACAAGATCGGCGAGATACATAATGTGTTGCGGGCGCGGCGGACGAGAGGGGTATGACGCAAGCACTTTCCAAGCGAGGCTTTTCGCTAAAAACACTTTTAGCGCCTGCCTACGCCGAGGAACCGGGAGCTGGCACCGCATAAGGCAGGCTGCACAAATACAACGCATTTCCCCCGGCGGTTTTAAAACCTGTCTCCGGCGTTTTCGCCTGCGCGATAGCCAACACCGCCAGCAGTTCAAAGCCGCCCTCTGGTGTGGGCGCGGCGGCGACCACCGTCCCCCCGCTTTGCCCTTCATCGCCATAGGCAGACAGGCTTTCCCCCGCTTGCGGAAGCAGTCCTTCCGAGCCGACTAGGCGAAACATCCGCCGCTTCAAACTGCCCAAATAATGGGTGCGGGCGACGATTTCCTGGCCGGTGTAACAGCCCTTGTTGAAGCTGATCCCGCCCAGCAGATCCAGGTTGAGCATTTGCGGCACGAATTCCTCAGCCGTCGCCGCCGTGACCGTCGGGAGTCCGGCGCGGATGTCTTCCAGCCGCCAGCGTTCGGCATTCGAGCGGCCAAATCCATGGCCTTCCAGAAACCGGCCAATCCCGTCCGCCTTGGCCGCATCGACCAAAACCAACAGGCGCGGGCTGTCGGGGTCGGGGATGCGGATCGCGTAAAAGCTGGCCAACAGCCCGCCTTGGCCTTCTGCTTCGTTGTCGTGGGCCAGCGGAGGAAGGCCGAGGGTTTGCAGCGCGGTGTCGGCTTTTTCGCCAAACAGACCGAATACCGTCCAACGGCCCGTGGCATCCTCGATTTTCACATCGGCCCGCAGCACATACATCTGCAAGCGTTTGCGCACGGTTTCGAGCAATTCCGCAGGCAGCAGCAGAAAAATACTGTCCTCGGTGCGCAGGACGCGGAACAGGGCGATGGCGCGGCCTTTGGCCGTGCAGAGAGCGCCCAACGTCGTCTGCCCCGGCGGCAAGCCTAAGATGTCGCAAGTGGCCTGGCCTTGCAGGAGTTTGGCCGCGTCTTTGCCGCTGAGGGACAATACGCCGATTTCAGGAAGCGGGAGGTGCCATGCAGTCATTGGGCTTTTGTCCTGGCGGAAGATTCAATGCAGGTTTTGCAGCGCTGCGATGCGCTCTTCCAAAGGCGGGTGGCTCATGAACAAGCGCGCCGCGCCGCCGCTGTTGATGCCGAAAGCGGCCATCTCGCCGGGCAGTGGCTCGGGATCGTGGGCGCGTTGCAAGGCCCGCAACGCGCCGATCATCTTCTGCCGACCGGCCAGATGCGCCCCGCCGGCGTCGGCGCGGAATTCGCGGTAGCGCGAGAACCACATGACAACCATGCTGGCAAGAATGGACAGCACGATCTGGGCAACCATCTCAGTGATGAAATAGCCTATGCCGGTGCCGCGTTCCTCGTTGCGCAGCAGCACCCGGTCGACGAAAAAGCCGATGATCTTGGCGAAGAAGATCACAAAGGTGTTGACCACGCCTTGCAGCAGGCACAGGGTCACCATGTCGCCGTTGGCGACATGGCTGATTTCATGGCCTAGCACCGCCTCGACCTCGTCAGCGCTCATGCTCTGCATCAGTCCGGTGCTGACCGCGACCAAGGCGCTGTCCTTGCTGTAGCCGGTGGCGAAGGCGTTGGGGTCGGGGGAATCGAAGATGCCCACTTCCGGCATGCCGATGCCAGCCTCTTGGGCCATGCGGCCCACGGCCCCCAGCAACCATTGCTCGGTGGCGTTGGCGGGTTGTCCGATCACGTAAACGCCCATGGAACTCTTGGCCATCCACTTGGACAAGAGCAGGGAGATGAAAGACCCGGACATGCCATAGACGGCGGACACGACGAGCAGGCTTTGCAGATCCAGGTTGACGCCATTCTGGCGCAACATGCCTTGTAGCCCTAGGAACTGGAAGATGATGCTGATCAACAGCAGCACCGCCGCGTTGGTGATTAGGAACAGTAAAATTCTCATGGTTGGTTTTCCGTTGGTAGAATGGCGGGATGCCAACATAGTTGGTGACTGGATGTTAAAAATCAAGCCCCCTGCGGGTGTCCCGCAGGGCAATCACGCCAGTCGCCCGCAAGTTCTCTCTTTCCTTTGGGGGAGGGTGAGGGTATCAAAAATAAGCTTCTGATTTGAAAATGCCGTTTGGAGACCCCATGAGATCATTAAGTTTATTGATATTGCTGGCCGACTTCGCCGTTTCCGCCTGTGCTGAAAAAGCCTCGGACACGCTGGACAAAATCAAGTTGCCGCCTGGTTTCCAGATTTCCGTATACACCGAGCAGACCCCCAATGCCCGTGCCATGGCTCTGGGCGATGACGGCACGGTCTATGTGGGCACCCGGGGGGACAAAGTCTACGCCCTGCGCGACGGCGACCACGACGGCAAGGCCGAGCAAGTGTTGACCGTCGCCTCCGGGCTGAACGAGCCGAATGGCGTGGCTGTCCTGAAAGGCGACCTGTTCATCGCCGAAATCCACCGCATCGTCAAGCTCAAGGACATTTCGGCCTATCTGGCCGACCCGCCCAAGCCTGAGGTGGTTTACGACGGCTATCCGCAAGACAGGCATCATGGCTGGAAATACCTGCGTGTCGGCCCGGATGGCAAGCTGTATGCCCCGGTCGGCGCACCGTGCAACATCTGCCTGAGCGATAAGGAGATTTACGCCAGCCTGACGCGGCTGGATCCGGACGGCAAGAATTTCGAGATTTTCGCCCGTGGCATCCGCAACACCGTCGGCTTCGACTGGCATCCGCAGACCGGGGAGCTATTTTTCACCGACAATGGCCGTGACCTGCTCGGCGACGACAGCCCGCCGGAAGAGTTGGACAGCGCTCCCAAAGCCGGCCTGCATTTCGGCTACCCCTATTGCCATGGCGGCGACATCGCCGACCCCGAATTCGGCAAGCTTCGGGCTTGTGCCGAATTCACCCCGCCGGTCTGGAAATTTCCCGCCCATGTGGCCGCGCTGGGCCTGCGCTTCTACCGGGGCAAGCAGTTCCCGGCCCAGTATCAAGGCCAGATGTACGTCGCCCAGCACGGCTCATGGAACCGCACCGTGCCGCAAGGCTACCGCGTGGCCTTGGTCAAATTCAAAGATGGCAAGCCAGTGAGCGATGAAGTATTTGCCGAAGGCTGGTTGCAAGCCAATGGCGATGTGCTAGGCAGGCCGGTGGATGTGCTGGAGTTGGCAGACGGCAGTTTGTTGGTGTCCGACGATTTGAAGGGTGTGGTTTACCGGATTGCCTATCAGCCATGAAGAAATCAAGTTGATTCCGCATGCCTATGCCATGCAATACGGAAAAAACTTCAACTGGAAGGATTTTGTAAAACAACAAGCTCTCAATCAGGCGATGAAACTGGGAGCAAGCGATAACGGTATGATCTGGGACGACACCCAAGCCATGCCGCTGTTGTACGACGATATTGATCTAAGCGCCGAAGACCGCGCCAGGCCTGCCCAAGTCCGGCGAAAAGAACCGCTCCTCCGTCGTCAAGGCGTTGGGCCTAGCCGAAAGCCACCCCGAAATCCTCCCGGCCAGCTTTAGCCTCGACGAATTTCTCGCTGACGTGGCCGAGCACTTGGCCGATGGCGGCCTTCAGCCCGGAATGGGTGCGCCCGAGAAGAACGGGGTCACGAGAAGACCGGAAGGAACCGGCTGAAGCCGGGACTACGAACAGTGCTTTCCGGGAACTTAATCCTTAAGTTGAGCGCGAATAGATACCTTTTAATACTGAATGCCGACAGTATAGGGTGGACAAAACGGGAAAAATCTGCTAAAAAGCGAAGCGCCTTATGCGTGTCGCATAACGAGTTGATGCGAACACGCGACAGGCGCTTCGCCTTTAAAGGCGTTTCCCACTTCGCCCCCCTTTTCTGCGGCATTCGTACTTGCCGGTTCATTCCCGCCCAACCCGTCGCTCCAGCGTACACGTCTACGGGGCTCCGTTCAGGTCTGTGGCAAACGAAAGGGCCATGGCTATTTTCAAGTTCGCCGTGACGTGACGCTGAGCTCAGGCGTTAGGCGACGGTTTCGACGTTCTGCCATGGGCCGTCGGGCAGTCAGGGATTACTTCATTTTGCAGACGGCATAATTACTGTTTTGATCCCATAGCACTGCCTCCAGGCCGCCATCGAACATATTAGACTTGTTCCCGACCCTGTTAATTTTTTTAATACTGCCTTATTATAGGGTATCCATACCCTACAGAAAATAGACAACCCATGGCCTTCGAAAGATTTAAAAAGCTGGATGGCAAGAAGCATGACCGCAAGATTAAGTCCGTCATCGGCATGAGCCTGCCAAAATTCAACATCCTCCTTGCGGCCTTCGCGGCGGCCTACGATGCCGTCCAACTGGAAAGGTGTCGGCAGGGCGAAATCAAGCAGGTTCCAACGGGCGGGCCAAAAGGCCATCTCGACACGCCCGGGAAGAAGCTTTTCTTCATTTTGTATTACCTCAAGACATACCCCACCTTCGACGTGCTGGGCTTCCTTTTCGGCTTCAGTTCGGGGCATGCCCACAACCATGTGGAGAAACTCCTGCCCGTCTTGCTGCGGAGCCTGTCGGACCTCGGCGTGCTCCCTGAGCGGTCGCCTGGGACTCCCGAGGAGTTCCTGCGACTCGTCGATAAATATGGCGACGTCATCATCGACGGGATGGAGTGCGCCTGCGTCAGGCCGCAGGACGGGGAACTCCAGAAGGCCCGCTTCAGCGGAAAAAAAAACGCCACACGCTCCAGGCGCTCGTCCTCACGACCCTGCACCGGAAAATCCTTTTCCTCTTCTGCGTCTTCGCCGGCAGCGTCCACGACTACAAGCTCATGAAAAAGGTATTCGACCCAAAACTGAAATGGTTCCATCGAGTGAATCTGTGGCTCGACCTTGGGTTCCAAGGTGCGCAAAAAGATTATGGCGTGAAATCCAAGATAAACCTTCCACACAAAAGGCCGAAGAAATCTAAAAACAACCCGAAGCCGAAACTGACCGCCGCGCAGGTCAAACATAACCGGCAGCATGCGGGAACCCGCGTTTCCGTGGAACACGCCATCGGCGGGATGAAGGCTTTCCATTGCCTGACCCATCGGATCAGAAACCACCTGGACTGGCTCATTGATTTCCTTTTTTGGGTTCCGGCGGGTCTTTGGAACCTAAAAATAGCCTATAATCATTAACTTAACACCGGGAACAACTCTATTGATTTCAAAGGATGGGCCTTTGGTTTTGTCGCCTACCATGATTTGCACGATGGTTCCGCTGGTATCCAGGGCTATCTGGTCGTCAACCGCACCGGTGAAAGAAAGCGTTTTTTGGACTCCGTTGACCACGGATGCAAACAAGGGAATGAAGGGCTCGATGCCAAAGGAGCAAGCCGCCCCCACGGGCATATCCGAGCGGGTGCTGATGTTGATGGCGCCGCTTACGCCAGTCAGGGCTTGGAATTTCTGGCTCACTGGCAGAAGAACGTCAGCGGTTGTGGAATCCCCCGTACCTTTGCAATTGCCATAAGCGCCATAGCCTAGCACAGTGGGGCAGAGTTTTGAGAGGGCGGCGGTAGACACGCCTCCTGTGTTCGATTGCCCGCCAATGCCAAGCACCGAACCGACGGTCACCGCCACATTGGTGTAAGCCGTATCTCCCGCCACGACCAAGGGAATGGTCAGTTGGTTGATGCTGGCGTTATACGTGTCTTGACTGCCGTTGGGTGTGCCGCCCCCCATGCTTGCCACTGCCTGCACCGTCGTAAGCACATTGGTGTAAGTGGTGCTGCCGGCAACAACCGACGGACTCAGCAACTGATTGGTCGAAAGGTCGTAGGTATCGTATTTGCTGCCGGCGCTGCCTGGGGAGACGATGCTTTTAACTTTCGCAACCACATTGGTGTAGGTGGTGTTGCCGACCACCAACGATGGGATTGTCAGCTTGTTCGTCGTGCCGTCATAAACATCGTAACTTCCCTTGGCAGCGCCGCCCGAGACTCTGACCACGCTATCAATCTGCACGACTACGTTGGTGTATTGGGTATTCCCGGCCAAGATGACCGGGATGGTCAGTTGCTGGTTGGTGGCATTACCTCCAAAGCCCATAGGAATTCCTGGAATTTCTCGCTGAGGTTCAGCACGATGTTGCGGAGGAAGTCGAGTCCGTGGCGGAACAAGGACTTGAGGGGACGCTGTAGGGTCTTTTAAAAAGGATGGGGTTTTGCTCATGGAGCAACTGGCCGGTGCGGTAAGTCCAGGCGAAGGCCAGAGCGAGCAGGCCCATCAGCTCGGCAAGGCGCTCGGGGCCGGTCAGGTGGGTATCCTCGAAGTTGAAGCCCCGGCTCTTCAGGCAGCCGAACAGGGTCTCGACCTGCCAGCGGTCGGCGTAGGCGCCGATGGCTTCGGCCTGTGGCGCGGAGGATGAGGCGATGAACAGGAAGTCGCCGTCGTCCAGGCGCGGCGCGGTGATATGAACGAAACCGCCCCAGACCGGCCTGCGCCCCGGCAGGTGCCGGCAGTCGCCGGGCTTGAGCGAGCCGAACAACACGTCCAGGCGCATCATCCGGTTCCGGCCATTGGGGGCGAGCGTGTTGCGCTTGAGGCGCTGGTGGAACGGGATGCCTTGGCTTTGCAGCCAGCGGAACCAGTCCTCGCCGACGAACTCGCGGTCGGCCAGCAGCGCCTCAATCGTGGCGACACCAAAGACTTTGAGGAAACGCCCCATCAAGGCGACGCGCTCGGCGGTGTCGGAGTTGCCCGCCTTGTCCAGGACGCTCCAGAACACCGGCAGGGCGATGCCGTGGCAGGCGATGCCGAGCACGAGGAAGTTGATGTCGGCCTTGCCGAACTGCCCGTTCGTGCGGTCCATCGTCAGCCGCCAGGGGCCGTCGCCGACCGGGCCGATGCGCACCAGCAGGCGGGCCAGGTCGTCGTAGCCGATCCCGAACGAGCGGAAAAAGCGTTGCAGGCGCTTGTAGTGCGAGTCCACCTTGGCCTTGCCGCCGAAGCCGGTGGCCAGCTCGGCCAGGCTGACGCTGCGCACCTTGAGCAGCGCCAGCAGGAATTGGGCAAGGAAGCTTATCCTCGCGCCGTGCCAAGGCAGGTGTTCGGCCAGGACGGCCTTGAGTTCGTGGATCGGGTCGTTCGGGGAGGCAGTCATCGGGCCTGGAAAAAGCTATTGGCTTAACCCATGACAATCAATCAGTTAAATTTTTGTCCTGTACTT
>CAVWEM010000017.1:0-40419 GCA_963753955.1 uncultured Gammaproteobacteria bacterium
CCAACAGCAAAGCTTCGCCCGCAACCTGCCGCCCAAGGCGCTTGACCAGCTAGACCTTGCAGCGTTGCTGCGCATCGCCGACCAGAACTGGTTCGAGCTTTCCCAGCAAGCCAGCCTAAACAAGGATGCCCGGAACTGGCTCAAAGAAGCCATGACGATACGCAACCGTTGGGCACATGCCCCCCGCTGGCGGTTTGGACGACGACACCCACTACCGCGACCTCGACACCCTCGAACGGTTGCTGCAAGCCTTCGGCGCAAGTGCCGATGTGTTGGAAATCCTGGGCCAGCGCAAGCAAACCTTGCTAGTCCAATTCGCCGCCGAAGCCGGACAAACACCCCAAGCCACACAAAAAGCCTACACAACCTGAGTTCTGGATAAGCGAAGCTTTCCCGACGGGTGTCTAAGGAGCAAAATTCTGGGCATCCTCCCTTACGAGCTTCTCCCGTGAACGACATCACCGGCCTGATTGCCCTGTCTTGCGACATCGACGATTTTTGCAAAACCTTCCTACCCGCTTGGCAGGGTTTCCCGGCCTGCCCGGCCACGAGCGCGCGGTCACGCTGGCGCAATCGGTGCGGGTGCAGTTGCGCGCCAACCTCCAGCAGCGCAAGGGCGCGGCCACCGGCATCGCCTTCATCGACGCGACCTCCATCGCCGTCTGCCACAACCGCCGCATCCGCAGCCACAAGGTGCTCAAAAAGCTGGCCCGGCGCGGCAAGACCTCGGTGGCCAACGGCCGGGGTGAGTTGCTGGCGTTCCAGGTGACGCCGGTCAACACCGGCGACCGCGCCCCCGTCCTGCATCCGACCAAGGGGCTGGCGGCAAGATCATCGGCGACAAGGGCTATATCTCCAAGGCCTTGTCCGGGGCCTTGCTGGCGGAGGATCTGCAACCCATCACGCGGCTCCGCAAGAACATGGCGAACCGCTTCATACCGCTGCCCGGCAAGCTCTTGCTGCGCAAGCGGGCACCGATCAAGACCATCAACGGCCAGCTCAAGAACGTCAGCCAGATCGGACACACCCGCCATCGCAGTGTCGCCAGCTTCATGGCAAACGTGGTCGCAGGCCTGGTCGCCTACACCCATCAGCCCAAGAAGCCCCCACTGAATTTGACGCCAAGCCAAGAGAACCAGTTGGTTTTAGTGTGTAAACTGGACAATCCTTAGCCAGAACTGACGTTGATTAGCAAGATGCTTCAGCCGACCGGAGCCAAGGCCCTGGGCGAGGCCCGGTGGAGACGCAGGGGGATCGTGTCCAGCCGGAAGCGCCGGTTGACGCGGTAGGCGAACGCGGCGAGGTAGCGTATGCCGTACTTGACGAAGTCGAAGGCATGGCAGGCGCCGCCGAAGCTGGTCTTGAGGCTGCCCACTCTCGTGTTGATCCACTTGAATTCCGGCAAGTCCCTGGGCCTGCGGTCGCCCGCGACGGTGGGCCGGTGCCGGCAGCCGGCATCAGTGACACCGGCGAAGCAGGCCAGGCCGTCGGAAAACACCACGCAGCCGAGGCCGAGGCCGGCCCCGGCCCAGTCGGCGATGGCCTTGCGCGTGAAGCCGGGGACCGGGGCCATCTTGGCGTACAGCGGATGCCCGTCGGCATCGAACGAGACCGCCGCGACGAACGGCACCTTGTTCTCGGAGCCGCGCCCGACCTTGCCGCCGGGCAGCTCGCCGCCCAGGTAGACATCGTCCACTTAGGGCTAGCCGCGCAGCGTGGGGCGGGCGTTGCGCTCGGCCATGGCCTGCATCAGCTTCTGCCGGGCAGCCAGGCCGTGGGGTAGCTGACGCCCAACTGCCGCATCAGGGCGAGGGACGGCAGGCCGGTCTTGGCCTGGCCGACCAGGTAGATCGCCAGGAACCAGAGCGTCAGCGCCAGGTGGGTGCCCTGGAACAGGGTGCCGACGATCAGCGAGGTTTGCTTCCGGCGGGCCCGGCACTGGAAGGTCTTGCGGGCGCCGGCCGACGCGGAACACGCTATGGCCCGCCTCGCCGCAACGGGGGTAGCGGAAGCCCTGCGGCCAGCGTTCCTTCTCCAGCGCCGCTTCGCATTGCGCCTCGGCGCCGAACTGTCCGAGGAACGCGGGTAGCGACAGGCC
Organism: uncultured Gammaproteobacteria bacterium; assembly: GCA_963753955.1. Taxonomy (GTDB): domain Bacteria; phylum Pseudomonadota; class Gammaproteobacteria; order Methylococcales; family Methylococcaceae; genus Methylumidiphilus. Next base: position 2,099 of record CAVWEM010000017.1, read on the forward strand.
CGGTTGGAATTGGACGCGGTTCATTGCCATGACAGAAGCCTCCTGGGTGGGTGGGCATCCAGTATGCGCTTCCTGCCGGAACCGGCTGAAGAATCTTGCTAATCAGGTGGCGGCATTATAGCCTCCATCTTTAACTTGGCTGGCGGAAACCCCCGAATTGGCATTGGCCGGCATCCGCCAAGTTGTCGCCGATGTGGTTATCGATCTTCAGACCAACGGCGAACCTGCTCCCCAACCGCTGGCGGAAAAACGCTTAGGCTTGGGCTTGGGCGTTCTCGTCGCTCCAGCGGCCAAAATTGCACCAGATGTCGTGAAATCACGACATCTGGTGGCTTGTCGGCTCTGTAACACAATTGTCATATTCATCAAGCAATATTCACAGAACTAATAGGGTAAAATGATCGTTATCCCAGCAGCAGGTTGGGACTATTTAAATGTGCGATTTTTTACCGGCATTGACGGCTAAGAACACCTGATGATTTAAATCATCCGCAAGCTAGGAAAGATCATCAAGGCATGATCTTCGCCATTGTTCGTTGACATGCAATCAAGAACTATACTTGTTAAACTAATAAATAAAACATTTTACGAATTCCTGTATAATGCTTTGAACCACACCTACGCCCAAAAACACATCCCCAAGTTCAGTAAGATATGATTCGCCTAGAATTTTCTCCGGAAACCGTTGAGCAGTTGCTGTATGAAAAGCGATACCATCCTCATCCGCGTGTCCGTCAAAAAATGGAGGTCTTGTACTACAAATCTCTGGGAATGCCCCATCATCAAATCTGTCAATTGAGCAATATTCGAGGGCGAGCCACATTGGCCCGTTATCTTCGCGAATACCAAGAGGGTGGATTGGATCGGATTCGGAAGCTTAATTTTCACAAGCCAGAAAGTGTTCTAGCATTGCATCGCGACAAAATTGAAGAAGCGATTGCTGAAAAACCGCCTGCTACCATTAGTGAGGCTCGACACCGCATTGAGGAAACCACGGGGATCAAGCGAAGCAACACCGCTGTTTATAGATTCTTAAAAAAAACGTTGGATTGAGCCGGTATAAAACAGGCTCAATTCCCGTCCAACAAACTGACCCGGAACGCCAAAAAAAACAAGAAATCTTTAAAGAACAAAAGCTTGAGCAACGCTTAGAAGAGATGATGGCGGGTCGCAGGGAAGTTTTTTTCGTGGATGCGGCGCACTTTGTCTGGGCGGCATTCCTTGGATATTTATGGTTTTGGAACCGGCTTTTTGTTTCTGCCCCTGCGGGACGAAAAAGATTTAATGTATTAGGCGCAATCAACGCACGGACGCATCAACTCATTACGGTGACAAATAACACCTACATCAATGCGGAGAGCGTCTGCGAATTGCTCAGGGCGATTGCCGAGATTGGGTTTCAGGTTCCAGTCACCTTGGTGCTGGACAATGCAAGATATCAACATGCCAAGGTGGTAAAAGAGTTGGCGGATAGTCTTGGTATCGAATTGCTTTTTTTACCGGCCTACTCGCCCAATTTAAATCTGATTGAACGATTATGGAAGTTCGTCAAGAAAGAATGCCTGTATTCTAAATACTATGAGAGTTTTGGCTTCTTCACCGAAGCCATACAGGATTGCCTTTCAAAAGTGGGAACAGACGAATATGAGCCTATGCTTAAAACTCTGCTTAACCTCAAATTTCAAACCTTTAATAAAGTTCAGTTTGTAAAGCACTAAAGTATAAACGTGAGGAAATTATGCCTTTGATCTATGACTTCCTTGCTCTGGCTAGGCGTTCAATTGAAATCTTAGCCAGCCATCGCTCGGAATTTGTAGGTACTCTTGGCGTTGCGTTTATCCTGGCTGGCCTAGGTTGGTATGGGGCGACGAATTACTCCAAGTTGTGGAATTTGCGGTTTCGCACCACCCTAACCCACGCGGTCTTCTGTTTTATTGCATCTCTTTTAACCTTCGTATTCGCCATCCTGTTCGCCAGCTTCAGCTATACCCAAGAAGCGGCGGAATCCAGCATTGATGATTGGGCCAAAACCGCAGTCATGGACGAGGTTTTTCTTGGCGCGGTGGCGCAACGAGGCTATGACCAAGTCAAGAAACTCGGCATAGAAGATTTCTCCAAGGTTCTTCCTCATGGTGGGTATCCCCTTAACAAGCCAGAGTCCAAGAAAAAAAATGCCGAAGTTTTTGCATCATCAACAGTTGAGTATTTTATCCAGAAGCATCCTTTTCTCAGCAAAATTGTTTGGACTAAAGAAATAGTTCCCCAACACACAGTGGATCAAATCGTAATGCGCATAATCCAATTTTTTGAGAGCAAACACGAAAGCCTGCTGCCTCCCGAAACCGAAGTCCAATATGCTGTGGAAGAATTAAAGCCTTTGCTTCGGGAGGGTGCAGCCCGTGTGGTTCCAATCGCCCGCAGCATCATCGCCGCACTTTTTTTTCTGGTTCAACTGATTCCGTTCAGTTTGATTGGCTGGGTGGCTTGGCGTGATTTGAAAGTCACTATTTAAACAACTTACCCTATTTGAGTACCCTATCATGAAAAATCATCTGCTAATCGGCCTAGGTGGCACGGGTGGTAAAATCCTACGCGCCCTGCGCAAAAACGTATTCCAAGAATTTCGCAGCAACGATCCCGATCTCGTCAAACTCCGCTACCTCTATGTCGATTCCAGCAAAGAAATGATGGCCATCGACGACGGCAGTTGGCGCATTCTGGGAGAAAGCGTCCAGCTCTCACCGCGCAGCCAATTGCTTATCACCGGTGGCAACCTGAGCCAAATTCTCGATAATCTCAGCGGCCATCCGAATATCCAACCCTGGATTGGCAACCGCGAACAATGGAAGGACATTCTCAACAGCATCGTAGGCGAAACGTTGGGCGGGCAAAAACGTCGGCTTGGCCGTTTTCTGTTCGCCGCCAAATCCCGTTTGTTCAAGGATCAGCTTAAACAATTGGCCGGGGAACTCGCCACCGGCGGAGACGCCAGCATCACGTTCCATATCTGTTGCGGACTGGCCGGCGGCACCGGCAGCGGTAGCCTTGTTGATGTGTTGGCGCAAATTCGCGCCCTTTACCGTGATCCGAAGATGTATCGCATCGTCATTTATGCGTTATTGCCCGAGGAAATCCCCAATCCAAACTGGGATACCGGGAACTACCACGCCAATGGCTACGCCGCCCTTGCCGAACTAAACGCCCTTAGCGTCGGTGCCTACCAACCCCACGACATCGCCGAACGTGGTGAACGCCTACAACTGAGCGATCCATTCAACGGCTGCTACATATTCTGCAACCGCAATGAAAACGGCTTGCAAGTGGACGTGGACAAGACACTACCCGGCATCGTCGCCGATTTCCTGTTCCAAAAGCTGGTCGCCGTGCGCAACGCCGAAGCCCTCAAGCTATTGGAAAAAATGGAGAATGCCGAAAACGGCGACGGCACACCGGAAACCCGCACCGGTTCCACGACGCCTTTGCGCAGCAAGCGGTTTCTGACTTTCGGCATCAAGCGGCTGGCGGTTCCTGAGATCGAAATTCGCGAATATCTCACTTACAAATTCGCCCGCCAGGCCGCACTGCAACTGCGCTTCAACAATTGGGACGATACTTTCGGCTTTCGCGACGAACCGCGCAACCAAGACTTCGGCGAATTCGTGAAGGACAAGCAGACGCTGGAACGCTGGCTACTCACCGACGAGCATTTCACCTTGTCCAGGGGCATCCTGCCCGAGGAAATCAACAATAAAAAATGGAAAACCATCATCAACGAATGGCTGGACATCGTCCCGCAATTCATGGGGCTGGTGCAGCCGCAAGATAACAAGGTCTGGCTCAATGAGATCGAAAAGCTCATGGCCCAGCGCTTCGACGAGAACTTCCGTGGCCTCGGAGTCCCGAAGTTTTATGAAACCAAGCTCCCAGCCCGCAAGGATCATGTCCGCGAATTGCGTAGCCGCGTCGAAGTCGAGCTTTTCGACGATTGGAAAAACGGCGTCAAATCCATGCACGACCTTTCCCGTTGCGTGGCCGCCCTTATCGCTTCTTTGGAAGAGCGGCTATTGGCCGTGGATGACAAGGTCGCCCGATCCAAGACCAATATCGAAAACGCCGGGCAGAAAGTCGCCGCCAACCGAGCGGAGTGGGCCAAGGTGGGGGTGTTATCCCAAATGCTCGGCAAGCGCCGCAGCCTGCTGGATGCCCAGGGCGAATGCCTGCGTGAATTCTACACCGCACGCACCCAGGAACACGCTTGGACTTTTGCCAAGCGGCTATTGCAAGAGGCCGTCAGCGAGTTCAACCGCCTCGCCACCGACATCGGCCTGTGTTCCAAATTGGTGGATGAATCCGTCAAGGAATTTAAAGATCGCATCGACGAGCGTTGCAACGACGGCGAAAAGCCGGATCTCCGCCAGTCCTTGGTGCGTTTCTACAATGCCGAAAATGTGCGTCTTTTCGCGCGCGACCTGGAAAAAGATAGGAATGAGCAAAACCGCCAGTCGCAGGCGGTTCGTCTAGCCCTGATCGAGCAGATCGCCGCCGATCCCTCGTTCTCCGCCTTCCACAACCGCATCAGCCGGCAGCGGTTCTTTGATGTGTTGGAACAGAAATGCGCCCTCAGTTCGGCCACCGCGCACGACAACCTCGTCGCCTCGAATCGTGACCGCAGGCCCTTGCTCGGCGTGAATATCATCGGCCAACTCGAACGGGAATATTCCGGCAAGCCCGACGAGCTGCGGAAATTCATCCATGACTTGGTGGAGCATGCCGGCAACTATCTGGAGTTTGACCCTCAGGCCATCATCCTCGGCAGCGGCAAAGCCAAGGTTTCCCAATTCCTCGTCATCTTGCCGAAGGCGGGTGAACACTCCGGCTTCAGCGAAGATCTGAAAACCCTGTTCCGCGAGCACCTGCGCGGCGGCATCCCGGTCGAAATCATCGAAAGCGACACAAAGCCCAACGAAATCACCTTGCTGGGCATCACCAACCTGTTCTCGCTCCGTTATGCCAAGGCCACCCAATTTCTCAAGGAATGCTATGACCGCCGCATCAGCCTGAGCGACAAGCCGGATCGGATCAAGCTCGAACTCCACGGCGAAGGCGACGGTAGCCAATTCCCCGAACTCCTCCTTGCCGATGAGCGCGTCCAACGCGAGAAAGCTTTGCCGGCACTCCTCCTTGCCAAAGCGCTGGGGCTCATCGCTGCCGTCACCAGCCCGACCACGGGTGTAACCGAACTTTATCTGATCGGCGAAGACGCCGACGGCCTGCCTGTCCGCACCCGGCTCGGCAAAACCTTTCCGGAGGCTTCCGAAAACATTGATCTTGAGTCAGCCCGACGCCTGGAAGAAGCCTCCTCCGCGCAGCTTCACTCCGATGATTGGGTGCATATTGACAAGCGGGCCGAACTGAAGCAAAAAGTCCTTGATGAACTCAAGCAAATCCTCGCCGACCGCCGCAACGACTATGAAGACCCGGTCTACAAGCGATTTGAAACCGCCGCCCGCGCCGCCATCCAGGCACTCAAAGTCAACTGATCCATCGCTCCGGGAACAATCATGGCTACTTTAGACTTGTTCCCGATGCTATATCATTTAAAATCACTAACATAGATAAATTTTTTGCAAAAATTCTGGGGAAAAAGTATTTGCCAGTATTAAAGAATGAGTCTATCTATTTGATTTATATTAAAAGTCATCGGGAACAAGTCTTTTGTACAAATGTCCGAACATCGGCAACTGCGACAAGGCCGACCAAGGCGAAACCATTTCCATCGCCACAGGCGCGCCCGCCAAATGCCCGGAATGCGAGAAGGATCTTCATTCCAGTCAAGGGACCGACACCCCCTGGCAACAACGCAGCCATTCTGGGAGGCATTATTCTCATATTGCTGCTGATCGGTATCGGCGTCTGGTACTTTTGGCCTAAGTCCCCTGAGTGCAAGCCGCCCGAGGTTCTGGATGCGTCAAGCAACACTTGCCAAGCGCCAAAGACAACGGCGCTTCCGCGATGCGAACCCCCCGAAGTTCTGGATGCTGCCACGCAGACCTGCAAAGCGCCCACGGCCCCTCCCCGGTCGGCTGCCGAAACCCTCTTGCGCTTCCATGGTTCCAACACCATCGGCGGCAAGCTGCTCCCGGCCCTGGCCGAAGCCTTCCTGAAACAGGAGGGCTACGCCAATATTCATAAAGTGCCCGGCGCCAAAGAAGAGGAAAGTTTCATCGTCGGCGAAAGAAGTGGAGCGGAGAAGCAGATCGAAATCCAAGCCCACGGTTCCAAGACCGCCTTCGAGGATCTTAAATCCGGCCTGTGCGATATCGGCATGGCCTCCCGCCCCATCAAGCCCGAAGAACGACAGAACCTCTTGCCCTTGCTTGGCGATCTCACCTCCAACACCAGCGAGCATGTCCTGGCCTTGGACGGAATTGCCGTCATTGTGCATCCTTCCAATCCGCTCAGGACGCTCACACTTGCGCAACTTGCCGATATCTTCAGCGGAGCATTAACCGACTGGTCGCAGATAGGGGGACGGGCGGGAACCATCGCCATCTATGCCCGCGACGACAAATCCGGCACCTATGATTTCTTCAAAGAAGCCGTCCTCAAGGCGCATGGCAAGGCCCTTGCCGCCAACGCCCAGCGGTTCGAGGACAGCGGAAAGCTCTCCGAATCCGTCAGCAACGATCCGGCAGGCATCGGCTTCATTGGGCTCAACTACATCGGCTCGAACAAGGTCATTGCGCTGGCCGACACTGGCGTGGAAGCCCGCAAGCCAAGCCTGCTGACCATTAAGACCGAAGATTACATGCTGTCACGCCGCCTTTTTCTTTATACAGCAGAAAAGCCGTCGAATCCGCTGGTGTTCAAATTCATCGAATTCGCGGTGGGCGCCGCCGCCCAGCCGGTTGTTGAATCTATTGGGCTCGTCAACATGGATCTAAACCCCATAAAGAAAACAGCCGAGGAACAAAAAAACGACCCGCGCAGTAAATCGTCAAGATGGCGTAGCTTGACGGTGCAAGCAACCGACGAAATTCCGACGCGGTTCCGTTTTCGTACAGGGAGTTCCGAGTTGGATACCCGTGCCAACCGTGACATCGGACGCATCGCCGGCATTCTGGAACAGCAAAAATATCAGGGGAAGTCGCTTATTCTGATTGGCTTTGCCGATGCCAGCGGTACCCACTCCCTGAATTGCAGATTATCCCAAGACCGGGCGGAAATCGTCAGAAGAGAACTTGCCGTGGAGGGATTGAACATCGACCAAGTGGTCGGCCTGTGCGAAGAGGCACCCGTCGCCCCGAACGACACGCCGGAAAACAAAGAGAAGAACCGGAGGGTGGAGGTTTGGGTCAAATAGCTCAGAGTCAAGCAGAAATACTTTGACTGTAAAATGGTTTTGCGCTATGATTCTATATTTTTAAAAAAGGGGTGCCATGCCATGAAAAAAATTGTGAGTTTTGCTTTTTTGATCTTTTCCTTAATTGTTGAAACAATGTTTTCATCAATCGCATTGTCTCAAGCCGACAACAGTGTGCAAGCTAGCAGTCCTATAACGGAAAATGAATCGCTGCTCAAGCTTCTGGAGGTAACCAAGGTGTCTCCTTTGAACTGTGAAGGCCGATCACATCCTACGTCTGTCTCTATTGACGGAGAGCTTTATACAGTTAGAGAGGGTGACTATTTGTCAACAATTGTAGAAGGCAAAGGTTTCGCTCCTGTGGAATATAGGGAAATTAGGGATTACAATAATGAAAAAGCCCACACCGATGACAAAATAAATATTATACATAACGACAACCTTATATATCCTGGATGGACGATATTTATACCCTCACGAAGTCAGTTGAATAGCTTTACAGGTCATAATAATAGTTATGGTCACATCACATCAAATATACCCTTCGGTGATATTGATTCTATAAGTATTGGCGGCAGCGCCACGGTTTACCTTTTGACGGTTAGAGCAGCCGAATGCTATAGACAGTCGGGATTTATGGGAGAAATAAAAATAACTAGCACGGGAACAATTGATGGGATCAATCAACTATGTCAAAAACAAATCGATATAGCAGATGCGAGCAATGAACCAAATGCGCAAGAAATAAAAGACGCTGGATGCAATGATACTGATAATAAATTGATCAAATTACAGGTTGCTGTTGATGCCGTCGCCATTTATTTTAATACTGAGAATAGCTTCTTTAAAAATGACCCAGACAACATTAGCTTAGATATAACCCATGATTTGCCTTATTTATTCAATGCATATACTAAAAGTATCCATAAATATCTACCCTCCCTTAAAAGTGGAACTTTAAGTTTTCTGACTGAAAAGATGCATGCTGGACTGACCAAATACATCTGAAAGGGCAAGAATAATCCAAGATTACAAAGAAAAAGCGGTTCGCAATGCCTTTGTAGCAAAAGAAAATTATTATTTTTTAGCAGATATGATTGCATCGGATAAAAATGGTATTGGCTTTTTAGGGTATGCTTTTCATAACAAAGAAAAGATTAAACCAATTAAAATAAATAAAATAGCTCTCAATATTCAAAATATAGATAACGATAGCTATCCTTTGAAAAGGCCTTTGTATATTTATACTACGAATAATAGGATTAATTTTCACAAAAATACTGGCAAGGAGAACGGAATATGCAGGTTTATAAGTTATTATTTAAGTACTGTAAACAATTATGCCAATGATGTTGGATATTTCCCCATTGAAGAACCAAAAATGAATGAATGGAAAAGGGCTTTTGATGCTTTTTTGATAAATGAATGCCAAAACCTACAAACACCCCATGTAGGACATAAACCCAAGAAAGTTAAAAATAAAACTACGGAATAGATTTTATGTGTAAACCGCTTCTAACCTCTATAGCAGCATTTGTATCCCCTATAGCTACAATAGCTACATTTATTACCGTAGTTCTACTTTATAAACAAATTAAGCAACAGCAAGAATTATTCGATACTACCCAAAAAACAAACTTTCAGGTCATAATTAGAGATCCTTGTCAGTTATTAGCATTAAAATATTCAGCATTAGATGCTATAATCCAAATTGATCGGAGTTATCATAGGAGTCCAGATTTGAGGTGGGCACAACTTAAAAATGCCAATCTGGATGGATTTGATTTAGAAAATGTCAACCTAAAAAATTCTGACCTTCAATTTGCCAATCTGAACAAGGCCACGCTTAATGGATCCAATCTAAGTTATGCTAATTTATTTGGAACGGATCTAATCAATGCAAAAATGAATAGCGCTACTATATTGGACAATAGAGTTGTTCCCGGTGTTAAGTTAATGATTATAGGCTATTTTTAGGTTCCAAAGACCCGCCGGAACCCAAAAAAGGAAATCAATGAGCCAGTCCAGGTGGTTTCTGATCCGATGGGTCAGGCAATGGAAAGCCTTCATCCCGCCGATGGCGTGTTCCACGGAAACGCGGGTTCCCGCATGCTGCCGGTTATGTTTGACCTGCGCGGCGGTCAGTTTCGGCTTCGGGTTGTTTTTAGATTTCTTCGGCCTTTTGTGTGGAAGGTTTATCTTGGATTTCACGCCATAATCTTTTTGCGCACCTTGGAACCCAAGGTCGAGCCACAGATTCACTCGATGGAACCATTTCAGTTTTGGGTCGAATACCTTTTTCATGAGCTTGTAGTCGTGGACGCTGCCGGCGAAGACGCAGAAGAGGAAAAGGATTTTCCGGTGCAGGGTCGTGAGGACGAGCGCCTGGAGCGTGTGGCGTTTTTTTTTCCGCTGAAGCGGGCCTTCTGGAGTTCCCCGTCCTGCGGCCTGACGCAGGCGCACTCCATCCCGTCGATGATGACGTCGCCATATTTATCGACGAGTCGCAGGAACTCCTCGGGAGTCCCAGGCGACCGCTCAGGGAGCACGCCGAGGTCCGACAGGCTCCGCAGCAAGACGGGCAGGAGTTTCTCCACATGGTTGTGGGCATGCCCCGAACTGAAGCCGAAAAGGAAGCCCAGCACGTCGAAGGTGGGGTATGTCTTGAGGTAATACAAAATGAAGAAAAGCTTCTTCCCGGGCGTGTCGAGATGGCCTTTTGGCCCGCCCGTTGGAACCTGCTTGATTTCGCCCTGCCGACACCTTTCCAGTTGGACGGCATCGTAGGCCGCCGCGAAGGCCGCAAGGAGGATGTTGAATTTTGGCAGGCTCATGCCGATGACGGACTTAATCTTGCGGTCATGCTTCTTGCCATCCAGCTTTTTAAATCTTTCGAAGGCCATGGGTTGTCTATTTTCTGTAGGGTATGGATACCCTATAATAAGGCAGTATTAAAAAAATTAACAGGGTCGGGAACAAGTCTAATGTTAAAAAGGGTCCTACAATGAATTTTCCTCCGGGAATTGATAAAAACCGCTGGAAAATGAAAGAATTAACTATCCCTGACAAAGACAGCGATTGCCGTAAGTAATATTTAACGAAATCTTATATTGCTCTCAGCGTTTTCGGCGAACTGCGGATTTGCCGGAAACGCCCGCCCGGCACCGCGCCTTTCGACACGCCCGGACATGTGTGGGCGAGCTTATTCCGGCCTACATTGGGTTATTTCGGCCCACGGGACTGTTCGGCTCTGCAATGTTTGAGGGCATTTTGCAAAGGGGGAGAGCGCAGCGAGAGGCCGAGGGAAATTTATCAGCCCTTGTCACGCGATCCGGCCCCCCAACCCCAATACTGTTCAAATAAGCCATCATACCGGCATGGATTGCCGGTATCCAGAACACAGGGAAGTGAACCAGGACATTGCCCTCCATGGCGACTAGGTTCCGGCAATCCCTGCCGGAACGACGAAGAAAAACCTTAATTCAACCGCATTGCCCCCTAACCCCCTCTTGCAAAGGTGGGAACCAAGAGCGATAGAACGATTGCTTGCCCGTTGCGCGAAGCTGGGTTACGCTTTTAGATGGACAGAACCGGAGCTTGCCATGGGCGACAAAGACATCATCTCCAAACACATCCTGAAAAATCTAGTGCGCGATTTTGCCGTCTATTTGCTTGGGCTGCCGGTGACTCAGGTCGATCTCGTCGAAACCCAATACCAGCGCGTCGAAGAGCGGCGGACCGATTTGGTTGCGAAGGTCGCTTTGCCGACGGCGAAACTTTTCTGCTGCACATCGAAATCCAAAACAACAACGATGAGTTGATGCCCTACCGGATGATGCGCTATTTGAGTGCCGTAGGTCGGGCGACGGCTCTATTGTTACCCGACAACCCTAACATATTACAAATCCATCTTCCTAGAGGCATAACTAAGTGACCACCACCATACAAACCCAAATCCCCGACCAACTCTGGCAACAAGCGCAAACCCTGGTGCAACAAGGCTGGGTCGCCAATATGGATGAGTTGATTGCCGAATCCGTCCGCCGCTATCTGGAATCCCATCTCGACACGATGAACGAGCGTCATCCGCGAAAATGTTGACTGGGGTTTGCATGGACAAGACTAACCCGGTCGTTATCGCCGATGCCGGATCTATCATTTGACATATTTAGCCAGCCTGCCTCATAACTGCGGAAACTGGCTCTGCACGGTTTCCCAGTCGCCAATTCCATGTCCGCATAGTCAAATCCTGGTGCCACAGCCTCACTGATCAATCCAAATTCCCCGCTTTCCAATTCACTGGCTTTCCAGCAGCCACCCGGAACCAGCAATTGCAATTGCTGGCCTCGCTCAAGATCGGCACCTAGCATCTTCCTGTCCAGCCTGCCGTCCGGGTGGACAATGAGATAAGCCAAAGGCGAACCGCCGTGGAAGTAATGGGTAATGTCCGACTTATTCCTGTGCAAATACCCGATTGAGTTGTCGTCGGTGAGCATATAAGGCTCTCCCGTGTTTACCGAAGGGCTCACCACGAACGGAATCAACTATTTACCGTTCGTCTTGGGCTTGTCGAAGGACTTGACCAGAGATTCCTTAAGGTAAGCGAAACCGGGCGAATACCTGATCCTTAACTTAACGGCACTGGGTATCCAGCCCGCCGCAAGGTTTTGAACATAGCCGCATGTCTGGCCTCGTGCCGAGATTCAGCCCTCTGTTGAGAGAGCCATGGAACCCGAAGAAAAGTTCGTCTGGATGGCCTCGGTGTGCGCCGCGTCCGGGGGCTGGAGGTGAACGTCGACGGCAAAACGCGACGGCGCTTGAAGTCGGCGGGCGGCAAGGCGCTCCACCTGGTTTCGGCGTTCGCGCACGGGTGGGGGCCTTAATTTCGGTTACGCCAATCCCGAGGCATCCTAAACCACTGTTATTGCGACGATATCGATCAGGCTGCCAGGCCTGTATGGCAGCGCCGAGTCTGATTCGTGCTTTCACCGAGCGGCAAGATTGCTCATGTCAAACAGGTTAGCGCACTAGTCACCTTGCTGAAACAATAGCTAGGTAATCTTTTCCGACCCTAGGCCGAAAGACTCCGAAGAAGTCAGATCCGGTTGGGCAATTACCGCCGCTTGCGTGAACGAGCGGCTAAGCATGGGTTCAAGCCTTATTCTGACGGGTGTCATGAAAGCACTGTTTATCTGCGGTTCGCCGAACCAGACCAAGATGATGTGGCAAATTTCGCAGCATCTTCAAGGCTTTGACAAATATTTCACCCCTTTCTTTTGCGACGGCTTGGGCGAATACGTGCAGCGCACGGGGCTTTTGGATTTCACGGTGCTGGGCGGACGCTTCGTCGAGCAAACCATGCGCTTTCTCACCGCCCAAGGGGTGCGCTTCGACCATGGCGGACGGGGCGGGCCTTACGACCTCGTGGTCACATGCAGTGACTTGATCGTCCCGCGCCGCGTTCGCGGCTCCAAGCTAGTGCTTGTTCAGGAAGGCATGACTGACCCTGAAAACCTGGCTTATTACATGGTCAAGAAACTACGCATGCCCCGCTGGATCGCCCACACCGCCACGACTGGGCTGTCCGACGCTTATGATATTTTCTGTGTCGCCTCTGAAGGCTATCGGGATTTGTTCGTCAAAAAAGGGGTGCGCCGCGAAAAAATCCGCGTGACCGGCATTCCTAACTTCGACCATTGCGCGGCCAACCTGGACAATGATTTTCCGCACAAGGATTACGTCTTGGCCGCCACCTCAGACCGGCGTGAAACCTATAAATATGAAAACCGCCGTAAGTTCATCGAGAAAGCCCGACGGATCGCCGACGGCAGGCCGCTCATTTTCAAGTTCCATCCCAACGAGAATCCGCACCGGGCCGCCCACGAAGTGGAACGCCACGCCCCAGAGGCCTTGCATTACTACCAAGCGAACACCGACCACATGATCGCCAACTGCCAGACTTTGGTGACGCGCTATTCCTCCGTGGTTTATGTGGCGCTGGCCTTGGGCAAGGAAATCCATTCCGACTTGCCCCATGAAGAATTGCACCGCCTTCTGCCCATCCAAAACGGCGGACGCTCGGCATCCCACATCGCCCGCGAGTGTCTGGATCTGTTCGGTCATCGCTTCCCCCTTCCTGTCCAGCCTATTGGACAAATGGAACCCAGCCTGCTGGCTGCGGAAGGTGCCTCCGCGTGAAGAACGGGGTTTTGATCATCGTACAGGCGCGTTGTGGCTCCAGCCGACTGCCCGGCAAGGTGTTGCTGGATGTCTGCGGCAAACCCCTGTTGGCGCGGATGATCGAGCGCCTGGAACGGCTGCGGACGCCGGCGCGGATTGTGGTCGCCACCACGATGGAGGCGGAAGACGACGCCGTCGTGGCGCTGTGCGAGGAACTGGGCGTGAATGTGTTTCGCGGCCATCAGACTGACTTGCTCGACCGTCACTATCAGGCTGCCAAACGCCATGACGCCTGTACCGTGGCGAAAATCCCTTCCGACTGCCCGTTGATCGACCCTGCCGCCGCCGATGCCGTGTTTGCCCATTTCACCCGGGATGACTTCGATTATGTCAGTAACCTGCATCCTGCCTCCTATCCAGACGGCAACGATGTCGAAGTGATGAGCTTTAGGGTATTGGAAACCGCCTGGCGCGAAGCGAATCTGCCCATGGAGCGGGAACACACCACGCCGTTCTTGTGGGAACGCCCAGAGCGTTTCCGTCTCGGCAACGTTTACTGGGAAGGAGCGGCACGTTTTGGCGATTGTTCCATGAGCCACCGTTTCACGGTAGATTACCCGGAAGACTATGAGTTCGTCCGTCGAGTGTTTGAGGAGATCTACCCCCGCACACCGGATTTTGGTTTAGCCGAGATTCTGGATTTGCTGGAACGTAAGCCTGATATTGCAGCGATCAATGCCCGCCATGCCGGGGTCAACTGGTACAGGCACCATCTGCACGAATTGAAGACGATTGATTCCCGTGACACCCGTTTGGTTTGAACACATTCCTCGTCCCTCACCCCGGCCGATTTTGTCCTCTTCGCTACGCTCTTTCGAGGGAGACGGGCATTTCCAACCCTCCTCCCTCAGTGAAAAGGGCCTGGGGAGGAGGGCTTCACTTTTCCCAACCCATGCGATGACCGCCATGCCCAATAAAGTCGAATTCAATTCCGATTTGCCGGACATCACCCAATCCAACGCCCTTTGGTCTCGTGCGAATGGCTTGATACCCGCCGGCACACAGACCTTGGCCAAAGGCCCCACCCAATTCTCCGATGGCGTCGCGCCCAAATACTTGGCACAGGGCAAAGGCGCTAGGGTTTGGGATGTGGACGGCAATGAATACCTGGATTACAACTCAGGGATAGGCCCGATCATCTTGGGCTACTGCCATCCCGCCGTGGACGAGGCGATTCGCCATCAGTTGGAAAGCGGCATAACGTTTTCGCTGATGCACCCGTTGGAAGTCGAACTTGCCGAATTGATGCGCGAGGTGATACCCAACGCCGAGTCGGTGCGTTTTTCCAAGACCGGTTGCGATGTGACCAGCGCGGCGGTACGCCTAGCCCGTGCCTTCACAGGTCGGGAGCAGGTGCTGTGCTGCGGCTACCATGGCTGGCATGACTGGTATATCGCCGTCACCGACCGCAGCGCCGGCATCCCCGCCAATACGCAGGATCTCACCTTTACCTTTAACTACAACGACATCGCCTCGCTGGAAAGCGCCATCGGCGATCAAACCGCTTGCGTGATCCTTGAGCCTTTTGTGTTCGAGCGTGAAAACGGCGGCTTCTTGGCTGAAGTGCGCAGGCTGTGTGACCGGCATGGCGCTTTGTTGATTTTTGATGAGATGTGGACGGGCTTTCGCTGCGCCTTGGCGGAGCGCAGCAGATGTTCGGTGTCCGCGCCGACCTTAGCCTGTTTTCCAAGGCCATGGCGAATGGCATGCCGATTTCCGCCATCACCGGGCGGCAGGATGTCATGTCGCTGTTTGAGCACAAGGTGTTTTTCTTCACGACGTTCGGCGGCGAAGCCTTGTCCCTGGCCGCGTCGATTGCCTGCATCGAGTTCATCCGCGACCACCGTGTCACCGAGCGCATCGCCGAGACCGGCAGGCGACTGTTGGACGGCTTGAACCGCCTGATCGCCGACTTAGGGGCTGGATGCGTGTCGATGAAGGGCTACCCCTTCCGCACGATGATGGCTTTCTCCTGGCGGCGGGCGATCCGTTGAAAATGAAAACCCTAGTGCAACAGGAACTTATCCGGCGGGGCATTCTTGTGGTCGGGAATCCATAACTATTTGCTTCGCCCATTCGCAAGCCGACATTGATTACACCCTAAAGGCCTACGCCGAAGTCTTGCCGATGCTGAAAGCCGCCTTGGACGCGGGCGATTTGGACAGCCCACTGCGAGGCAAGCCCGTGCAGCCGGTATTCCGCAAGACCAGCCATTTCAATATGAAGCCACGTAAGGCGGTCGATGTGGAAAGCTTGGAAAGGAAATTCGCATGAGCCTGCGATGCGTTCTCCTTGGCGGGCAAGACCGCCATCGTGACCGGCGCGGCAGGCCTGCTGGGACGCCAGCACTGCCGGGCCTTGGCCGGGGCAGGGGCGACGGTGGTCGCAGCCGATATGGATCGACACGCCTGTGCAAGCCTGGCCTTGGAACTCGGTGGCAATAGCTTGGGGCTGAAGCTGGATGTCACCGACCCGGCTTCCATCCACGATATTTCCGAGGCTGTCTCGGATAGCACAGGCCGTATTGACGTGCTGGTCAACAACGCGGCCATCAACGACAAGGTTGAAACTCCCGCCGAGACGCTGGAAGCCTCGCGCTTTGAAAATTACCCGCTGGAGAACTGGAAGCGCTCTTTGGATGTGAACGTGACCGGCGTGTTCCTCTGCTCGCAGATCATCGGCGCAGCGATGGCTCCAGGCGGGCGGCGGCAGCATCATCAACATCGCCTCCACCTATGCCTTGGTGGCACCCGACCAATCGCTCTATCGCGATCCCGAAGGCAAGCAGCGCTTCTATAAAACCGCCGCATACCCAACCACCAAAGGCGCGGTGCTGGCTTTCACCCGTTTTCTGGCTGCGTATTGGGGCGAAGCGGGCGTGCGGGTCAACGCGCTGTCGCCGGGCGGGGTGGAGAACGGACCAAGACCAATTTTTCATCCAAGAATATGCCCGGCGGACGCCACTCGAAGCGCATGGCTTCCCCGGCAGACTTACGCGGAGCCTTGGTGTTTTTGGCATCCGACGCATCCGCCTATGTGACCGGGGCCAACTCGTCCGCCGACGGCGGCTTCACCATCTGGTAAACAGCACAACCATTCTCAGCAGGTGAAGAATAGCCCACCATGACATCCCAAGCAGTGCAAATCGGTAGAGCGCGGGCCATCGGTGAAGGCCATCCCGTCTACGTCATCGCCGAGATTGGCATCAACCATAACGGCTCGATGGATCTCGCCAAACGGCTCGATCGAAGGGTGCGAAGGAGCGGGCGCGGACTGCGGTCAAATTCCAGAAGCGCACCCCGAAGCTGTGCGTCGCCGGAAGACCAGTGGAATCATGGAGCGCGACACGCCTTGGGGCCGGATGACTTACATCGACTACCGCCGCCGCATGGAATTCAGCGACGAAGACGTATGCCGAGATCGACCGTTATTGCCGAACACTGGACATCGATTGGACCGCCTCCTGCTGGGACGAGCCGTCGGTGGATTTCATGGAGCAATTCGACCCGCCCTTCTACAAAATGGCCAGCGCCTCGCTGACCGATCAGCGCCCTGCTCACCAAAGCGCGCTGCCACCGGCGGCCGCTGATGATTTCCACCGGCATGTCCAGCTCGAGGAAATCCTAGCCGCCGTCGAAGCCGTCGGAACCCACGACGGGGCGGGCAACCCGAATTTGATGATCGCCCATGCCACCTCCACTTATCCGTGCAAGGTCGAAGAACTCAACCTACGCATGATCCACACCCTGAAAGACCGCTTCCCCGGCGTTGCCGACCGGCTATTCCGGACACGAGACCGGCCTCGCACCATCCATGGCAGCGGTGGCTTTGGGCGCTAGCTTCATCGAACGCCACATCACCTTCGATCGCGCCATGTGGGGCACCGACCAGGCTGCTTCGGTGGAACTCGTCGGCCTGGAGCGGCTGGTGCGCGACATCCGGGACATTGAGCAATCATTAGGCGACGGAATCAAGCGAGTTTATGATAGCGAACTGGGGCCAAGACAAAAGCTTCGCCGGGTGCGCAGCGGCTAGACCATGACGGATTTAATCGGCGAAGCGATTCGACTTAAGGCCAGCCGGATCAAACTCGTCCTAACCGACTGCGACGGCGTGTTGACCGACGGTGGCGTGTACTACTCCGCCCAAGGCGAAGAACTCAAACGGTTTAACATACGCGACGGCATGGGCGTGGAGCGGCTGCGGAATCTGGCAGGCATTGCAACCGGCATCGTCACCGGTGAACTGTCGCCTTCGGTCGTAAAGCGGGCGGAGAAGCTATCGATTGCAGAATGCCATCTGGGCATCAAAGACAAAGCCTCCGCCGTCCGCGCCATCCTCGCCCGATTAGGGCTTGAGCCTGCGCAAGTGGCTTACCTAGGCGATGACATCAACGACCTGCCTGCATTTGCCCAAGTTGGGCTCACCGCTTGCCCTGCCGATGCGCTTCCACAAGTCAAAGACGCAGCGCACCTCGTACTCGGATTGCCCGGAGGGCAGGGCGCGTTCCGCGAGTTCGCAGAGATCGTGTTGCAGGCGGTGATCCAAAACCAACCTAAACCCTAAATCGCAAACCTCTAAGACCAAAATATCCTGGTCAAATATCCTGGTCATGTCCGCGCATGAATTATAGCGCTTCCCTGCAAAAACCTTCTGGAGTGAATTCAATGTCCAAAACAGATTTATTGTCCATTTTCACATAAATTTTAATGTCTACACATGACACAAAAATCCTTCCGCATGATTTATCTGGTCAATCACATCATCCTGCGTGGCCATTTTGATCGCGCTTTGTCACGCCAAAAAGAGACGTGGCGCACAGTGCGTTTCCTCGCGCTTGACATATTTAGCCAGCCTGTCCCATAACTGCGGAAACTGGCTCTGCACGGTTTCCCTGGTCGCCAGTTCCATGTCCGCATAGTCGAATCCTGGTGCCACCGCCTCACTGAGCAAGCCGAACCCCCCGCTTTCCAATTCGCTGGCTTTCCAGCAGCCACCCGGAACCAGCAATTGCAATTGCTGGCCTCGCTCAAGATCGGCACCTAGCATCTTCCTGTCCAGCCTGCCGTCCGGGTGGACGATAAGATATGTCAAGGGGGAACCGCCGTGGAAGTAATGGATAATGTCCGAC
Organism: uncultured Gammaproteobacteria bacterium; assembly: GCA_963753955.1. Classification (GTDB taxonomy): domain Bacteria; phylum Pseudomonadota; class Gammaproteobacteria; order Methylococcales; family Methylococcaceae; genus Methylumidiphilus. The sequence continues at coordinate 20,833 of CAVWEM010000017.1, forward strand.
GTATTCCTGTGCAAATACCCGATTGGGCTGTCGTCGGTGAGCAAATAATAAATGGAGGATAACAGGGGTCGTGCACCATAAGCCAGATCCATTGTCAAGCTGGACTGGTAGGTTCTGCGAAAGTACCCCCCTTCAACATGGGGTTCCAGCGAAAGTTTTGTGATAAGTTGTTGTTTGTCCATAGGAAGAAAGAATCTCACGCAACGACGCCTCGGCGCAACCCAATAGTTGACGGAAATGGCCCAAACACCCAAAATTTCCCACCTAACCTGTCACTTTTAGGAAAACATCACCGTGAGCATCCAAACCCGCACCCTCGATTATTTCCACAACGGTGTCCCGCTGGAAGGCTTCCTGGCCTGGGACGACGCACTGGACGGGCCGCGCCCGGCAGTGTTGGTTTCCCATGCCTGGGCTGGGCGTGATGCGTTCGCCGAGGGCAAGGCCCGCGCCTTGGCGCAATTGGGCTATGTCGGCTTCGCTCTGGACATGTATGGCAAGGGCATCCTAGGGGCCGGGCCGGAAGAAAACGCCAAGCTGATGGGGCCGTTCATGGAAGATCGCGCCCTTTTGCAAGGCCGCCAACGGGCCGCGCTGGACGCCGTGCGCCAGCAACCCGAAGTGGATGCCGGACGCATCGCGGCGATAGGCTTTTGCTTCGGAGGGCTGTGCGCATTGGACTTGGCCCGCAGCGGCGCGGATCTGCGCGGCGTGGTCAGTTTCCACGGACTGCTCACGCCACCGGGCAACACCGCATGCCAGCCTATCAGCACCAAAGTGCTGGTTTTACACGGCTACGACGATCCCATGGCCCCGCCGGAACAAGTGCTGGCACTGGCTGATGAACTGACACTCGCCGGTGCGGACTGGCAGATCCATGCCTACGGCGGCACCGTCCACGCCTTCACCAACCCGCAGGCCAACGACCCCGGCTTCGGCACGGTCTACAAAGCCGAAGCCGACCTCCGCTCCTGGCAAGCCTTAAGGAACTTCCTCGCCGAAGTGTTAAACTAACAGGTCTTTCCGTCCCCTTCCAGAAGAATAAAAGCCTATGGATCTCAAATACCTGGATTTTGAACAATCCATCGCCGAACTCGAAGCCAAGATCGAAGAACTGCGCAATGTCGGCTTCGACAAGGCCATCAACATCTCCGACGAAATCACCCTGTTGGAGGAAAAAAGCCGCAAGCTGACCGAGAAAACCTTCTCCGGCCTGTCCGCCTGGCAGATTTCCCAGTTGTCCCGCCACCCGCAACGGCCCTACACCCAAGACTACCTGGAAACCGTGTTCGAGGATTTCCACGAACTGCACGGCGACCGCGCCTTCGCCGACGACCCAGCCATCATCGGTGGGCTGGCGCGGCTAGACGGCATCCCGGTGATGGTCATAGGCCACCAGAAAGGCCGCGACACCAAGGAAAAGATTCACCGCAACTTCGGCATGCCGCGCCCGGAAGGCTACCGCAAGGCTTTGCGGCTCATGAAGATGGCCGAGCGTTTCCGCCTGCCCTTGGTCTGCCTGATCGACACGCCCGGCGCGTATCCGGGCATCGGCGCGGAAGAGCGCGGCCAGAGCGAGGCCATCGCCCGCAATCTGTTCGAGATGTCCAAGCTGCGCACCCCCATCGTCTGCGTGGTCATCGGCGAAGGCGGCTCCGGCGGCGCGTTGGCGATTGGTGTCGGCGACCGGCTGTTGATGCTGCAATACAGCACCTATTCGGTGATTTCCCCGGAAGGCTGCGCCTCGATCCTGTGGAAAAGCGCGGAAAAAGCCGAACTCGCCGCCGAGGCCATGGGCATCACCTCCAAGCGGCTAATGGATTTAAAGCTGATTGACGAGATCATCCCCGAACCCGTAGGCAGCGCCCACCGCGACCGTAAATTGATGTCGGAGACTTTGAAAGCCGCGCTGAAGAAAAACCTCGAAAGCCTGACGCAATACTCCCTGGACGAGTTGATGGATCGGCGTTACCAGCGGTTGATGAAATATGGGGTTTATGAGGAATTGGCGGCTTGAACCATGAAAATCGCCCGGCTGGAGATTGAAGGGTTCCGCTCACTGCGCCCAACCAAACCTTGCGCGCCCCTTCAGCAACATTGGGAGGAATAACCATAAGCGTCCCCGCCCGAGTCCTTGACGAACCCAGCTTATACGAACAATTGCTCGCATTGCCGGAAAACTTGACCGGCGAAATCATCGGCGGCGAGCTTCATACCCAGCCGCGCCCCACAGGCCACCATGCCGTGGCGAAAAGCGAATTGGGGGCAAGCTTGCTGCCGCCTTTCCAACGCGGCAGAAATGGCCCCGGTGGCTGGTGGATTTTGGACGAACCCGAAATCCATTTCGTCCGCGACACCGTCATCGCCGTGCCTGACCTGGCCGGTTGGCGGCGCGAACGAATGCCCAACATCCCCGACGACCATCGGTTTGAAGTCTTGCCAGATTGGGTTTGCGAAATCCTATCGCCTTCTCCAGTGAAAAAAGACCGCACACTGAAGCTGCCGCTATATGCCCAGTACCGCGTCGCCCATGTTTGGCTGGTAGACCCGATAGCTAGGACTTTGGAGGCGTTTTCGCTAACCGAAAAAGGCTGGCTGCTGGTTGCCACATTGAAAGACGACGATGCGGTCAGTGTCCCGCTATGTGACGCGATCAGCTTTTCGCTGGCGGACTTGTGGGCCTGAATACACGAATGCCCGCCCCCCCCCTTTCCCCCGCCAGCCTGCAACACATTCTCCTCCGCCACCCCGCCCCGCTTTACTGGATCGCCTATAGCGGCGGCTTGGATTCCCATGTCTTGCTGCATCTTTGCGCCCGGCTGATGGCGGAAGGCCAGGAACTGCAATTCACAGCCATCCATGTCCACCACGGTCTGCAAAAGGATGCCGACGTTTGGAGCGAGCATTGCGCGAAAGTTTGCCGCGGCTTGGACATGCCTTACTTGGCGGTAAAGGTGGACGCGCACACCAAGCCCGGCGAAAGCCCGGAGGAAGCCGCCCGCAACGCCCGATATGCGGTGATAAAAACCCATCTGGCCCCCGGTGACATTGTGCTCACCGCCCAGCACCGCGACGACCAAGCCGAAACCTTGCTGCTGCAACTGCTGCGCGGGGCGGGATTGGCCGGGCTGGCTGGGATGCCGACAATCGCGCCCCTGGAACCCGGCGATCTGCTGCGCCCGTTGCTGGGCTTTGCCCGTGAGGATCTACGGCTTTACGCGCAGGCAAACCAGTTGCGTTGGATCGAAGACCCCAGCAACCAAGACAGCGCCTACGACCGCAACTTCCTGCGCAAGGCCATCATCCCGAGGCTAGAGCAACGCTGGCCGGGCTTGAAGAAAAATCTGGCCCGCAGCGCCGGCCACTGCGCCGAGGCGCGACACCTGCTCGGCGACTTGAGCGCGGATCTGTGCCGCTCCGCCCTGAACCCCGACGGACTCAGCCTAAGCGTGGCGAAGCTGCGCGAATTCAAGCCCGCCTACCAGCGTCTGGTGCTGCGCGAATGGATGCGGCTGCGCAGGTTTAGGATGCCGTCACAGGCGGTCATCGAACGCATCCTGCAAGAAGTTTTGCCTGCCCGGCAGGACAAGACACCCTTGGTCGCTTGGCGCGAAGGCGAGGTGCGGCGTTACCGGGACGGGCTTTATCTGCTCCCTCCCCTGCCCGCTTTCGATGCCTCGACGGTGTTGGCCTGGGATGGACTGGTCCCGCTGGAACTGCCCGACGGCAACGGCGAACTGGCCATCCTCTCTGGACAGCCGAAAGGCATCGATGCGGAAATCTGGGCGCAAGGCAACATCACCGTGCGCTACCGCCAAGGTGGCGAGCATTGCCGCCTGCCCGGCAGAAACGGAACCCACGACATCAAAAAGCTGTTCCAGGAAAAAGGCATCGCACCTTGGCTACGGGAACGTGCGCCCTTGGTGTTCATCGACGGCGAACTGGCGGCGGTCGCGGACTGGTGGGTTTGCGAACCATTTGCCGGGCGGCGAGGCGGGGCCACCATCAGCTTGGTTTGGAACCCTGCGAACCTTCGTCCCTTATCGGCAAAGGCAACAGAGCCAAGTCTTGACGACGGCGGATGATCGCTGTTTGCGGATGCGCCGAAGGCAACGGCACAGATTTTTTCATTCTCCCTGCCGTTCTCTAATATAATTCCCGCCTGTCGAATAATTTTTCTAAAGGCTTGCGCCGCCGGGTCGCTTGAAGCGTGCGGAGGTCGCGGGTTACTGTTTTTATTTCACAAGAAAGAGAGAGGGCTTAGGTTTGATACGCACACTTGCTTTTTTATCGCTTTTATTCGCGCTGCCCGGCGTGGCTTCCGCCGAGGAGACTGAGATTTTAGGGCTGACCGGCACGCATCGCGGACTTTACACCGTGCTGATCTTCATCGTCGCTTACGCCTTCGTGATGGCCGAGGAATTTACGCACATGCGCAAATCCAAGCCGGTCATCCTGGCGGCCGGCATCATCTGGGCGCAGATCGCCTACCTGGCCGCCACCAACGGCGTGGCGGCGGAAGTCGTCCACAAGGTGTTTGAATACAACTTGAGCGAATTCGCCGAGTTGATGTTGTTCCTGCTGGTCGCGATGACCTACATCAACGCCATGGCCGAGCGCAACGTATTCGAGGCTCTGCGCGCATGGCTCATCAATCGCCGCTTCGGCTACCGCAAGCTGTTCTGGATCACCGGCGTCATCACGTTCTTCCTGTCTTCGGTGGCCGACAACCTGACTTCGGCGCTGCTGGTCGGCGCGGTGGTCATGGCCGTCGGCGCCAATAGCCCGAAGTTCGTCGCACTGGGCTTCATCAACCTAGTCAGCGCGGCCAACGCCGGCGGCGCGTTCAGCCCGTTCGGCGACATCACCACGCTGATGGTCTGGCAGGCGGGCAAGGCGGAGTTCTTCGACTTCTTTGAATTGTTCATCCCGTCCGTCGTGAACTTCGCCGTGCCGGCGGCGTTCATGCATTTCGCCATCCCCGACGAAACGCCGACGTTCAGCGGCGAAGACGAGAAGGTCGAATTGAAGCCGGGCGCGTTGGTGATCGCGGGCCTGTTCGTGCTGACCATCGTCACCGCCGTCAGCTTCAAGCAGTTCCTGCACCTGCCGCCGTTCATGGGCATGATGGTCGGCCTGTCTTACCTGATGTTCTACGGCTACCGGCTCAAGCTGGTGTTCAGTTACAAAGGTGACCGCTTCGACGTGTACCAGAACGTGAAGGATTCGGAATGGGACACTTTGCTGTTTTTCTTCGGCGTGATCTTCGCCGTGGGCGGCTTGGGCTTCATCGGCTACCTGCAACTGGCTTCCGCCGCGATGTATGACGGCCTCGGGCCGACCACCGCCAACGTGCTGATCGGTATCCTGTCCGCCATCGTCGACAACATCCCGGTGATGTTCGCGGTGTTGCAAATGAACCCCGACATGCCGCTGTACCAGTGGATGCTCGTCACGCTGACCGCCGGCGTGGGCGGCACGATGCTGTCCATCGGCTCCGCCGCCGGTGTGGCGCTGATGGGCACTTCACGCGGCATGTACACCTTCTTCAGCCATCTGAAGTGGACCTGGGCCATTGCCCTAGGCTATGTCGCCAGCATCATCGTCCATCTGCTGCTCAACGCCCGCTGATCCTTGCGGTCTTGCTCCGCAGGGATGCGGGATGCGGAAACACAAAAAGCCCCTGGTTTGTACCAGGGGCTTTTTTTATGTGTCGCGCTTAATTGCCCGCCGCCGCGAACAAATCGAGGATGGCTTTGCGCAAAGGGCTGGCAGGGTCGCCCACACACCACGCCCACATCTGCGCCAAGGTATTGGTTTCAGCCGCCGTCTGGTGGATTTTCAGGAATGTGCTGTAGTACGGAAAATCGGCAAATTCATGGAGACCCCCATCTTGCTGCCCCTCTTGGAGCTTTTGCTTCAAAGTGGCATCAGCTATTTGGCCTTGCCAAGCGTTGACCCGGGCGTTTTGCACCCAAAGCAGGTTGATCGGATCGGACGAAGCCTGGATTCCCAGCAAGATGTTATCGACGAGTTTCAACCTCTGCCCGAAGAAAGCAGGGTTGGTGGCCGCGCCGGAACCATTGGACGCGAACAACCCCTTGCGCAAGGCATCGAACGCCTTGAGGGAATTGTCAAATATGTGCAAGAAGCCGGTCGGATCCACTTTGCCGGTGAAAGGATTGATCCCGCCGGGCAGGAAATCCTTAAACCCATGCGTCTTGTCGTCGTAACAGACGCCAAACAGCGGAGCCATCTGCGTGGCGGCGATAATCTGTCCACCTTTGGCCTCCAGCACCTCAGAACCGTTGACGAACGCGATGATATTGCGCACATTGCCTTGGGCCTGGGCGAGGAGACCGGCAACACCGGTGTTTTCCAAATCGCCGCCATCGGTGAATTCCGCGTCTCGGTTGGCCCCCTTTCCTTGGGCAACCGAACCCACCGGCCAATAATTGTAATGCGGCACAAAATCTTGCAGGGTGATAAGCAAGGATTCTTCGTGCAGCTTGGACAGATGTTCCCGTATGTCATCAAGGACAAACGACGCGCCCGGCAGATGGAATCTCCCTAAATGGATCTGCATTTGATCGTCGTCCATTTGCCGCATATTAGCCAGTGCCGACTGGATGGGTGCCGCCAGAAAAGCCGCGTAGAAGGCGCTGGAACAAGCGGTGATATCCACCAACGTGTAAGCCCTAGGGAAATCGGCGGCGACCTTACCCGGCTTCACCAAGGACGACAATTGCGAGGTGAACGCAAAAGATTCCACCGCCCCGCCCCCAATCCCGTCGTTGACCTGGGGGCTCGCTCCGTAAATCCCCCCCGTCACCGGCGAAACCTGGACGGGTATTTGGATAGGTCCGGCCACTTGGGTGCCGGGGCGGCTTTTTCCGACGACATTGGTGTTGACAATCAGCATCGGGCCGGCTGGTTGGCCGTTGGGCAAGGTGCGGGCGTAAACGAAAGAGTCGGGGGATGGGGCCGGGTCGCAGGGAAAAATCTTGGCTTTGGCGTAGGTTTCCGAAAGGGAGAAATACTTCGCGTCCGCGTAATTCCAGGGGGTTTCGTGGGGTCTGAACAGCGAGGTGGAATAGGTGTAAAGCCCGAAATCGGCCAAGACATTCTCGCCGACGATATACATCCACAACCACTTCGCGGCGTCTTTAAGGGAACCCCCTTTTAGCACGGCGATGGTGACAAAATCGGCGAAGATATTTTTAAACGGATCCGGATCGTACAAGTTGTGGAAATTTTGCGGAATCTTGCCGAGGCTTGACGCCCCCATGGTGCTGACATTCAAACCGCCGGACACGTCGGTGTCGTAATAAAGCCGGTCCGGCGAGTAAGCGGGGCCGAGGAATGCATCGTCGGAAATGGAGCCGGGCCGGAAGGTATAGAGAACCGAGGCCCACGATCCCCCGGAAACCGAGGAAATGTAACGCACATCGTCCAGCAAGGGCTTTCCATTGGGCTGCTTCACGCTGGAAAGTCCGATCAATTGCCCCCAGGCACAGGTCAGCGCACGCGATCCCCCTCCGGAAAAACAAACGCCGATGCTCTTGCGGTGGGCATCGGCGTTGGCGACGGTGGGATTGGGGACGGACTTGGGGTAGAGATTGGCTTGGTATTGGGTCATGATGCTCTCCGAATTGCTGAGTTATTATCATCAAATCAACGGTTTGAACATTCAGGCAAAGCCCGGAAGGACGTGGCAAGCCGGTTTGCGGCTGCCCGCCTGACGCCCGCAAAAGTGTAGTCTTGTTTCGATTGCTCCGCGATAGTGAATATTACCCAAAACGCACCATCGAAACTGTTGGCGCGTAGTGAAATTTGGTTTAGGGAGCATCGGAGCGGAGTATCCGGTTAAGGTATCGGGCTGATTTTCCTTTGCGCAATCTTCCCGCTCCCTCAAAGCCTGCCCCCACAAGTCGGACACTGCGGATTTTTTTTCAAATTCATCCGGTTCCACTCCATGCGCAAAGCGTCCAGCAGCAGCAGCCGTCCGCGCAGGGTTTGCCCGATGCCCATGATCAGCTTGACCGCCTCCAAAGCCTGCATGGAACCGATGATGCCGGGCAGGGGGGCAATGACGCCGTTGCGCACACAGCTTTCTTCCAACTCGCCTTGGTTGGGATAGAGGCAGTTGTAGCAAGGGCTATCGTCGAAGCCGGGCGTGAACACGCTGATCTGTCCCTCGAAACGGATCACCGCGCCGGACACCAAGGGGGTGTGGGTCAAAACGCAAGCCCGGTTGATGGCGAAGCGGGTGGCGAAATTGTCGGTGCAATCCAGCACCACATCGCTTCCGGCAATCTCCAACTCCAAATCCTCGCCCTCCAAGGGCCGGTTGATCATGTCGATATGAATCTCTGGATTCAAGCGCAGCAAGGTTAGCTTGGCGGATTCCACTTTGCTCAAACCTAGGCTTTCCGTGTCATGGACAATCTGGCGCTGGAGATTGGTCAAATCCACCGCGTCAAAATCATTCAAAGCCAGACAGCCCACGCCGGCGGCGGCGAGATACATCGCGGCGGGTGAACCCAAACCGCCGAGGCCGACAATCAGGACGCGGGCATTCAAGAGTTTTTGCTGGCCCTCGACATCGACCTGCGGCAGCATGATTTGGCGGCTGTAGCGGAGCAATTGCTTGTCGTCCATCAATCCAACTCCCCTGCAAAAGCCACCGCCTCGCGCAAAACCACCGTCGCATAAGCCCCGGCGGGCAGGCTGAAGCTGAGGCGCAGGCGGGTTTCGTCGGGGAATTCAAAGCCCAAATCCGGCACCGTCAAGCGCAAAAGCCGGCGGGAAGGTTCCATACCCTTGCGCTCCAAGCCCTCGCATAATACCGGGCATTCGGCGGCGACGGCTTTTTCCAATTCCATGGCCGCGCCACTTGTCGCCAATTCACCCATCCCCCACAACGGCCCGCTAGGATGTATTTCCAAAGCTGCTACGCGCCGCAAGGTTTCTTCGTCGAATTCGGCGCGGAAGATGCTGTGCGAGTCGGCGAACATAAACACATCGCCTGCCATCGCCTGGTTCCACATGCCGGCAGAAACCCGTCTCGCCAGCACACGGTTGAAGATTTCCGAACGGGCGGCGGAGAGGTAAATGCCCTCCAAATTCCGATCCCGCAGCCGCAGTTCGCCTTTGAACAGGGCTTCGGCCTGGGCCAAGTTGTTGCCCTCGCGCCCGAAGCGTTGCGGGCCAAAATAATTCGGCACGCCTTCGGCCTTGATCTTCAGTAGTTTTTCCGCAAGCGCGCCGCGCTCCCCTTGCAGGTCACGCACGGTGAGGGTGAAGCGGTTGCCTTTCAACGCGCCGGTCTTCAGCTTGCGGTTGTGGCGGATGGCTTGCAACACCTGCACCGCGTCCGATTCCAAGCCGCTCCAATCCACCTCGCGCTTGCCGGGGATATGGACGCCGAACCATTGCGTGGTGACGGCATGGCGGTCTTTCATGCCGGCGTAGCTGACCGCCATTCTCGGCAATCCCGCATATTTGGCGATTTGCCGGGCGAGATAATCGGTGTTCTCGCCGCGCTTTTGAATCCTCAGGAAAACATGCTCGCCTTCTCCGGTCGGCTCGAAGCCTAGGATTTCCTCGACGATGAAGTCTTCGGGATGTTGGCGGATCTGGCCGGTGGCGGCGGGGCCGGAGTGGGCATAGGGGAGAGGGGATGGCATGAGAGATTTTTAAGTTTGTTGGCAACTCACCCGCAATAGTATGCGATTCAACTATGACGAAATCATTTTGGTCTGCCGTGTCAACTTGGGGCTTTATCCCGCCAATAGCGCCTTCAACAACTGCGCAAAATCCGCCATGCCCTTGACCAGGTTTTGCTCAATCTCGGCCATGGTGATTTCCCGCTCGGTCTTGCCGGCCGCCCAGTTGGCGACGATGGCGCAGCAGGCGTAGGCTATCTCCAATTCACGGGCCAAGGCGGCTTCGGGCATTCCGGTCATGCCGACCAAATCGCCGCCATCACGCTCGATGCGGGTGATTTCCGCCGGGGTTTCCAGCCTCGGCCCTTGGGTGCAGGCATAAACGCCGCCATCGACCACCCGCAGCCCGGCGCGGAAACCGGCGTCCAGCAGTTTTTCCCGCAAGGAATGGGTATATGGATGGGTGAAGTCGATGTGGGTGACATGCTCCAAATCATCCTCAAAGAAAGTGTTGGCACGGCCATGGGTATAGTCGATGATCTGGCTGGGGACGATAATCTTGCCCGGCCCCATGTCGGCGCGGATGCCGCCCACGGCGGCGGCGGCGATGATGGACGAGACCCCGGCTTCTTTGAGCGCCTGGATATTGGCCCGGTAGTTGACGCGGTGCGGCGGGAGTGTGTGCTTTTCGCCGTGGCGGGCGAGGAAGAAAATCTCCGCGCCGTAAAGCCGCCCATGGATCAGATCCGAGGACGGTTCGCCCCAACGGGTGCTGGCTTGCTCGCGGTGGATGATCTCAAATCCGGGCAGCCGGGTCAGGCCGGTGCCCCCGATGATGGCTGTGCGGGTCATGGGTTTACTCTTTCGGTTGGCGGTTGAACAGATTGCGAATACTCAGATCGGCATAGGCCAAGCCCTCACCCCCTGTCCATCTCCCGCAGGGAGAGGGGAGTAAGACAGATGAAAGATCACAGCCCCTTGCATGCATAGATCCCCTGCGCGTTGCGCAAATAGCCTTTGTAATCCATGCCGTAGCCAAACAGATAACGGTTTTCCGCTTCCAGTCCGACGAAATCGGCGCGGCAAGGGCGTTCCCGGCCCAATTGCTTGTCGATCAGCACGGCAGTGTAAACTTCCGCCGCACCTTGCTCCCGGCACCACTCGACCAGGGCGGCCAGGGTGATGCCTTCGTCCAACACATCGTCGGCCAACAGCACCGCCCTGCCCTGCAAAGACAGCCCTGGCTTGAGCAGCCAATGGATTTCCCCGCCGCTGGTCGCGCCCCGGTAGCGGCTGGCGTTGATGGAGTCGATTTCCAGCGGAAAACACAGCCGGGTCAATAGCTGGCCGACGAAGATGATGCCGCCATTGAGGACGGTGAGGACGACGGGCCTGCTTGAGCCTAGGTGGGCTGTGATTTCCAAGGCCATACGATCCAATGCGGCCTCGACCTGTTCCTGCGCATAGATGAGATCGGCTTCGCCTTCGACTTGTTTGATTTCTTCCAATAGATTCATGATTAGGCCACTTGTTCGTTGAGGCGACTGACGCGCCCGGCGGCGTCGCGCCATTCGCTGCCGCTTAACAGCGCGGAACGGTCGAAGGGAAACCGTCCACGCAAAGCGTCCAGTTGCGGCTGGTGCGCTTTCCAATTCAAGTTCTCCAGCGACTCCAGCACAAAGCCTATGGCCTCCGGCTTGTTGCACAGCAAGGCCATGTCGCAACCGGCTTCGATGGCCAGCCTTGCGCGGTCAATGTGGCTCTGGACGAAAACCGCCGCGCCTTCCATGGACAGATCATCGCTGAACACCGCGCCTTTGAATGCCAAGTCCCCGCGCAAAATCGCTTGTATCCAGCGGCGCGAAAAACCGGCAGGCATCGCATCGACTTCCTTATAAACCACATGGGCCGGCATGACACCTTCCAGACCTGCCGCGATGAGCTTCTTGAACGGCAGCAAATCTTTGGCGGTAATGTCGGCATAGCTGCGGGAATCTTCCGGCAGGGCCAAGTGCGAATCCAAGGCCACCGCGCCATGCCCCGGAAAATGCTTGCCCACCGCCGCCATGCCAGCCCGTCTCATGCCTTGCGCGAAGGCCAGGGCATGGTCGCCAGCCTGCTCCGCGTCGCGGGAAAACGAGCGGTCGCCGATGATCTGGCTGATGCCACAATCCACGTCCAGATCCGGGGCGAAGCTGAAATCCACATCCACCGAACGCAACTCCGCCGCCATCAGCCAACCGGCGCTCTCCAAGGTTTGCGGCAGCGCTTTTTCGTCCAGGCGTTCGGCATAACGCGCCGCCGGAGGCAGGCGGGTGAAGCCCTCGCGGAAACGCTGCACCCGCCCACCTTCGTGGTCCACCGCAATCAACAAGTTGGGGCGCAGCGAGCGGATGGATTGGACAAGTCCGGCGATTTGTTGTGGATTCTCATAATTGCGGGTGAAAAAAATGATGCCGCCCGCCGCCGGATGGCGCAGCAGTTCTTTTTCTTCGCTGTTCAGGTAATGTCCGCGCAGGTCGAACATCAAAGGGCCGAGCAAGGGATTGGATGCCATGGTGGGTTGGGTGTGGTCATTCGATGCGACCATTCTAATCCATTGGGCCATGAATTTGCGTGGGTGGAAGGAAGTTTCCTCAATAGAGGGCGACGGAAGTAAAGCGACTTTCGGTTGCCCTCACCCCAGCCCTCTCCCAGAGGGAGAGGGGCTTTTGTGTCGCTTTACTTCCGCCGCTGCCTATACCAACCTACGGTTCGCGATGTAGACTAGCTCCCGCAGCCCAGGCAGACACACACTAGAGGAACATGATTGCGATAATCAACGCGGACTTGTCCAATATCCGCCATGCGCAAGCCATCGTCAGGCTTCTCGACGAATACGCGCAGGACGACATGGGCGCGAATTGCCGCCTGTCGGATTTCGTCAAGGAAAACCTCGTCGCCGAGTTGGGCAAAAGGGCTGGAACCTATGTGATCCTTGCCTTTGCCGATGGCAATCCTGTCGGTTTGGCGATTTGCTTTGAAGGCTTCTCGACCTTCGCCTGCAAACCGCTGCTGAATATCCACGACATCGTGGTCTCCAAAAGCCACCGTGGACGTGGCATCTCCAAGCAATTGCTATCCAAGGCCGAGGAAATCGCCTTGGGGCTAGGCTGCTGCAAACTGACCCTGGAGGTGTTGGAAGGCAACGCCATCGCCCAAGCCGCTTACCAATCCTGCGGCTACTCGGGCTACCAGCTTAATCCCGATGCGGGAAAAGCGTTGTTTTGGCAAAAGAAACTTTGAGGCATCCTGTGAACGAACTGTCCCGCATGATCCAAGAAATCGAAGATCTGACCCAGCAAACAAGCCGGTACATCGGCAAACATGCATTGGACACCAAGGTCATGGAGGCCATGGCCATGGTTCCACGTGACCAATTCGTGCCAGCCGATGCCAGACACGCCGCATTTTACAACGGGCCGCTGCCCATCGGCCATGGGCAGACCATCTCGCAACCTTACATCGTCGCCTTGATGACTGATCTGCTAGAGCCGGAAGCCAATGATGTCATTCTGGAAATCGGGACAGGCTCCTGCTACCAGGCCGCCATCCTGTCCCTGCTGGTGAAACAGGTTTACACCGTGGAAATCATCGCGGAATTGGCCCAGGAAGCGGGGAAACGTCTTCGGCGGCTGGGTTATGCCAACATCGAAACCCGCGTCGGCGATGGTTATTACGGCTGGCCCGAACACGCCCCTTATGACGGCATCATCGTGACGGCGGCGGCACCCTACATCCCCGGGCCGTTGGTGGAACAATTGAAACCCGGCGGGCGTCTGGTCATCCCCGTCGGCCTGCCCGATTCCGATCAGGAATTGCTGGTGGTGGAGAAAAACGAGGAGGGAAACATTGAAACCCGCAACGTCCTGGCCGTCGCCTTTGTCCCGTTAACCGGCGATTATGGCGCGTCCGCGCAAGCTTGAAATGCCATCCAAAAAACACCCACATGACCGAAACTGATCCCGACAACACCGCCGAAGCCCTGTTGTCCGTGGCGCAAACGCTGGCTGGCGAACTCCATCCGGGCAGGCCGCTGACGGGTATCTCTTTGGATAGTTCCCTGGACAAGGATTTCGGCCTGGACAGCCTAGGGCGGGTGGAACTGCTGCATCGCATCGGACGGCGTTTCGACGTGGTTCCGCCGGAAGCGCTTGTTCGCCGAGGCGGAAACCCCCCGCGACTTGTTGCGCGCCTTGCTGCAAGCCAGCCCTGCCAGTCGGCAAAGTTGACAGCTGGCATTTGCAGAATTTGATCCTGACCGTCGGCGAACCCATGCCTGCTGATGGAGTGCAGCCTTCTTGGCGGAATTCGACGCCGAGACGCTGATCCAGACGCCCTTGACTGGCATGTCGCACAACATCCCGACCGGCCGCACATCCGCTTCTATAGCGACGAGGCGGAAGGCATCAGCCTAACCTACGGCCAGTTGCAAGCGCAGGCCGAAAAAGTGGCCATCGGCCTGCAAGCCCAAGGGGTGCAGCCTGGACAGGCGGTGGCGATCATGTTGCCGACCGGCCCTGAGTATTTTTTCAGCTTCATCGGCGTGTTGCTGGCCGGGCGATTCCGGTGCCGATGTACCCGCCGCCGCGCCTGTCGCAATTGGAAGAGCATCTGCGCCGTTGCGTGGCGATCCTGAAGAATTGCGCAGCCCCGCTGCTGATCACCGTTGCTGAGGGCAAAGGCCACGCCAAACTGCTGCGCTCGCTGGTGGGCAGCCTGTGGCAAGTCGCCACCGTGGAAGAACTGGCCGCAGCCAATGGCATATTGTCCAAGCCGCGTGTCCAGGCCCAAGACATCGCCTTTTTGCAATACACCTCGGGCAGCACCGGCAATCCCAAGGGGGTGGTGCTGACCCATGCCAACCTGCTGGCCAACATCCGCGCCATGGGCCAAGCCGTCAATGCCAGCCCGGATGATGTGTTCGTCAGTTGGTTGCCGCTATACCATGACATGGGCTTGATCGGCGCTTGGCTGGGCAGCCTCTACCATGCCATGCCTTTGGTGGTGATGCCGCCTTTGAGCTTCATCTCCAGGCCGCAACGCTGGCTACAGGCCATCCACCGTTTTCGCGGCACCTTGTCGGCCTCGCCGAATTTCGGCTACGAAACCTGCCTGCGTCGATTGGAAGACCAGGACATCGCCGGGCTTAGATCTCTCGTCTTGGCGAGCCGCCTTCAACGGCGCGGAGGCGGTGGTGCCGGAAACCGTCGAACGCTTCGTCGAGCGCTTCAAACCCTACGGCTTTAGGCGCGGGGCGATGATGCCGGTGTACGGGCTGGCTGAATCCTCGGTCGGCCTGGGCTTCCCGCCGCTGGGCCGGGGGCCGTTGATCGACCGCGTCCGCCGCGACGCCTTCAGCCGCTTCGGGTTGGCGACGCCCGCCGAGCAACAAGACGCCAACGCCCTGCGCTTCGTCGCCTGCGGCCTGCCTTTGCCGGGGCATCAGATCCGGGCGGTGGATGGGGCGGGCCGCGAATTGCCCGAACGCCAACTAGGCCGCATCGAATTTCGCGGCCCCTCCTCCACCAGCGGCTATTTCCGCGACAGCGAACACACCCGCGCCCTGTTCCGTGGGTCTTGGCTGGACACCGGCGACCTTGGCTATATGGTCGGCGGCGAGTTGTATGTGACCGGACGCGGCAAAGACCTCATCATCCGCGCCGGGCGCAACATCTACCCGCAGGAAGTGGAGCAGGCGGTAAGCGACATCAAGGGCATACGCAAAGACGGCGTGGCGGTGTTCGGCGGCGTCGATGCGGCCAGCGGCACCGAGCGGCTGATCGTGCTGGCAGAAACCCGGCGGCTGGAAGGGCCCCAAGCCGAAGCTTTGCGGGCGAAGATCCACGCCGTGGTCACGGACTTGCTCGGCGAACCCCCCGACGACACCGTGCTGGCCGCGCCGGGGGCCGTGTTGAAGACCTCCAGCGGCAAAGTCCGCCGGGCCGCGACCCGCGAACTTTACGAGCGCGGCGAAATTGGCAAGACGCGGCGATCAAGCTGGCTACCCTATGCGGATTTGCTGCTGGAAAACCTGCTGACCAAACCCCGGCACGGCTGGCTGAAAGTGCGGGAATGGCTGTTCGCCGCCTATGCCTGGAGCGTGTTCGGCCTGCTCGCGCCCTTCGTCTGGGCTTCGGCGATGGCCCTGCCCTCCCCCGCCAGCCGCTGGCGGTTCATGCGGGCCTGCATACGTTTGCTGCGATGGTCGACGCACACCCCTTTGACAGTCCATGGCCTGGAAAATCTGCCGCCGGAAGGCCAGCCCTTCGTGCTGGTCGCCAACCATTCCAGTTATCTCGATGTCTACGCGCTCACCGCCGCCTTCCCGCGCAGGCTAGACTTTGTCGCCAAGGCGGAATTGGGGCGGAACCGCCTGCTAGGCCCAGCTCTGCGGCGGATCGGCACGGAGTTCGTCGAACGTTTCGATGCGGAGAAAAGCGTCGAAGATGCCAGAAAGCTCAGCGGGCGTCTGCGGCAAGGCCAGCCCCTGGTGTTTTTCCCCGAAGGCACCTTCACCCGCCGCCCTGGGTTGATGCCTTTCCACCTAGGCGCTTTCGCCGCCGCTGTGGAAGCCGACGTGCCGCTGATCCCCGCCGCCCTGCGTGGAACCCGCTCGATGCTGCGCGCCGACAGTTGGTTCCCCCGCCCGGGGATCATCAGCCTGACCCTCGGCCAGCCCCTTTTTCCAGCGCCCGTGCGGCAGGAAAATGAAGGCGACGCATGGAAAACAATGATTGGCTTGCGTGACAAGGCCCGCGAACATATCCTGCGCCATATCGGCGAGCCGGATTTGGGGCAAGAGCGGGACGGGCGGTAGCGCCTAAAATTGTAGGGCGGCCTTCAGGCCGCTTCTTGTCTACTTCTTGGCTTGCCCGCCCGTAAGCCAAATGTGAAAATACGCTGCTTCCTTGGGTTAGATCAAGCATCGTGGCAAGACGCCATTCCCAACCGGATAACCGCCGGGACGCCAGCGCGCCCCGTTCTCCCATTATTCAAATGAGCATTACGCACATGAACGACAACTGGATTGCCCCTTCGATTTTATCCGCCGATTTCGCGCGTCTGGGCGAAGAGGTGCAGAACGTGCTGAAAGCCGGCGCGGACATTGTCCACTTCGACGTGATGGACAACCATTTCGTCCCCAACCTGACCATCGGGCCGCTGGTCTGCGAGGCTCTGCGCAAGCACGGCGTCACCGCGCCCATCGACGTGCATTTGATGATCAAGCCGGTGGACCGCATCATCCCCGATTTCGCCAAGGCTGGCGCCTCCATCATCACCTTCCACCCGGAGGCATCCGAACACATCGACCGCAGCCTGCAACTCATCAAGGATCACGGCATGCAGTGCGGCCTGACTTTCAACCCCGCCACGCCCTTACACTATCTCGACTACGTGATGGACAAGGTCGACATCATCCTGTTGATGTCGGTCAACCCCGGTTTCGGTGGCCAAAGCTTCATTCCTTATGTCTTGGACAAGGCTAAAGAAACCGCCGCCCGCATCAAAGCCTCAGGCCGCAACATCCGCCTCGAAATCGACGGCGGCGTCGGCCCGAAGAACATCCGCGAAGTGCGCGAAGCCGGTGTGGACACCTTCGTTGCTGGTTCCGCCGTGTTCGGCGCAGGCAAGGACAGCGACCCGAACCGCTATGACAGCATTATCAAAGCGTTGAGGGACGAGTTGGCTGCGGCTAAGGTTTAAAGGATTTAGATTGGGCAAACGGTAAGGCCGTTTGCCCACTACCATTTTTTTGTTTGTTTGCCCTTTTGGTGGATTCATTATGACACTATCTGAAATATGTGAATATCGTGACACTGAGATTGTTGTTAGAAAAAAAGGATGTAAAAACGCAATCCGGCTTTTCAATTATTCCTCCCCGTAAAGCAATTGCACAAGTTGATGACTCAAGTCGAGAAGTTGTAATTAAAAAAATAAAATCCTCAATCGATTCTTTTATTGAATCGCCAAAGCTTCATAAGCCCCATAAACAATTGATGGAGGTGGGTTTAATTGATTTATTAAGTATGGTAGAGCATAAAATTTTCAAGCTTCTTAGGCAACCATTCCAATGGCGTATCAAATTGTTTTGTGCAAGTATTGCAACAGTTCCGAGGTTGTCCGTTACGGCACCCAAAGCGGTCGTTCCCGGTTTCGCTGCAAGGAGTGCGGGCGAATATTCAAGACCGACTGCGTGTACCGGGCCTACGAGCCTGGCGTCAAAGACCAGATTGTGGACATTGCCATGAACGGCGGCGGCATCCGGGATACTTCGCGCATTCTGGGTATCGGCAAAAACACCGTCATTTCCACGCTAAAAAAAAGCTCCGCTGAAGTGGTCGCCGTGAACCCTTACATCGGTACGCGTGAGATCGCCGTCGAAATCAGGCATCCCCTTTATTCTCCAATGGATGTTCAGGCAGCGAGGTAGGGTGCGGTGAGGAACGAACCGCACCGTTCGCGGTTTATATTGACAAACAAAGCGGCACAAAAAAATGAACGAGCAACTCATTACCTCCAAAATCCAGCAGTTAAACTCGGAGCCACTCAAACAGGAACTGCTGTTTTTTTTGGACTATCTGCTGACCAAGCAAAATACAAAGCCAACCTGGACAACTAAAATAATTCCTCGCTTCGGCTGCGCCAAAGGTACTTTCAAAATGGCGGATGATTTCGATGCGCCATTGGATGATTTTGCGGATTATATGCGGTGAATTTTTTACTGGACACTCATACGCTTATTTGGTTTTTGGAGGGAGACCGCCAGTTAAACCAAACGACAAGATCGGCCATTGAAAATTCTGAGAACACCAATTTTTTAGCATCGCAACATTTTGGGAGATTGCGATCAAAACTAGCTTAGGCAAGCTGGAAACAAAAACATCTTTAATCTGGTTCCCACGCTCCAGCGTGGGAACCCATCCTAGTCCGCTCTGCGGACTCGCGGCGCAGGAGCGCCGCTAACTACATTCCCACGCCAGAGCGTGGGAACGAGAGCAAATAACCGAGACGCGGTGGTTTGGTGTAAGAGATTTAGCATGACAGCCATTAATTATGAAACTGATATAGTCGCTTGGGCCAACGAACAGGCTCGGTTAGTACGCTCAAAGCAGTTTGGGTTGCTTGACTTGGAACATATCGCCGAGGAGATAGAAGACGTGGGCAAGAGTGAACAACGCGAGCTGGCAAATCGCATGGTATTACTAATAGCCCATTTGCTGAAATGGCAGTTCCAACCGGAAAGGCAAGGCCGCAGTTGGGAATTGACTATCCGCAACCAGCGCCGGGCTATCCAACTTCATCTTAAACAGGTGCCTAGCCTTAAGGCTAAACTGGATGATGCCGAGTGGTGGGAAATTATTTGGGGTGATGCGGTTTATCAAGCCTCAAAAGAAACTGGCCTGGAAAACTTTCCTGAAACCTGTCCGTGGACAATAGAAGACATTCTTTCTGAAAAGTGGATGCCAAGTTCTGTTTGTTGATCTGGTTCCCATTCTCCAGCGTCAAAGCCATTAGCTTAAGAATTCCGCACCGGGAAAACACTGTTCGTAGTACCGGCTTCAGCCGGTTCTTTCCGGTCTGTTTTCCGCCTAAAGGCGGGACTACGAACGCTTAAGTTAATGGCTTTGATTCTCCAGCGTGGCAACCCCTATTAGTCTGCGCAGAACGCCGCCAAGTGCATTCACACGCCGTAGCATGGGAACGAGAAAAAACACGAATATTCATACATGAGCAATACTTTCATCATAATGCCCATCCTCCATGGACGATGGCGTCACTACTTATGGCAAATTCATAAAATGACTGGACAATTCCTATTGCCTGCCTAATCCTTTTTAGGCAACCACTAGGCCCGTCTAAAATCGCCTACCCTATT
>CAVWEM010000018.1:0-61328 GCA_963753955.1 uncultured Gammaproteobacteria bacterium
AATTAAACCCACCACCCAAACCTGGATTGATGCGCTGGTCGCTGAGGAGTCCGATCACCGCCAGCAACTGACCGCTTTGGGCAAAGAGCGGAAAACCCGCGCTGGTGAAAGGATGGAGCAGGGGGAGATAATGTTCCTCACCGCAGAAGGCGATGGGTTCTTGGGTAATTGCCGCAGAACCTATGCCATTGTTGCCAATGACGGATTCGCTCCAGCCGGCCTGCGGATAAACCAGGAGTTTCCCCATGGGGCAGTCGACTAGGTCGTGGCCTTTGATACTCACCAAGCGACAATCTGAATCCATCAAATGCGAATTCAGAGCTATCTGGAAGGTAGCCAGCCCAAAGTCCTATCCTGTGAGGTTGTTCCCCAACAATCTGACCGAGTACGACGATGGGCTGGCACACGCAGTTGATAACACTCTATCTTGAGGTTTGCAGACATTGGCAGGAGGTCGGCTGGGCGCAGGCCCAGCGCCACGCGCCTTATGCCGACCTTAGCTTCACCGACGAGGAGGTCGTCACCGTCTACCTGTTCGCCGTCGCCCTGGAGGAGAAGCGCCAGATCAAGGCCATCCACCAACACGCCCGGCGCTATTGGCGGGACTGGTTCCCCCGGCTGCCCGGCTACGGGGCCTACGTGCAGCGCCTGAACCGGATCGCGGACTGCTTCCCGGCCCTGCTGGAGCGCTTCTGCGCGACCGGCGAGGCGGCGTCCTTCGCCGGGCTGGTCGATTCCATGCCGGTGATCCTCGCCCGGCAGGGGCGGCGCTTCAACGCCAAGGTCGCCCCCGAACTGGCCAGCAGCGGCTACTGCCCGACGAAGAACCTGTACTACTACGGCGTGAAGCTCCACTTGGTCGGCGACTTCCGGCCCGGCACGCTGCCCGCACCGCGCTTCATCGGCCTCGCGCCGGCGGGCCTGAACGACGGCCCGGCGCTGGTGCAGGCCGCGCCCGCTCTGCCCTACCAGGAACTCTACGCCGACAAGGCCTATGAATACCTCAAGCGGGTGTTAGGGCTGCCGTTCGCCGTGATGACGCCGGTCAAGAAGCGACAGGGCCAGGAACACCTCGACGCCGCCGACCTCTGGCTTTCCCGCGCCGTCTCGCAGGTGCGCCAGCCCGTCGAGTCCATCTTCAACTGGATCGAGGAGAAGACCGGCATCGAGATCGCCAGCAAGGTGCGCTCTTACCAAGGGCTTCTCGTCCATGTCTTCGGACGGCTCGCCGCCGCCATGTTCGTGCGGAACGTCTTGCCGCAAAGCGCTTAATTTGCATTCAAGCAAAGGGTCAGGCCCGCTTGGCCGATGAAGGCTCTGGATTGTTGTTCGACCATCGCCGAGAGACTGGTCAACTCGGGGCTAACATCTGCCGCCAAACCAGGGTGGGGCATGGAATTTCCCCGTTGCGGCGGGGAGGAAAACCGCAGGTGATATTCGTCCAGGCAGCGCAGCCACGAGGCGGCCACTTCGTGCCGCACCCAATCGTTTGGGCCGGGGGCTTGCAATGTTTGCCGCATCCACTACCACGCTTGGCGGGGACGATCCAGCATGTTTCCGTCACACAGGAAATCCTTGTCCAACCGACCATCCAAAAACTCAAAAATGGGATATTCGTATCGGCTCAACGCTTTGGAAATCACTGTGTTTATAAGGTTTATGGATCGATATGATTCTAGTGCGGAATTCATCGCATACTCAACCTGTCCATAACCTCTTATCCGCGCCGATGCGCAGGATTTAATGCGCCATGATAACGCGCATTGGGAAGAAATCCACCCCTATGCCATGACCGTCTTTTCTAATTTAGAGATGCTAATTTACTGTTACTTGCCGGACAAGACAATGCGGCATATTGCCACAGATGTCTTGATGTAATCCCTAGCCCCAGCCGAAAGCGGCGGACAGCATGGAAAATATCATGATATTGCGCAATCTCACACATTAGCCTGTGGTATTTGACACACACCTAAGCCTTTATGTGACATTTTTATTTTGGTTTTGGTTTTGGTTTTGCGGTGATGGATTGGATCGCCGCCTTGGCTTAGGGGGCAGGGATTTCCCACACCACCCCGCGCCAAGACGAGAAATTGCTATTCGTCTTCGTCCTTCAGCTTAAACCCGCCCGTCAAATGCTGCTGGATCTGCGGTGGCACGGCGGCGTAGTGGCTTAACTCGATGGAATAATGTCCGCGTCCGCTGGTCAACGAGTTCAAGCGAGATTGATAATCGGCCAATTCGGCCAAAGGGACTTTGCCGTTGACGACAACCGGCCATGACCGCTGGCATTCGCGCCGGTGATCTGGCCGCGCTTGGAAGACAAATCGCCAGTGATGTCGCCCATGGCGGTTTCCGGGGCGATGATTTCAATATCGACGATGGGTTCTAGCACAATCGGCCTGGCAATGCGGATGGCCTCGATGACGGCTTTTTCCCGGCGGTGACGAAGGCAATCTCCTTGCTGTCCACCGGATGGGTCTTGCCGTCGTAAACGGTGACCCGCAGATCCTCCACCGGAAAGCCAGCGACCACACCATCCTCCAAAGCTTGCCGCACACCTTTTTCCACTGCGGGCAAGAAACATGCCGGGAATCGTCCCGCCTTTGACCGCGTCGACAAACTCAAAGCCCTCCCCACGTTCCAACGGCTCGATGCGCAGAAAAACCTCGCCGAACTGCCCGGCCCCGCCAGTCTGTTTCTTGTGCCGGTAGTGGCCCTCCGCCTCCAGGGTGATGGTCTCGCGGTAAGGGATCAGCGGCGGATTGGTGTCGACTTCCAACTTATATTGGTTGGCCATCTTTTCCAGCTTGGCTTTCAGATGGGCGTCGCCCAGACCCCGGATGACGGTCTCGTTGGTCGAGGGGCGGCGCTCGATCAGGAAAGTCGGGTCTTCCAAGGCCAGCTTGTCGAGGATATCGAACAAACGCTGCTCGTCGCCCTTGCGCTTGGTCTCCACCGCCAGCCCGGCCATGGGGCTGGGGAAATTCAGCGGCTTCAGGTGGATGTGGTCTTCGTCGTGGGAGTCGTGCAGCACACAGTCGAACTCGATTTCATCGACTTTGGCGACCGCGCCTAGGTCGCCGGGGATTAGCGCCTCCACTTCCTCGAATTCCTTACCTTGCAGGCTGTACAAATGGGCGGCTTTGAACGGGCGCTTGCCGTCGCCGACAAAAAGCTGGGCATCCTTGCGCACCGTGCCTTGGTGGACGCGGAAAATGCCGACCTTGCCCATATAGGGATCGGAGACAACCTTGAAGACATGGGCCAAAACGTGTTTTTCAGGGTCCGGCTCGGCGTGGAAGGCCTCCGTAGTTCCGCCCGGCTCACCCTTGTAAAACGGCGGCGGATTGCCTTCCGTGGGGTTCGGGGCCAGGTTGGCGATCACATGCAGCAATTCGCTGATGCCGACCCCGGTCTTGGCTGAGGTGAACAGGATCGGGGCGAGCCCGGCGCGCAAGGCGCTTTCAAAGGGCGAATGGATTTCGGCGGGCTTGGGCTCCTCGCCCTCTTCGAGATATTTTTCCAGCAGCCCCAAATCTTCTTCGACCAGCCGTTCAATCAATTTATTGTGGGCCTCGGCGACGGAGCCGAAATCAGCTTCCCCGCTGTCATGTTCCAACACCTCCACCACATCCTTGCCGCCATGGACGGGCAGATCCAAGACCAGCCCGGAAAAGCGTTTGCGGAGTTCTTCCACCAGCGCGGGCAGGTCGAGGTTGTCGGCGTCGATCTTGTTGACGACGATCATCGTGCAGAGCTTGCGCTCCCTGGCCCAGCGGATCATGCGCTCGGTCATCAGTTCGATGCCGGTCTGCGCGTTGACGACCACCAGGACGGTATCGACCGCCGCCAAGGCGGCGATGGCCTGGCCCGCGAAATCAGGGTAGCCCGGCGTGTCCAGCAGGTGGACGCGGGCGTTTTCGTAGTCGAAATGGGTGAGGGCGCTGTACAAGGAATGCCCGGCGGACTTTTCCTGCGGGTCGAAGTCGCTGACGGTGTTGCCTTTTTCAACCAAGCCCTTGTTCTTGACGGCCCCGGCGGCGTACAGCAGGGCTTCCGACAGGGTGGTCTTGCCGGATGCGCCCTGGCCGACCAAGGCAATGGCCCGGATGGATTGTGTAGTGTGATTCGCCATAGGTTGTTCCATTATTTTTCGATAAAACCCCTATTTTACGCGGGATGGGCTTGGAAAGCGCTCCTGCTGGCAAAGAAAAAAGCCTCCTCTTGTGGCCTTTTCCATGCGGCGGCCCGGCAAGTTGAACAGGAAACGGGGAAAAGTCATCCCCGCAAAATCCACCTGGCCTACAATAGACGCTTTTTCCCCAAGCCCCTCGCCCATGCCTTCCGTAGAACTCCTATCCCCTGCCGGCACCTTGAAAAACATGCGCTACGCCTTCGCCTACGGCGCGGACGCGGTGTACGCCGGGCAGCCGCGCTACAGCCTGCGGGTGCGCAACAATGACTTCCTGGAAGCCAATCTTGCCGTCGGCATTGCCGAGGCGCACGACTTAGGCAAAAAGTTCTACCTGGCCGTCAACGTCCTGCCGCATAACAGCAAGCTCAAGACCTTCATCAAGGACATCGGCGCGATTGTCGCCATGGGGCCAGACGCCCTCATCATGGCCGACCCCGGCTTGATCCTGCTGGCGCGGGAAGCTTGGCCGGACATGCCCATCCACCTGTCGGTGCAGGCCAATACGATGAACTGGGCCTCGGTGAGATTCTGGCAATCGGTGGGTTTGAGCCGGATCATCCTGTCCCGTGAATTGTCGTTGGATGAAATCACCGAAATCCGCCAGCAATGCCCGGACATGGAATTGGAGACTTTCGTCCATGGCGCATTGTGCATCGCCTATTCAGGCCGCTGCCTGCTGTCCGGCTATTTCAACCACCGCGACCCCAACCAAGGCACTTGCACCAACTCCTGCCGGTGGAAATATGCCACGACGCCGGCGCAGGAAAATGCCGAGGGCGATTTTATGACACCCTCTCCCCTAACCGGCTGCGCCCCCCTCGCTTCGCTCTCCCCTCAGGGGGAGGGGAATGAGGTGCTTGCCATATCCTTGGCCGAATTGAACAAAGCCGACTGCGGCGGTGCCAACCGCCACCCCCTGGCCGACCAGGTTTACCTGCTGGAAGAGGAAAACCGCCCGGGTGAATACATGCCGGTCATGGAAGACGAACACGGCACGTACATCATGAACTCCAAGGATTTGCGGGCGGTGGAGCATGTGCGCCGCTTGATTGAAATCGGCGTGAATAGCCTGAAGATCGAAGGCCGCACCAAGTCGCATTATTACGTCGCCCGCACCGCCCAGGCTTACCGCCAAGCCATAGATGACGCATTAGCCGGGCGGGCGTTTGATCCGCACTTATTGGGTGTCCTGGAAAACCTCGCCCAGCGTGGCTATACCGACGGTTTCTACCAGCGCCACCACACCCACGAACAACAAAACTATCTGCGCGGCTATTCGCAAAGCCATAAGCAGCAGTTTGTCGGGGAAATTACTGGCTTCGACCCGGAGACAGGCATGGCCGAGATACTGGCAAAGAACAAATTCGCCGTCGGCGACCGGCTGGAATTGGTCCTGCCCCAAGGCAACCAAGATATCGTGCTGGAACGAATGACCGACAAACACGGCGAGCCTTTGGCGGAAGCGCCGGGCGGGGGATGGGAAGTGAAAAGTCCCTTGCCCGTCCAGCATGGGGAACGGGGATTGCTGGCTAAATATTTATAGCGCGACTGGCCTAAGCTTCAGCCCACCCATGGCAGCCTGAAGGCCACCCAGCAGATGCCGCGCCGCATGGCAACCGCCTAGGAATCGAACTTTCCCAAGCCTCATCGTCTAAACTACCCCAATCCCAAGACCAATGGAACCCAAGGCCATGAGCTTCAAAACCCCCGACCTGTGCGACCAGTTCGCCGACACCCACCATCTGCAAATCGCCGAACCCATTTTCAGGCCCTTCGGCGGGGCGCATTCTTTTTCAGGGCGCATCAGCACACTGAAAATCTTCGAGGACAATGTGCTGCTGCGGCAGGTGTTGGAGGAGAAAGTCGAGGATAGTGTGCTGGTGGTGGACGGCGGCGGCTCCCACCGCTGCGCCCTCATGGGTGGCAATCTGGCGCGGCTGGCTTGCGACAATGGCTGGCGCGGCATCATCGTCTATGGCTGCATCCGCGACAGCAACGAAATCGGCCAGTTGCCCATCGGCGTCCGCGCCTTGCACACCCATCCGATGAAAAGCCACAAGCGCGGCGGCGGTGACAAGGATTGCCTGATCACTTTCGCCGGGGTGAACTTCCGCACCGGCAGTTACCTCTACGCCGACGAGGACGGCGTGGTCGTCGCCGACGACAAGCTGGTGTGAAGCCATGGGACATCGGCTTTCCAAAATCTACACCCGCACCGGCGACGACGGTTCCACAGGGCTGGGCGACGGCCGCCGTGTCGGCAAAGACAGCTTGCGCGTCGAGGCTTACGGCACGGTGGACGAACTCAATAGCCACATCGGGATGGTGCTGGCCTACGACATCCCGCCTGCTTTGCGCGAGACCTTAAGCGAAACACAGCATCTGCTTTTCGATCTTGGGGGCGAGTTGTGCATGCCCGGCCACCGTTTCATCAAGCCGGCACACACGGAATGGCTGGAACAGGAACTGGACAAACTCAACGACCTGCTGCCCATGCTCAAGGAATTCATCCTGCCCGGCGGCAACGCGCCCGCCGCTGCCTGCCACATTGCCCGCACCGTCTGCCGCCGCGCCGAGCGCCTGCTGGTCAGCCTGGCACGGGAAGAAACCGTCGAAGCACCGGCTTTGGCTTTCGTCAATCGGCTGTCCGACTTCTTGTTCGTCGCCGCCCGCGTCCTCGCCCGTGCCGAGGGAGGAGAAGTGCTTTGGCGCGGACGCATCGGCCCGGCGCGTTGATTCGCACCGGGCAAAGTGACACAATGCCCCACCATTACACTCTGAAATACAAGACAACACCTATGGAAATCATCCTCGCCAATCCCCGTGGTTTTTGCGCTGGCGTAGACCGCGCCATTGAGATCGTCGAACGCGCCATCGAAGAATTCGGCGCTCCCATCTATGTGCGCCACGAGGTCGTGCATAACCGCTTTGTGGTGGACGGGCTGCGCGAGCGCGGCGCGGTGTTCGTCGAGGAATTGGACGAAGTGCCGGAAAATTCCACGGTGATCTTCAGCGCCCACGGCGTTTCCCAAGAAGTCCAGGCGGAGGCACGTACGCGCGGGCTGAAGGTGTTCGACGCCACCTGCCCGCTGGTCACCAAGGTGCATATTGAAGTCCACGCCCACGCCAACGAAGGCCGCGAAATTGTCTTCATCGGCCACGCCGGACACCCGGAAGTGGAAGGCACGATGGGCCAGTACATTAACCCCGAAGGCGGGATTTATCTGGTGGAATCGCCCGCCGATGTCGCCACGCTCACCGTCAAGAACCCTGAAAACCTGGCTTATGTCACCCAGACCACGCTGTCCATCGACGACACCCAAGCCGTCGTAGTCGCGTTGAAAAAGCGTTTCCCCAAGATCATCGGCCCGAAAAAAGACGACATCTGCTACGCCACCCAGAACCGCCAAGACGCGGTCAAAACCTTGGCGGCGGATTGCGATGTGATCTTGGTGGTGGGTTCGCCGAACAGCTCCAACTCCAACCGCCTGCGGGAAATCGCCGAGAAGCTGGGCAAAGGTGCCTATCTCATCGACGACGCCAACGAACTCAAGCGGGAATGGATAGCGGGCGCAAACAAAATCGGCGTCACCGCCGGTGCCTCTGCCCCGGAAATCCTGGTCAAGAAGGTCATCGCCCAGCTCAAGGACTGGGGCGGCAAGGTGGTGACGGAAAATGCCGGCATCGAGGAAAAGGTCGTCTTTTCTTTGCCCAAGGAATTGCGGGCTCGCTAGGCATTGGGGGAAACCGCGATGGCGCGAGATTCCCACGACGGCGAGAAACACGAAGAACGGATGCGGCTGGACAAATGGCTATGGGCCGCCCGTTTCTTCAAGACCCGAGCCTTGGCCACCGAAGCCATCAACGGCGGCAAGATCCATCTGAACGGCCAACGCGCCAAGCCGGGCAAGGACATCGGCGTGGGTGTGCGGCTGGAAATCAGCAAAGACCAATACACTTGGGACATCACCGTCAATGCGCTGAATGCCCAACGCCGTCCCGCCAGCGAGGCCGCGCTGCTCTATGAAGAGACGCCAGAAAGCCATGCCAAACGGCAGGCCGAGGTGGAGCGGAGGAAGACCGAGCGGGAGTTGGGCGGACAGCCAGACCAAAGGCCGGACAAAAAAGACCGGCGGATGATCCACCGGTTTAAGCGGGATATGGGTGAAGCATAAAAATTTTGGTGGTCTTCAATCAAAAGGCTAAATATTAAACTTATGACAAAACAACCAGTTACCCCACAACCTAAGCCAAATAATCCAGGTCAGAATTCTGGATTGGCTCAAGATTCATGTCTACCAAGACAATCTAAAGCACCACCGCCTCCGCTGCCTAAACCAAAACCGAAATAACATCATGGGCGATGAAAACCATAACTACTAGTGGCAGAGACGCTACGATATAAAAGAGCGCACATTGATGAACCGCATGTACTACCAGGAGCGCCAGCGCATTTTCGAGTGGCGCGAAGGTTTCGTCAAGGCCGCATCAATACTGGCAGGTCCGATAGCTTTTGCGAAAGTCGCCGATCCTGAAATTATCAAATGGTGTGCCGTTATAATCACTGGCGGTAGCACGGCATCATTGGTGTTAGGTTATGGCAATAAAGCCCGAGACAGCGTAAAGCGTAGCTCGGAATGGGCGCTATTGGAACGCGATATTGAAATGGCTGGTGAGCGTGACTTTACTGAGGAGCAAATCAACCAATGGTTTGCGCGAGCCAATGAAATAGAAGCCGGTGAACCTGCCGCCCATCGTATCTTGCTTGAGCGATGCTATGAACGGGCAGCCAAGGCTTTGGGCGGCAAGCCTGAGGAGATCAAACTTAGATTTTATGAGCGCTTTTTACGCCTTTTCCCTCCCATCATGATCCCTTAAGTAGGGATGCCTCACGCATAGCCTTGTTTACATTTCTATGTTGGTGCAACTTCCATGAGAACGATCAAATTCACTTCTTGGCAAGATGGCGAGTTCTTTATCGGTTTTCTAAACGATTACCCTGACTACTTGACCCAAGGCATGAGCAAGGAAGAACTTGCCGATAACCTAAAATCTTTGTTGATTGACCTTGAATCAGGCCAAATACCGTTTATCCGCAAAGTCGAAGAGCTGATGGTTGCCTAAGTGAAAAGGCGGGATTTGATAAAGGCACTGGAGCAATTGGGCTGCGTTCTGGTTCGCAATGGCAGTCGGCACGATTGGTACACCAACCCGACAACCAAACAATCCCAGCCCGCGCCCCGCCATAATGAAATCAATGAAAATCTTGCCAAATCCATCCTCAAAAAATTGAGCGATGTCTAAACCCACCGACACTCCCCGCACCATCTACACCGTAACCGAGTTGAACGGCTCGGTGCGCCTGTTATTGAGCAGCCATTTCGGCACGATCTGGGTGGAAGGCGAAATCTCCAACCTCGCCCAACCTTCCTCCGGACATCTTTATTTCACCCTGAAAGACCAGGACGCCCAAGTCCGTTGCGCCCTGTTCCGTGGCTCGGCGCGATTGTTGGGCTTCCGCCCCGCCAACGGCATGAAGGTATTGGCGCGGGCCAACGTGGGCCTGTACGAGCCACGTGGCGAATACCAACTGACCGTGGATTATCTGGAAGAAGCCGGCGTTGGCGCGTTGCGGCGGGCCTTCGAGGCTTTGAAAGCCAAACTCGCGGGGGAAGGGCTGTTCGACGCGGCCCGCAAAAAGCCTATCCCCATCCCGCCGCGCTGCCTGGGAATCATCACCTCCCCCACCGGCGCGGCGGTGCGGGACGTCCTCACCGTGCTGAAACGCCGCTTCCCTGCCCTGCCAGTGATCCTGTTCCCGGTCAAGGTGCAGGGCGTCGAGGCCAAGCATGACATCGCCCGCGCCTTGGAGCAGGCCGGGCGATTGGGCCTCTGCGACGCCCTGATCTTGGCGCGGGGTGGCGGTTCGCTGGAGGATCTGTGGGCCTTCAACGAAGAGATCGTGGCGCGGGCCATGGCTGCCTGCCCCATCCCCATCATCAGCGGCGTAGGCCATGAGACCGACCTCACCATTGCCGATTGGGTGGCGGATCTCCGCGCCCCCACGCCTTCCGCCGCCGCCGAAGCGGTCAGCCCTGACAGCGGCGAGTGGCTGGGCCGTTTCATCCGGCTGGAAGGGCGGCTGGCCCAGCATCTGCGCATGGCGCTGGCCCGACAGATGCGAACTTTGGCCTTCTTGGATAAACGGCTGCGGCAAGCCCACCCGGAAAAGCAGATACAGCGCAACGCCCAGCACCTGGACGAATTGGATCTGCACCTGAACCGGGCGATGCTTGCGGCGGGTGCGCGACGCGAGGCCAGGTTGCAAACCTTGGCGGCGAGGCTGCACAGCCACCACCCGGCGCAGCGCATCCAACTCTTGGAAGCCCGGCAAGACGAACTAAGCCGCAGGCTCGCCGCCGCCATGGCCCGGCTCTTGGAATTGCGCCGCCAAGCCGTCGAGGTCATTGGCGGAAAACTCCACACCGTCAGCCCGTTGGCGACTTTGGAACGCGGCTACGCCATTGCCAGCCGCGAACGGGATGGAAAAATCCTACGCGACAGCGCCGAGGTGAAAACCGGCGAATCGGTCAAAATACGCTTGTCCCACGGCGGGTTTATCGGCCAAGTGGTGGAGTCCTGCGAAGGATAAACTCCAATACCGCACCAAAATCCAATTCCACCGAAGTATCCACAGCCAACACAAACGGCATTTCCCCGCTTTCCAAAGCCTCGGCCACGGCCATTTGCCGCGTCAACACTTCTGCTCCGGCTTCGGAAGGGTCATTCCCCCGTTCCTGCCTGCGGGCGATGCGCTCACGCATGACCGCTTCCGGGGCTTGGATGTCGAGTATGAGAAAGCTTAGGCCCAACTTCCCGGCCAGTTCGCGGCAAGCCTGGCGTTGCGCCGCCCGCAAATGGGTCGCGTCCAAAATGACATCAAACCCAGCATTAAACACATGCTCTGCCAAATCCAGCAGCAAGGCGTAGGTTTGCCGGGTGAAAGACTCGGCATAAATCCCGCCGGAAGGCGCCGAACCGGTGCGGATCAAGGCATCGAAGCCAGCCAGCCGTTTGCGTTCGATGTCGGAGGCGATACGGATGGCCGGCAGGCGTTCGGCCAGCCAGGAAGCGCAATGCGATTTTCCGCTGCCAGAAAAGCCATGGGTAATCAGCAACCTGGGAAACTTCGCCTGTGCCGTCCGTTCGGCATATTCCAGATACCCCAGACATTGGGCTTGCAAACCGGCCCGCCCGGCTGGATTGTCCGCCTGCTCCAGGCTGAGGGCGGCAATCTTTGCCCGCACCAGAGCGCGGTAGACACGATAAAAATTCAACACCGCCAGCCCGGCGTAATCGCCGCTGGTTTCAAGATAGCGATTCAGCAAGCGCCAGGCAAGATCGGCCCGTCCGCGCACGTCAAGATCCATGTGGATGAAGGCGACTTCGCTGAGACAATCAATCCACCGCAGGTCTTCGCTGAACTCGATGCAATCGAAAGGAACCAGCCGCCCGCCGATCAGCACCAAATTGCCGCAATGCAAATCGCCGTGGCATTCGCGGACAAAGCCTGCCTCCTTCCGCGCTTGGAAAACACCGCGCAATCGCCCGAATTCGGCATCAGTCCAGCATGACAAAGCCTCCCAACGGCTTCGATAGGGGGGAAAAAACCGCAGCAAATGCTCAAAGTTATGTTCGGCTGCGGCCAGGATGGTTTCCGGCAGACCATGGCCGTCTTGCCCCGAGGCGCGGGCGGCATCGCCATGGAACACGGCCAGATCGCGGGCCAGTCCATCGACATGTCCGGGCATCAGCAGGTTTTCGCCGACCAACAACCTATCCACCAGACAGGATTCGTCGAAACGCTTGAGTTTGACGGCATATTCCAATACCGGCCCATCGCCGTCGAAACAGGGTGATTCAAACCCGCCGGTAATGGCAACCACAGCCACATACAAATCCCGTGCAAGCCGCCGATTCAGCCGCAATTCCTCCAGACAATAGTGGTGCCGCAGTTCCAAGGTGGAGAAATCCAGAAATCCGAAATCCACCGGCTTTTTGATCTTATAAGCGTATTCTTCTGCCAGCAATACCCAGGAAATATGGGTTTCCACCACGCGCACATCCGCGCCACCATGCAAGATGGGATTGCAAAGCGCCCGGATGAGCGGCGGCAGTTCAGCCATTTTTCACAATATGCAGATGGCCCGCTTCGACTTTTAGGATCAATTCCCCCCGCAACACCGCTGCCACTTCATCTCCCGCCATGGTTCTGCGCCAGCCGTGCAGCAAATGGGCGGAAGGCTCGCCATCCAGCAATTGCTCCAAATCCTTGCGGCCGGCCAGGATGGCGGGATTGAGGGTGTTTTGCGCGGCCCGCAAACGCACCACCGCCATCAACAAATCCAGCAAAGCCTCTTGCTCGGCGGTCTTCTTAGACGACCGCCCCTTGAGTTCAAAGGCTTGCGGCGGGCGGGCAGCGGCTTCCTGGATCAAGCGGCAAATCGTTGCGCCATGGCGCTTCGACATGCGCTCGTCGATGCCGCGCACATGGCTGAGTTGCTCGGCGTTGGCCGGCTGCTGGCGGGCTAGGTCGAACAGCGCGTCGTCTTTGAGTATCCAACCACGCGGCAAATCCTGGGCGCGGGCGGTCTGTTCGCGCCAAGCCGCCAAGGTTTGCACGATGGAAAGCGGCTTGGGCTTGAGTTGATAAACCCCGCCGATGCGCTGCCAAGCCGTCTCTGGCGGGTTTTCATACAACGCTGGATCGGCCAATTCGGCGAAATCCCCATCCAGCCAAGCCAACCGACCCAATTTTTCCAGGCGCGGCAGCATGGTTTGGTAAGCCTGGGCCAGATAGACCACATCGTCCGCCGCGTAGCGGATTTGCTCGGGGCTTAAGGGTCGCCGGGACCAGTCGGTGCGGCTATGGGATTTGCTTAAGCTCACCCCAAGCAACTCGCTCACCAATCCGGCATAGCTGATCTGCTCGCCTAACCCCAACAAGGGCGCGGCAAGCTGGGTGTCGAACACCGGCTGCGGCAGCTTGCCGCATAGATGGTAAAAAATCTCCATGTCTTGGCGTCCCGAATGGAACACCTTGACGACGGCGGGATCGAGCAGAATCCCAAGCAAAGGGCCAAGATCGTCCAGCGCCAAGGGATCGACGCAAGCCACGACCTCCCCGGCGGCGATTTGCAGCAGACAGAACTTGGAAAAATAAGTCCTCTCGCGCAGGAACTCGGTGTCCAAAGCGATCCAAGGGATGCCGGCCAGGCTGGCGCATAAGTCGCGGAGTTTGTCGGGCGTGTCGATGTAAAGAGGGGATGTGGTCATGATCGAACTTCTGGAAGGGAGGGCAAGTGCGCCAGATTATAAACGCAAAGGCACGGCATCCGTGGAAAACGCTACCCATGACGGAATCTAGTTCCCATGACGTGATCAGCGCCTACCATTCTCAATGCGCCTCGTCCCAATTCAATCCCACCCCAATATCCACCAGCAGCGGCACGTCCAATGCCGCCGCCTTAGCCATCAAATCCCGGATGATCGGAATGTATCTGTCCACATGATCCTCCGCGATTTCAAAAACCAATTCGTCATGCACTTGCATGATCATTTTCACCGGAAAGCCCTCTCCCCCGGCCCCTCCCCCGAGGGGGGAGGGGAGTAATGCCTGTATCCATCCGTCCACCGCGATCATCGCCTTTTTGATAATATCTGCCGCCGTGCCTTGCATCGGCGCGTTGATGGCGGTGCGCTCGGCATATTGGCGCTTTTGCGCGTTTTTGGCGTTGATGTCGGGAATGTATAGCCGACGGCCAAACAGGGTTTCCACATACCCTTGCTGCCGGGCCTAATCACGGGTCTTGTCCATATAGGCTTTGACGCCGGGATAACGCAGGAAATACAGGTCGATATACAACTGGGCCTTTTCGCGGGCCACGCCTAATTGCTTGGCGAGGCCGAAGGCGGACATGCCATAAATCAGGCCGAAGTTGATGGCCTTGGCGGCGCGGCGCTGGTCTTGGGTCACTTCCTCTAGCGGGTGGTTGAACACCTCGGCGGCGGTGGCGCGGTGGATGTCCTCGCCTTGCGCGAAGGCTTCCAGCAAGCGCGGGTCGCCGGACAAATGGGCCATGATGCGCAGTTCGATCTGCGAATAATCCGCCGCCACCAGCTTACAACCCGGCGGGGCGATGAAGGCCTGGCGGATGCGTCGGCCTTCCGGGGTGCGCACCGGGATATTTTGCAGATTCGGGTCTGACGAAGACAAGCCGCCCGGTCGCCGCCACCGCCTGATGGTAAGAGGTATGCACCCGCCCGCTCCTCGGGTTGACCTGCTCCGGCAAGCGGTCGGCATATGTCGATTTCAATTTGCTCATCGAGCGATGGTCAAGGATCAGACGCGGCAGCTCGTACATCTCCGCCAAATCCTGCAACACCGATTCATCCGTGGACGGCTGGCCGGTGGGGGTTTTCTTGATGACCGGCAGGTTCAGCTTGTCGTACAAAATCGCCTGGATCTGCTTGGGCGAACCCAGATTAAATGGCTGGCCAGCGGCGCTCATGGGCCTCCTTCTCAATCTCCTTCATGCGCGACAGCCAATTCGCCGCTTTGCCCGGCCAGCATGAACACATCCACCAAAACCCCGGTGCGTTCCATGCGCGACAACACCGGCACCAGCGGGATTTCGATTTCAGTGTAAAGCTTTGCCAAGCTAGGAATGGCTTGCAATTGCGGCCATAAATGTCCGTGCAGGCGCATCGTAATATCGGCATCCTCGGCGGCATAGTGGGAAGCGGTCTCGATGTCCACTTGCGAAAAAGGAATTTGTTTCGCGCCCTTCCCCGCCACGTCTTCATAATGGACAGTCTTTTCCTTCAGATAAAGCTCGGCCAGGGAATCCATGTCATGCCTTGTCGCCGTGCTGTTGAAGACATAGGATTCCAGCATCGTGTCATGGGCGATGCCTTTCAATTCAATGCCATGGTTCAGCAACACATTCGCATCATATTTCAGATGCTGGCCCAGCTTAGGCTTATTAGCATCCTCCAACAGCGGGCGTAGCGTCTGCAACACCCCATCACGCTTCAGTTGTTCCGGCGCTCCGGGGTAATCATGCGCCAAAGGCACATAAGCCGCCTCGCCGGGAACCACGGCGAAGGACACGCCGACAATCTCGGCCTTCATATAATCCAGGCTGGTGGTTTCAGTGTCGAAGGCGAACAACCCGGCTTGTTTCAATTTCTCCAGCCAAACCCTGAAATCGGCCTCGGTCAGCACGGTGTGATAATGCTTTTCTTGGGTCGGCGCAGCTTGCGGGGCTGGCATCGGCGCATCGCCTAGCTGCTTAAGCCAAGCGTGGAATTCCAGACGGGTGAACAATTCCTTTAGTTTCGCAAGATCCGGCTCCCGCATGTTCAAATCCCCTGGCCCCCATTCCAATTCCACATCGCACTTGATAGTGGCCAATTGGCGGGACAAAGGAATTGTCCCTAAGCTGGCGCGCAGATTCTCGCCGATCTTGCCGCCCACCTCGCCTGCCCGTTCCATCAAGGCGTCCAGCGAGCCGAATTCGTTCAGCCATTTTGCCGCCGTCTTCGGCCCGCATTTCGGCACGCCGGGGATGTTGTCGGACGTGTCGCCCACCAAGGCCAGCCAATCGATGATGCGCTCGGGCGGCACGCCAAATTTCTCCACCACCCCGGAAATATCCATCCGGGTATTCGTCATGGTGTTTTCCAGCGTCACCCGCCCGTTCACCAGCTGAGCCATGTCCTTGTCGCCAGTGGAAATCAACACCGCGAAGCCTTGGTTCTCGCCTTGCCGTGCCAAGGTGCCGATGACATCGTCGGCCTCCACGCCCGGCACCCGCAGCACAGGAAAGCCCATCGCATTGACCAGCTCGTCCAAGGGTTCGATCTGCGCCCGCAGCTCGTCCGGCATGGGCGGGCGGTGGGACTTGTAATGCTCGTACAGTTCGTCGCGGAAATTCCG
Organism: uncultured Gammaproteobacteria bacterium; assembly: GCA_963753955.1. Classification (GTDB taxonomy): domain Bacteria; phylum Pseudomonadota; class Gammaproteobacteria; order Methylococcales; family Methylococcaceae; genus Methylumidiphilus. The sequence goes on from CAVWEM010000018.1 coordinate 16,197, forward strand.
CCCCGGCGCGTCGAACACCAGGCCGATGTGGGAGCTGGGATACTCGGCCAGGAGCTTGCGCAGCATATTGACTACGCCGAAGATGGCCCCGGTGGGCTCGCCTTTGGAATTGCTCAGAGGCGGCAGGCCGTGGAAAGCGCGGTAAAGAAAGGAAGAACCGTCGATCAGGACCAGGGTTTTGACGGGGGTATCGGACATGGCTGGGATTTCCGGGAAAAGGCGAGAGAGGCGTTTAGTGTATCGTAAAGATTTAAATCCCCCCTAACCCCCCTTTTGCAAAGGAGGGAACACTCCATCGCCGCTTGTCAGCGCATCGCCGAACTGGCACTCTGAGCCTCGCTTACATCTGCCGCCTACGAGGCTCGAACCTATGTCCACCGTCTATCTAGGCACTCTCGCCCATCTCAAAGCCAATCCTTTTGAATCGTCGAATGCGCTGGAAATCATCGAGTCCGGGGCTCTGTGGGTGGACGGCGAGGGGCGCATCATTGATTATGGGGAGCGCAGCCAGATCCTCGCCCAGGTGCCTGAGGCTAGTGTCGAAGACTATGGGGGCGCTTGGCTGATTCCGGGGCTAGTCGACGGGCATGTGCATTTTCCCCAGTATTACGCCACCGCCGCGTATGGCGGGCAATTGTTGGATTGGTTGGTGCAGTCGATTTTGCCGACGGAAACCGCCTATGCCGATCCGATCTTTGCGGAAACCGCCGCGCAGCGTTTCGTCGAGCATCTGCTGTCTTGCGGCACGACCACGGCCTTGGTGTTCGGCTCGCAGTTTTGCCAGGCCAACCAGGCCTTGTTCGCGGCAGCCAAGGCCAGCGGCTTGCGCTTGATCGCAGGGGCGACGTTGATGGATGTCCCCGGCCCTGGCATTCCCGACTGTTTGCTAAAACCCGTGCGGCAGGCGCAAGAGCAGGCCGAAGCCCTTATTACCCGGTGCAGGGATGAACCTTTGCTGCATTATGCCATCACGCCGCGCTATGCCTTGTCTTGTTCGCCGGGGATGATGGAAATGTGTGCGGACTTGTTGCGCAGCCATCCCGAAACCTATTTGCAAACCCACATCAATGAGAACCGGGACGAAGTCAAGGCAGTGCTAGGGCATTTCCCCAAGCTTCATGATTATCTGGAGGTTTACGAGTGCTTTGGGCTGGTGACGGAGCGGACGGTGCTGGCCCACAACATCCATGCCTCGGATGCCGAATTGGAGTGCATGGCACGGGCCGGTTGCGCAGTCTGCCATTGTCCGGCCAGCAATTTATACCTGGGCAGCGGGCTATTTCCGCTGGCCCGGCATATCCGCCATGGCATCCGCGTAGGCGTAGGCACGGACATCGGGGCGGGGACAAGCTTCTCTGTATGGCGGAACCTGGCGGACGCCTACAAGATCCAGCAATTGCTAGGCTCGACCGTGGACGCGGCGGGCTTGTTGTATCTGGGCACACTAGGCGGGGCCGAGGCTTTGCGCTTGGGGCAGGAGACCGGCAATTTCGCGCCGGGCAAGAGCGCGGATTTCTTCATATTGGACATGGGTGGGGACGGCTATCTGGCCGAGCGCTTGCACCGTTGCGAGAGCCTTGAGCAACGATTGTTTTGTCTGCTGCACCTGGCAACGGAGCGGGAGGTGAAAGTGAGTTTCGTGCGGGGGCGTCAAGTTTATCCGTCCGGCTAGCGAGAGCCCGCATGGGCAAAATGTCCGCGTTTCCGTGCGACAGGACGGCCAAGCATTGCTGTTTAATGTTTCAGGCTATTGTTTTCAGAGGCGTCGTCCGGTATGATACCCGTTCTTTTAGAAGAACGCAGTTTAGTTTGGAGCGTAAGCAGCATGAAAACCTTTAGCGCAAAGCCAGCCGAAGTCAAACGCGACTGGTTTGTCGTCGATGCCGACGGCAAGACGCTTGGTCGGCTATCCACCGAGCTTGCGCGCCGTCTGCGCGGCAAGCACAAGCCTGAGTATACCCCGCATGTGGACACCGGTGACTACATCATCGTCATCAACGCCGAGAAAGTGCGCGTGACGGGCAACAAGGAACAGGATAAGATTTACTACAAACACACCGGTTACATTGGCAACATGAAATCGGTCAGCCTCGGCAAGTTGCGTCAGACTTTTCCTGAGCGCATCATCGAAACTGCTGTGAAGGGCATGTTGCCGAAAAACCCCTTGGGTCGTGCGATGTTCAGGAAGCTCAAAGTCTACAAGGGCAGTGTGCATGAACATCAGGCGCAGCAGCCCAAATTGTTGGAAATCTAACACGAATCAATCAGGTCAACCATGGCACAAACGCAGAATTATGGAACTGGTCGCCGTAAAAGCGCGATAGCGCGCGTCTACGCGAAGTCCGGCACGGGTAAGATTGTCATCAACAACAAGCTGCTGGATGAATACTTCGGCAGAAAGACCGACCGGATGATCGTATTGCAACCGCTGGAACTGACTGAACTGGGCGACAAGTTCGATATTTCCGTCACGGTAGTCGGCGGCGGTCCTTCCGGCCAGGCAGGCGCGATCCGCCACGGTTTGACCCGCGCCCTGATTGATTACGACGAAAGCCTGCGCCCCGTCCTGCGCAAGGCTGGCTACGTCACCCGCGACGCCCGCGAGGTCGAGCGCAAGAAGGTCGGCCTGCACAAAGCAAGACGCCGTCCGCAGTACTCCAAGCGCTAATCGCTTGCGGGATGCCGGTGCCGTCCGGCATCCCACAGTTTATATTGGGGGATCGTCTAGCGGTAGGACTACGGTCTCTGACACCGTCAACCCTGGTTCGAATCCAGGTCCCCCAGCCAAACAAAAGCCTTGCCCGAAAGAGCAAGGCTTTTTTTGTGGCCGTGGCACACTGCCCAGCATCGAGGCAACGGCATTGGAGATGCTTGCCGCAACCAAGCCACAAAAGCGTTGCAAAAATAAGAATTCTGTGGTAAGTTCAACAACAAAACAACTATGCGTTGTTTATAAGCAACATAATTATTGCGTGAGGGAAGGTGAACCTCATGAAAACTATCACAAAAGCCGCTAATGGTTTAGCGGTTGCCGTGGCAAAAAATAGCAAGCTTTGCCTTCCGAGGCAAGGAAAGCGTCAAGGCAACCTACTGGCAACCCCTTGGATATTAAAGAGGACTACAATGAAAATCATATCCGAAAGAGCGCTGAAAGATCGAATTTCTGAGTACTTCCGCGAAGTGGAAGCGACCGGCGAAGAATTGTTAGTGACCAAGGACGGGCAACTTGTGCTCAAAATCATCTCCTACCATCGCTATTCTGGTGAAACTGAATCGCACACGAACGACCGTGGCATGGGCCGATAAGCGATTAATGCAAGTCCTTCAAGAGTTTAGATAGCGTAATCCACCTGTGGGGTCGGAGCCTGCGGGAATACTTTTATCCGTTTGGGCTGGATGACCACTTCGTCGCCTTTGCGCAGGGCATTTGCCTTGAATTCCTCGCGGCTCAAAACCGCTTCCACAAAGCCCTCGCCATCGGCGCGCTCCAATTCTATTCTCACCATCGCCCCATAGCGGCGGATGTCGCGGATATGGGCATTGATACCCTTGATGCCATTGCCGTTCGAACTGATTTCGATTTCGTGGGGCCGCACGAAAAATAAAGCACGGTCTGAGGCATGGCCGGATTCCTGCTCAGGCAGATGGATGGCAGCCTCGCCAATCTTCGCAAAGCCTTGATCCACGCGACCATGGAAAAGGTTCACATCGCCAAGGAACTGAAAGACGAAAGGTGAAGCGGGATGTTCGTAGACATCGTCGGGCGTGCCGATCTGCTCCACTTGGCCCTCGTTCATCAGGACGATGCGGTCGGCCACTTCCGAGCGCTTCCTCCTGGTCATGGGTGACGAAGACGCTGGTGACATGCAACTCGTCATGGAGGTTGCGCAGCCAGCGGCGCAGATCCTTGCGTACTTTGGCATCGAGCGCGCCGAAGGGTTCGTCTAGCAACAAGACCTTAGGCTCCACGGCCAAGGCGCGGGCCAAGGCGATACGCTGGCGCTGGCCACCGGACAATTGCGGCGGATAGCGGTCGGCCAGCCATTCCAGTTGCACCAGCTTCAGCAGTTTGTTGACCTTCCCGCGGATTTTTTCGTCGGAGGGGCGCGTGGCTTTGGGGCGGACACGCAGACCGAAGGCGATGTTCTCAAACACCGTCATATGGCGGAATAAGGCGTAATGCTGGAACACGAAGCCAACTTCGCGTTCGCGCACATGGCGCGAGGTGGTGTCCACACCATGGAACAGGATTTGACCGGCATCCGGCGAATCCAGCCCGGCGATGATGCGCAGCAGCGTGGTCTTGCCGCAACCGGAAGGGCCAAGCAGGGCCACCAGTTCGCCGGGTTCTATGTCGAAGTTGATTCCCTTGAGGGCGCGGAAATGGCCGAAGGTCTTCGTGATATTGCGGATTTGGATGCTCATTGGATCTCTGATGTTTAATTTTCTTCTTGCCGTTCCACCGACGACTTTAGCCGCCATTCCAGGAATGCCTTCAAGGCCAGCGTCACCAAGGCCAGCAGCGCCAATAAGGATGCCACCGCGAAAGCCGCCGCCGAGTTGTATTCGTTGTAAAGGATTTCCACATGCAAGGGAATGGTATTGGTCTGCCCCCGGATATGGCCGGAGACCACCGACACCGCGCCGAACTCGCCCATGGCTCGGGCGTTGCTGAGGATCACACCATAAAGCAAGCCCCATTTGATATTGGGCAGGGTTACCCGCCAAAAGGTTTGCCATCCTGATGCACCTAGCACTATCGCAGCTTCTTCTTCATCTGTGCCTTGCGCCTGCATCAAAGGGATCAATTCGCGGGCGACGAAGGGAAAAGTCACAAAAATGGTCGCCATGACGATGCCCGGCACCGCGAAAATCAGCTTGATGTCGTGTTCGTGCAACCATGGCCCCAGCCAGCCTTGCAGGCCGAACAGCAACACATAAATCAAACCGGAAACCACTGGTGAAACCGAGAAAGGCAGGTCAATCAGGGTGATCAGCAGGCTCTTGCCGCGAAAATCAAACTTGGCAATGGCCCACGCCGCCGACACGCCAAACACCAGATTCAGCGGCACGGCAATCGACGCCACCAGCAGCGTCAGCCGGATAGCGGCCAAGGCATTGGATTCAACCAAAGCCGAAGCATAAACGGCCACTCCCTTGCTGAATGCCTGGGTGAAGACAACCGCCAGAGGCATCACCAAAAAACCGGTGAGAAATAGCAAAGCCAGGGAAATCAATGACCAACGGACCCAGGCGGGCTCACGGTTGGCCAGGCGGCTGTTGACCTGACCATGGGTAGGCTTGATGGCAATAGCGGAAGACATGTCGTTAGCTCCGGGCTGGATTCAGCGTTTGGCGTAGCGGTGCTGTCCCCACCACTGCAACAGATTGATGGCAAGCAACAGAATGAAAGAGACGATCAACATCGAGCTTGCCAAGGCGGTCGCGCCAGCGTAATCGTATTGTTCCAGCTTGGTGATGATCAACAGCGGGGTGATTTCCGACACCATCGGGATGTTGCCGGCGATGAAGATCACGGAACCATATTCGCCCACCGCTCGGGCGAAAGCCAAGGCAAAACCGGTCAGCAAGGCAGGCCAGACGGTCGGGAAAATCACCTTCGCAAAGGTTTGCAAGCGGGTCGCGCCCAAGCTGGCCGCCGCTTCCTCCAGTTCGACCTCGAATTCCTCCAGCACCGGCTGCACGGTGCGCACGACGAAAGGCAAGCCGATGAAGGTCAAGGCAACCACCACGCCCAACGGGGTGTAGGCGATCTTGATGCCCAATGGGGTAAAGATCTGGCCGATCCAGCCCTTGCTGGAATAGAGCGTCGCCAAGCTGATGCCGGCCACCGCCGTCGGCAGGGCGAAAGGCAGATCCACGATGGCGTCAATAACCTTCTTGCCAAAAAACTCATAGCGCACCAGCACCCAAGCCACCAGCAGGCCGAACACCGTGTTGACGCCCGCCCCTATCAGCGCGGCAGAGAAGGTCAGCCGGTAGGAAGCCAGCACCCGAGGCGTGGTGATGACCTGCCAGAAGCCGCCCCAGCCCAAGCTCGCGCTCTTGATGAAGGTGGCGGAGAGTGGGATCAACACGATCAAGCTCAGATACAGCAGGGTGAAGCCTAGGCTTAAATTGAAACCGGGCAAGACGCTGTGTTTTTTCAAAATGCTCATGCAAGGGCCTTCGTGACGGAGGAGATGGCTTTGATTTGCACCCGAATGCCGAGTGAGCGTAAGCCGCGCCTCATAGGCTACAGGCAAGTCCTTATTCAGAAAAATAACCTTTTATTAGGTTCTTATCGTCGGCAAGAATAAGGCTGCCTTGCAATCACCAATTCGTCCACAAAACAAGACGATTGCAATGGTTTTCGATTGCCAATCTCAACTCCGTTATAGGCCTATGAAATTTCGTCATAACGGACGTTTCCGCCATACAAGGGGCGCTCCTTGCCATTTCGTCAAGATGATCTATATTCGCCTCAGTTAAAGTTCCCTCACCTCCAAAATTAGGAGTCAGCACCATGGTCGCCATCACCGACACCACCGAACCCCGCAACACTTTAGGCGAAAAAGCCGCCCGCCAGCTTGCCAACGCCACCAAGACCCATGCCCAATGGCAGGGCATCACCCCGCGTTGGCTGGTCTCCTTCCTGCCGTGGTCGCCCGTCAAGGCCGGCATCTACCGCCTCAACCGTGTCGTCGAACCCGAAACGCCCGCCGACGTGGAATGCAGCCCGCGTGGCGACGCTGAACTACCGGAGACCTTCGTCAATTACGACGAGCATCCCCGCGAATACTTCCTGAACGCGGTGACCACAGTCCTCGACATCCAGACCCGCGTTTCCGACCTGTACAGCCGGCCCATCGACCAAGTCCGCGAGCAACTGCGCATCATCATCGAAAAGGTGAAAGAGAAGCAGGAAGGCCAGTTGATCAACAATCCTGAATACGGCCTGATCTCCAACGCCACGCCTTCCCAGGTCATCAAAACCCTCAACGGTGTGCCGACCCCAGACGACTTGGACGAACTGATCACCAAGGTATGGAAGGAACCCGCGTTCTTCTTGGCGCATCCCAAAGCCATTGCCGCCTTTGGCCGCGAATGCACCCGCCGTGGCGTGCCGCCGCCCACGGTCAACCTGTTCGGCTCGCCGTTCATCACCTGGCGCGGCATTCCGCTGGTGCCCAGCGACAAGCTCACCATCGACGCGAACGGCAAGACTAAGATTTTGCTGCTGCGCACCGGCGAGAAAAAGCAGGGCGTGGTCGGGCTGTTCCAGCCGGGCCTGCCGGGCGAAGTCAGCCCCAGCCTGTCAGTCCGTTTCATGGGCATCAACCACAAGGCGGTCGCCTCCTACCTGGTTTCCCTGTACTGCTCCCTGGCCATCCTGACCGATGACGCACTCGCCGTTCTCGAAGATGTCGATGTGGGCAAGTATCATGAATACCGCCATGAGTACAAATAATCCGGGCATCACGGGCCTGTCCGCGCCGGAGTCCCAAGGGGATGTCGGCGGATCGCCCATTGCGGCGGCTACGCCCGCCGCGCAGGGCTTGCCCGATGCGGCGGTGGTTGCCCAACTCGCCAATGCCCTGTTCGCCGCTTTGCCGGGTCGGCCCACGGTGCAGGGTCTCGCCGCCGACGCCCAAGCCGCGCCGCCGAGTTCGGCGCTCCCCGTCGCACCGCCGCTGGCCCCGGAGGGCGAGTTTGCCTCGCTCCTCGTCGCACCTTACGTGTCGCCGACCTCTGGATTCTCCCCGCCCAGCGACGCGGAATTGCGGTCGGCACCCGCTTCGCTGGCGAGTGTCGGCGGTTTGGCTTCACCTGCGACAGCGGCCACGCCGCCAGCCGAGTCTTCTTTTTATTTTCTCGACCCGGCCCAGCCAGGACTCACGGGACCTGCCGTGGGTTTAGGCCCGTCGTCGGCAACCCGGCTTGAGGCAGGGGCGATGCCTACCGCACCGTCTCCACCGTCGGCCTTTGCCCAGCCTGCCGAGCCGGATCTGCGTTCGTCGCCCGCCACGGCAAGCGCGGCCACAGTTTTTGCGCCATCCTTACCGAGCGGTGTGCCTGCGGAAGGCCCCTACGCTTTCCGCCCGGAGCTGGTTCCCGCCCCTACGGGTGGCACCCCACCTACGGGCGGGGCTTCGGCACACCCCCCTATTCCGATCCGCTGTTCGGGACCGGGTGGCACCCCACCTACGGGCGGGGCTTCGGCACCGACAGCGGTTCCACCGGCCACACTTCCACAGGGGGCAGGTTCCTTGCCGCCGCCGGCTGCGACACCCCCGCTGGCGGCAGCGGCACCTTCAGTCGAATCCGATCCGCGTGGATTCACGGGTGGACCGGGCTTGCCGCTGCAAGCGGCGGGCCAGCCGGGATCGTCCTTTTATTTCCTCGGAGAGGCCAATCCCTTCCTCGAAGAAGCCAAGGCCGCGCCCGATTTCGACCCCTTCGGCTTCCCTGCCGTAGTCTCCGAACCGGAATTCGGCGAGTATCCGTTCGACTCGCGAGCCAACGCCTCGCCCCGGCCGCCTGTGGCCGATCCGACGGCAGGCATCACCGGACGCTAGTGTTTAAGGAGAATGCCCATGACCAACACTACTTTGAATAGCCCCGATCCCAGTTCAGCGGGACTTCCCGATCCGGCTGTGATCGCCCAGCTTGCCAACCAGTTGTTCGCGGCGCTGCCGGGACACCCGCAGGACGCCGTTCCCCCAGTGCCTGCGAGCGAACACTTCAATGTGTCAGGCGTGCCGGGCGCGCAATCGTTTCCAGCGGATGCGAGCCTGCCTGCGTCACCACTAAACGAAGACGCTCTGCGCGCCCTGCCCGCCTCGCTGGATATTTTGCCGGGGAGGGGCTTTTACTTCCTCAATGGCGGGCAGACAGCTCCCACGGCCAGCCCCCTCGGCCTCGACTCCCATGCCGTCAACCTGGGCTCTGTTCCGGGGCTGGATCTGGCCCCCTTTCCCTTCGACCCCCATGCGGTTCGGCGTGACTTTCCCATCCTGCAAGAGGAAGTCCATGGCAAGCCCTTGGTCTGGCTGGACAACGGGGCGACCACGCAAAAGCCGCAGTCGGTCATTGATCGGCTGACTTACTTCTACGAGCACGAGAACTCCAACATCCACCGCGCAGCCCACGAACTAGCGGCGCGTTCCACCGATGCCTACGAGGGCGCGCGGGAGAAAGTCCGCCGCTTCCTCAATGCCTCGACGCCGAAGGAAATCGTGTTCGTGCGTGGCACCACCGAAGGCATCAACTTGGTCGCCAAAAGCTGGGGACACCGCTATGTGGGCAAGGACGACGAGATTGTCATCACCTGGCTGGAGCACCACGCCAACATCGTGCCTTGGCAGCAGTTGTGCGCCGAGAAAGGCGCGGTGCTGCGCGTCGCCCCGGTGGACGACAACGGCGATGTCATCCTGGAGGAATACGAGAAGCTGCTGAATGAGCGCACCAAGCTCGTCTCGCTGACCCATGTCTCCAACGCCTTGGGCACCATCACCCCGGCCAAGGAAATGGTCGCGATGGCCCATCGCCACGGTGCGCGGGTGCTGGTGGACGGGGCGCAGAGCGTCCCGCACATGCGGATCGACGTGCAGGATCTGGACTGCGACTGGTTCGTGTTCTCCGGCCACAAGATGGTAGCGCCCACCGGGATAGGCGCGGTGTATGGCAAGCGAAGATCTCCTCAATGAGACCCCGCCCTGGCAAGGCGGCGGCAACATGATCGTCGATGTGACCTTCGAGCAGACCGTCTACCACGATGCCCCCGCCCGTTTCGAGGCAGGCACCGGCAACATCGCCGATGCCGTCGGCTTGGGCGCGGCCATCGACTACCTGGAGCGGATCGGCATGGAGAACGTAAGCCGGTACGAACATGTCCTGCTGGCCTATGCCACCGAGCGGCTGGAACGGGTGCCGGGGCTGTGCATTTACGGCAAGGCCAAGCACAAGGCCGGAGTGCTGTCCTTCACGCTGGCCGGGTTCGAGAGCGAGGAGGTAGGCAAGGCGCTGGATCGCGAGGGCATCGCCGTGCGCGCCGGGCATCACTGCGCCCAGCCGATCCTGCGCCGCTTCGGCTTGGAAAGCACAGTCCGCGCCTCGCTGGCCTTGTACAACACCTGCGAAGACATCAACGCACTGGCAACCGTTCTCCTGCGCATCCGTGCCGGGCGTGGCGGGTAAAGCACCCTCACCCCAACCGGCTTCGCCCCCCTCGCTACGCTCTCCCCATAGGGAGAGGGGCTTTTCTCCCTTCGCCCCCTTTGGGAGAAGGGAGACTAGGGTTCCCGCCTGTCCGAACGTAACATCAGCGATCCATCAAATCTTAGAAAACGCCCTATGAACGCAATCACAAGAGAAATGCGGGCCGACACCGGCCTGAATTTGTTGGAAATTGACGCCATTGTTGCCGAGCTTGCGCGATTACGGGACAGTTCCCTGGAAGAGCGGCAAAGGCAACACCGTCCACCCAAACTGCCGTCGCGCAAGAACCTGGTCAGCATCCTGGATGGACTGAGCGCGGTGCTTTTCCCTAACCGCCTGGGACTGGGGGTGTCGGAATTCACCGACGGCGGAATTGACTACTTCGTCGGACACACCTTGGATGTCACCCTGCGCAAACTTTTCGAGCAAGTGCGCCTCGAACTGCTGCTGGCCCATGATGACGATAAGGGCAAAGATTCGGCCCGCGAACAAGCGCGGGCGATCACCCGCGCATTTGCGGCCCGCCTTCCCGCCGTGCGTGGATTGCTGGACAGCGACATCGCAGCCGCCTTCGAAGGCGATCCTGCCGCCCGTAGCGTCGATGAAATACTGGTCTGCTATCCGGGCGTGATGGCCGTCATCTACCATCGCCTCGCCCACGAGCTTTTCCAACTGGGTGCCTGCCTGATTGCGCGGATGATCTCGGAAATCGCCCACTCCCTCACCGGCATTGACATCCATCCAGGCGCACAAATTGGCGGCAGCTTTTTCATCGACCACGGCACCGGAGTGGTCATCGGCGAGACATCGGTCATCGGCCAAGGAGTGCGCTTGTACCAAGCCGTCACTCTAGGGGCCAAACGTTTTCCAGTGGATGAAAACGGCGTGTTGATCAAGGGCTACGCCCGCCACCCGATAGTGGAAGACAACGTGGTCGTCTACGCCGGGGCGACGATTTTAGGCCGCATCACCATCGGTGCCGGTTCGACCATCGGCGGCAACGTCTGGCTGACCCATAGCGTGCCGCCGGGCAGCAACATCACCCAGGCGCGGGCCATGACGGAGATGTTTGAAGGCGGCGCAGGCATCTAAACAGATCGCATGAAATTGCAGCAACTGCGCTATATCCTGGAAATTTCACAGAACGCCTTGAATGTCTCCAACACGGCGGAAAGTCTATTCACCTCCCAGCCCGGCATCAGCAAGCAAGTCCGCCAATTGGAACAAGAACTGGGGGTGGAGATTTTTCGCACGCCACGGCAAACAACTGACCGAAATCACCCCCGCTGGACAACAGATCATCGCTGTCGCGGGCGAAATCCTCGACAAAATCCACAACATCAAGGAAATCGCCCAGAAATTTAGGGACAACAAGGTCGGCAGCTTCGCCATAGGAGCCACCCACAACCAAGCCCGTTATGTATTGCCGAATGTGCTGAAAACCTTCATGACGCAATATCCTGGCATCACGCTCCATGTGCACCAAGGCACACCGATGCAAATCGCGGAAGAGGCTTCCCGAGGGATCATCGACCTTGCCATTTCCACCGAGGCGCTGGATCTGTTTGAAAACATGGTCGTGCTGCCTTGCTACGAATGGAGCCGCTACCTTCTGGTTCCGCAAGACCATCCCTTGGCCTTAAAGGCTAAAGTCAGCCTGGAAGAACTCGCAGGCTATCCCCTCGTGACCTATGTCTCAGGCTTCGGTGGGCGGGCGCAATTGGATAAAGCGTTTGAGAAACAGCATCTCCATCCCCAGGTGGCATTGACCGCCGTCGATGCCGACGTGATCAAAACCTATGTCAGGCTCGGCTTGGGCGTAGGCATCGTCGCCACCATGGCCTATGATCCTACCGCCGACGCCGACCTCGTCGCCCTGGACGCCAGCCACCTGTTCGGCTCTAGCATGACCAAAATCGGCCTGCGCAAGGACTTGTTTTTCCGCGAGTTCATGTATGAATTCATCCAACTGTTCGCCCCTGCCCTAGACAAGGAAAAAATCCAACAAGCCATGGCCAAATCGGCCCCTCCAGAGTAGGCCGGAAACCTCCTTTTATTCTTATATTGCATAAACATGATTCAATTCGTTACATAAATAGCATAAAACACATGATAGATTAGCCCTACCTGCGGAGGATTTTTCCACGATGAGTAGAGCCATGCGAGAGTCGCACACCCCCCTTTTCCATCCCCATCGCTTTTTCATCCTGGATGCGTCGCCCACCCGGCCAGAGGCAGCAGTCTTCTGCCACAAGCCTATCGGGTTTGTCGGCTAGGACTCCGAATGCGCTGAATCCAGCGGGCTTAAGGCCATGAGTCTTCATGCCCTGAAAAGTCATTACGAGACGGTGAATCCCTTGGAGGAAATGAGTTCGCGGGAAGAAGACTCCATCGCCCAAAGCATCGGCAAGGTGTTGCGCGAACTGCGCAAACGACAGGAGCTTTCCCTGAACGACTTGGCCCAGATGTCCGGGGTCAGCCGATCCATGTTGAGCCAGATGGAGACCGGGCGGAGCATTCCCTCAGTGGCGGTGCTGTGCAAGATAGCACGCACATTCGATGTGCCGGTGACGATTTTCCTGAAAGATGAGGGCAGCGAGCAACCCAATTTTTTGAGCAGCGAGGAAACGTCTCTGCGCATATCGGCAGATGGAAAATGCGCCTGGCGATCCTTGATGCCCGAAGGGCAAGGACACAAGACCGAATTCTACGAACTCACCCTGCGCGGAGGGGGCATCGAAAAAGTCTCCCCCTATCCGCAAGGCGTCAGGGCCAACCTCGCCGTCAGCGAGGGTTGCCTTTCCGTAGCCCTAGGGGAGCGACGCCATCGGCTGACAACAGGGGACGTGTTTGAATTCTCCGCCAGCCAGCCCCACGCCTATATCAATCCAGGCAACTCGAAGGCTCTGGCTTACCTCGTCTTGCGGCATCAGCAAAGGCTGGCCTAAAAAACAAACTTTCCAGATCAGCTATACTCAAAACCGCCACAACCTGGACATCCATGCCCCTCTCCCTCTGGGAGAGGGCTGGGGTGGGGGCAGATCTAAAAAGTTCAGTTTGTAGCGGTCGCAAGTAAAAATATTTGGCGCAATATGCTGTGCTCTTGCGCCCCTTCAATGGCAACAGGATGTCGGTGAAGAAATAAGTGCCGCCCCCGATTTTCACCCGTCGATATTTCATGGGTCAGCTTGAATTGTTTAGGACTTACGCACGAGCCTGAAGCTACCGCAGAACCCTGGCGGTTCACGGCTTCAGGTCAGGCGAAGGACATGGGTATTGACGGGTTTTTAAGCCCCTCCTTCATATAATCGGAGAGAAGGTTGTTTTTCAGGGCGTAGATGTTTGTTTTGAGTTTCCTGGCGAGCCTTGCCAGGCAGTGCCAGGCGAGTATCGCGCAGCCGATGTGGTTTCTCTGGGCGCGGGCCTTGCGGCATTGGCATTTCTCCAGGCCGAGCATTTGCTTGCCTTCGCGGTGGTATTGCTCGATTTTCCAGCGGACGGCGCACATATCTTTAATGGCGACGGCGGAATCCTGGGAAAGGCCGTTGGTGGCGACGTGTTCCGTGCGGTTTGTCGCCGCAACCCGGAACAGCTTCACTTTGCAATCCATCGGGAATCCATGTATCTTCACAAGCTTGCCGCGCAGCATTTCGTCGCCGAACCATTCCAGGTCGGAAACGGCCTTGTAGGGGGTTTTGCCCCGGCTGTCGTCCGCCTTGCGGTTGGCTTTGAGCGGGCAATAAAACACCTTTCCGGCCCTGTCGATGTGCATCATCAAATCCTTGGTGGCGTACCAGGAATCCATCAGCACGGCGCGGAACGGCAGGTTTTTGTTTCCGATGGCGTCGTCGAACATGTCCCGCACGTGGTCGAGTTTGTTCTTGCCGTCCCCGTCGGGGTCGTATATCCGCCAATCGATGATCCACTGTTCGCCAGTATCCAGGTTAGCGTACACGCAATTGGCGACGCCGATGCCTTTCACGACGCCATGCCCGTTGCCGCTATACTGGCGGCGCACCCGTTCTATCTTGAAAGAATGGCGCTTGTCCAGTACGCTGTCGTCGAATATCAGGCAGGCGTTCCCGCTGCGGCGGACAAGGTGCCCGACGGACTGCCAGGCCGCATTCGGCGAGACGCCGTCCTCCATGAGGCAACGGTTTATGGCATCATGGGAAAACCCAATATGATGGTCGGCCATGTAGGTTTGCGTGTAGTTCATAAGAGCCGCAATAATAAATTGACAATAGTCCTTTCGCGTCGGCTTCAGGCCGGAGTATTTTTCTCGTCTTCATAGGCGGCTATTATACTCCGTTAAGGCCAATATTCATATACCCATGTTAATATATTTTGCGTAAGTCCTGCTTTAATAATCTTTGGTGCTAGTTCAATAGACTTGTTCCCGATGACTTTTAATATAAATCAAATAGATAGACTCATTCTTTAATACTGGCAAATACTTTTTCCCCAGAATTTTTGCAAAAAATTTATCTATGTTAGTGATTTTAAATGATATAGCATCGGGAACAAGTCTAATAGTGGTGGTCTAAGTCGATGAACGCTCTAGCAAAACCTTATCGACCTAGGAGCCTCCGCCATGACCACCGAAGACTTTATCACCGACCTGTTCTGTCGGGTAGACGGCCGGATGGAAAACGTCCCGAACCACAGCCATGCGGCGCTTTGGCCGAGCGAGCTGGTGACCATCGGCTTGCTGTTCGCCGTCAAGGGCGTCGGCCAGCAGGCCTTCTACCGCTGGCTGGGCCGGGACTACGGCCGCTTGTTTCCCCGGCTGCCGGAGCGCACCCGCCCTTTCCGCCGCCTGAGGACGCATTGGCGGTGGGCGCAGATGTTCCTCGCCCGCCGAGCCTGCTCGGCGTCATCGACAGCTACGGGGTCGAGCTGATCCACCCGGTGCGCCGGGGCCGCAACCCCAAGGGCAGGGCGGAGCCCGGCATCTCCAACCATCGCTGGATCGTCGGCGGCAAGCTGTGCCTGGCGCTCAACCACCTCGGCCAGGTCATCGGCTGGGCTTGGGCGACCGCGAACGCCCATGACACCTAGTTCCACCCGCTGGTGGAGGCTTTCCAGGACCGTTGCCTGATGCTGGCCGACACCGGGTTCCACGCGGCGGAGGGCGACCCGCCCAACCTGAAGCCCTGCCCGCGCGGGCACTGGAACGGCAGGATGGGGGTGGAGACCGTCTACTCCATGCTCACCGTCGTCTCCCACGCCAAGAAGATGCGGCAAAAGGTGATGGCCTATTTCCAGTCCCACCTGGCCATGGCGGTGGCGGCCTTCAGCCTGTTGGTCGCTTGGGACGGATTGCCCGCACAAGATGATGGCTTCGTGCCTTTGTCCATCGCTGAGTTCAACTTTTAAACCGGAAAACTAGCACCAAAGGTTAGTAACAGGGCGGCTAAAAAATCACATTTTCTCAGTAGATCCAAACGGTTTCCATATGTCCAATGAAAATGTCTGATGTCCAACGAGCATGGGTAATGTGATTGTCTCCTGAAATTGGTAATTTGCCACTAAAATATCGACAGGAATGAACGGCGACGATTCCTTTGTGAGTATGATTAGGTCGTAATCTTTGCGCTTGACAGCCGCAGCCACTGTTTGCTTGTATCGAATCCCTTGGGTGCGGATGCTTCGACTTTCTTCATCATTCACTAGCAAGCTTTTTATTGCTCCCCGGTAAGACGTATTGCTGTAACCATTGTCATAATTTAAATAAAAATATTCTGATTGACCGGAGTCATAGATCACTCGCTGATGGTCAAGAAGCGTTGAAACTATGGCGGGGGAGTTGAAGATGTTTTTCTTCGAGGTGATCAGTTGATCAAGCCTTTGCCAACCCTCCACCGCGTTTTGCTGGGTGGGAAGAAAACTGGAAGAGGATATGTATACCAGATTCAACGCCATCAGCCCATGCCACAAAAAAACAGATAAATCCTTGCTGTTACTGACAAGACTTGCTCCCGCCACAATTGCGAACGGTGAAATCAATTGATAGATATAAACCATAAAGTTCCCTGTGTGCTGACCGAGTACCAAGAAAAACATAAGCGCCATCCCTAGCAGAAAAAATGTGAACAGATCGAACTCAAAACCCAACAAGGGCTTGTCCAACGTCCGTATGCTTAAGTAGGCAAGAAAATCGCGTCTTACTCCATAAAGCAGAGATTCTCTGTCGCGTTTGCAACGAATTGCCGCTGCGGTTAGCTTGTATCCACCCTGCAATAGCAATATACCCATGGCAGCAGTTATCCATAGGTTATTATATAAATATTCCTTCGCTTGATGTATGGCATGCCCTATGTCACGCTGAGCTCCAATCAGATTGACAAAAAAAGTGTTGCTAAGATATACATAAGACACGTGACTGATGGTAGCCACGATAGCAATCAAAGATGCCACGGCTGACAGGCCATATAATACGCCAAGCTTCTTTGACTTGAATAAAAACAAGTACAACCCTAGAAACGGAATAGACAAGACAAAGTAAGGTTTTGTCAAGAAGCCTAAAATACCTAAAAAGATGTTGGCGCACAGGCTTTTAACTGAATAGTTAAGTACCCAAGGGGTAACTATTCCCAGCAAAAATATAAACGTACCCAGTCCGTCCGGTCTACTCAAAGGCGTGACAAAAAACAACAGATGGGCATAGAGTAGTGTGGCACCCGCAGACGCGAAAAGGAACTTGACCCCTTTTCGCCGCATCACCACAAAAACAACAATACATGAAGCTAAAATGAATATAGCGGATACACTCCTGTGAATTTTTAATGTGGTTCCAAAGTATTTGGCGAAAGGATATACCGCAAGATTATATACTATGCCATAGACATTTGTGTACTCCGGATTATTCTCTATGGCATATGGGTTGCCACCAGCAGACAATAGTTTCGTGGCAAGCAATATGGAGCCTTCCCTGTATTCTGCTTGGTAAGGAAAATTTATTAAAAATAGGTTGTATGCGATGGCCTTGATTAGGCAATAAACAATCACCAGACAAAATACATAACCCAATGGTTTAACAAGAATTAAAATTGCCTTCATACACATTTCCTCAGCATTTACAAACAAGACTAGATTGATAGGGTTAAGACAGAATCAGGCTTTGAGACTTGGGAGACCCGATGGATTCATACTGCCAACTTGGAAACCAAAAAATTATCCACCCAATTCTTGTCCGTGTCCACCAACTCGATGCGCAGCCCTTCCCATTCAAACCAGTCGGCGGCGGAAGGGGAAGCGGCCCAAGTGCACAGCATGATGAAGCAGCCGACGGTGTGGAAATTGCTTTTGGCCTCGTCTAGGCGGCGGCTTGACCAGGCTGGGTAGTCGTTGGGTTCGCCGCGAAATTGGCTGTTGAGGATGTCTTTGGCCCGGACCATTCCTCGAAGCCGCTACGCACAGGGGAAAGCGGGAATAATGGCTGCGCATGAGTTTATCCCGGTTCTTTTGCCTTATTGATGAAGCTGACGTTGGTGCATAAATAATTTGGAGCTTGCATGATCCCTTGCCCAATAGGCTCAGGACAAAGCTTGCCCTGCCCGGACCGACACCGGCATGCCGAGGTAGGCCATGGCATTGAGCGCGGCGACGCGCACATGGACCTCTGTCACTTGGCCCTCAAAAATGCGGGAGGCCAATCCGGGGCCGAACAACTGCTTCAGGCGGTACATGCCATTTTCGGCGATGCTGCGGCGGTGATAATTGACCGCTTGCTTCCAACCGGCCAAGCCCTTCTCCGCGATGGCCTCCAAGGCCTGGGTGCGGGGATGGCCCGCCTCCCAAGGAACGGCATTTTCTCTCGGCGGGATTGCCGCCTTCGCGTCCCGCTCCATCGCCGCGTCGTACACGTCGCGGGTGTCACAGGCACCGTCGGCGTCGACCTGGCCGATCTCCCCCTCGGCCTGTCCGAGCAAACCCGCGAAGACCCCGGCATCCGTCCGCTCCACGGTGGCGACCTCCACGGCGACCACGTCCTTCACGTCCGCATCAAGGCCCAGATGGACCTTGCGCCAAGTCCGCCGCTTGCCAACCCCGTGCTGGCGCACTTTCCACTCGCCCTCGCCGAAAATCTTCAAGCCGGTGGAATCGGCCACCAGATGGACCGGGCCGGTGCGTGGACGGCGCGGGATCTCGGCCCGCAAGCCCCGGGCGCGGCGCGACATCCGGGCATGGTCGGGGACGGGCGGGTCCCGACCCGTCAACCCGGCCAGCGAGCGGGCCAGCCCTTCCGCCGCCCGGCAGGGCAGGTGGAACACTGCCTTCAGGGTCGGCAGCGTCTGAATGGCCGCATCCGAGTAAGTGAAAGGCGCCCCGCGTTTGCCGTTGTGGGCAGCCCGCCAATGTCCGCGCAGGAACTCGTCGTCGAACCACACCGTCAGGCTGCCCCGCCGCACCGACGCACGGTCATACTCCGGCCAATTCGTGACCCGATACTGCGCCTTTTTGACCGGTTCCGCTTTTGCGATAGGGGTGGCTTTCGACATCAATGTATATCAGTGGTTTACTGAACTCCATGATAGCTGAACATGGCATTTATGCACCAACGCCCTATCTTTGCTCAAATGATGATGCCGGCAGGCCGGACGATGGCGCGTCGGGGGGAGGACATGAAACCTGCGAGGGAACCCATGGACGCCAGCGGATGCTGGAATGTTGTGGTTGAGGTTTCCACTAGGGCCAGTCCAAGGCTCGCTGGCATTGCCTGAAAGCCACGGCCGGCGTGGCCTCCAGCGAATCGCCCATGGTTGGACGTTCCAACCATGCCCCGGCAGGTCTCAGCCATATGGTTGAGCACTAAAAGGGTGCCAGTCCACTATGG
Organism: uncultured Gammaproteobacteria bacterium; assembly: GCA_963753955.1. Classification (GTDB taxonomy): domain Bacteria; phylum Pseudomonadota; class Gammaproteobacteria; order Methylococcales; family Methylococcaceae; genus Methylumidiphilus. The sequence continues at coordinate 35,257 of CAVWEM010000018.1, forward strand.
ATGGGTACCAGTGGAAAGCAGATTGGCCCGCCGCGATCACAGACAAAGGCGGGCAACCGCCATTCCTATCCCATGTTAATCCAATCAAAGGGGAAGCCAACATGCCTAAGTCTGATTTTATCCCTACCGCCGACCATGATTTTTCGGTCTGGCTCGACCATCTCATTAACCAACTGGCGCTTGATCCGGGCTCTTATGGCTTGGCGGCGGAGGATGTCACCACGCTGCAAGGCGCAAGCGCCGATTTCCATGCCAAGATCGCCCATGCCAGCGATGCGGCTGCCGCCGCCAAGCAAGCCACCTCCGACAAAAACGACAGCCGCCAAATTGCCGAAGCCGGGGTGCGGGCGGCGGTGCAGCGGATCAAGGCGCGTCCGGGTTATTCCGGCGGACAGGGTGCCAAACTCGGCATCGAAGGCCATGAAGACACTTTCAACCTCTCTACTGCCAAACCTGACCTGTCCGGTGTGGATCTGACCGGGGGACAGGTGGCTTTGAGTTTCACCAAATACAAGAGCGAGGGCATCAACATCTATTGCCAGCGCGAGGGCGATGCCGACTGGGTCTTGCTAGGCCGCGCCACGGTCTCGCCATTCACGGACAACCGCCCGCTGCTCCAGGCCGGCAAGCCTGAACTGCGCCGCTATACCGCCGTGTACATGCTGAAGGACAAGGAAATTGGGCAGTACAGCGATGATCTGGTCATCAATTGCGCACCGTAGGGCCGAAGGAACAATTCTCAGAAGGATTAAAGTGAATTTGCCATCCTTATCATTCGCCCTCACCCCCGCCCCAATGCTGTTGAATTAAGCCGTTCGTGGTGAGCCCTTCGACTACGCTCAGGATAGCCTTGTCGAACCATGAACGGCTTAATTCTCAACCCGTTGGATTTTTCCATTCACCCCCTTCGGCAAGCATAGGACAGGCTTCGACAAGCTCAGGGCGAACGGAAAAATCCTTAATAGGACTTACGCAAAACGGGCTTAAAACCACAATCCGTAGAGCTTTTCATGTGATTGATGCACAACATATGGTGGGTCTGCGTAAGTCCTACTTAATTCAACAGCATTGCATCCCCGCCTTCTCATAAAGGGAGAGGGGGGCTTTGATGACAATCAGTCGAAAGGATGGCGCAGGACGATGGTTTCGTTGCGATCGGGGCCGGTGGAGAGGATGTCCACCGGCACACCCACCAATTCCTCGATACGCCGGACATAGGCTTTGGCATTGGCGGGCAGTTTTTCGTAATCCGTAATGCCGACGGTGGATTCGCTCCAGCCCGGCAATTCTTCCATGACCGGCTGGCAGAGGGCGTATTTTTCCGCGCCGACCGGAATCGTGTCAATCTGCTTGCCATCCACCGTATAAGCCGTGCAAATGCCGATTGTCTCCAATCCATCCAACACATCCAGCTTGGTCAGGCAAATGCCGGTAAGACTGTTCAGGCGGGCGGACTTTCTCATCAACACCGCATCAAACCAGCCGCAACGCCGCGCCCGTCCGGTGGTGGCGCCAAATTCCGCGCCCTTGCAGGACAAGTGCTTGCCAACCCGTCCACCAGTTCGGTGGGGAAAGGCCCATTGCCGACGCGGGTGGAATAGGCTTTAGTGATGCCCAGCACATAATCGAAATCCAACAGCCCCACGCCGGTCCCGCAAGCGGCCCCGCCGGCGGTGGTGTTGGACGAAGTGACATAGGGATAGGTGCCGTGGTCGATATCGAGCATCGCCCCTTGCGCACCTTCAAACAGGACATTCTTGCCGGTGTCGCGGCAGGAGTAGAGTGCTTCGGACACATCCCCTAGCATGGGTGCGATTTGCTCGCCTAGGGCCAGAGATTCGGCCAAGGTCTGTCCGTAATCGACGGCTTCCGCCTGGTAGTATTGCGTCAGAGGCAAAATTATGGTAGTCGAGCAATTCCTTGAGCCGTTCGGCGAAGCCCGCCGGATTCAGCAAATCGCCGGCCCGCAGGCCACGCCTTGCGACTTTGTCTTCATAAGCCGGGCCGATGCCGCGCCCGGTGGTGCCGATGGCTTTGCTGCCACGGGCTTTTTCCCTCGCCAAGATCCAAAGAGACATGCACCGGCAAAATCAGGGCGCAGGCTTCGCTGATCAGCAAGCGCTCACGCACCGGGACGCCCGCACTTTTCCAACACGTCGATTTCTTCCAGCAACGCTTGCGGCGATAGCACCACGCCGTTGCCGATGGCGCAACGCACGCCTTCATGCAGGATGCCTGAGGGGATCAGGTGCAAGACGGTTTTCTTGCCGTCAATGACCAGGGTGTGGCCGGCATTGTGTCCGCCCTGAAAGCGGACACGGCATCGGCTTGTTCGGTGAGCAGATCGACCAGTTTGCCCTTGCCTTCATCTCCCCATTGGGTGCCGATGACTACTATATTTTTACCCATTTTGACAATTCCAAATCAGCAGTTATTGTTTTTCTTGACCAATTTCATGCCAATTTCTAATTCAAAAGTCAAATGTAGGGGCGGCTTTAGCCGCCCGCAGGCGAATGAATTCGCCCCTACACGATTTAATGACTGATGTAGAAATGGAATTAATGCGCCACCGGGAAAAGTTCCCATCCACCGGCTGCTTCAGCAATTCATACCGGCAGCCCATGTCGGCAGCACCGCCGGTCTGCCCGGCAAGTTCGGCGGATCACGCACCAGCCCTCGGCACGCATGGATGCGACCTCGCGCACCAGGCGTCTCATCGTCCCCACGGGGGCGAAAACCGTCCGTTGGGGAATACAATCATCTTTTTCCCGGCAAGCCTCGCCAGGACTTTCAAATCGGCGCTGAAACCGGTGGCGGGACTGAGCGCGGCCAAAAGACTTGCCAATGCCATCATACCGACCGCCACGGGCGAGTTCCCGCCCGTAGCCTTCCAACAGCGCGGCGAATACAACGCCACGGTGGTAATGGTATCCGCGCAATTCGGCCAAATCGAAATGGACAGGCAAGTGCGGGAAGCTGCCGGACAAGGACTTGCGGGCTAGGGTTTCCAGTTCGGCCAAGGCCCGCCGCACCCCTTCGTCCGCGCCGGCCAGCCTCGTGGTAGGCATCGCCGATGACGCTGGCGTCGCCGTGCAGTTCGACCAAGCCGGAGAACATCTGCGCCGAATACGGTTCCACCGGGTTGGCCGCAAAGAAATCACGCAAATCGGGGGCTGACTTCCGTTGCAGGATGTCGAACAGTTCGGCTTCTTGTCTGGCATCCAATCCCGCCTGGCCCACCAACCACGATAAATGCCCACATGGCCCAGATCAAGATGGATGTTTTCCAGGCCGAGCGGCGGACAGCATCTCCAGCATCAGGCGGATCACTTCCAGGTCACTGGCACAGCCGGCATGGCCATACAACTCCGCCCCTACCTGTAAAGGGCTGCGGGTTTTTTCCAGGTGGTCGGCCTGGGTATGCAGCACCGTGCCGAGATAACACAACCGGGCAGGAATATCGACAGGATGCCGTTGCGCGCATCAATCCGAGCAACTTGGGGGGTCATATCTGCGCGCACGCCCATCAACCGCCCGGAGATTTGATCAATGAGCTTGAAGGTTTGCAAGTCCAGGTCATGGCCCGTGCCTACCAACAATGATTCGATATATTCGATCATCGGAGTCATGACTTGGCGGTAACCCCAAGATTCAAAAAGATCCAGCACTTGTCTGCGCAAAACCTCCAAACGGCTTGCCTCTGCGGGCAAAACCTCCTCTATTCCCTCAGGAAGCAACCAGCGGTCTTCCGTCAACATCAGGTTTTACTTCGATCGATTTCTTGAAATACTGGAAAAACTCCGAATTCGGCTCCAAGCACGATGGTGTCGCCTTCGTTCTTGAACGCCTGCTTGTAGGCGGTCAGGCTTCGATAAAAAGAGAAGAAGACTTTATCTTTTCCATAGGCTTGGGCATAGATTTCGGCGGCGGTCGCATCGCCTTCCCCGCGTTTGATTTCGGCATCGCGATAAGCATTTCCCAAAATCACTTCGCGCTGACGGTCGGCATCGGCCCGGATTCCCTCGGCCATTTCCGCACCCCGGGCGCGGAAGTTCCGGGCCACGCCGGCGCGTTCGGATTCCATGCGGCGAAAACCGAATTGCTGACTTCGCTTGGGCAAGCTCGACCCGTATGATGCGGATATCGACAATCTCGATGCCTATACCCTTGCCCCCGCCCTTGTCGCCTTCCTCCACTGCGGATTGGCGGCGGCGATCAAAATATCGCGGATCTGGTCACGATCCGAGGAAACCACCTGCTGATGGTCCGCTTGCTGAATTCGTCTGTTCATCGCTGACTGGACGATTTGATCCAGCCGTACATTGGCCTGCGTCACGTCGCCGTGAAACAGAGGTGTAGAATTTCTCCACATCCTTGATTTTCCATTTGACGAAGTAATCAACGATGACATTCTTCTTTTCAGACGTCATGAACAGCGAGGGCTTCGAATCCAGCGTCAGCAAGCTTGGCATCGAAATTCTTGACATCGTTGATCAATGGAATCTGAAAGTGTAGGCCCGGCGCGAAATCGGTATCAAGGATCTTCCCCAAGCGGAATTTGATGGCATTTTGCGACTTCGCCGACAGTGTAAACCGACGATGCCGAATAAGACCCCGACCAAGGCCACGACTAAATAAGCAAATTTCGTCTCATCATTGCGCCCTCCCCTCGCGTCCGCGCTCCACGCCGCCCCGGACACTCTTGACCACACCGTCCGGGCGAATCCTGGAAGGCTTGTGGATTGTCGTTGTCTTTGGCGGCTCCGCCACGGCGGCAGGCCGTTGTAATTTCATCAATGGGCAGATAAATCATATTGTTGCCGCCTTTCACATCCAACAAGACGAGTATTGGTTTTTCGAACATGGCTTCCATCGTGTCGAGATAAAGCCTTTCGCGGGTGACTTCCGGGGCTTTCTGATATTCCGCCAGCAGTTGTTCGAAACGGCCGCCTCGCCTTCGGCCTTGGCGATCAAATTGAGTTTGTAACCTCGGCTTCCTGCTCCAGCCGCGTCGCTGCGCCCCGTGCCTTGGGCATGACATCGTTGGCATAGGCTTCGGCCTCGTTTTTCAGCCGCTGCTCGTCCTCACGGGCCTTGATTGCATCGTCAAACGCATTTGCACCTCTTCCGGAGGCTTGGGCATCCTTGACACTGACGGGCCATGACGTGAATGCCCGCATCATACTGATCCAGAATTTTCTGAATTTCGTCTTTCACTCCGTCGGCGAAAACGGCTGCGTCCCTTCGGTCAGCACAAAGTCCATGGTGTTTTTGCCAATGACACCGCGTTCCGCGCTTTCGGTGACCTTCTCCAGGGTAAGGCACGGGATCGTTGCGCAATTTAAAGAATAGTTTTTGCGTCCTTGATTCGATATTGGACGGACAAACTCAGATTGATGATGTTTTCGTCTTGGGTCAGCATCAAGGCTTCCTTGGCAACGGATTGCTGGGTTTGCTGGCGAATATTGTGAACGGTAACCCACTTCAATGAAGCGTTGCTGCTCGACATTGACAATAGCGTGGCTTTCGATGGGCGCGGGCAGACGCCAATGCGGTCCCGGCTGGGTCGTTTCGACATATTTGCCAAAACGTGTCACCACACCACGGTTGCCTTCATCGACGATATAGATGCCAGTCAGCCGCCCAGATGGCCAAGCGGAATGGCAGCAATAAAACTCACGTTTTTTTTGGATTTCCGCTTTTTCCGACGCCTGAACGCCGCCACCAAACAAACCGCCCAGTTTTTCTTGCAAGGAGCGCATGACTTCTTCCAGATCAGGAGGAGTCTCCTGCTGATCCCGCCCGCTCCAAGGATCTTTTTTGTTACCGCCCGGTTCATTCCAGGACATTGGATGACTCCTGTTGTAGTTCAAACACGATGATAGTTTCCGACGAAACCAAGACAATGACAGCCGCCGGGATGGAAATTATCCGCGCCAGTCTTCACACGGGTGGGAGGGCTTCCTCCAAGCCATCCTCCCTATCCGGCCCCACCCGTAATCGCGCAATAAGTTCGCGTCCTTGGCCGGGATTTCGATCTCCATCGTCCAGCCGCCGGTCTCGTCGGTTTCGTCACTCAACACCTTCGCGATTTTAAAAAGGCGGGCGCGCAAGCGGCCTGGGTGGAGGCCAAGCGCAGGACATGCCTTTGTGTCGCACCGCCCAGGCGCTCAAGGATCGCCTGGGCAAGCAAGTCCAATCCTTGCCCGGTCGCGGCCGACAGCCAGACCCGGTCTACCTGGCCTTGCCCGTCACGCTCTATCCTAGGTTGCGCACCCTCCAGCAAATCCAATTTGTTGTAAATTTGAATCCTCGGTAGCCGGTCTGCGCCGATTTCGACCAGCACCTCCTCCACGTGGGCGACAGTGTCGGCAAGGCGCTCGTCACTGGCATCTATCACATGCAGCAGCAGGTCGGCGTCGCTGGCCTCGCTCAACGTGGAGCGGAACGCCGCCACCAATTCATGGGGCAGGTGGCGGATAAAGCCCACGGTGTCAGCCAACACCACAGCAAGGTGGCCGGCGACCTGGTAGCGCCTTAGGGTGGGATCGAGGGTCGCGAACAATTGGTCGGCCGCGTACACATCCGCACGGGTGAGGGCGTTGAATAGCGTCGACTTGCCGGCATTGGTATAGCCCACTAGGCCGACCACCGGCACGTCTGCCCGCTTTCTGGCGTTGCGCCCCTGTTCGCGCTGTTGCTCGACCTTTTCCAGCCGCTTCTGGATCTCCCGTATGCGCTTCTCCAACAGACGCTTGTCGGTTTCGAGCTGGGTCTCCCCAGGGCCGCCGCGCAGGCCTATGCCGCCTTTTTGGCGCTCCAAGTGGGTCCAGCCCCGCACCAACCGGGTCGCCATATGGCGCAGTTGGGCCAACTCCACTTGCAGTTTGCCTTCAAAAGTCCGGGCACGCTGGCCGAAAATGTCGAGAATCAACCCGGTGCGGTCGACCACGCGCACAGAAAGCGCCTTTTCCAGGTTGCGCTCCTGGCTAGGCGACAACATATTGTTGAACAGGACAAGCTCGGCTTGGTTGGAGGCGACAGCCTGGGAAAGCTCCTCCAGCTTACCTGTGCCGATATAATAGCGGGGATCAGGGGTTTGCCGCTTACCCGTCACCACGGCCACGGGCTGGGTGCCTGCGGATATCGCCAGTTCGCGAAGCTCCGACAGATCTTCAACATCGCGCCCTGTCTGCACATGGACGAGGATGGCGCGCTCGCCCGAATCAGGCCGGTCAAACAATGCCGTCTCTCCTCACCCGGAGGCAAGCCTTAGGCGGTGCTTTGAATTGCACAAAGAATCGTCCGGCTATTCCTCGTCCTCAGGAAATTCGGACATGCTGGGCACACGCACCTGCCGCGCAGGCACAATAGTGGAAATGGCATGCTTATACACCATCTGGCTGACAGTATTTTTCAGCATGATGACATACTGATCGAAAGAATCGATCTTGCCTTGTAATTTGATGCCGTTGACCAGATAAATTGACACGGCCACATGTTCTTTTCTTAATGCATTTAAGAAAGGATCTTGCAAGTTTTGCCCTTTCGACATCATCATTCTCCATTATTTTTATTGTTTCCCCGGAGTGCCGGGTTGAACAGACACTGTTCATTAGAACAGATATTTCCTGCTTACGCTAGGCTGGGGAAAAGACCCATTCCATTTCACAGCAAAAAACACTCGATGCTTTAGCCGCCATCGCCTTGATGGCGCCTGTCCACTGGAAAAGTTAGCCCGCCCCGCATCGGAGCTTACCGCTACCCGGTACCCTTGGTTCCCGTGCCGTCAGGTTTGGCGTGGCCCTCGATGAATCCGACGATCAGTCCGGCAATATCCTTGCCGGTGACCTGTTCGATGCCGCACAGGCCGGGCGAGGAGTTGACCTCCAGCACCAGAGGGCCCGCCGCACCGCGCACGATGTCCACGCCGGCGACATTCAGCCCCATGGTTTCGGCGGCCTGCACAGCAGTCCGCCGCTCCGCCTCGCTCAATTCCACCGGCTCGGCCCGACCGCCGCGATGGAGGTTGGAGCGGAATTCGCCTTCCTTGGCGATGCGCTTCATCGCCGCAACCACCTGCCCGCCAATCACGAAGCAACGGATGTCACTCCCGCCGGCCTCCCGCACATATTCCTGCACCAGGAAATTGGCGTCCAGCTTGCGGAAAGCATCGATCACGCTTTCCGCCGCCTGTTGCGTCTCCGCCAAGACCACACCCTTGCCCTGGGTACCTTCCAGCAGCTTGATGATGAGTGGCGGCCCGCCCACCATGCGGATCAGCGTCTTGATATCGTCGGGTGTGTGCGCGAAGCCGGTCACCGGCAAACCCAAACCTGCGCGGGACAGCAACTGCTGGGAGCGCAGCTTGTCGCGTGACCGTCCTATCGCCACCGACTCGTTCAGCGGATAGACGCCCATCATCTCGAATTGCCGCAACACCGCCAACCCATAAAAAGTGATGGTCGCGCCTATGCGCGGGATCACCGCGTCGAAACCTTCCAGCTTTTCATCGCTATGGAAGATCGCCGGACGTGTTGAGGTGATGTCCATGAAACAATGCAAGGCATCGACCACCTGGGCCTCATGCCCCCTCGACACGCTAGCCTCCACCAGTCTGCGCGTAGAATAAAGCTGCTCGTTACGTGAAAGGATCGCTATTTTCATGTATATGATTATCCAAGCCAACTCGACATTGCCCGCCAAAGGCGGGCATCCCCTTACCCAGAACAACCGATCATCGGCGGAACACTATGACTCATCCTTCTGGCTTCCCGCAGGACACACCCTTCGCCGATTTTTCCCATTGCCCGCGCTGCGGTGCGGTCTCATTGTCAAGGCTAGGGGAACGTGCAATCCGTTGCACGGCCTGCGGCTTCAAGTTCTTCTTCAACTGCGCCTCGGCGGCTGGGGCATTGTTGCTCCATCAGGGAAAGCTGGTCTTGGGGGTGCGGGCGAAGGCACCGCGCAAAGGCATGCTGGATCTGCCCGGCGGCTTCATCGAATTCGACGAGACAGCGGAAGAGGCGTTGCGCAGGGAAGTCATGGAGGAACTCAACCTCGACATTTCCAATCCCGTCTACCTGGCCTCCGCGCCGAACGACTACCTTTACGACGGCATAGTTTACAAAACGACAGATCTGATTTTCGTCTGCGAGGTGGACGACATCTCCGCTATCAAGGCCGGGGACGATGTCGCCGGGTATGAATTGACCGACCCCGTCGATCTCGATCCGCAAAGGCTGGCCTTTCCCTCCGGGCGGATCGCCTTACGGCGGCTACTGGAACTGTTGCAAATCAAGCATCCGTCAATCTAACCGTCAGCACGTCGCAACCGGCATGGTTGACCACGCTGGATGCCGTCGATCCCAGCAACACCCTGAGACCTTGCCGACCATGGGTGCCTATGACGATCAGGTCAATATTTTGCTCCTTGGCTACCCGGACGATTTCCGCTTTGGGGCTGCCGACTTCAACCCATTGCCGATCCTTAGGTACTCCTAATTTCTCCGCCACCTTCTCCAACCGAATCCGGGCTGCCTCCACCATTTGTCCGGTCAGATCGAACTCGAAAGGCATGATGACCCCATAGACGGGATCGCTGATCGGTGCAGGCTCCACCACATGGAGCAGGCTCAATTCCCCCCCGAAGCTGCCCGCCACCTCCAACGCCCGATCCGCCGTTTGGCCGCTGAATTCGGAAAAATCAGTCGCCAGTAGAATCTTCCCATAGTTCGACATCATTTTACCCCTTGCCAAATTAATAATCCTAACATAGCAAGCCGCCGAGCCGTAAATATCCGGGCAGGAATCGCCCGCCACGAGCGGCTCCCCCCTAGCGGATAAGCCCTCCCTATGCATTCCATAAAAACACCTTATTATAAGCAATGGGTTATTTCAGTATACTGGGTTCCATATTGAGGCAAAACGACCGATTTCCCATTGTCTCGCGTCCATCCCCCCCCGATCTCCTCCTCTTTGGCGGCCCCTAGTGGTCGCCTTTTTTTGCCCGCGTTTTGGACATAAAAATGCCCGCTCGAAGGCGGGCAGTTGTTTTTATTATTTTAAGTCATTGAGCCGGACGGCATAACCACCGACGCAAAACGCGTAGTTAGTTGTTGTTATATTCGCCCACGCGAACTCTCCTCCTCTTTGACGACTCTACAATCGAGCTTCATCCCTGAAACTGGCGCAAAGTCTAAAGAAAAAAATAACGCTGTCCAGCTTTTCCGCCAAAAATTTCCGTATCCCGTGCCTGGCTGAATTTTTTGCCTTTTTAATCAATTGGCTAGAGTTGGAACAAAGCTTATCCTGAGTGTTTTGCTAGGTTATTTTTGATAAACAATGCGTTTCCTTATCCCGCCTTTTGGACAAGCCCCCCTTGTGAAAGACCCAATGGCTGCGTTCGATGCTGAAGCCAAACGCCTGTGGGGCCGTGCAGATCGGATCATTGTCCCGGACTGGACTGCTAAAGAAAGCGAGGGGGACTCCCCTTAAGGATGCATGATCGAGTATGCTTTATGTATGAGCGCCGCCTCGCGAGGCGGCTTCAACCCAATGTCCGAACCCGCCCCAAGCTTGACGCCATGAACCCCGTCCTTAAGACATTCCTGATCGGCCTCCTCTGCCTGGGCCACGCGGCCAGCGTGTCGGCCACCTCGAAAAAGACGGCGCAACCAGGGAAACCAAGCAATGCGGAAACCTCCAAACCGGCACAAGCCCCCGCCGACACTGTGTCCATCGCCTACCTGTCCCAGGATAAGGCCAATCTGCCCGAGTTGCCTTTTTTTCTGGCCCGCCCCGCCGACAGGGGCCTGCAAGGGGCGTTGCTGGGCATTGCCGACAACAACACCACGGGCCTTTTCACCCACCAGAGTTACGGACTCAAGGAAACCCGCCTGCCCGCAGACGCCGACGCGGTCGCCGCATTCAAACAGTTGCTGGCGGAAGGACACCTGCACATCCTTGCCGACCTGCCAGCAGCAACCCTCGCCAACTTGGCAAGGCTACCCGAGGCCAACAAAGTCTTGATTTACAATGTAGGCAGCGACGACGACCGGCTGCGCGGGGCGGATTGCGCCGCCAACCTGCTCCATCTGTTGCCCAACCGCGCCATGCGGGCGGACGCGCTAATGCAATTCCTAAGCAAGAAGCGCTGGCAGAAAGCCTTACTGGTGGTCGGCCCGGAAGAGCCGGATCAACTCTATGCTGCCGCCGTCAAACGCGCCGCCCAGCGCTTCGGCGTGAAAATCGTCGCCGAAAAACCCTGGCAGCACAGCTTTGACAACCGGCGGACGCCGGAGTCGGAAATCCCGGTGTTTTCCCAAGGCGTGGACTACGATGTGCTGGTGGTCGCCGACGAGGCCGGTGCCTTCGGGGATTTGCTCGCCTACCGCACTTGGCAGCCGCGCCCCGTCGCCGGCACCCAAGGCTTGGTGCCATCGGCCTGGCATTTCACCCACGAGCAATGGGGAGCCTTGCAATTGCAAAACCGTTTCCGCGGCCAGGCCAAGCGTTGGATGACTGAAAATGACTACGCCGCCTGGCTGGCCGTGCGCGCCATCGGCGAATCCGCCTCACGGGCCAAGTCCACCGATTTCGACAAGATCAAGGCGTTCATGCTCGGCGGCGAATTCGCCTTGGCCGGCTTCAAAGGCGTCCCGCTTTCCTTCCGCCCCTGGGACGGCCAATTGCGCCAACCGGTGTTGCTGGCGACGGAACGCTCGCTGGTGGCGGTGGCGCCAGTCGAAGGGTTTTTGCACCAGAAGAATGAACTGGATACTTTGGGATTTGACCAGCCGGAAAGCCAATGCCAATTGGCAAAACCTTAAAGCGAACACTCCCTGCCACGCGAGTCAACGACGGTCAAAGGCTATGATCACCAAACTCATCTTGCGAAACTTTAAGGCCATAGGTGAACAAACCTATGAATTTGGGCAGTTCGACTTGCTGGTGGGCCGAAACAACAGCGGCAAAAGCACAGTCCTGCAAGCTTTGGCAATTTGGCAGTTCTGCGTCGATGAGTTTCATCGCAGCAAACGCGCTGGTTCCAAGGGCATCCAAGTCATCCTGCCGAATTTCACCGCATTGCCTTTGCCGGAGTTCAACCTACTGTGGAAAGACCGCACTGACCGGCAATATCCACTGGTAGAAGGCAAGAAGAAACAACAGTATATATTGATCGAAATCACCGTCATATGGAGAGGCAACGATGAAGAATCGTTTAGCTTCGGGGTACAGCTGCGCTACCACTCCCCCCAAGCTATTTATGCCATCCCGACCGATGGTTGGAATGCCTTCCGACAATTTGAAGACAAGAAAGTATTGCCTGTCGTTGTCTATGTTCCCCCTTTTTCTGGGCTTGAACCAACGGAAGAGCGCCGCGACGACGCGCCAGTGCGCCAACAGGTGGGCAAAGCCCAGCCTGGCAGCGTGTTGCGCAATCTGCTGTTGCGGGTCTGCCCGCCGCCAACACGCGACGAGAACGGGCGCATTCCGAAAGATTATCAAGCATCGCAAGATTGGATAGAAATCAAAACGGTCATCGAGCGCTGGTTTTCTGTAAACTTGCAAGAACCCAAATATGAACAGGGTGTTGATGTACGGATAACGGTTGAGTATGAGCAGCGCAATAAGACCTTTGATATTATCGCCGGAGGCAGCGGCTTCCACCAAGCCCTGACCCTACTCGCTTTTCTTTATGGATACCAGCCGACCACGATTTTATTGGATGAACCCGACGCGCATCTACATGTCAATCTTCAACGCGAGATACTCGATTACTTTAAGCAAAAGGCCGCCGAAAGAAACATCCAATTTTTGATCGCCACCCATGCCGAAGAGTTCATCAATGGTGTGAACGCAAGTCAGATATTATCCCTCCTGTCACCCGAACCCCGAAGAATTCAATCAAAACCGGAAACCATTCGGGCCATGGCTGATGTGTCCAATATTGAAATTACGGGAATGATGGCCTCGCCTTACATCCTTTATGTGGAAGGCGAGAGCGACGAGCGGATATTACGCGCTTGGGCAAGTATCTGCGGGATGGAAGATATTTTTTCCAGACTGTGCATTAAAGTCATGAGTGGTGGCAGTAAGAAAACCATGAAAGAAGCGGCGGACACCCACTTCACTGCGTTGAAGCAGATTGTATCGGAAGCCAAACGCCTCATGCTGTTTGATTTCGACAACGAAGAAAACGCTTTTCATCCGACAGACGACAATCCAAACTTGTACGAATGGAAGCGCAAAAACATCGAAAATTATTTGCTGGTTCCCGACGTTTGGCGAAAAGCGCTTCTCCGCCAACTTGGGTTTGACGATCTTTTTACCCAACCTCTATTTGAATATATTGACCAGTTCTTTGCTGATCAGAATTTAACGTTGCCCCCTAGAAAAACATGGCAATCCGTGAGCGCTAATATATTCCAAGTAGTTGATGGAAAGCGTATTTTGTTTGAAAACGATGATTCGCTGTTCCAGAGCTTACGATCCAGCAATCCCCCCGTCGAACTCATCCGGGAGAACGTCGCAGCCAGCATGTGCGCCGATGACATCCACGAGGATGTACATAATTTCTTCGCTAAACTGAAGAAATTGGTTGAATCATAATTTTTTAACGCTAGAGCAGGCATGAAGAAAAAACTTTTTGGGCTCGCCCTGTGGCTGACTGGCAGTCTTATTCATTCCGCCCAAGCCGACACCCTCTACATCACCCTGGAAAAGGACAACGCCTTGGCCGTGGTGGACGGGAACACCGGCAAACTCACCAAAACTGTCAAAATCGGCAAACGTCCACGCGGCATCGTATTGAGCAAGGATCAAAAGCAGCTTTACGTCGCCGCCAGCGATGACAACACAATCCTGATCGTCGATGCCGCCAGCCTGAAAACCGTCGGCAAGCTGCCCTCGGACAAAGACCCCGAAACCTTTGCGATGGATCCAAACGGCGAATTTCTCTATGCCTCCAACGAGGACGACAACCTCGTCACCGTCATCGACATCGCCAAGCGCAAAGCTGTCAAACAAATTCCGGTCGGCGTCGAACCCGAGGGCATCGCCGTCAGCCCTGACGGGCAATGGGTCGTCAGCACCAGCGAAACCACCAATATGGCGCATTGGATAGACCGGTTCGAAACTGGAAATCATCGACAACACCCTGGTGGATCCACGCCCCCGCTCGGCCCGATTCACCGCCGACAGCAAACAGCTTTGGGTGAGTTCGGAAATCGCGGCAATGTTTCGGTATTCGACGCTGGAACCAAACAATTGGTGAAGAAAATAGCTTTGCGGTACCCGGCGTCACCCAGGAAAAAATCCAGCCGGTGGGCATCCGCATCGAGAAGAACCGCCATTACGCCTATGTGGCCTTGGGGCCGTCCAACCGCGTGGCGATGGTCGATGCGCAAAAACTGGAAGTGGTCGAGTATTATCTGGTCGGCCAGAGGGTATGGAACCTGGAGTTCTCCCCGGATGAAAAGCGGCTTTATACCACCAACGGTGTCAGCAACGACATTTCCATCATCGACCTGGAAAAACGCAAAGTCAATCAAATCCGTGGCCGTCGGCCATTATCCGTGGGGGACTCGCCGTCAAGCCATGAATACGCACTTCCACGCCTGCCCTTTGTCGTCGATAATGTGTCCTTGTCCTACGGCGAAAAACCCGCCCTGGATCAAGTGAGCTTCAGCGTTTCCTGTGGCGAATGCACAATCCTGCTCGGCCCCAATGGCGCTGGGAAAACCAGCCTGTTTTCATTGATAACCCGGCTCTATGACACCCGCGAGGGTGGCATCGAAATCGCCGGCTTCAATCTCAAGCGCCAATCGACTAAAGCCTTGGCCCGACTTGGTGTGGTGTTCCAACAATCCACGCTGGATTTGGACTTAAGCGTCGAAAGTAATCTGCTCTATCACGCCGACCTCCACGGCCTGCCCCGGAAACTGGCTAAGGTAAGAATCCAAGAAGAATTGGAGCGGCAAGCCATGTTCAAGCGCCGTCACGAAAAAGCCCGCCAACTCAACGGCGGACACCGACGCAGGGTGGAAATCGCCCGCGCCTTGCTGCCCAAGCCGGATTTATTACTATTGGACGAACCCACAGTAGGACTCGACATGCCCAGCCGCAAAGCTATCGTCGATTATGTCCACCAACTCAGCGCCGAACAGAATATCGCCGTGCTTTGGGCCACGCATCTGGTTGACGAGATCCACGACACCGACCGCCTCATCGTCCTGCATAAAGGTAAAATCCGCTTCCAAGGCGGGCTGGCGGAATTGTTGGCAAGCACCGGCAAGCCCAGTGTCAGCGAGCGCTTTCCAACAACTGACACGGGAGGAAAGATGAGCCTCATGCACTACCTGCGCGCCCTACGCGGCATCGTCACCCGCGAGCTGATGCGTTTTGTGCATCAGCGCGAGCGCTTCGTCTCCGCCCTGGTGCGGCCTTTGGTCTGGCTGTTCATCTTCGCCGCCGGCATGAGATCCACCCTCGGGCTGTCGCCCGCGCCGCCTTACGAAACCTACATCCTCTACGAGGACTACATCACCCCCGGCCTGGTCGGCATGATCCAGCTTTTCAACGGCATGCAAAGTTCGCTGTCGATGGTCTACGACCGCGAGATGGGCAATATGCGGACGTTGCTGGTCAGCCCCCTGCCGCGTTGGTTTCTGCTGGTCGCCAAGTTGCTGGCAGGGACGTTCGTCTCCGTGCTGCAAGCCTACGCATTCTTAGGCATGTGGCCTGGTTTTACGGTGTGCGAGCCCCGTCCGCAGGCTATTTCGCCCTGCTGCCGGCGCTGGTGCTGGCCGGTTTGATGCTGGGTGCCTTGGGCCTGCTGCTGTCTTCCTTCATCGAGCAATTGGAGAATTTCGCCGGGGTGATGAACTTCGTCATCTTTCCGATGTTTTTCATGTCCACCGCACTTTATCCGCTGTGGAAAATTCAGGAATCCAGCCAACTGCTGGCAGGACTGGCGGAATTCAACCCTTTCTCCCAAGCGGTGGAACTGCTCCGCTTTGCGTTATACGGGCAATTCAATCCTTACGCTTGCAGCTACACATTAGCCGCGCTGGTTCTTTTCCTTAGCCGCCGCGGTCATCGGTTACAATCCCTCAAAAGGCATGATGCAAAAAAAAGGCGGAAAATAAAAATGACGACTCAAACTTGGTTGGTGACCGGCGGTGCCGGGTTCATAGGTGGCAACTTCGTGCTCAGGCAGATGCAAAGGGACGATACCCAAATCGTCAATCTGGACGCCCTCACCTACGCCGGCAACCTCGACACCTTCGAAAGCATCAAGGACCATCCTGGGCATGTCTTCGTGCTGGGCGACATCGGTGACCGTACCCTGCTGGATTATCTGTTGAACCGTTACGAGCCGGACGCCATCGTCAATTTTGCCGCCGAAAGCCACGTGGACCGCTCCATCGACTCCCCGGAGACTTTCATCCAGACCAACGTACTGGGTACCTTCCATCTGCTGGAGGCGTCGCGGCAACTACTGGCGCTCCCTGCCCAAGGAGCGGGCCGAAACTTTCCGCTTCCTGCATGTCTCCACCGACGAGGTCTACGGCAGCCTGGGTGAGACCGGCAAGTTCACAGAAACCACCCGCTACCAGCCAAACTCGCCTTACTCCGCGTCCAAGGCCGGTTCCGACCATCTGGTGCGGGCTTACTTCCACACCTACGGGCTGCCGGTGTTGACCACCAACTGCTCCAACAATTACGGCCCCTACCAGTTTCCGGAAAAACTCATCCCCTTGATGATCCACAACGCCGTCAACGGCAAGCCCCTGCCGGTCTACGGCAAAGGCAGCAACATCCGCGACTGGCTGTACGTGGAAGACCACTGCCGCGCCATCGAAACCGTCTTGACCCTGGGCATTCCCGGAGAGGTCTATAATGTCGGGGGCAACAACGAAAAAACCAACTTGGAAGTGGTCCATACCCTCTGCGGTCTGCTTGACGAGCTGCTGCCCGGATCTCCCCATCGTCCCCACCGAATTTGATCACTTATGTCGCCGACCGTCCCGGCCATGACTTGCGCTATGCCATCGACGCCACAAAGATCGGGCAGGAGCTGGGCTGGTCGCCTGCCGAAACCTTTGAAACCGGGTTGCGCAAGACCGTGCATGGTATTTAACCAATCAACATGGACAGAGCGGGTCATGGACGGCAGCTACACGAGGCGAAAGACTTGGGATTGGACGAAATTGAAGGCGAGTGAATGCCATCTGGCATTCCCATATCATCACTAACGGATAAATCATGAACTCAAAAATCAAAGGCATTATCCTGGCCGGTGGATCGGGCACTCGGCTGCATCCCTTGACTTACGTGGTCAGCAAACAACTACTGCCGATCTTCGACAAACCGATGATCTACTATCCCTTGTCGGTGTTGATGTTGGCCGGCATACGTGAAGTCTTGATCATCACCACGCCCCAAGACGAACCCTTGTTCCGCCATCTGCTGGGCGACGGCGCTTCCTGGGGGATGTCCATAGAATACGCCGTGCAACCCAGCCCCGACGGGCTGGCCCAGGCATTTCATCATCGGCGAGTCCTTCATCGGTGATGACCGCAGTTGCCTGATCCTAGGCGACAACATTTTCTATGGCCATGGTTTCCAGAATTATCTGCGCAACGCCGCCCTGCAAGATCAAGGCGCCACCGTGTTCGGTTACTGGGTCAGCGACCCTGAACGTTATGGCGTCGCCGAATTCAACGACAGCGGCGAAGTCACGGGATTGGTCGAAAAACCGCAAAAACCCAAATCCAACTATGCCGTCACCGGCTTGTATTTCTACGACAACCAAGTGGTCGGGATGGCAAAAAACCTCAAGCCATCTCCCCGTGGCGAACTGGAAATCACCGATATCAACAGTCTTTACCTGGGGCTAGGCCAATTGCATGTGGAAAAGCTAGGCCGTGGCATCGCCTGGCTGGACACCGGCACCCATGACTCGCTGATGCAAGCGTCCAACTTCATCCAGACCATTGAGGAACGGCAGGGGCTCAAGATAGCCTGCCCCGAGGAAATCGCCTGGAGCCAAGGCTGGATCGACACCGCCCAACTGGAGAAACTGGCCGCGCCGCTCAAGAAAAGCCAATACGGCGAATATCTTCTCCGGCTGCCGCAATTGGGAAGGCATCCATGAAAATCGAAGAATCTTCATTGCCCGGTGTTTTGCTGATCCAACCCGATGTGTTCGGCGACCATCGGGGCTATTTCAAAGAAAGCTGGAATCGGCGCAAATATGCCGAAAACGGATTTGACGTGGATTTCGTCCAAGACAACTTGTCGCTTTCCAAAAAAGGCATCCTGCGCGGCCTGCATTTCCAAAACCCCAGGCCCCAAGGCAAGCTCGTGCAAGCCCTGCAAGGCCAAGTATTCGACGTGGCCGTGGACATCCGCAAGGGCTCGCCAAATTTTGGGCAATGGTTCGGCACGGTATTGTCGGCGGAGAACCATCTACAAATGTATGTGCCGGAAGGTTTCGCCCACGGTTTCTGCGTGCTCAGCGAAACCGCCTTGTTCGCCTACAAATGCACCGATTTCTATAACCCGCCCACGGAATTCAGCCTGCGTTTCGACGACCCCGACATCGGGATAGTGTGGCCTTTTGAGGGGGAGCCCAACCTATCCGCTAAAGACATAAACGCGGTATTGCTCAAGGATTTTCCCGAAGCGTCCCTGCCTTTATATGCGCCTTTATGAAAATACTGCTGGCAGGCCGTGAAGGCCAAGTCGCTTGGGAGTTGCGCCGGACTCTCGCCTGTCTGGGCGAGGTGGTCGCATTGGATCGCCGGACTCCGCTAAGCCTAGACTTGGCCATCCCAGATTCCATCCGCAAGGCGACCGAAACCATCCGGCCCGATCTCATTGTCAACGCCGCCGCCTACACCGCCGTGGACAAAGCCGAACGAGACCGGGACAGCGCCTGTGCCGTCAACGGTTCCGCCCCCGGCATTCTCGCCGAACAAGCCGTGAAACTCGGCGCCGGGCTGATCCATTACTCCACTGATTACGTCTTCCCCGGCGACACGCACACGCCGTACCGGGAAGGCGATGCCACTGGCCCGCAAGGCATCTATGGGGCCGGCAAACTCGCCGGCGAACAAGCCATCGCCGCCACTGGCGCGTCCCACTATATCTTGCGCACCGCCTGGGTCTATGGCAACCGGGGCGGCAACTTCTTGCTCACCATGCTCAGGGTGATGCGCGAACGCGAGTTAGTCCGGGTCGTAAACGACCAACTTGGCGCACCTACCTGGAGCCGCCTGATCGCCGAAGCCACCGCCCTGCTCATCGCCCGATCTTTGGATGCGAATGGCAAGTTTGCGCCAAGGGAGCGCAGCGGGATTTATCATTTAAGCTGTGGCGGACAAGCCTCCTGGTTTGAGTTCGCCCAAGCCATCCGCGAATCGGGCTTGGCCTTGGGATTGTTGCCGGAGACCTGCGCCCGCCTCGAAGGCATACCCAGCAGCGAATACCCCACACCCGCCAAACGCCCGGCATATTCGGTGTTGTCCAATGACAAGCTATTTGAGACGTTCGGGTTGCGGATGCCGGATTGGCAGGAGGCTTTGGGGCTTTGTTTGGGGGAGTCGGGGAAAACAGTTTTTTGAAGGTCAGTGTCGGTTTGAGAGATGCCGGAGTCGGCTTGACGGATGCCGGAATCGGTTTGCTGGAAATCGGGAGCGCCTTCATGCCCTGCCGGAATGCCGTTTTGCCTGATGGGAACGGTTTTTTGTCTCCGAAAAACTGTTTCCAAGTCGCCAACAGCCTTTCCCAGACCGGAACCAGCAAAGTAGCATTGACACAAAGCCTTGGATGGGCAAGCGAAAAGACGCTTGCCCACTCCCCGGCTGAATTGTTGGGTAACGATAAGCCATTGCACGAGCTACGAGACTGCAATAAACCTACCATCCACCGAGCAAGAGGTTTTTATGACGACAAATGCTATTATCAGCGCAACGATTGACGAGTCTTTGAAAAATGAAGCGGCAATTGTATTAGACGATATGGGCCTTACTGTTTCAGATGCCATCCGTATTTTTCTAACCAAGATTGCCACAGAAAAGGCGCTGCCTTTTGAAATGCAATCCCCTAATGCGCTGACCGCTGAAACGCTAAGGAAAAGCGAGCACGGGGAAGACGTGCACATCGCCAAGGATGCCGATGATTTATTTGAGCAATTGGGCATCTAATGAGGAAACCGGAATACTCCGGCCAATTCAAACGCGACATAAAATTGACTGAAAAGCGCGGCAAGGACATGGAAAAACTGCAGCCCATGCGGATGCTTATTGAGGAAATACCTCTTTCACCACATTATTTAGACCATCCGCTGAAAGGCGACTGGAAAGGGTATCGTGATCTGCACATTGAACCGGATTGGTTGCTGATATATAAAATCGACGACGGCCGGGTGCGGTTTGAGCGCACAGGCAAACATGCTGATTTGTTTGATGGATAAAATATAGCCAAATCTGCTAGCCCTAAGGGTGGGCAAACGGCTCTATCGTTTGCCCACGCGGAACCGGTGGAAGTGGAATCGGTGGGAGACCAACGCCGAGCATCAGATATAAATTCCGTGTGGGCAAATAAATGCGTCCTAAGCACTGTACACCAACGACCATCTACCTATCATTCACTTCAAAATTGAAATCCGCCATGGCAGACAGCGTAGAAAATATCATCCTTGGGCATCTTAGGGCAATTCGCGCCGATATAGGCGCTATCCGGCACGACACCGCCGATATGAAACTGTGCATAGGCTCGCTGGAAGAACATGTCGCCGGCCTGCGCCGGGATATTGGCTTGCTGCATTCGGATATAGCGGTGACACATGAGCGTCTTGACAATCACGACGAACGCATGGGCCGGATAGAGCGCCGCCTCGAACTCACATCCTAGCCTGATAAGGCTGACGCGAGGTGGTTCTATGGACGAAGAGCGGCAGAGATTGCCCTGGACATCCTCCCTATGTGGGCTTCGGGATAGTTCCGCTGGTTCCGGGGGCTACGACGGCAACGCCGACAGCAGCGTGGAATGGTTTGTCGTGGGGGCGGAGGCGGAGTTTGCCCACGGCGTTGTTGCTGATCCTAGCGGGAATACGTTGGGGCCGTTTGCTATTGGGAATACCGTCAAGCTGCGGACTCGGGTTAGGAATAGCAATGGGACGACCACGGGGAGTGTGCGGAGTTTGGTTGTCCATGGATGCTGATCGGCAAATGTTAAACTTCTAACGGGCGCAGGATGGGCAAACAGCTTGATCATTTGACTACCCTGAACCGATAGAATCGATGGGCAAGCGAAAAGGCGCATGCCCACCCTTGGCTGGGGCTTTGTTTGGGGGAAACGGGCAAATAGCCAGATGAGTTTGAAGTGCAATCCTTAGAAGGATGCAGTGAGTTTGCGAACCGCATCAATCGAAAAACGCGAGCGATGCGCTTCGTTCCTCAGCGCACCCTACGGCCCTATCTAATGTTAAGTAAACGACAGGTGAAGCATGAGCACGTATAAACAGAACATGGGTTTTGAAGCAGAAGTTCGATTTATTGCAGAGGCAGTATGGGGAATGTCTCCAGGTGAATGCCAGCCTAGTCACTATGAAAATGACCCCGTTGTTCGTGAACTAGATGGTATCGCACGATTGAAATACGTTACGCATCTCATAATGGTAACAACAAGCCTTAAATTAGAAAAACTAAAAGGTGATATAAAAAAATTAAATGCTGCTGAATCTCATGAAAAAAACTGCTCAAGCAGTTTTAAAATGGTTCATAACCCAAAAACAGCTAGATGCTCAACACATTGAGCATGCAAGGAGAAATAACGTAACAGTTCTAACCTTGGATCAGTTTAAACAACGCTTTTTTGATGGTCAATCATATATATCAAAAAGACAAGTGGCGGCATTTGGGTCGGCGCGTAGCCCTTTAGATAACTCAATTAATGTCAGCAATGACCTTTACGTTCCCCTCCCAATGGAGTTAATTGAAAAAATTGAAGTTAATAGAAATACTAGACTCGATATCGAAGAGCGGCGAAGGAATATAAATATAGACGATCTTATTAAGTTTATTAGGGATGGAAAAATAATTGTTCTTATGGCACCTTTTGGGGCCGGTAAAA
This sequence comes from uncultured Gammaproteobacteria bacterium, assembly GCA_963753955.1. Taxonomy (GTDB): domain Bacteria; phylum Pseudomonadota; class Gammaproteobacteria; order Methylococcales; family Methylococcaceae; genus Methylumidiphilus. Next base: position 57,403 of record CAVWEM010000018.1, read on the forward strand.
GTTTAACCGCTAGAGAGCTGTTCAAAAAAATTGCACACCAATATTTTCATGAATCACATTCGATAGTTCCGATTTGCTTAAACCTTAGAGAGCATTGGGGGCAATCTTATTTTGATGAAATCCTAGAGCGCCATGCTAGGTCTATTGGCTTCACTCCAAAAGAAGATCTAGTGGTAGCATGGAGGGCAGGTCTTGCATATATTTTGCTGGATGGATTCGATGAAGTCGCGTCCCAAACTATTGTGCGAACTGATGACAGAAATTTCATGAAAGAAGCAAGAAGAGTTGCTTTGTCAGGGGTAAGGGATTTTTTAACAAAGCTGCCTAGTGGATTGGGTGCTTTTATTTGCGGAAGAGACCACTATTTTGATACCGAGCAAGAGTTAGCGCATTCTCTGGTAATCTCCTCCAGGAGCTATGTAATTGTTCGGCTTGGAGAATTTACCGAAGAAGGTGCAAACCAGTTTTTAGTCAAGAATGGCCTTTCAGGAACACTACCCGACTGGCTCCCTAGAAAGCCCCTAATATTGGCGTACTTAGCGCAAAATAATTTGCTAGATGAGATTATAAAAATTGATTCAGCAGAAGGATATGGCTATGCCTGGAATATATTTATTGACAAAATCACTCAGCGTGAATCAGAGCTAGAAAAGGCTGTAATCGAGCCAAGCACACTCCGGCATGTCATGGAACGTCTTGCGTTTTCAGTTAGAGCCACAGTATCAGGTAGTGGCCCAATTACCGGAAATCATTTAGCAAATGCGTATAGCATCGAGACAGGACAAGCAGCTGGTGAAGGTGTATTAGCGCAGCTACAAAGATTGCCAGGCCTGACGCAGAGAGATCAAGAAGCCGGTTCACGTTCTTTTATCGACGAAGATATGCTTGCAGCGTTACAAGGAAGCGCATTTTCAAGAATTATTCTTGGTCAGTACGAAAATATTGGCGATGTCCCACTTAGCCCACTATCACATAAAGCCATTTCTGTAGCAACACATCTGTTGAATAAGGTTGATGCGACTAGCGCAACACCTTTGTCTATTGCCGAACGATTCTCCTTAGAAAAGAAGGCACCTGAATATAAGCAGATTATAGCCGACTGCCTTGCTGTATCACTTGCCATGGCAAGAGAACAAGGCGGTCTTTTGGATGGACATGGTATTTTAATAGAATCAGCAACTTTTGGAGTTGTTGATATAGAAGACACAAGAATAAAAAATTTACATTTTAGTGAATGCATAATTAATCAAGTCTCTATAGGTGAACATGCGATTGATTCAGGCCTTACATTTTCTAACTGCATAATAAAGAAGGTTTCTGGAATAGCAAATCAGAAAAGACTCCTAGCGAAATGTTTATCGCTGGTTGCGAAGTTGAAGAATTTGATTATATGGATACGAACAATGCTGTTCTGCAATTGGATATCGAACCACAAGTCAAGACGCTCCTTACGATTTTACGAAAACTTTATAGACAACCTGGTGCGGGAAGAAAAATATCCGCACTAAAAAGGGGTATTACTAAACAAGAAGTTGGAAACTACATTGATCCTGTGCTGAACATTCTTGAAAGGGATGGTTTACTGCGGATTTTCAATGCTGTTGTACACCAGTTCGGAAGCGACTAATAGGGTTGAAAAAATACTAAATGCACCTTCTATAAGTGACGACACTGTTGTTCAGCATGAAAGTTGATTTAAGCTCAGTATTCGATGGTGGACGGATGTCGCCATCGTTTCCACGTAAAATTGGAAATGGTGCCAAAACAACGAGGCATTTTCATGAGCATTCAAGAAACCATTAACCAACATCACGCTAGATTGCCTGAAAACCTGCAAGCCGAAATTCTGGATTTGTCCTGTTCGTAGAACATAAGCTAGTATAGCCCGGACGAAGATTGCGGAGTCCGGGTTGATGGAGCCACGAATCCCCGCATTTGGCTACGCTTCATGCTGGCTACGCTGACTTTATAATCCAGCCAGGGCAATCGCATGAGCGATGATTTCGGTCGCGGGAGTGAACTAAAGCCGTCATTCCGGCAGGGAATGCCGGAATCCAGTCACAGGGAGGTGGATCTACCCGCTGGCACTTGCCTTCGATCAAGCACTTACGCAGCCTGCACGTTACCGTCCATGGCACTGGATTCCGCATCCATGCCGGAGTGACGAGCCAATTTCCTTCATGCGATTGCCCTGATAATCCAGCCTTGTAGCCGGATAAGCCAGGCAGGAGGCGCACCGCGCACCTTCCAAATGTCCAACCCTGCTGGGCATTTTGGTAACTGGGATGGACTGCCCGCTGGAATGTTTTGAAACTCCCAGGGCTAATGATGCGCGATGCGCACCCTAACAATAGAGGAAGTTCGATGTATACCCTATACCAACTCAACGCCGACGAACTAGACAGCCGATTCCTTGAAAGCCTGAAAGCACAATTCCAGCACAAGGCCGTAGAAATCTCTGTCTGCGAGGCAGCAACGTAGGTCGGGCGATGGCTCTATCATCGCCCGACCTTCTACTCGGAGACACACCAAATCAACGAGGCATTATCATCAGCATTCAAGAAACGATTAACCAGCACCTCACTAGATTGCCCGAATACCTGCAAGCTGAAATCTTGGATTTCGTAATATTCGTGGAGCATAAAAACCAACCTAAGAGTAATCCTGACACCCTATTAGCCAAAAATCAACGCCAAAAAAATAGCTGAGTGTTTAACCTAATTGGCACAACGAAATCCCTTTTTCGATGTTGATGATCCGATTGCTCTGCAACGTGAAATGCGCAAAGGGCCGGCCATTGCCAGGAAGGGAAGAATGATTGCGGATAGCAATATTTTCATTTACGCGACACTCCCAGAATACATTTATCTGATCGAGTGGATCAAGCAAAACACTCCGCTAGTTTCTCCCATCACACAGGTTGAAACTTTGGGCTATCATCGTTTGCAATCACAAGACAAAGCCTATTGACCGAACTATTTGATTGTTTAGGTTGCCTATACCTCACACCAGCCACATTCAAAATAGCGATTGTACTACATCAGCAACGCAAAATGACTTTAGGCGATGCGCTCATCGCTGCTACCGCACTTGAACATCGATTTCTCTAGTCATGCGCAACACAGAGGATTTCAAATGGATTGCCGAATTACAGCTTGTCAACCCTATTGACAACATAACCAACTAAAACTCAATAACTAGGAGGCCATCATGGCAGTAAAAGACAGCAACGGCAACGAACTCAACAATGGAGATTCGGTAAGCGTGATCAAGGATTTGAAGGTGAAAGGTTCCTCCCAGGTTTTGAAGCAGGGGACGGTTTGTAAAAACATCCGCCTGACCGATGACGAGGAAGAAGTGGAATGCGGGAGCGGCAAAAACACCTTAGTCCTGAAAACCTGTTTCCTCAAAAAAGCGTGAGTGACAACCATGTCAGATTTTAGAAAATACCAGTGCCTAAAATGCGAACATGTGTACGACGAGGCCAAGGAGACCCGGATACCGGCATCCGCCGGAACCCGCTGGGAGGATATTCCTGATGATTGGGATTGCCCGGTATGCGGAGCGCCGAAGAGTTTTTTCAAGTTGATGGAATAAGATAGTGGTGAATGGACTGGGCAGCAAGATTAGCGTGTCATAGATGCCCTCACCCAACCCTCTCTCCCGCTGGGAGAGGGGGTTTAGGATATATTAGTAAGAACAGCCATGTCCCCGCAATTCATCCACCTCCGCATCCACACCGAATATTCCTGGTCGATGGCCTGGTCCGCGTCAAGCCGCTGGCCAAGCAAGTCGCCAAAATGGGCATGCCGGCCGTCGCCGTGACCGACCAATCCAACCTGGTGTCCCTGGTCAAGTTTTACAAGGCGGCCATGGCCGAGGGCGTGAAGCCTATCGCCGGGGCTGATGTGTGGGTGTTCAACGAG
>CAVWEM010000019.1:0-98444 GCA_963753955.1 uncultured Gammaproteobacteria bacterium
ATCGCGGCAGGGTGTTGGCCCCCGCGCCTTCTTCCCCGCTCAAAGTGCTTTACAACCCGCAGGCCTTCTTCACACACGCGGCATTGCTGGATCAGGCTTGCGCCCATTGTCCAATATTCCCCGACTGCTGCCTCCCGTAGGAGTCCGGGCCGTGTCTCAGTCCCGGGGGGGCCGTGGCGGCCCCTCAGGCCGGGGGCGAGGGATCGTCGCCTTGGTGGGCCCTTACCCCGCCAACTAGCTAATCCCACGCAGGCTCATCCACCGGCGCGAGGCCCGAAGGTCCCCCGCTTTCCCCCTGAGGGCTTATGCGGTATTAGCCCGGCTTTCGCCGGGTTGTCCCCCACCCGTGGGGAGATTCCTACGCGTTACTCACCCGTCCGCCGCTCGCCGGCATTACCCGCTGCCGCCCGACTTGCATGTGTTAGGCATGCCGCCAGCGTTCAATCTGAGCCATGATCAAACTCTTCAGTTGATGTCGCTCGCCCGGGTCGCCCCGGGCTTCCGTCTTTGCGGCCCCCGCCTCGCGGCAAGGGGCCAGTGTGGCGCTCCAGCCGGGACAGGCCCGCAAGCCACACACATCATTCGGCCAAACTGTCAAAGAACCCGGCAATCCCGCACCAGTGGAACCGCCCGTCGAGCCGCCCATTATACAGCACACCGACCCGCCGTCAAGCGCCAGGCCTCCCGCCCGCAAAACCCGCCGACCCCGGCAACCGCCCGACCCCCCCCCCCGCCGGCCGACCCGAAAGCCAACACCGACGCGAGCAGCTGCGCATTATGGGACAACAAAGGGGCGCTGTCAACATGTGTTCGCAATAAAATCACATCAAGATAAAATGGGGGCATCCTATCAGACAAAAACAGCCCCCGAATCGTCGATTAGAAGGGCAAAGGGTGGTAAATTGCCACCCATATATTGTTGTTTACCAAGAGAACAAGCCAAGCATGCGAGTACATTTAAAAACCCTAGGCTGCCGTCTGAACGAAGCCGAACTGGAAACCTGGGCGCAAGCTTTTCAAAGCGCCGGCCACCAAATCGCCCGCAGAGCGGAAACCGCGCAACATGGTGGTGATCAACTCTTGCGCGGTGACCCAGGACGCGGTGCGCAAATCCAGGCAAATGATCCGCCGTATCCATCGCGACAACCCGCAAGCCAAGCTGGTGGTCAGCGGCTGCTACGCCAGTTTGAACCAGGATGAAGCCGCGAATTTGCTTGGGGTAGACTTGATCGTCGCCAACAAGGACAAAAACCGCCTAGTGGAAACCACACTGACCACATTGAACCTGGACAGCATGCCGGTCATGTCCGCCGAACCCGGCGAGGTGTCGTTGTTTAGCCGCGGCCGGCAACGCGCCTTCGTCAAGGTGCAGGACGGCTGCCGCTACCGCTGCACCTTTTGCATCGTCACGGTGGCCCGAGGCGAGGAAAACAGCCGGCCATGGGACGAGGTCATCGACGAAATCAACACCCTGCACGCCCAAGGCATAGAGGAAGTCGTCATTACCGGCGTGCATCTGGGCGGCTAGGGAAGCGACTCGGAAGCGATTTGGAGGAATTGATCGTGGCCATCCTGGAACAAACCGACATTCCCCGCTTACGGCTGGGTTCGCTGGAACCCTGGGAATTGCCGGAGATTTTTTCGAGTTGCTGCAAAATCCCCGCCTCATGCCGCATTTGCACCTGCCGCTGCAAAGCGGTTCGGACTCGGTGTTGCGGCGCATGGCCCGGCGTTGCAAGACCGCGGAATTCGCCCGACTCGTCAGCAGAGCCCGAGCCGACCTGCCCAGACATCAATATCACCACGGACATCATCGTCGGCTTTCCCGGCGAAAGCGGGGAGGAGTGGGAGGAAGGGCTGGAATTCATCGAAACCCAGGCATTCGGCCATATCCACATTTTCAGCTATTCAATCCGCGAAGGCACCAAGGCCGCCGCCCTGCCAGACCAGGTTCCCTCCCCAGTCAAAAAAGCCCGCGCCCAGCAGTTGCAACAGCTTGCCCAAGGGCAAAAGCGGGCGGTTCTCGCCCACTTCCTGGGGCGGAATCTACCCGTGCTATGGGAGGGAGGCAGGGAAGTTCTGGAAGACGGCAGACAGCGATTCCGTGGATTCACGCCTAACTATCTGCGTGTCGAGACCCTGGCGGAACCGGGCAGGGATTTGAGCAAGCACATTGCCAGCGTCCGGTTGACCGGCATCGCCGACAGCGGGGAGCATTTGGTCGGCGAGCTGGCACCCCTGTAGAGCGGATTCAGGCCGCTACTGCGGCCCGAAATATCTTGCCCAGCTTAATTGGCATCCTGAAGCCTGTCCTGAGCGAAGCCGAAGGGGCCACCCTACGGCAGCCCGCAAGCGGCGCCACGCTACATCAGGGGCTTAAGCCTGCTTCTTGTCGAAGACATAAAGTGTCGCGCCGACCACTGCGGCGGGGGGGATCAGAATATTCAACACCGGGATGCTCAAGCCGAGCAGGATCACCCCGCCAAAAGCCAAAGTCTCCAGGCGGTGCGCGCTGGCCAGTTCCCGTTGCTGGTCGAAGCGCAAGCCTTGCGCTTCCAATGGATAAGCCAGATATTCCAAGGATAGGCTCCAAGCACCGAACCACAACCAGAGGAACGGCGCGAGAAAATTGATACCGGGAATGATCGATAGCACCAGCAAGGGCAAGGCGCGCAACGCGAAATACCCCATGCGACGCGCTTCGGAGGCAAGATCCGCCGTCATGGCAGCCATAAACCCCAGATCCTCCCCCGGCGGCAAAGCAAGCCCCAAGCTTCCTTGCACCTTCGCCGCGAGGGGGCCGTAGAAGGGTGAGGCGACGAGGTTTGCAACCACAGCGAAGCTAAAGAAGGCGATGACAAACAACAACAGGGCGAACAAAGGCCACAACAGCCAGCGTAGCCATTCCAACCAGCCCGGAATAAGCCAATTCAGCACGGACGAAAAATAATGCGCCCCGGCCCAAAACCCTAGGGCATAGAGCGCGAGATTGATCAGCAAAGGCACCATGACGAAATGGCGCAGGCCAGGTTGCCACAGCATTTTCAGGCCACGCAACAGATACCCCGCAGAGACCATGGGGCCGACGGAGCTTTGGATGGATGCATTCATGATTTGAAATCCTCCGCCTTCATGCCGTGGCGTCCGAGCAACCGGTAAAACTCAGTGCGGTTGCGCTTGGCCATCTTCGCCGCCAAGGTCACACTGCCGCCGGTCATCAATAGCAACCTGGCCAGATACTCCCGCTCGAACTTGTCCCGCGCGTCTTGCAAAGACAGATACTGGGTCGGCTCGTCCTTCAATGCCCGCTGCACCAAGGTCACGGGGATCAATGGCGTGTTGGACAGGGCGACGCACTGCTCCACGACATTGCGCAATTGGCGGACATTGCCTGGCCACTCGGCATTCACCAGACACTCCATCGCCTCCGGCGAGAAACCCTTGACCCGGTCACCGTAAACTTCGCCAAGATCGCGCAAGAAATGCTGCGCCAGCAAGGGAATGTCCTCCTGGCGCCTGGACAGGGCAGGCAGTTGGAAGGTCACCACATTCAGGCGATAGTACAAATCCTCGCGGAAGCGATCTTCCCGCATGGCTTTTTCCAAATCGGTGTGGGTAGCGGAGATGACTCTCACATCCACCGACTCATCCTTGGTTCCGCCGATCGGGCTCACCTTCATTTCCTGCAAGGCGCGCAGCAGTTTGGCCTGCACCAACTTCGGCATGTCGCCGATTTCGTCCAAAAACAGGGTTCCGCCGTCCGCCGCACGGAACAGCCCGCCATGGTCGTGGGTCGCACCCGTGAACGCGCCCTTCTTGTGGCCGAACAGCTCCGATTCAAACGAGGCTTCCGGAATGGCACTACAGTTCACGGCAACAAACGGCCCGTCCTTGCGGTCGCCTGCTTCGTGCATAGCCTTGGCCAGCAACTCCTTGCCGGTGCCGCTGTCGCCATGGACTAGCACACTCACCCTGTTTTGCGCCACGCGCCGGGCCAGGTTCAGCAACTCTTCCATGACTGGACTCTGGGTGATTATTTTTTCGCGCCAAACATCGGAAACCTTGACGGAGATGTTGGCGAGGCCGATCCGCATGGCGTCTTCCACCTGCTTGATCAGTTCGTTTTTGTCTATCGGCTTGGTGATGAAACCAAAAACTCCGCGCTTGGTGGCGTCAACCGCGTCGCCAATAGTGCCATGGGCAGTCATGATGATGACCGGCAGGGTCGGATACTGGCCGTGCAGAGACTCGAACAAAGCCATGCCGTCCATGCCGTCCATGCGCAGATCGCTAACCACCGCCTGTGGACGGAAGCTCGCCACCCGCGACAGGGCCGCAGCTCCGCTGCCAGCGGTGTCTGTCTCGAATCCTGCGGCACTGAGGCGCAGGCCTAACAAACAGAGCAGATCCGGGTCGTCGTCCACCAACAAAACGCGTTTGCGTGATTGGAGCATGGTGCCTCATATCCAATGATTTCGTTAAATTTAAAATAGCAGGACATGCTAAACAGGGATTTGGATTCTGATGCGCGCACCCGCGCCCTCGTCGTGGGACTCCAAAACCTCCACCTTGCCATGATGGTTGGCGACGCATTCTGCGACGATGGCAAGCCCGAATCCTGTCCCTTTGACGCCCAACTCGTGTGCGGCCCGGCCCTGGAAAAAAGGCTCGAATACCCTGCCGCGCTCGTCAGGGTCAATCCCCGGGCCGTCATCCTCGATCTCCAACTCCATGTGACCGCCATTCTTGCGCAGCGACAAACGTATCCCCCCTCCCTCCGGCGAATATTTGACGGCATTGGAAAGCAGGTTATCCACAATGGTACGCAATTGTTCGCTGTTGCCCATGAGTTCCAGGGGGGCGAACGATGATTCCACGCTGATCGACCTGCCCCGCAACTGCAACTGGTAGTCGTCAAGCATATCCAGCACCAGTCGCCGCATATCAACCAGCGTCACTTTCTGACACTCACGGCGGGCGCTGACTTGGCTGTAATTCATCAATTCGGCGGTCAGCCTGTCCAGCTTATCGGCACTGCTGACCAAAATGCGGGCAATATCCTTCTGCTCCCGGTTCAACTCGCCCACCACCTCGTCCAGCAGCAAATCCGCCCCCTCGTGGATAGTCGCCAAAGGTGTCTTGATTTCATGGGAAACATTGCGCACAAACCGCTGCTTGGCCATCTCCAAGTCGTTCAAGCGGGTGCGTAGCCATTCCAACCGCTCGCCCAGAAACTCCACATCGCCTGGCCCTAACACCCGGACGGGCTGGGTGAAATTCCCCGCGCCCAGAGCCCGGATGACATGGTCGATCTGCTGTATCGGGTTATGCAGCTGATAAATGAAAACCGCCAACAGGCCGCAGGAAATTGGCAACAGCATGGCAATGTCAATGACTAGGCGATGTTTGACGTCGGCAGACAGTGCCTCAAGGCGGCCGACTTCCTGCTCGACATGCGCGACATACCCATAGGCCAACTCGCGTGCCTTGGTTTTGACGGGCTGGAAACGGTCGGCCATGGGGGCAACATCCTGTGACGCTGCCGGGGAGGAGTTGCCCTGCCGGGGAGGATAAAGGGAAACAATCGAATCGAAAACATTTTTTTCGTCCCTCGCCAATTCCTCCGCGCTGAGAACCAAGCGACTGTCATCAGACAAGGCGGAACCGGCAAGCTCCCTCAATTGCCCGCCGAATTGATCGTGGACAAGGCGGTATTCCCCGAACGCTCCGGCATCCTGTGCGCTTAATAAATAGACGCGCCCCTTGCGCTCCAGATCGTCCAAGCTATCCTGCAAGCCCTGGCTGGCCCTCGCCCCCCTGGCCACATGGTGGACGGCCTGCTCCGAAACGCCCGCCAAGCGCTCCACGGCAAAGATTGCCGAAACCAACCCCGTCAACAAAGGCAGCAAAGTCACTCCGACGCTCAACAACACCAACCCCCGGACGGAAAGATGGCGCAACCCACGCATCAAAAATTTCATCACCCGCCGTTCCACGCAAGTTACTGTAGATGGAATTGTTTTACAATTCCCCGGACTACGCGCCTGCGATCCACGCACCCGCAAGGCAAAGCCCCTCTCCCCCGACCCCCAATGCTGTTGAATTAGGCACGAGGAGGGCTGGCGAAACGGTTCGTAGTCCCGGCTTTAGCCGGTTCTTTTGAGGCATCTAACCGCCTGAAGGCGGTACTACGAACGCTTAATTCAACAGCATTGCCCCCGACCCCTCCCCCACAGGGGAGGGGATCAAAAGCCCCATCAGGAAATCAATCCCATGCGCCCCGCCATGACACCCGTGATCCGCCGCCCCCCGTCGTTGAAAGGGGCGTTCGTCGCGCTTTGCCTGAGCCTATCCTCGCCGGGCTTGTACGCCACTGACTGGTCGCAAGTGGACGCGCCCACGGAGGGCCCGCCCCGCTCCATCGGCCAAACCAACAACGGCTGCATCGCCGGTGCCCATGCCCTGCCGCTGGAAGGCAAGGGCTACCAGGTCATGCACATCGAACGCAACCGCTTTTACGGCCATCCGCATTTGCTGGGGGCCATCGAAAGCCTGGGTCGGCAAACCGAGGAACATGGCCTCGGGGTGTTGCAAGTCGGCGACTTGGGCCAGCCACGGGGTGGGCCGATGTCTTTCGGCCATCGCAGCCACCAGACCGGGCTGGATGTGGACATCTGGTTCAACCTAGACCCGAAACTCCTCGCTGCGGCCAACCCGTTGCGTAGCGATGTCAACGCCCCGTCCATGCTCAATGCCGCGAAGAAGGGGCTAAACCGGAGTGCGTGGACAGCCAAGCAGGCCCGCTTGCTGGAATTGGCGGCGAACCTGCCCGGCGTCGACCGCATTTTCGTCAACGCTTATATAAAGAAAGATCTCTGCGACCAAGCCGAGGGCAACCGGGAGTGGCTGCGCAAAATCCGCCCTTGGTACTACCATGACGACCATTTCCACCTGCGCATGGCCTGTCCGGCGGACAGCCTGGCCTGTGAAACCCAGGATCCAATCCCGCCCGGCGCAGGCTGCGACGCCAGCCTGGACTGGTGGTTCCAACAACACCCCGCCACCTCGCCGACGCCGCCGCCCCCCAAGCCGCATCTGCCACAAGAGTGCCAGGCTATTTTATCGGCACCGTAAATGGGGCTTACTCGGTTTATTTTACCTAGGTGGAACTATCGCAACCATGGGCAACCGTCAATCTTCCCGCCAATTTTATCGGGCTTTTATTGTTCGATAACCCTTGCTGAGATGCGCTGGCAAATTTCCAATCATGCCAGGCTGTCGGCCGCGCCGCAGGCGGCCCCACACCGTGTCAGTTTTTTTTACACACTTAACCCATTAAATTGATGCTGCCATCTGTCCTAAGCCGCAGGGCTGCCCAACCACGCCGATGTGATTTAAATCAGTCAATCCAATGGGTTGCAACTTAAGTGGGCGCGTATGGGCCTGTCGCCCCGGCGCTGCCAGCATGTAAAAAATCCTGACATCGCCTGTTGGGTGTCACTCCTGCGGCTTCTCCACCACGATCCTGGTCGTTGCGGACACCACTTTCCCCGGCCAGGCAGCAACCAACCGCACACCGCCGACAGGCCATCTTTATGCCAACAATTCCCAGTTTGGCCCAAAGACCCGTCATTCCGGCAGGGATGCCGGAATGACGGAGCATGGCCCATGGCTTTGGCTCAAAATGAGAATTGCTAGTCTTACACACTTCACTTTGACAAACGGTAGCCAATCCATTGATAATTGCGGCTGGATGACGGCGGGGCGCGGGCTGTGTCGCCCACAGCCCAAGGCTGGGCAGGCTTTCACGAGACAGAACGTCGATCTGCATAGCCCAAGAGCGTTGGGGGTCCTGTCCATGCGTCCGCCCCGCAGGGTGAGACCGCCGGCGAGTCCCTGGGGTGTCAGTTTTTTTTACACTCCTCCCACCATGGGTCTGCGACAGGATCAACCATGAATTTTTATACGTCATAATCAATGATATAAATTATCTGGCATGACCCATGCTTCGCTATTTCCACCAAAGATCCGCGGTTTGAGCCTAATGTCCATTTTCGGGGCAACCCGCTTACTTATCAATAATTTGAAGAGCACAAGATCATGAACAAAACATCAATTGCCGTTACTGTTATCGGCTTGCTTCTAGGCTCCAGCGTTTACGCCGGCACTGTGACTTATGACACGGGATCTACCGGAACAAACACCACCATCCCATTGAGTACCACCAATTGGGCGACGACGGGTTGGCAGCCCATACCACCAGCAGTGCTCCCTCCCGCAGGCTCGGTCACTCCGTTGGCGCTGCAAAAATTCAATCTGGCAGGGGAGACCCTCGACAGCGTGTCAATCACCTTGAACACCCAAGCTACCTTCTCGTACCAGATCGAGAATACGAGCACCACTGCGCCTACCACTGGCGTAAAACAATTGTCAGTGGATATCACCGCAGAAATGGGGGGTACTGCCGCCGCTGTTCTCCCGACCCCAGTTGTGTTGAATGGCCCCGTCTACACTATCAATCTGGGCACATATGATGGAAATACGGACTACGGTGGCACTTCAGGCGCTAGTTTTGCCCAAACAACGACAACAAGTTCTACATTACTGACTGTGGCCTTGCCTTTGTCTTATTTTACCGGTACCGGAAACTTCAACATCGACCTAGCGGCCTTGGGCAATTCCTATAATGGCCTTTCCGGTGGCATATTGAACGAGGTGACCACGTGGCAGGGTGGCGCATCGGCCCAAGTGGTCTACACCTATCACGATGACACCACTAACGTCCCCGAACCCACCAGCCTGAGCCTGCTGGGCATCGGCTTGGTCGGCTGGGCGGCAAGCCGCCGCAATTCGAAGTCGGCTTAAAGCAGACTAAAGCTTCACCGCCTCACAAAAAAGCCCACCCTCGCCAAGAGGGCGGGCTTTTTCATGGCCGGACGGAAGCGTTCCTGGCCGAGATTACGCCGCGCATCCCTGTTCTGGCGCCTCGGCCCGCTTGGCGAACCGCCGGGGACAATCCCAACCCAAGCATCCAGGCAAAGTCGCGTAGCGACAGGACGAACATAGCCGGGGGTTTCAACCCCCGGAACGCGGCGGAACAAGGATTCCGTCGCGCAGCGACGGTTGAAATGCCCTGCAAGGTATCGATCATGGTTTTTTCAACCGTCGCTATGCGACGAATCGCATCCCTCTGCCGCGCATTCCGGGGGTTGAAACCCCCGGCTAAGTTCGGCGGCCGCTACGCGGCCCAACCACGCAGATTTGATTTAAATCAGGCAATTCAATGGGTTGCAGCATAAGCCCGCCCAAGCGAAGCGCCGGGTGGGCATTTCCGGCAAATCCCGGCATCATACCGGAAACGCCGCTTCTCGCTTCCGCTCGAACCGGCTTATTCCGGCCTACTCATGTTCCATATCCTCCACATCGGGAGGCGCGACATCACCCCAATTGCTGGCATACCCGCCCATCGCGACGAAATGCGCAAACGGGCTATGCGGCCATGCGGCGGGCGTTGCAACCCAGCCATGCTTGACCGGGCTGGGGCAGTTCTATTTGTGCGCAGCGTCCGCAGGGGAATGCGTGTTGAGCCAATCTTTAAGCGCGGCGTTCATGCGCGTCTGCCAACCGCGACCGGAACCCTTAAATGCGGCCAGCACATCGGGATCAAGGCGGATCGCAGTGAAGACCTTTGGGTTTTCTGAAACCGGACGACCACGGCGGAGCGAAGGCTTGACCAACTCCCACTCTTCATCCGTCAGCGGCAGGGCATCAGGATCGGACAGTGCCGCCGCCGTAATGGCTGCATCTTCTTCGGCAGTCGGAAGAATGATCGTGCGCCCTGAGCGCGTCTTAATCATTTGAGACATATCGCTTTACCTCTCTGGCAATGGCTTTTCGCAAGCTGATGACGCGCCGCCCGTCGGCTCGATCCACAAAAGCCATAAAATATAATCGGTTCTCCCGCAACACCAACGCAGACTGGCGAACCTCGCCATATTCCTTTCTGTCGTCCGTCCAGACAAGTGCCGTCTCCCATTCCAACTCAGTGGCAAGTGTTAATGAAAGACCATGTTTGGCTTGATTGACTGCTTCTTTGATCGGGTCGCAGGTGATTTCCATATAATTTAATGTATAAACAAAAACTGTGCTAGTCAATCATTTTTCATGGTTAACGGTCTTCTGCCCAGCCCAGTAGGCCGGAATAAGCCCACCCAAGCGTAGCGTAGGGCGGGCGTTTCCGGCAATCCCGAAGTGTGCCGGAAACGCCGGTTCTCGCTTCCGCTCGAACCGGCTTATTCCGGCCTACTGGGCTCTCCAATCTTCTTCAACATCTTTTCCAACACCTCCGCGTCTTCGCTGACGAAATGGCTCGCCGAATCTTCCCGCCGCAACCAAGTGTACTGACGCTTGGCGAACTGCCGGGTGGCGATGATGCCGCGCTCCACCATCTCTTCATAACCCCACTCGCCACTGAGATAAGCCCAAACCTGCCGGTAGCCCACCGCACGGATAGACGGCAGATCCGCATGCAAATCGCCACGCCGAAACAAGGCACTGACTTCCTCCGCCAAGCCTTGCTCCAGCATGGACAGGAAGCGTTTGCGGATAAGCCCATGCAAAGCTGCGCGGTCACTGGGGGCGATGACGAGGCGGAGGATGTTGAAGGGAGGCGGCGCAGACCGGCCAAGGCCACACAGTTTGCTCAAAGATATTCCAACCAGCCGGTAAACCTCCAAGGCGCGCTGGATGCGCTGCGGGTCGTTAGGGTGGATACGCGCCCCCGCTTCAGGATCGATCCGTGTCAATTCCTCGTGCATTTTCGACCACCCGACACGGGCTGCCTCGGCGTCGATTTGTCGGCGCACCGTCTCGTCGGCGGCAGGCAGTTCGGCCAAGCCATTAAACAAGGCATTGAAATACAGCATCGTGCCGCCAGCCAAGATGGGCAGTCGGCCCCGCGCCGTGATGTCCGCCATCAGTTCCAGCGCCTTTTCCCGGAACTGGCCGGTGGAAAATGCCTCGACGGGATCAATGATGTCGATGAGATGGTGCGGCACCCCTTCCCTTTCCGCAAGGCTGGGCTTGGCCGTGCCGATGTCCATGCCCCGGTAGACCAGGGCGGAATCCACGCTGACGACCTCGCCGTCCAGCGCCTGGGCCAATTGGATGGCAAGGCGGGTCTTGCCCGAAGCGGTCGGGCCCATGAGGGCGATGGCGGGCGGAAGGCGGTTATTGCGCGCCCCTCTCCCTGCAGGAGAGGGGCCGGGGGTGAGGGCTTTCTGGATGACCATCATTGCCCGCGTAGGAAAAAACGATCCAAATCCTTGCCACTGAGTTCGATCCAGGTAGGTCGTCCGTGGTTGCACTGACCGCTGTTGGGGGTAGCCTCCATCTCCCGCAAAAGCGCGTTCATTTCCGCAATGCTCAGACGCCGCCGGGCACGCACTGAGCCATGGCAAGCCATGGTCGCCAACACCCCGTTCATCGCTTGTTCCAGCCGGAGACTGCGGCCATGCTGGTTGAGATCGGCCAAGGCATCGCGCAGCAAACTTTCCGCGTCCGCCGCGCCAAGCAGGGCCGGGACGGAACGCACCAACACCGCATCCGGCCCCGAGCGGCTCAACTCCAAACCCAGGCGAGCGAAAGCCTCGGCGGCTTCCTCGGCCAGATCGGCCTCGGCCTCGCTCAATTTCACGCGGACGGGCAACAGCAGCGGCTGGCTGGCGACGCCTCCCGCTTGCTGCTGGCGCTTCAATTTCTCATAGGTCACCCGCTCATGCGCCGCATGGGCGTCCACCATGATCAAGCCGTTGGGCGTTTCCGACAGGATGTAAATATTGTGCAGATGGGCGATGGCCTGGCCCAAAGGGGGATGCTCCGTGGCTTCAACCGGGGTCTCTGGTTCCATGCTGGCGGGCGAGTAAAGTGCTTTCAGGTTGCGCAGGGTCTCCCGTATTTGCAGCGGCAGGGAAACCTGACGGGGAGCATGGGCGTAAGAAGGCGCAGGACGCTGTGGCACGGAACGATGGTGTGTTTCAACATCCGCCAAACCCAGTGGATCATCCCCAGTCGCAGATAAAGACGGTGGTGAATTGCCGGGACGCTCGTCGGCGATGGCCCGTTGCAAGGCGCGGAACAGGAAATCATGAACTAGCCGGCTGTCGCGGAAACGAACCTCCAGCTTGGCCGGATGGGCATTGACATCGACCATGGCAGGATCCAGCTCCAAGTACAACACATAGACCGGCTGCCGCCCGTGGTAAAGCACATCCTGGTAAGCCTGGCGGACGGCATGGGTGACCAGCTTGTCCCGCACCAGCCGCCCATTGACGTAGAAAAACTGCATGTCCGCCTGGCTGCGCGAAAAAGTAGGCAAGCCCACCCACCCGGACAAGCGCATCCCGGAAGACTCGAAATCCAAGCTTAAGGCATGGTCCAGGAAAGCCTCGCCGCACAGCAAACCCACCCGCCCTTCCCGCCCGGCCCGATCCAAGGCAGGCTTCAAGCTGAGGATTTCGCGCTGGTTGTGGCGCAGCACAAAGCCCGTCGCAAAACGGCTCAAGGCCATGCGCTTGATCAAGTTTTCGATGTGGGAAAATTCAGTCTTCTCCGCACGCAGAAACTTGCGGCGGGCCGGGGTGTTGTAGAACAAGTCGCGCACTTCGACGCAAGTTCCCCGAGGGTGCGCCGTCGGCTGTATCCCATAACAGCTCTCCGTGCCATCCGCCAAGATGCGAAAGGCTATGTCTGCGCCTTCGATCCTCGAGGTGAGCTCAAGGCGGGAAACCGAGCTGATGCTAGGCAAAGCCTCGCCCCGGAATCCCATGCTGGACACATGCTCCAAGTCATCCAGGTTGGCGATCTTGCTGGTGGCATGGCGCGACAGGGCCAAAGGCAGATCCTCCGGCCCCATGCCTACGCCGTCGTCGCGGATGCGGATCAGCCGCAGCCCGCCCATTTCGATGTCCACCTCGACAGTTTTGGCCTGGGCGTCGAAGGCATTCTCCACCAGTTCCTTCACCACGGACGAGGGGCGTTCGACCACCTCACCGGCGGCGATCTGGTTGATGAGTTGCGGAGGGAGGCGGCGAATGGACATGGGGGCGAAAAAGACTCAAACGGAAATTGCGGCAGACAAACCAAAAAAGAAAGACCCAATACCTACCCTGAGCCTGTGCTTTCGTAGCGTAGAACCAAAAGCTTCAACTCATCGGCCACGTCCTGGACGATAGACGTCCAATCATCGGGAGCTTTCTGCCGAAAAAGGCGCATGACGCCCGGATACCAGGGGGAATCCGAGCGCTCATGCAACCAGCGCCAATCGGTTCTAACCCGAGGCAACAGCACCCAGCAGGGTTTTCCCAAGGCACCAGCCAAGTGGGCAATGGCGGTATCAACACAAATGACCAGATCAAGTCGGGAAACGATGGCAGCGGTATCAGCGAAATCTCGAATCTCCGATCCAAAATGCAAGATCGGCTGGCCCGGCGGTGGCCGCATGGCCTCTTCCTCTCCTTGACCCTTCTGCAAACTGATCAACCTAATTCCATGAATATCCCAAAGTGGGGCAAGCACAGTTAGACTCGGCAGCGAGCGATGGGCGTCATTGATATGGGTTCCCCTCCCCCTCCAGGCCAAGCCCACGCGCAACCCTTCACGGGGAAACCTAGCGGCCCATTGTTCAACGCGGGGGGAAACCGCATGAAGATAAGGCAAATCGACCGGAATGGAATTTAGCGTGGTTTTGCAAAACCAAGGCAGGCTCATCTGAAAACTCCAAAAGTCGTGTGCTTTAATCACGGACTTTTCCTCCCGAGTCAACACTTCATCAACACCCTCAAGCGTCATCAGTAGAGGCTTTAACGATTCCTTGCACACCAGTGTAATGCGCAAGGCACCTTGTTTCTTAAGCAATGGCACATAACGGCAAAACTGGATCTCATCGCCAAAACCTTGCTCAGGCCAAATCAGTATGGATTTCCCGACTAGCGATTCTCCACGCCAGCAGGGGAAAGAAAGATTCCGCACAAAAGAAGGCTGGTTGGCGAGCGCTGAATCAAAACGCACTTCGTAAAGCCGCCATCCTTCATCGAATTTACCTAGGTAGAGCAGCAATACAGCTAGATTATAAATGGCTTTAGCATAATTGGGTTTGATTGCGAGAGCCTTTCGGAAGCAATCCTCCGCTTCATCGAAGCGCATGAGCTGTTTGAGCAAATACCCAAGATCATTATAGGCTTCGGGATAATTGGGATTGGCGGATAGCGCCTTGCGATAGCAGGCATCTGCCTCATCGAAGCATTGGCGATCCTGAAGCAGATTGCCGAGGTTGCATTGCATCTTGGCGTCTTTGGGATTTACGGACAGAAATCGCCGCAAAAAATGCTCACTCTCAACCCTCATACCCAAAGCGTGAGAACATCCCGCTGCGATTTTCAGCAAAACAGCATCGTTTGGTTCGCACGTCAGCCCTTGCTCAGCGAAATGCAAGGCTTCCAGATGCCTTCCCTGGGCAAATAAGGCGTTCACCTGGCTAGTCGGCAATCCCTTTTTGTTAAGCTTTGAATGGAATGACGAAGTTTTTTTGACTGGTTTCTTTGGACTCATAAAAACCTCTCTTCCAAAATCGACAACACCGACCTTACTGCCTGGATGCGACCAGCACCGGCCTGACTTCGGCGAATTTCCCAGGCACCGGTTCGACAACGCGAAAATAGGCGCGAATGCCATTGAAAATGGAACGGGCGACTTTTTCCTGATAAGCCGGGCTGGCGAGCTGGCGCTCCTCCTCCGGGTTGGTGACGAAGCCGGTTTCGATGAGCAAGGAAGGTACATCCGGGGATTTCAACACCTCGAAGCGGGCCTTTTGCACATGGCGGCAATGCAGATATTGACGCTTACGCAACTCGCCCAGGATTTTGCCCGCCGCACGGTCGCTTTCGAGGGCGTTTTCGGCAAGGTCGCCGTATTCCACCCGCCGGGGCGAGAGGATGAACACCGCCGAGCCTTTCGCATCGCCATCAGTGTTCGCGTCGGCATGGATGGAAATGAACAGATCCGCCCCTACCTGACGGGCAATCTCCGCGCGCTGCCGCAAGCCAATAAACCTGTCACCCCTGCGCACCATCACCGACCTCATGCCTGGCTCGACGCGGACCAATCTTTCCAGCTTGCGGGCGATGGCGTAGACCACGTCTTTTTCAAACGTGCCGTTGTAGCCTATGGCGCCGGTGTCCTTGCCACCGTGGCCGGCATCTATGGCGATGACGAAGGGTTTGGCTGGGGCTTTTAAGCCAGAATTCAAACCGTTCTTCATTGGCACATGCCCGGCGAGAGTATGCACCCTGTTTCCGGGAACCGGCCCGGCGGAGTGACGTGATTTCGCTTCGGCAAGCGCCGCTAACGCCTGCGACTGCCTTCCGGCGACGAAATGCCCAGAAGACCTAGACGACGCTGCCATGGCATCGGCGGCATTGAGAAAACTGGCGACTAACAGGCAGGTAACGAGAGCATTCTTATTCACCTTTGCAACCCTCCCCTTGGATTGCGGAACATAGCGCGGCGAAGTCCGCACTGCAAGAGGAATTCGTTGCCAAGCCAATGTTTTTTTACAAGCGCCGCAACACCTCGCGCCCGGCGGCGGAATTCGCGGACACCACTAAATCTCGCGCAAACCCTTCGATGGCAATGGACAGATCCACATCCGCCAACGGCAACACGCCCTCCCCCCGCCCTGGCCACTCAACAAAGCACAAGGCGTCCGGGCGCAGATAGTCGCGTATCCCCATCCATTCCAATTCTTCCGGGTCGGCAAGCCGGTACAGGTCGAAATGGTAAATAGTGCGGCTATCCAGGAAATACTCTTCCACCAAGGTGAAAGTCGGACTTTTCACCGCGCCCTCATAGCCCGCCGCCCGCAGGCAACCGCGCACGAAAGCGGTCTTGCCCGCGCCCAGGTTGCCGCGCAGGAACACCAGGCAGCCCGACGGCAAGACCCGGTAAAAGCGCCCCGCGAAGGCCAAGGTCGCGGCTTCGTCGGGCAGATGGATCTTCACAGATTCACCAATTCGCGCAGCCACAGCAGCAAATCCCCCGCCAACAGGCCGCGTTCGCCACTCTCCGCCGCCTTGTCGCCCGCCGCGCCATGCAGGCGCGCCCCGGTTTCGGCGGCAGCGGTGAAATCCAGCCCCTGCGCCAAAAGCCCGGCGATCACCCCGGTCAAGACATCGCCCATGCCGCCCGAAGCCATGCCCGGATTGCCTAGTGTGCAGATGGCAGGGACACCGGCAGAGCCAAGGATCAGCGTACCCGCGCCCTTCAGCAGCACCGTTCCGCCGTAGCGGTCTTGCAAAGCCGCGATGGCCGCGAAACGATCTGCCTGCACTACGGAGGAGGAGGTTTTCAACAGACGGGCGGCCTCGCCAGGATGGGGGTCAGCACCCAGTCGTCGCGCTTAAGCGGCGAGAGCGCCAGCAGGTTGAGCGCATCCGCGTCCACCACCAAGGGCAAGCCGGAATCCAACACTGCCTCGAACAGCACCCTCCCCCAACCCGCTTGCCCCAGCCCTAGGCCCGGCCCCACGGCGACCACGCTGGCGCGATCCAACAGTGGGCGCAACTCGGCCGCCGTGGCGACACCCCGGCACATCAACTCCGGCCGACCCACATTCAGCAAGGCTGCGTGTGCTGGATGGGTGGCCACGCTGACCAGACCCGCGCCCACGCGGGCAGCGGCTTCTGCCGCCATCCGCGCCGCGCCGCTGAAACCCGGCGCACCGCCGACCACCAACACATGGCCGTAGTGTCCTTTGTGCGCCCCCCTGGCCCGGCGTGGCAGGCCGAGCGCCCAGGCAGGCAAGAGCCGGGCGGAAGGCGATTGGCTGGCCTGCACCGCAGGCGGCGTCAGCAGATCCTCGAAAACCACCTCGCCGCAATGCCCAGGCCCGTCGCCGGTGAACAAGCCCTGTTTCAGGCCGATGAACGTGACCGTCAGATCGGCCTTGACCGCAGCCCCCATGGCTTTGCCGGTATCGGCATGCAAGCCGGACGGAATGTCCAAGGCCAGCACACCGCCGCTGAAACACTCCACAGCCCGGATGGCATCCGCAAAATATCCTTCCACCTCACGATCCAGGCCGGTGCCGAGCAGGCCATCGACCAGCACCTGCGCCCCCTCGAAATCGGCAGGCACGAAATCCAGCAATGGCCCACCTGCCTGCCGGTATTCCTCGAAAGCGGTCAGCGCGTCACCACGCAGCTTTTCAGCCGGTGCCAGCGGGTAAACCCGCACATCCATGCCTGCTTCCACCGCCAGCCGGGCAACCACATAGCCGTCGCCACCGTTGTTGCCCGTGCCGCAAATCAACGACAGGGTTCGTGCCTCGGGCCAGCGCTGCCGCAAAGCAGAGAAGGCGGCGGCACCGGCCCGGCGCATCAGTTCCATGCCAGGGATGCCCAGTTGCCCGATGGCGAAACGATCCATGGCCCGCACCTGCTCGGCGCGGTAGAGGCGGGAAGGGAGTTGGGATTTGTTTATTTCGTTCACTGAAGGTAATCTCATCATAAAAAACCTTGCCCATGTCCGCGCCACCCCTCAACGCCACCGAACTCGCGAAAACCATCAAACAATGGGGGAAAAATCTGGGCTTCCAACAGATCGGCATCGCCGACACCGGCTTGGCCGAAGCCGAAAGCCATCTGCAAGCCTGGCTCGCCGCAGGATTCCACGGCGAGATGGATTATATGCGACGCCACGGCAGCAAGCGCAGCCAACCGGAAGAACTGGTTCCCGGCACCCTCCGCATCATCAGCGCGAGGCTGGATTATCTGCCGGAAAATCGGGAAGCCATGCGGGAACGTTTGGATACTCCACTGGATGCCTACATTTCCCGCTACGCCCTGGGACGTGACTACCACAAGCTGATGCGCAGCCGTTTGCAAAAACTGGCCGGACGCATCGAAGCGGCCATCGGCCCCTTCGGCTACCGCGTGTTCAGCGACAGCGCCCCGGTGTTGGAGAAAGCCCTCGCCGCCAAGGCAGGTCTGGGCTGGATCGGCAAGCATTCCAATCTAATCAACCGGGAGGCCGGTTCGTGGTTTTTCCTTGGCGAGATTTACACCGACTTGGCACTGCCCATCGACCTGCCCGTCAAGGACAACTGCGGCACCTGCTGCGCTTGCCTGGACATCTGCCCGACCCAAGCCATTATCGCGCCTTACCGGGTGGATGCCCGACGCTGCATCTCTTACCTCACCATCGAACTGCATGGCACCATCCCCGAGGAATTCCGCGCCGCCCTGGGCAACCGCATCTACGGCTGCGACGACTGCCAACTCGTCTGCCCCTGGAACCGCTTCGCCCGGCAAACCCAGGAGACGGACTTCCTGCCCCGCCACGGCTTGGCGAGCGCCCAGTTGATCGAATTGTTCTATTGGGACGAAGAAACCTTTCTGCGCCGCACCGAAGGCTCGGCCATCCGCCGCATCGGCCATGAGCGCTGGCTGCGCAACCTGGCCGTGGCCTTGGGCAATGCGCAGGCCAGCCCGGCAGTCGGCCCTGCCTTGCGGCAAAGGGAAAGCCACCCCTCCCCGCTGGTCAGGGAGCATGTGCAATGGGCCTTGCGGCAGCATAAATCGGTCTAAGCCTGCGCGGGCGACACCAGGATGGCAGTGATATTGTCAGAGCCGCCACCGTTGAGCGCGGCCTCGATCAGCCGAGCCAAACGTTCCTGATTGTCCTGGGTCGAAGCCATGATCTCACTGATCAGATATTCCCGAATCTCGCCAGTCAATCCATCGCTGCACAACAGCAGGGTGTCGCCGGGAACCAAGGTGCCTTCCACCTCATCCACCTTGACTGAATTGCCGCTTCCCGCGCCGCCCACCCCTAGCCCTTGGGAAATCACATTGCGGGAAGGATGGGTATACATCTCTTCCTCCATAATCATCCCCATATCCAGCAACAACTGGACATAGGAATGGTCTTTGGTCAAGCGGCGCAATGCCAAGCCGTTCCATAGATAGGCCCGGCTATCTCCCACCCAGGCGATTTGGTAGTGGAGGCCGGTCAATTGCAAGGCAACCACGGTGGAACCCATGTGCCGGGCAACATCCGTCTCATCGGAGGCCATTTGGATCAAAATATGCGCCATGTCGATGGCGTCGGCCAGAGTCTCGCCTTTCTGGATGGCCAGCGGCAATTCCTTGATCACAATGCCGCTGGCGACTTCTCCGGCCTGATGGCCACCCATGCCATCCGCGACGATCCAAAGCCCAAGTCCAGGGTCGGCGAAATAGGCGTCTTCATTGACTTCCCGCACCAATCCTGGATGCGTTCCGCAAGCGTAGTCGATCTTCATCATTGAGGCTCATTTAGGTCGCTTTACACACCGTGGCGAACCCGCCGGCGGCGAATGGAGGGAGCGAAGGAAGAAATATCCTGTTCGCATGGCCGAGGCGGAACGATACCAGATTTCCGCGCTCAGTAAAGCCAGGGTGCGGCCTAATCGGGATGGCCTAGTGCGATAGCATTTCTTCCCCGGCCCGGACATGGCGTAAAATCCGCACCAACAACCGCCAATAGCCATTGGAGCTTACCGACATGCCGTTTCACCGTCACTTTGTTTTGGCCTGCCTGCTCCTGGGCGGCTGCCAATCTACCCCGGTGGGGGAAAAACCAGCCACCGCCATCGACCAGGAATGGCACGCCTCCACCCTGTCCCCGGACACCATCGCCAAGGCCGATGCCGCCGTGCAGGATTATCACAAATGCCTAGGCAAGGAAACCGTCGCCAAAAACCAGGAGCGAGGCGATCCGCGCAGCATCACCAACACCATTTTGCAAGCCTGCGAAAACCGGCTGCCAGCCATCAAGACGGCCTACGACGCCGAAAATGTGCCCGCCACCATCTCCGAACACTATATCCGCAAAACCCGCAGCCAAGGTGTGCAAAGCGTCTTGCGTTACGTCTCGGCTGTGCAGGCCCAGCGCGCCGGCGATGAGGAGGAGGAGGAGGCCAGGAACGCGGCCCAGATCCAGAACAACAAGACCCAATAAACCCAAAGCCACTCCGCCGGAGAAATACTGAATGAATATCGACCTATCCCTCACACCCAGCACCTTTGATGCCGTCCACGCCGGACTGGCCGCCATCGTAGTCTTGCTGCTGGTTTTGCAAATCCTTTTTCTGACTGTCGCTTTCACTGCGGTTTACCGCAAGCCAAACGCAAGCTTGCGGACGCTGGAAAAACCCGTGGAACCGCTCCCTCCAAAAGCAACCGAGCCAACCCCTGTCGCCGCGCAAGCGCCCGAGGCCAAGCCTGAAGAAAAACCTGAGCCCGTCACGCAAGTCAGGACGGAAACCGTGGTGCTCAAGGAAGCCACGCCGGATGCGGCCCTGCAACTGCTCAGCCTGCTGCAAAAGGAAGCCCGTTTCATCGACTTCGCCCAAGAAAACATGAGCCAATATTCCGACAATGAAATTGGCGCTGTGGCGCGGGTGGTCCACGAGGGCTGCCGCAAAGTGCTGCGCCAAAATTTTGAACTGATCCCCGTGCGCGAGGAAGATGAAGGCAAGCGCATCACCCTGCCTAAAGGCTATGACGCCGCCAGCATCCGCATCACCGGCAATATCGTAGGCACTGCGCCGTTCTCCGGCACCTTGGTGCATCGCGGCTGGAGGGCGGCTGAAATCAAACTGCCCAAGATCACCGAGGGCCATGACGTGAAAATCATCGCCACGGCAGAGGTGGAGTTGTGAGCGAAAACACCCGTTTTTCCGTAGGCATAGACCTAGGCACCACCAACAGCGTCGTCTCCTATCTGGAACTGAGCCAATGCGAGGGCGAAAATGCCCCGCTGGCAGTACTGCCCATTCCGCAGCTTACCAGCCCCGGCTCGGTGGCTGACAAGAGCCAACTGCCTTCTTTCATCTACCAGGCCCACGAGGCGGAACTGGCCGAAGGCGACATCGCCTTGCCTTGGGATGCACACCCCGAGGCCATCGTCGGCGAAATCGCCCGCCAACTCGGCAGCAAGACCGCCATCCGGCTCGTGTCCAGCGCGAAAAGCTGGCTATGCCATAGCGGCGTGGACTGCCGCGCCGACATCCTGCCTATCCAATCGCCTGAGGAAGTTCGGCGCATCTCGCCCCTGCAGGCGTCCACCCATTACCTGCGCCATATGCGTGATGCCTGGAACGCCCGCTTCCCCGACGATCCGTTGAGCGAACAGGAACTGGTCATCACCGTGCCGGCCTCGTTCGACCCGGCGGCCCGCGAACTGACTGTGGAAGCCGCCCACAGCCTGGGGCTGCGCCAAGCCATCCTGTTGGAAGAGCCGCAATCGGCCTTGTATAGCTGGATTCAAACCAGCGCCGGCGCTTGGCGCAAAGACGCCAAGCCCGGCGACATCATCCTCGTCGTCGATGTCGGCGGCGGCACCACCGACCTGTCCCTGATCGCCGTCACCGAAGTCGATGGCAACCTCGAACTCAACCGCATCGCCATCGGCGACCACATCCTGCTAGGTGGCGACAATATGGACCTGGCCTTGGCCTATGTCCTGAAATTGAAATTGGAAAAGGAAGGCCACAAGTTGCAACCCTGGCAGTTGCAAGCGCTCACCCACGGTTGCCGCGACGCCAAGGAAACCCTGCTGGCCGACGCGCAGGCTCAAGAAATCGCCGTGGTCGTGCCCAGCCGGGGATCGTCGCTGATCGGCGGCACCCTGCGCACCGCGCTGACCCGCGAGGAAGTCAGCCGGACTTTGGTTGAAGGCTTCTTCCCTGAAGTCGCAGCCACCGACCGCCCCGCCGCGCAGACACGCGGCGGCTTGACCACGCTCGGCCTGCCCTACGCCAAGGACGCCCGCATCACCTGCCATCTGGCCGCGTTCCTCGCCAAACAGGTCAATGCCACCGACGAACTGGCAGGCTTCAGCCCGCCGCCCGATGCCCACTTCATCCACCCCACCGCGCTGCTGCTGAATGGCGGGGTGTTCAAGTCCGACTCCCTCGCCCACCGCCTGCTGGAAGTCCTCAACGACTGGCTGAAAAGTGACAACGCACCGGAAGCCCGCCTGTTGGCCGGGGCCGACCTGGATCTTGCGGTGGCCCGTGGCGCGGCCTATTACGGTTATGTGCGCAAAGGCAAGGGTGTCCGCATCCGGGGCGGCACGGCGGCGGCTTACTATGTTGGCGTGGAAAGCGCCATGCCCGCCGTCCCCGGCTTTCCGCCCCCGCTGGAAGCGCTGTGCATCGCCCCTTTCGGCATGGAGGAAGGCACCACCGCAGAACTACCCCACGACGAATTCGGCCTGGTGGTCGGCGAACCGGTGCGCTTCCGCTTCTTCGGCTCCACCGTCCGCCGTGACGACCAAGTCGGATTCAGGCTGGACGACTGGGCCGCAGGCGAGTTGGACGAACTCAACGAAATCGAAGTGAACCTGTCTTCGGCTAACCACAAAGCCGGCGAAGTCGTCCCCGTCCACCTCGCCGCCCATGTCACCGAAGTCGGCACACTGCGGTTGGAAGCCGTCGCCACTGGCGACAAAGAACGCTGGAAAGTGGAATTCGACGTGCGGGCCGGTGAGACACCCAAACCGCAGGAACCGGCCAGCTTCGAGGAAATGCCGGAAAATCCGGTGGATTTGCCGGACGAGGAAGGCGGCGATGAAAACCGCCACGAAACCGAGGAGTCCAGGCAGGAAAACCAGGGAGAAAAGAAATCGTTTTGGCCGTTTAACAAGTAGCCCCATATCTTGTTCCCAAGCTCCCGGCTTGGGAACAAGAAATAGCGAAGCTCTAGCTTCGCATAGCCACGAAGGCATCCAAAACTGGATTCCCAATTAGTGCTTTTCCAAGGATTATATTATGGCTAGGGGCGAACAAAGACCTTGCCCGCTATGCAAGCTAGTTCAAAGAAGATGTGAAAGTGGAAGATTACGGCGAACGCCTCTCCGTTATATGTCGTTGTTGCGGGAAGTTTACGATTACAGATACCGTTGCGAAGATCGCGGAGAGGAAAGGCATTAGCCATAAACTCTCTGCCTGGATTAGGGATCGAACTGAATCTGGCGTAGAAACTGCCGAGATCAACAGCAATAGCCTGGAAGATATAAATATCTCACTTCCGAACTATCGCGTACACGAAAAACAACTAACCCTGATGCGAGCCTGCGAGAGAAAAACGGAATTCCCCGGTAGCCTGATCTCTTTTAATTATGCTATTGATTATCCGCTTGCTTGGGCCGTAGAGGGAAGAGAATTAAGTTATCATCTTAGTTCGCTTACTGATAGAGGTTTGTTAAGCTCAACCTTCTCTACCACTGACGCTTATGTAGAAATCACCGCAGCAGGCTGGGCATTTCTAGACGAACACTCCCGCGCATCCGTCATCAGCGACCAAGCATTTGTGGCAATGGCTTTTGCGGATACGATGAAGCCCGCGTGGGAAAACGGCATCCATCCAGCCATCAAAAAAGCCGGATTCAATCCCTACCGCACGGACATGCAACCGGACATTGACCGCATTGATTTGAAGATCATGACCGAGATAAAAAATTCCCGATTCTTAGTCGCTGATGTGACACTACAGCGCCCGGGAGTATATTTTGAGACGGGTTATGCGCTCGGGCTGGGCATCCCGGTCTTCTGGTGTGTCCGACATAACGACCGAAACAATGTCCATTTCGACACGCGACAGTACAATCACATAGTCTGGAAAGATGAGCAAGACCTAGCCGAGCAACTTCATGTATTTGTCATGGCAATCATCGGGAAGGGTTCAGCCAAATAAGTCAGGCAGGGGGCAGAATCCACCTGCCCACTAACCAACAGATTATCCATACCGAGAAAAATTAGAGAATTAATTTTTGAAAATGCAAGAAAGCGCACGTTGTGCCAATAAATGTTGAATGTCGCCTAAAAACCATCCCTATCGCGTGAAAATACGAAAAACTTTACTGGCCGTCCTGTGCGGCTTGTTCCTGGCCACCGCCGCGTGGGGCGAACCCACTTTCGAGGAAACGGCCAGAAGTCTGAATAACGAGTGGTCGGAAATATTCTACCTGCTGCCCTCCGACCAACAGGCGGAGAAATACAAGGCACTGCTGCCGCGCATCCGGGCATTCAAAGCCCAATATCCCACACGCGCCGAGCCGCTGATCCTGGAGGCCGTCACTCTCTGCACCTTGGCCGCCGCCGATTGGGGGTTTAGCTCCTTAAGCCGCATTGGTGAGGCCAGGGAATTGCTGGAAAAATCCATAGATCTTGATCCCAAGGCCATGGAAGGCACGGCCTTCATCACCCTGGGCAATCTCTATTATCGCCTGCCCGGCTGGCCGATTTCCTTCGGCGATGACGACCAGGCGCGGCAGTATCTGGAAATGGCCGTCAGACTGTATCCCAACGCGGTGGATGCCAATTATTTCCTCGGAGATTACTGGCTGGGCGAGGACAACTTCGACAAGGCGCTTATTTATCTGGAACACGCGGAAAAGGCACCGCTTCGCCCCCACCAGTTGCTATCTGACACGCGGGTCAAAGGAGAAGCCGGTAAAGCCTTGAAGGCGGCGAGAAAACACGACAATGGCCGCAATGATTTCTTTTCCCAGATCAAGCCGGACTTTGGGGAGTAACGACATCGCTTATCAAACCACCAGCAAATTCGTTTTCGCCGCCGACAGGGCCAAATCTTTGCTGCCTAGTTGGCTGAAATTGACCCGCACATAAGCGCCGGGGCCTTCTCCGCCTAGTTTGAGAATAATCCCCTCGCCGAATTTGGCATGGCTCACACGCTGGCCCGGCCTGAAACTGCCAAACGGCGAAGTATCCTGTAAAGTCGAATGGGCAAGCGGCGCCGGGGTGGCTCTGGCCGTGACCGGACGAGTGACACCGGCCCTCATGCGGATTTCCTGCACATGCTCTTGGGGAATCTCCCGCAGGAAGCGCGAGGGGCGGTGGAAGGTTTCCTTGCCGTAGATTCTGCGTGTTTCGGCATAGGTGAGATAGAGCTTTTGCTTGGCGCGGGTGAGGCCCACATAACATAGCCTGCGCTCCTCCTCCAAGCGGCCCGGCTCTTCCAAAGATTGCATGGCCGGAAACAACCCCTCCTCCAAGCCGACCACGAAAACCAAGTCGAATTCCAAACCCTTGGCGGAGTGCAAGGTCATCAACTGCACACAATCCTCGCCCGCCTCGCCCTGGGCCTCGCCCGCCTCCAACGCGGCATGGGCGAGGAAGTGGTCGAGCTTGTTCAAGGTTTCGCCTTCTTCCAGTTCCAAAGGCTCGAATTCAAATTGGCGGGCGGCGGTGACCAATTCCTCCAAATTCTCCACCCGCGCATCGCCCTTGCCATCCTTTTCCAGCTTGTAAAACTCGATCAAGCCGCTTTTTTCCAGCATGATTTTCACCTGCTCATGTAGCGGCTTGTCTTGGATTTGCGCAGCCAAGGTTTCGATCAACTCCAGGAAAACAGCCAGCAAGCCCCTCGCCCTGGCAGGCAGAGCCGGATTTTGGCGCAAGAACATGGCCGCTTGCCACAGGGAAAGATCCTGGTCACGGGCCAGTTCGCGGATAGCGTCCAGGCTACGCGCCCCGATGCCACGGGTGGGCGTGTTGATGACCCGCTCGAAAGAGGCATCGTCGCCGCGGTTGGACAATAAGCGCAGATAAGCCAAGGCGTCTTTGATCTCCTGCCGCTCGAAGAAGCGCAAGCCGCCATAGACGCGGTAAGGAATCCCCATGGCAATGAGCTTTTCCTCAAACTGCCGCGACTGGGCGTTGGATCGGTAGAGGATCGCCGACTCGTCGCGGCGGTTGCCATCCAAAGCCCATTGCTTGATGCGGTCGGCGACGAAATAGGCCTCGTCCTGCTCGTTGAACGCGGCATAAATGGAGATGGCATCCCCGGCCCCGTCCTCCGTCCACAGGTTCTTGCCCATGCGGCCTTCGTTCTGGGCGATGAGGGCATTGGCGGCGTTGAGGATATGGCCGGTGGAGCGGTAATTCTGCTCCAGCCGCACCACTTGATGGTTGGGATTGTCCTTTTGGAACTTGAACAGGTTTTCGATCTTCGCCCCGCGCCAGCCGTAGATGGACTGGTCGTCGTCGCCGACCACGAACAGATTGTCGCGGTCATGGGTGAGCAGGCTCAGCCAAGCATATTGGATGGTGTTGGTGTCCTGGAACTCGTCCACCAAGACATGGCGGAAGCGGCGCTGATAGTGGGCGCGTGCCTCGGCGTTGTCGCGCAGGTATTCATGGGCGCGCAGCAACAATTCGGCGAAATCCACCAAGCCGGACTTGTCGCATTGCGCTTCGTAAATCTGGTAGACGCGCAGCATCTGCCGCTCGAACGGATCGTAGGATTCCTGCATATGCCGGGCGCGGATGCCTTCGTCCTTCTGGCCGTTGATCCACCATTGCGCCTGGCGCGGCGGCCAGCGCTTATCATCCAGATCCAATTCTTTCATGATGCGCTTGACCAGCCGGAACTGGTCATCGGAATCGAGGATTTGGAAAGTCGCCGGCAGGCCCATCTCTTGCGCATGGCGGCGCAACAAGCGGTGGGCCAGCCCGTGGAACGTGCCCATCCACATGCCGCCGGCGGGAAAGTGGAGCAGGGTTTCGATGCGCCCGCGCATTTCGCGGGCCGCTTTGTTGGTGAACGTGACCGCCAGGATGCTATTCGGCGAAACCTGCTCCACCTGCATCAGCCAAGCGATGCGGTGGACCAGGACGCGGGTCTTGCCGCTGCCCGCACCGGCCAGCACCAGCATGGCTGTGGGAGGAGCGGTGACCGCCGAGCGCTGGGCGGGGTTGAGTTTGTCGATGATTGGGGTGATGTCCATGTGGGCATTTTACCGCAGCGGCGGCTGCCGTGCCGAAAGCTGGGCCAAAGGAACAGCAATTCTAATTTTTTAGCAAAGCCATGCTATATACTTCGTCATTCCGGCAGGGATGCCGGAATCCAGGCACAAGGACGTGAATCTATGATCCGGCGCTTGCTTTCGATCAAGCACTTTATGAGGACAGAACAATGGGAATTCCACAAACCGCCATCCGATTCAGTTTTGAGGATTATCTGGCCTGGGAAAGCGAACAAGCTGAAAAGCACGAGTACGTTCGGGGCGAGATTTTCGCGATGGCCGGAGCCAGGCAAGCCCATGTCACCGTCAGCCTCAACCTCGCCAGCGCCTTCAAAAACCATCTGCGTGGCACCCCTTGCCGAGCCTTTGTGGCGGATATGAAGCTACGGGTGGAGGAAGCCGATGCCGGTTTTTACCCCGATGTGTCGGTCACATGCGACCGCCGCGACCATGCCGCCGACTTGGTGTACATCAGCCACCCCATTCTGCTGGTTGAGGTCCTCTCCGACAGCACCGCCGCCTACGACAGAGGCGACAAGTTTGCCGATTATCGGAAACTCGAAAGCCTGCAAGAATATGCAATCGTTGACATCGAAGCCCGACGGGTCGAATGCTACCGCCGCAATGCCGAAAACCGCTGGGAACTTTATGATTTCACGGGGAAAGGGACGTGTGAATTCGCCAGCATAGGGTTGATCATGCCGATGAAATTGGTGTTTGAGGATGTGGGGGCGGAGCGACAAGTAACCGAGGCTTGACTCAAGGGGCGCGATTGATTCTAACGAGTCGGCCTTGCAATCCGTCCAGCCCCTTTATCGCGGTATCAATGCGTTGCGCCTGCCCCCGAAAATCCGCATCGAAAGTGCAAACGATAATTCCGGCGTGTTCCGACGATTGTTGATGCAGTCGAATGAAGTGCTTGCGGTTCAAAGTCAGTACGGCGCGATTTTCTGCGAGGGCAAATGCCAAAACCCCCTCGTCGGGAATGGCCTGATTGGCCCGGCCTGATTCCAGAGCGGTCAGAACATTATGTCCCAAGCGGTGCATTTCCTCGACGGCCAGTTGCGGGAAGTTTTCGTTTGAGTATAACCAAGCCATGGCTCAAGCCTCCTCGTTTTCCCGAATCTGCTGTTCAATCTCCTCACGATGGGAACGGACATAACTCCATGCTTGGGCCAAATCCTCGGCGTGTAGTATTGGATAAGACTGCAATAGTTCGGCCTCCCCAATGCCCAGCCGCCTAGCTTGCTCCAATACGGATGCGGACGATGCACGGCTCGCCACCGCATACGCTGGGGTGGCTTTCGATCTCATACGCGCCAACTTTAAGCAGTAATTCGTTGAATTCATAGGGTCGAGCCGTTGCCGTCTGGGCCAAGCCGCGTAGCGGCGACTGACGGTAGCCGGGGTTTCAACCCCCGGAACGAATTCCGTCGGGTAGCGACGGTTGAAATGCCCTGCAATGTATCGATCATGTTTTTTCAACCGTCGCGACGCGACGAATCGAATCCCTCTGCCCGCATTCCGGGGGTTGAAACCCCCGGCTAATTTCGGTGGCCGCTACGCGGCCCACCCACGCAGATGTAATTTAAACCCTGCTTGCAAAAGCAGAGCTTTCTCCGCTCTTGTCATTTGGGACAGCAGGGTTTGTGCGGTCTGCAAATGGACGCTCATGGCTGGCTCCTCAATAATGGGCAACGTTTTAATGGCAACCGAAACGGGCCGTTTCCGCCTGATGGGCATCTGGTTTGGCGGGGTCTTTCAGCTTTTGCAGAGCCGCACAGGGCTAGTCTTTCAAATCCCCCGGCTTAAGGCCCGGCCTGCACAGCCTGTTGCGCCAAGTCTAACGCCTCTTGCGGGCGGTTCAGGCGGTTTAGTAGTAGGCCGCGGTGTTTATAGGCAGGAGTAAATTTCGGGTCGAAATCCACAGCTTTGCGATATTGCGCGATGGCTTCATCGGGCTTGCCGAGATGGGCTAGTGCAAAGCCCCAGTTGTTGTAGGCCTTGGCATCTTTCGGGTCAAGTTCCACGGCTTGGCGGAATTGGGAGATGGCTTTTTCAGGCTTGCCGCGTTCATCTAGCGCAGAGCCTAAGCTGCTATGGGCAGCAGCATTGTCCGGGTCAAATTGGAGCGCCAATTTTGCTTTCTCCATGATCTGATCCTGTTCATCATGCAAGCTACGCACATAGACCCAGCCCACATAAGCCCAGACGATGCGTAGTCGGCCTGCCTCGTCATGGTTTGTCGAGTTGATGATCTTTCCTGATTAGCAAGCTGCTTCAGCCACGCCCGAAATCCGTCGTTCCGGCATGGATCGCCGGAACCTAGGCTCCATGGATGGCGCGAGTTTGGAAGCATCCCTGCAACCTGGATACCGGCGATCCATGCCGGTATGACGGACTAGCTGAACCATCTTGCTAATCAGGTGATCTTTTGGAATTGCTGGATGGCTTTGGCATAGCCGCAGGCCGCTTTGGGCTGGCAGGATTTTTCTTCAAGCGTCAACCAGTAATTCCCCAGCACATAAGGATCCACCACATCCATGACCTGTTCGGCCAGCGCGGCCAAGGCGGGTTCGATGTCCGCCGTCTTGAATTCGCCGGATGGTTTGAGGGTGTGGACATCGCCAGCGACATCGACAACCCGCGCCCGCAGTTCCAGCTTGTCCCCGTCCACAATCGCATCGCCTGAGATTTGAATGTCCGGGTGGCGCAGGGTTTGTTTCAGAAAACGCAGCACGGCCCGCAGGCTCAGTCCATCCACCAAGGTCACGTCGGCTTGCTGAAAATCGCTGATGGCATGCTGGTGGGGCATCGAGGTTTCAGCTTCGTGGTCGATGTGCAGCAAGGCATCGGCCAGATGGCTGCCCAGCACTTGCGGCGTATAGCCTTTCTTCTGCAATTCCTCCGGGGCTTCGATGCGGCCTATGACCGCCACGGTCTTGTGGCATTCGTCCTAAAGCAACCGGCCCAACAAGCCAGACAAGACGAGCGGCACCAGCATCAACAGCGTTTTCCAGGCATGGCCCAAAAAAGCCGCCAGCTTCTCCAATTTGCGCCAAAGCCAGCGCAAACTAACCAGCAAGCCATTCCGCCACCAAAGCCGCCGTCACGCAGACGATTGAGCAGAGCCAAGAGATATTTTCTGGGCATATTTGTTTTGATGAAACCCCGGACTAAACTCATGCACCGCCTCGATCATCGCGCCGACATGCTCGGGCTTGATATCCGGGTGTACGCCGTGGCCTAGGTTGAACACATGGCCGGAGCCGTGGCCGAAATCGATCAGGATTTGTTTGACCTCGGCGCGGATGGATTCCGGCGAGGCGTACAAGGCCACCGGGTCGAGGTTGCCTTGCAGGGCCACTTGGCCACCGACGCGGCGGCGGGCTTCGGCAATGGAGGTTTGCCAATCCAAGCCTAAGGCGTCATAGCCGGTCGCCGCCATGGATTCCAGCCACAGGCCACCACCTTTGGTGAACAGGATGGCGGGAATGCTGCGCTCGCCGGCTTTCAGATTGAGTTGATCATACACGCGCTGGGCGTAACGCAGGGAAAAGGCTTGGTATTGCGCCGTGGTCAAGGAGCCCCCCCAAGTGTCGAACACCATCACGGCGTTGACCCCGGCGGCGATTTGCGCGTTGAGATACACGGCGACGGCGTCGGCCAGCTTGCCTAGCAGCTCATGCACGAGGTCGGGGCGGTCGTAGAGCATGGCTTTGATCTTGCGGAAGTCCCGGCTGCTGCCGCCTTCGACCATGTAGGTGGCGAGCGTCCAAGGGCTGCCGGAGAAACCGATCAAAGGCACCCGGCCTTGCAATTCCCTTTGGATCAAACGCACCGCGTCAGGCACGTAGCGCAGGCGCTCTTCCGGGTCGGGCACGGCCAGCTTGTGAATATCTTCTTCGGTACGGACAGGATTACTGAAGCGCGGGCCTTCACCTTCGATGAAATGCAGGCCCAGCCCCATGGCATCGGGGATCGTGAGGATGTCGGAAAACAAGATGGCCGCGTCGATCCGGTAACGCTCCAAGGGCTGGAGAGTGACCTCGCAGGCCAACTCAGGATTGGTGCAAAGGTTCATGAAGCTGCCGGCCTGTTCGCGGACTTTTCGATATTCCGGCAGATAGCGTCCGGCTTGACGCATCATCCAGACCGGTGTCCGATCCACCGGTTGTCTCAACAAGGCGCGGATAAAGCAGTCGTTTTGCAGTGGGATCATGTCAACTCGTGGAAATTAAATTAGGGAAACGCTGATCAAGTCCTTCGACAGGCTCAGGACGAACGGTAAATTATTGATTCCGTCGTGGTGAGCCCTGTCGAACCATGAACGGGATCAACTTGTTCAGAAATTCATCAGGTTTGGATGGGGTTTGAAGCGTCTTCCATCAACTTCCGCAGATCCTTCAGGCTTCCACCGACCGCTTGCCCGCCCTTTTTGGGCAGGCTGCGCCCTTTCCAGGCGTAGGGAAACAACAGGAGTTCGACACGGGTGCCGTCCACATAGAAATGCAGCGCGGGTTGCTCGCCCGGCAATTCTGCGTCACGCGGCAGGCTGTGGGATTTTTCCTCGAAAGGGATGCGGGCATTCAACAATTTCAGCATCACATCCTCGGGGGCGTGGGGAAACAGGTGCAGGCGGATGGGGCTGAACCGTCCCGCGCTGCCATTCCACACCCCGCCCACCAGCAGCGGGGAAAAATCCGCCAAGAAGCGCATGGACTCCGAGGCCAGCTTGCGCAGATGGGCGAGCCTTTGGGGCTGGGCGGCGTCACCGAAGAGGCGTTGATGCTCAATGAGCGCCGCTTCGATTTCTTCCGTGCGCGGCAGGTTCCGGCTTTCGCCGACGCCCAAGCGGGCGGCGGCCTTTTTTTTCGCCAAACCGTGTTCATCTATGCCCTCTTCCGCCATGATGCGGGCGGCTTCCACTGCGATGCGATGCCGCAAACGGTCTGCGCTAGCCATGATGATCATGCGATAGGTTCAGAACAACGGTTCGACATTCTTGCCGCCGGAGCTTCCCCCGCTCTCGCGTGGGGAATCCGTCCCGGAAGAAGAGTCGCCCCCTATGGGATTCTCCCTTGTGGCATCCTCGTCGGATTCGCCTTCCTGGATCTCTTTAGAACGCTTTTTGGTCGGGGAGGTATAGCGTTTCGGAGCGAGATCCGGCGGGTAGTACTCTGTGATAGCGTTCGTGCCTTTGCCCTTGGATAGCAAGCCACTGGAGGGAGATATACGCGCCTCGACCAGTCCTTCCGGCAAAGGGAAGCTGGATTCGGGCATGTCCTTGAGCGCCTCCTGCATATAGTACATCCACATGGGCAAGGCGGTATGCCCGCCGGTCTCGCCTTCCCCCAGCGGCTTGGGCGTGTCGAAGCCCAGCCAACTAATGGCAACCAGACCGGAAGCACGCTTGCCGGGGGCTTCATCACCCTCGACGTCAGCATGGGTGAGACTGGCTTTTCCGGTATGGGCCGACTCCTTTTGCGTTTCTATGCCGGCCGGGGCGTAGCCGTCGAACCAGGCATCGCGCTGCTCGTTGGTGGTGCCGGTCTTGCCGGCCAAATCAGACCGGCCCAATTCCAGCGCCTTGGTCGCGGTGCCGTAGCGCACCACATCCTGCAACATCGAGTTCATCATGAAATGAACCTGGGGGGTGAGGACACGCGGGGCCGCGTTGGCGGGGCCGTTTTCGCCGCCGTCGCACAGCGGGCAGGCCACCATCGGAGTGGCCTGGAACACGATGCCGCCATCTTGGGTTTCAATGCGTTCGATCATATAGGGATCGACGCGGAATCCGCCGTTGGCGAAGACGGCATAGACTTGCGCCAATTTCAGCGGTGTCGCCGCGCCGCTGCCCAGCGCCAAGGACAAAGAGCGGGGCAGGTCGTCGTCACCGAAGCCGAACCGCTTGGCGGTTTCGATGGCCTTGTCCAGGCCGATCTCCTGCAACAGGCGAATAGACACCAGATTCCTCGACTTCACCAGAGCCTCACGCAAACGGGTCGGCCCGTAGTAGCGGCCGCTATAGTTCTGCGGCCGCCATGCGCCTCCCGCCATGGAAGGATCGTGGAACACGATGGGAGCGTCATTGATGACGCTGGCAGGCGTGTACCCGTTCTCCAGCGCGGAGGCGTAAAGCACCGGCTTAAAGCCCGAGCCCGGCTGGCGCTGGGCCTGGGTCACGCGGTTGAAACTGCTATGGTAGAAGTCAAAGCCGCCGGACATGGCGAGGATCGCACCGTCTTTGGGAGCGATGGACACCAGCGCACCCTCCACCTTCGGCGTCTGGGTCAACGCCCACTCGCCACTGTCCAGCATGCGCAGGCGGATGATTTCGCCCGCTTTCAGCACATCTTTGGCGCTGCGCGGATAAGCCCCTTGGGAATCCTGGTTAAGAAATTTCCGCGCCCATTTCATCCCCTCCCAGTCCAGCCGTACCAAACCCGAGCGGCCCAGATAAACATCCGCCGAACGCTCCTGGACCGAGAGGACGATGCCCGGCAAGGTGTCGCCTTCCTCCGCCGTGTCGGCCAACTGCGCGTCCCAGTCCTTATCGGTCTTAAATTGCTTCAGGTCGATCCGCTGCTTCGTCCCCCGATAGCCGTGGCGTTCGTCGTATTCATGCAAAGCCTGTCGCAGAGCCTTGTCGGAAGCCGACTGCAAGCGGCTATCAAGGGTCGTATAGACCTTGTAGCCATTAGTATAGGCATCCTCGCCATAGCGCTGGAACATATCACTGCGCACCATTTCAGCCGTGTAAGGCGCATCCAGTTCGATGACAGGGAAGTGCAAGCTGGCATGTACCGATTCCTCCATGGCCGCGTTGAATTGCGCATCGTCGATGAATTGCAGCTTCAACATGCGCCGTAACACATAATTGCGCCGCAACAAGGCCCGCTCGGGATTGGCAATGGGGTTGAAGCTGGAAGGTGCCTTGGGAAGCCCTGCGATCATGGCGGTTTCTCCCAAGCTGAGTTCCGGCACATGCTTGCCATAGTAAACTTGCGCCGCCGCCTCGATGCCGTAAGCATGGTGGCCGAAGTAAATCTTGTTGAGGTACAGCTCCAAGATTTGCTCCTTGGGCAGCTTGGCCTCAATCTTTATCGCCAGCATGATTTCGGTGATCTTGCGGAAGAGGGTCTTTTCGCTGCTCAAGAAGAAATTTCGCGCCACCTGCATGGTGATGGTGCTGCCTCCTTGGCGCTTTTCACCAGTGCGCAAAAATTCAAACGCGGCGCGCAGCAATCCTTGGTAATCCACGCCGGGATGCTCGAAAAACCGGTCGTCCTCGGCCGCCAGAAATGCCTGCATGGTTTGCCTCGGGATCTCGGCTATCCCCAAGGGGCTGCGCTTTTTTTCACCGAACTGGCCGATCAGCTTGCCATCCCGGCTGTAAACACTCATCGGAATCTGGTAGCGTACATCCAGCAGCAGATCGATATCCGGCAATTGTGGCTCAAGGTGGCGATAGACCGCATAGGCAGCCAGCCCGCCCAACAATGCCGCGCCAAGAAGAAAGACGCCCGTCAGCCGGGCAAAGCGGCGAAAGAGCCTGGATGAGGTGTTTTTTAGCTTGGATCTAGGCACTCGCTGCTCTTCGTCAATGGGGGGAGTGTATGCCTGGCAGTCGCTGAAGCGTGGGCGGAAGTTCCGCGCCTATTATTCTCGATAGGCAAGGTTCGGTGATACTATACTACAGCGCTTCGGTTAAATCGCGTGGAAGTCCAATCGCCAAGTGCTGATTGCACCCTCCGACCTGAAGGGTGGCAGTCTTCACAGGGGAAAGGCATCAGGAAATTTTGAAATGTTTTTACGACGCAAAAAGCCGCTATTGTTGGGCCTAGACATCAGCACAGCAGCCGTCAAGCTGCTTGAGCTAAGCAAATCCGGCAGCCACTTTCGGGTTGAAAACTATGGCGCGGCACCGTTACCGCAAGACGCCGTGGTGGAAAAGACCATCGCCAACGCAGATGCGATAGGCAACACTGTCAAGGCGGTTCTGGCGCAGTCGGGAAGCAAACTGAAACATGTCGCAGTGGCGGTGGCCACTTCTTCGGTCATCTCCAAAGTCATCGCCATGCCGGCCAATCTCAGCGACGATGAGATGGAGGCGCAGATCGAGCTTGAAGCGGACCAATACATACCTTATGCCTTGGACGAGGTCAGCCTCGACTTCGAAGTGTTGGGAAGCAGCGACAAAAGCCCCGACATGGTGGATGTCCTGCTGGTCGCCTCGCGGCGGGAAAACGTCGAGGATCGCGTCGCGGCGGTCGAGCTTGCCGGCCTTAAAGTTGAAATCGTCGATATCGAATCCTACGCACTGGAGAACGCATTCAACTTGGTCGCCGACCAATTGCCGGAAGTTGGCCCCGACACAACCATCGCTATCGCAGACATCGGCGCCACGATGACCACCCTGAACGTTTTGCACAATGGCCGCATCATTTACACCCGTGAGCAAGGGTTCGGCGGCAAGCAGCTCACCGAGGAAATCCAGCGCCGTTATGGCTTGTCTTACGAAGAAGCCGGGCTGGCCAAGAAGCATGGCGGTCTGCCGGACAATTATGTCACCGAGGTGCTGGAGCCTTTCAAACAAGCATTGGCGCAGCAAGTGGGCCGTTCCCTGCAATTTTTCCTATCCTCCAGCGCCCACAAAGGCGTCGACAATCTGGTGCTCGCCGGTGGCTGCGCAGCCATTGGCTCGATTGACCGCTATGTCGAGCAAAGCCTGGGCATTCCGACCATTGTCGCCAACCCATTCCTCAACATGTCGCTTTCGGGCCGGGTGAAACCGCAAAACCTGAGCAACGATGCTTCCTCCCTGATGACAGCCTGCGGTTTGGCATTAAGGAGTTTCGACTGATGGCCCGCATCAATCTTCTGCCATGGCGGGCGGAAATTCGCAAACAGAAGCAAAAAGACTTTATTTCGGCTATTTTGCTTGGGGTAAGCCTGACCATAGCGCTGATGTTGCTGGTGCATTTCAACATCGCCTCCCGGATAGACTATCAAGGTGAACGAAACCGTTACCTGGATTCGGAAATCGCCATCCTAGACAAAAGGATCAAGGAAATCCAGGATCTCGAAGCGAAGAAGAGGCGCCTGCTGGCCAGAATGGAGGTCATTCAGCAGTTACAGGCGAGCCGCCCGGAGATAGTGCATTTATTCGAAGAATTAGGAGGCACCGTACCGGAAGGTATTTACTTATCCGACCTCACCCAGGCCGACAGGAACATCACGGTCAACGGCATGGCCCAATCCAACGCCCGCGTCTCCACATATATGCGCAATCTGGAATCTTCCGCCTGGCTGAAATCCCCTGTCCTCAATATCATCGAAGCCAAGGCCGATCCCAAGGACACCAAAAAGCAACATCCGAACAAGTTCACACTTCAGGTCAAACAGGCTAATGACAAGCCGGACGGCAGTGCTCCCAAAAAGAAAGGTGTGCCATGAATCTTTCCAACCTTGATTTGGACACTGACAACATAGGCTCGTGGCCCCTCGCGGCAAAAGCGGTGGTCATCCTTATCGCATGCGTCTTTTGCTCCGGACTCATCTATTATCTTGACACCCAAAATCAGCTCACCGAACTGAATGCCGCCCAGTCCAAGGAGCAAACATTGAAGACTGCTTTCGAGAGCAAGCAAAAAAAAGCCATCAATCTTGATGAGTATAAGCTGCAACTCGACGAGATCGAAAAATCCTTTGGCGATCTCTTGCGGCAGTTGCCCGACAAAACCCAGGTTCCCGATCTGCTGGTCGATGTTTCCCAAACCGGCTTGGCCAGCGGCCTTGAGTTTCAGCTATTCAAACCTGGCAACGAGGTGCCACGGGAATTTTATGCCGAATTGCCTATAGAAATAAAAGTACTGGGAAACTATCCGGAATTTGGCACTTTTATCAGCGGCTTGGCCTCCCTCCCGCGCATTGTGACGATACATAACTTCAGAATTTTTCCCAGAAAAGACGCTTCGCAAGGCAACAAAAACAAGCCACTGACCATGGAAGCGCTGGTCAAAACGTACCGCTATATTGAAAACGGTACTCCGCAACCGAGCCAAGACAAGAAAAACAAAAGGCAGTGACCATGGTGATTCGCCTAAACATACCCTTTTCCATTAAAGCTTGCGGTAGGCAAGTTGCCATTGTGTTGATGGCGGCAGTGCTATCCGCATGTGGAGGCAATGACTTGAACGATTTGCGTGAGTGGGTGGGCAGTGTCAAGAAGCAGCAGAAGGGTACCGTGCCACCTCTGCCTGAAATAAAAACTGTGGAACCTTTTGTGTTCAAGCCCGAAAATGTGCGCGATCCATTTACCCAAAACGAGAGCAGCGAGTCACAGGAGGAGGCCAAGGCCGACAATGGCATCCATCCTGACACAGCGCGGGCCAAGGAAGAACTCGAATCCTACGAACTCGATTCACTTCGCATGGTGGGGACAATCAACCAAAACGGCAGACTGTGGGGTTTGGTAAGAGCCATTGACGGAACCATACACCGGGTGAGCGGGGGCAATTACATGGGGCGCAATTTTGGTAAAATCATCCGAATCAGGGAAGGGGAAATCGAATTGATTGAGATCATACCCGACAGTGCCGTAGGTTGGCGCGAACGCAAGCAATCACTGGTACTAACGGAAGCTAGTAGTGGCAAAAAATGAGAAAATTTATGGACATTGGCACGGTCATAACAAGACAAATCTTCCGCACCCGGAATAACTTCTGGCATTTTGCCTGGGTGCTTATCTTGTCGCTTCAGTTTGTCGGTGCGCAGGCTGAACCGCTGAAACTGCTGTCGGTCGATTTCACCACCTTGCCGGGAGACAGCCTGCAGGTGCGATTGACCCTCAGCGGGCCAGCGTTTTCCCCCCGGGTATTCCATACCGACAATCCCGCACGCATCGCCCTTGATCTGCCCGGTGTTTCCAATGGCTTGGACAAAAAGCCAATCCCGGTCAATGTGGGTGGTGCGG
The DNA here is from genome assembly GCA_963753955.1 of uncultured Gammaproteobacteria bacterium. Taxonomy (GTDB): domain Bacteria; phylum Pseudomonadota; class Gammaproteobacteria; order Methylococcales; family Methylococcaceae; genus Methylumidiphilus. The sequence continues at coordinate 37,847 of CAVWEM010000019.1, forward strand.
AAACCATCCAGGCTATTGCGGCCGCAGGCCGGACTCGCGTGGTGCTTAATCTCACCGAATTGCCAGCCTATAGCACACGCATTGAAGACAACAGCATTTATGTGGTTTTGCGCAAAGGCAAGGCGGGCCTATTGACAGGATCGGCTAGCCGGATTCCGACAACCGCACACGGTTCGGCAATACCGGCTGAAGGCGCTTATGCGGGAGGGCAAGGCATACGCAACATCGACTTCCGGCGCGGAGAAAAAGGCGTGGGGAGAGTCCTGATAACCCTTGCCGATCCAAGGACGGTGGCGGACATTCGCGAGGAAGGCCACAAGGTGATCGCCATCTTCCCCAATAACAGCCTTCCGGCGACTTTGGCGCGTCGGCTCGACGTGATGGACTTTGCCACTCCCGTGCAAACCATAGAATCCATGGAAGATGCCAACGGGGCCAAGCTAGTCATCATCCCTGCCACGGAAGAATATGAGTATTCCTCGTATCAATCGGAAAACCTATTGACCATTGAGTTCCGCCCCCTCTCCGTGGTGGAGAAGAATGAAGCCAAGAGGAAAGCCTTCGCCTATGAAGGCGAGAAGCTGTCGCTGAATTTCCAGGACATCCCCGTGCGCTCGGTCTTGCAGATCCTAGGAGACTTCACCAATCTGAACATCGTCGCCAGCGACGCTGTGCAAGGGAATGTGACCCTCAGGCTGAACGATGTGCCATGGGACCAGGCGCTGGATCTGGTGTTGAGGTCGAAGGGCTTGGGCAAGCGCCAGGAAGGCAATATCATCCAGGTTTTGCCACTGGACGAACTGCACAGGCAAACCAAGGAAGATCTGGAGACGCTGAAGGTGGTCGAAGAGCTTGAACCCCTCAAGACCGAGATCATTCAGATCAATTACACTGACGCCCATGCCCTCAAGGATGTTCTGCTGTCCACCACGAAGAAGACAACCCAAAACATCGACGAACACACCGACAACACGGCCACTGCCCCCCGCATCAGCCAATCGGCGACAAGCGTGGATGTCAGCCAGTCGATCCTGTCCGGGCGCGGCAATATCACGACCGACGATCGAACCAATCAGCTTATCATCAAGGATACCGCCAGGAATCTGGAAAGAGTCCGAGAATTGATAAAGAAACTCGACATACCGATGCGCCAAGTCTTGATCGAAGCCCGCGTCGTCATCGCCAACAGCGACTTCGAACGGGAACTCGGCAGCCGCTTCGCGGTGAACCAAAATCTGGCCCTCGCCAACAGGCCGGCAGGCTCGGATCCTTACTCGACCATTCCGGCAACGACGACACTAACCCCCTCGGTTCCGAGCAATGGATTTTTGGCGAGCGGCAACGCGCTGTCCGACCTCCCTATCAACACAGCCATCGCAGGCCCAGGCGGTGCCGTCGGGTTTACCATGCTCAAGGTAGGCGATTACCTGCTTGACTTGGAATTATCAGCCGCGCAGCAGGAAGGCAGAAGCGAGCTTCTGCGCAATCCCCGGCTGATCACCGCCGACCAGACCAAGGCGGTCATCAAGCAGGGTACTCAACTGCCCTATCAATCGACCGTGAGCGTCGGCGGTGGCGGGGCGGTCGCCATTTCATTCAAAGACGCCGTGTTGCAATTGGAAGTGACGCCGCATATCACACCGGACGACAACATCCGGATGCTATTGATGGTCAAAGATGACACGCCAGGCCAGCAGACGACGGTGGGCTTGGCCATCAACAAGAAGCAGATAGACACCACGGTCCAGGTTGCCAATGGCGACACCGTGGTCTTGGGCGGGATTCTATTCAGGCACCAAGACCAACTCCACCCAAAAAGTCCCCTTCTTCGGCGATCTGCCGGGCGTGGGCTTCTTGTTCCGCCACACTTCCGTGGTAGATCAAAAACAGGAGCTGCTGATCTTCATCACCCCCAAGATACTGAAACAGAATCTGGGCCTACGCTGAATGAAACACAGCGGAAACATCTTTCTTATAGGGCCGATGGGGGCAGGCAAAACGACCATAGGCCGACTTCTGGCCAAGTCTTTAGGCGTGAGGTTCTTCGACAGCGATAAGGAAATCGAACAACGCACCGGGGCCAGCATACCGATGATTTTCGAATACGAAGGGGAAGCCGGCTTCAGGCGGCGCGAGGCTGAAGTCTTGGCCGTGCTGACCCGCACGAGTCCCTTCGTGCTCGCCACCGGTGGCGGTTCGGTCATGCTCCCCGAAAACCAGCAAGTCCTGCGGCAACGCGGCTTCGTGGTCTATTTGCAGTGTGCGGTGGACAAACAGCTCGAACGCACACACAAGGACACCAACCGGCCTTTGCTGGACACCGACGATCCCAAGGCCCGGTTGGAGGAACTCTTAAGAGTCCGCGACCCCATCTACCTTGCCATCGCGGACTGCATCATCGACACCGGACAAAACTCCAGCCGCAACGCGGTGCGGCAAATTCTCAAAGCCTTCAACCGAGCCGGAAACTAGCCTGCGAATGAAAACGCTGAACGTCAGCCTGGGCGACCGGAGCTACCCCATCCACATCGGCGAGGGGCTTATCGGCCAAGCCGGGCTTTTCCAGCGCCACATCCGGTCTTCCCAAGTCATGGTCGTCTCCAACGAGACCGTCGCGCCGCTCTATCTGGCCCGCGTACTGAAGCACCTTGAGGGCAGACAAGTCGCCACGGTGATCCTGCCCGACGGCGAAGCCTACAAATCCATGGATTCGGCCATGGCGGTCTTCGACGCGTTGCTGGCCGGGAAATTCAGCCGCAACGCCACCCTCATCGCGCTGGGCGGCGGCGTCATCGGCGATCTGGCCGGCTTCGCTGCGGCCTGTTACCAGCGCGGCGTGCCGTTCATGCAAATACCCACCACTCTTCTCGCCCAAGTTGATTCTTCCGTGGGGGGCAAGACGGCGGTGAACCATCCCTTGGGCAAGAACATGATAGGCGCGTTTTACCAGCCGCAATGCGTATTGGCCGACACCGCCGTGTTAAACACCCTCGCCGACCGTGAGTTAAGCGCCGGCCTGGCCGAGGTCGTCAAATATGGCCTGATACGCGATCCCGAATTCTTCGCATGGCTGGAAGAAAACATCGACGCGCTGCTGGGACGGGTGCCAGACGCCCTGGCCTATGCCATCGAACGCTCCTGCGCCAACAAGGCCGAGGTTGTCGCGGCTGACGAACAGGAAACTGGAGAACGCGCCACGCTGAATTTGGGGCATACCTTCGGCCACGCCATCGAGACCGGCCTAGGCTATGGTGCCTGCCTGCACGGGGAAGCGGTGGCCATCGGCATGTGCCAGGCGGCAGACCTGTCCCGCCGCCTAGGTTGGCTTGACGATGGCGATGTGGAGCGCATTGTGCGGATTCTGCAACGCGCCCGGCTACCCATCACCCCCCCCGCTGCACTGGACGCCGACCGCTTCCTGGAACTGATGGCGGTGGACAAGAAAAATGTGGACGGCAAGCTGCGCTTGATCCTGCTGGAGAAGATCGGACGAGCCACACTGCCGGTCGGCGTGGATGCAGTCGCGTTGAAAACGACGTTGGACGTATACGGAAGGAACTGAGCGCCAAACATCCCGGTGGCTTGGCCAAGCTGGCCGACGGGGCTGTCCTTAACGGGTTGGGACGGCCTCCTGGATGTAACACTATCCAAGAGGCGACCAACCTAAGCGAAGCCAGCGATTAAGCCGCCCGCCCATATTTCTTGCGGAACTTGTCCACGCGACCCGCCGTATCGACGAGCCTTTGCTTGCCCGTGTAAAACGGGTGGCAAGCGGAGCAGACTTCGACTTGCAGATCCTTGCAGGTAGTGGACTTGGTTTCAAAAACATTGCCACAACTGCAATGGACAGTGATGGCCGTATACTTCGGATGGGTATCCGCCTTCATGGACGCTTTCTCCCCTCAAAAATCGGTTGGAAACAAACAGGCAATGCTACTGAAAACATCTTGTCACCGCAAGAGAAAAAGCACTCTTTCGCCTAGCAAGCTTTCTCCGCCGCCCTCCCGCACACCCAATGACGGAAAATCACATATCCCTCCCCCGCCCAATGCGCATCATCACCCTCAACGTCAACGGTGTGCGCTCCGCCGCGCGCAAAGGCTTTTTCGACTGGTTGGCCCTGCAGGACGCCGACGTGGCCTGCCTGCAAGAAACCAAGGCGCAGGAAAACCAGATCGAAGACCGCCTCTACTGGCCGGACGGTTGCCACTGCCACTACCTGGACGCCGAAAAAAAAGGCTATAGCGGTGTCGCCATTTATGCGCGGCAGGAGCCGGATGAAATCATCCGAGGCTTGGGCTGGCCCGACATGGATGCGGAAGGCCGCTACCTGGAAGCCCGCTTCGGCAATCTCAGCGTGGTGTCGCTGTACCTGCCCTCCGGCTCCTCCAGCGAAGCGCGCCAGCAGGTCAAATTCAGCTTCCTAGACCGCTTCCTGCCCTTCCTGCGCCAATGTGCGGCATCCGGGCGGGACTATGTGTTCTGCGGCGACTGGAACATCGCCCATAAAAACATCGACCTGAAAAATTGGCGCGGCAACCAGAAAAACTCCGGCTTTCTGCCGGAAGAACGCGCCTGGATGGACGAACTGCTAGGCCCGGAAGGCTGGGTGGATGCCTTCCGCGCAATCAACCAAGAAGCCGACCAATACACCTGGTGGTCCAACCGGGGCCAGGCCCGAGCCAACAACGTCGGTTGGCGCATCGACTATCAAATCGTCAGCCCCAGCCTCAAAGACAAAATCCGCGCGACGTCAATCTACAAAGACGAACGCTTCTCCGACCACGCCCCGCTGACCATCGACTATGACCACCCCTTCCCTGCGTGAGTCCCTGCTGAACCGGCGCATATTGATCTGCGTGGCGACCGGATTTTCCTCCGGCCTGCCGTTGTTCCTGCTCATCAGCCTGATGCCCGCTTGGCTGCGGGAAGGAGGCGTCAACCTCAAATCCATCGGCTTGATGGCCTTGGTGCAATTCCCCTACATCTGGAAATTCCTCTGGGCGCCTTTGTGTGACCGCTACGGCTTCGCTCTGGGCCGCCGCCGCAGTTGGATGTTGGTGTCGCAACTGGCCTTGCTGGTCGGCATCCCGGCCTTCGGCTGGTTTACGCCGCAGCCAGACCTTGACGCCATCCGCTGGCTGGCCTTCAGCGTCGCGCTGTTTTCCGCCACACAAGACATTGCCATCGACGCCTACCGCCGGGAAATCCTCCGCGACGCGGAAATGGGCCTAGGCAATGTCGTGCATGTCAACGCCTATAAAATCGCCGGGCTGGTGCCCGGCTCGCTATCGCTCATCATCGCCGAACACCTGCCCTGGAGCGCTGTGTACTGGATCACCGCCCTATTCATGCTGCCCGGCCTCTGCCTGACCCTGTCCGTGCGCGAACCGGAATCCTCCCGCCGTGCCCCCTCCACGTTGCGCAACGCCGTGGTCGAACCGTTCCGCGAATTCATCGGGCGCAACGGCTGGCCCGGGGCGTTGGCCGTGCTGGCGTTCATCTTCTTCTACAAACTGGGGGACAGCATGGCGACCGCGCTGGCGACGCCGTTTTACCTGGACATGGGCTTCAGCAAAACCGAAATCGGCATGGTGGCGAAGCACGCGGGCCTGTGGCCGAACGTCATCGGCGGCATCCTCGGCGGCATTTGGATGGTGTCCTTGGGGTTAAACCGCGCCCTCTGGGTATTTGGGGTATTGCAAGCCTTGGTGATTCTCGGCTTCGCCTGGCTGGTCAATATGGGCCACAGCCTGTTGAGCCTGGCAGCCGTCATCGGGGCGGAAGCCTTCGGTGTCGGCCTAGGCACGGCGGCTTTCGTCGCCTTCACCGCCAGCGCCACCCATCCGGCCTACACCGCCACCCAGTTCGCCTTGTTCACCAGCCTGGCCGCCACCCCCCGGACCTTGGTCAATGCGTTCACCGGCTTCCTGGTAGAAGGCGGAAGCCTGAATATTCTCCCCGGCCTGCCTATCCACATCGAAGGCTTAGGTTGGGAACGATTCTTCTGGTGTTGCTTTGCGGCGGCCCTACCGGGAATGCTGCTGCTGTTCAAAGTAGCCCCCTGGAACGGCAAAACTGAAACCCTGCAGATGCGATCCTAAGGGAAAAATCGCACAGCCAGAGCATGGCAGGGTTGACGAAATCCGGCAAAACTTGTTTAATACGCGCTCTTGCAAAGGACGCGCCCAGGTAGCTCAGTTGGTAGAGCAGGGGATTGAAAATCCCCGTGTCGGTGGTTCGATTCCGCCCCTGGGCACCATATAAAACAAAGGCTTGCCCGGTTTTCCGGGCAAGCCTTTTTTATTGTCTGTGTAATTCTGGTGTAATCGTGAAGAAAAGTTATACTTCGCCCATCCCCCGCACGGGTAAAACGAAAAACAGACTTAGCCCCACCATAAGGCACATGCGAAGAGCCTACTCTTTGTTTGCCCGATCTGCCCCCTGCATTCGCTTAACCTTCTGAACTGTCCGTTCAAACATTCCAAGATCCTATCGAAGATGCCTTCCCACACCGAAATCGGCGAATTTATTTGGCGCATCGCAGACCATTTGCGCGGCGATTACGAAAAGAACGACAACGAGGACGTGATCCTGCCCTTCACCCTGCTGCGTCGCCTGGATTGCGTTTTGGAGAAGACACGGGACGCGGTGCGAGCCACGGAAGCGGCGGTAGCCGGGAAAGTGAATGAAGACGTGCTGAAGTCCATCTTGATGAACACCACGGGCGTGCCGTTCTACAACCGCTCGCCGTTTTCGTTTGCTGAATTGCTGAAAAATCCCGCCGACATCAAGGAAAACTTCGGCGCTTACCTGGAAGGCTTCTCCGACAACATCAAGGAGATTCTTTACAACTTTTCCGGCGGCGAGGAAAAGGGGCTGGGGCCGATTTACGAAACCTTGGCGCGGAAAAAGCTGCTCTACCTCATCACCAAGGAATTCGCCTCCGACAAGATAGACCTGCACCCCGACGTGGTCAGCAACCACGATATGGGCCTGGTTTACGAATACTTGATTCGCAAATTCAAGGAAGGCGCGGCGGCGGGGGAACAATATACCCCCGCGACGTGGTGCGGCTGCTGGTGCAACTGGTGTTTGCCGACCAAGAGGAAACTTTAAGGGCCAACAAAGATGGCGCGTTGGTCAATATTTACGACCCAGCTTGCGGCACGGGCGGGATGATGACCGAAGCCAAGGAATATCTCACCCAAGCATGGGGGCTTGACCCTAGCAATGTGTCCATCTTCGGCCAGGAATTGCGCGAGAAAACCTACGCCATTTGTAAAGCCGACGCCTTGATGAAGGGCGACGACGGCAGCCGCATCAAGCGCGGCAACACCCTCAGCGAAGACAAGTTGGAAGGCTATCAATTCAAATTCATGCTGGCGAACCCCGAATTCGGCACCGACTGGAAAAAGATCGAAGACCGCATCCGCGCCGAGGCCGAACGCGGCTTCGATGGCCGTTTCGGCGCAGGCCTGCCGGAAGTGGGCGACGCCTCCTTCCTGTTTCTGCAACACATGATAGCCAAAATGACCGCGCCGAACCAAGGCGGCAGCGTCATTGGCATCGTCTTCAACGGCTCGCCGCTGTTCAACGGCGACGCCGGTTCCGGCTGGTCCAACATCCGCAAATGGATCATCCAAAACGACTGGCTAGACGCCATCGTCGCCTTGCCGGAAGACATGTTCTACAACACCAACATCGCCACCTATCTTTGGATTGTCCGCAACAACAAGCCGCAACGCCGCAAAGGGCGGATTATCCTCGTCAACGGCAACCAGGAACGCTTCCGCAACCTGATGCGGCGCAACCTAGGCAAGAAGCGGGTGGAACTCACCCCGGCCACTATCGCCGAATTGGTGCGAGTTTACCGGGAAGGCCAGCCCGTGCCTAAATTGGCGCAAGTGTTCGACCTGGAAGACTTCGGCTATACCCGTGTGGTGGTGGAAAGGCCGTTACGGCTGCGCTTTGAGATCGACGCGGAACGGCTGCAAAACTTCCGCCAATCTAGCTATTATACCGGCTTGATTCTCACCAAGAAAATCGGCCTTAAGGCCGAGGCCGACATCGCCAAGGGCAAAGAAAAGCAAGCCGCGTTGCTGGCGGCGTTGGAACAGGCCAAGACCCTATTGCCCTGCCGGGATGACCGGGTGTTTATGCAGTTTGTGAACAACGCCTTGCCGTTCAAAGCCACCGGCCAGCTTATCGCCGCCTTGCGTTCCGTCTTTGGAGAAGCCGGCGAGGACGGGGAAAAGGTGTTGCTGAAACCCTTGGAAGCGGAGTTTGACCGGGACAAAGCCGAGGCCGACCCCGGTGCCTGGTATCAGCCGGACAGCAACCTGCGGGATCAAGAGCGCATCCCGCTCAAGACTGACATCGAAACCTATTTCGCCGAAGAAGTGCTGCCCTATGCCCCCGATGCCTGGATGAACCGCGCTAAGGACGAAATAGGTTATGAAATCAGCTTCACCAAGTATTTTTATGAATACAAGCCGCCCCGCGCACTCGAAGACATAATCACTGATTTGGAGTTTTTGCGGAGGCAGATAGACCTCTTGCAGGAACAACGCACCGCCGTCATTCATCATGCGGTGACGAAGGGCTTAGACCCTGCGGCCAAGATGAAGCCTTCGGGGGTTGAGTGGTTGGGGAATGTACCGGAAGAGTGGAATGTTTTACGGTTACGTTTCTGCTGCTCGATTCGTGGCGGTATTGGCTTTCCTGATAAATTTCAAGGATCGACTATCGGGGACTATCCTTTCTTAAAAAACAGCGACATCAATTCACCAGACAACTTTGTATCGACGGCGGAAAATTATGTTGATAAATCACTTGCTTTGATACAAGGATGGCATCCCATTCCCGCTAATTCATTGATTATGGGTAAGAGCGGTGAGGCGCTTCGCAAAAATCATCGGGCAGTTTGTTTGGTTGACTGTCTTATCGATAACAACTTAATGGCATTGATTCCAAAGCCAAAGTTATTTGATATGCGTTTCTTTTTCTATTTGTTTTCACTTATTGATATGGACTGGTTTACCAACCCAGGAACGGTACCCTCCGTAAGTGTTAGGCGTTTTGTCGATTTCCGGTTAATAGTGCCGCCTCTGGAGGAGCAGCGCGAGATTATCAGCTTTCTTGACCAAGAAACTGCCAAACTTGACACCATCATTTCTAAGTACCGCCGCGAACTCGAACTCCTAGCCGAATACCGCGCCTCGCTGATTTCCCACGCCGTCACCGGCAGGATTGATGTTCGGGGTCTGGCTGAACTTGAATCTAATTCAGCCGACGAAACCCTATGAATCGCAGCCCGGACGGAGCCAACAGAATCCGGGCTGGACAAAGCCCCGCTCCCGCCTTCCACAAGTGCCTTACCTAATTCCAGCGACGTGAGACCGAATCTTAAGCCCAATGGAGTGACCTTGACCAATGAATTACGACGAGAATCATTTTGAACTGACGATATTCAATTCCTTAAGCGCCAGCCCGCTTTATCTGGGTTTCGACGACACGGACGGCAGTTATAGCAAAGGCCGATATTCCAAGGACTATCACGCCGACCTGGAATCACTCGCGGCCTATATCCAACAGACCCAGCCCGCCGCCTGGAAGAAGCTGCAAAAGCATTACCCCGGACACGAAGCCGCCGCCGTCGCCAACGAGGTCAACAAACTGAGGCCCAAGCGCGGCATTTTGAATCTGTTGCGGGAAGGTTTCGCCTTGGCGCAAGTCGGCAAAATCGAACTGGTGACATTCAAGCCCGCGACCGGCTTCAACCCCGCCCACCGGGAGAAATACGAGGCCAACCGTTTCGCCATTGTCCGCCAGCTTCATTTCAGCAACGAACGGCCTTTGGACAAGATCGACCTCGTGATTCTGCTGAATGGCTTGCCGCTGATGACGCTAGAAGCGAAGAACGAGTTCACCGGGCAAACGTGGCGCAAAGCCGAAGAGCAATACCGCAAGGATCGAAAAGCCAGCGATCCTTTTCTAAAAGCCTGCGTCGTCCATTTTGCCTTGGACAATTCGCATATTTCCATGACCACCCAACTGGCAAACGGCAAAACCCGCTTCCTGCCTTTCAACCGTGCCTTAAACAATCCACCCATTGCCGACCATTACGCCACGGCTTATTTGTGGGAAGACATGGAAGCAGGGCCGGGCGTGTTGCGGGCCGATAGCCTGCTAGACCTATTGCAACACTACCTGCATCTGGAAGAGGTCAAGGACGAGGCGACGGCCAAAGTCAGCAAGCGGCTGATCTTTCCCCGCTATCACCAACTGGACGGGGTGCGGCGGCTGTTGGCAGAAACCAAAGCCCACGGGCCGGGCGAAAATTATCTGATCCAGCACAGCGCCGGTTCCGGCAAGTCCAACACTATCGCTTGGCTGGCGCACCAATTGGCGAACCTGTTCAATGCGGACAACCAACGGGTTTTCGATAGCGTGATTATCATCACCGACCGGCAAGTTTTGGACAAACAGCTACAAGAGACCGTGGCACAGTTCGAGAAAACGCCGGGCGTGGTCTGCAAGGTGGATAAGAACACCAAGCAACTGGTGGAAGCCTTGGCGAATGGGGCCGGGATTGTCGTCTGCACACTGCAAAAGTTCAGTTGGATGCAGACGGTGTTAGGTGGGCCGAAGGCGCTGAAAGGCCGGCAATACGCCGTCATCGTGGACGAGGCCCACAGCTCCCAAAGCGGCGACGGCGCGAAAGACCTGAAACTGGCATTGACCACGCCGGAAGCCTTGCAGGCCATCATTGCCGAAGACGGGGAAAACGCCGAATGGACTGACCCTGTGGCGGAGGAACTGGCGCGTATCATGAAGGGGCGGCAACGCTTGCCGCATTTGTCGTTCTTCGCTTTCACGGCCACCCCGAAAACCCGGACGCTGGAAATCTTCGGCCATGCGCGACAGGTGCAAACCCCGGAAGGCACGAAGCGGGTGGAGCATCGCCCGTTTCACACCTACACCATGCGCCAAGCCATTGCCGAGGGCTTCATCCTCGACGTGCTGGAAAATTACACGACCTACAGCACGTATTTTGAGTTGCGGGAAAACGAGAAAGCCCCGCCCGGTTACGAAGTGGAAAAGGCCAAGGGCAAGCGGCTACTGCTGAAGCATGTCGGCAAGCATCCGCATACCATCGAGAGCAAAGCCAAAATCATGCTGGATCATTTCTTCTCGAAGACGATCAACAAGATCGACGGCTCGGCCAAGGCTATGATCGTGACCAGTTCCCGCGCCCATGCCGTGCTTTACAAGCAAACCGTTGATCGGCTGTTACGCGAAGATTACGCGGACAAAACCCAGGCGCTGGTGGCGTTTTCCAGCAAAGTGACACTGGAGGGCGCGGACTACACCGAAGCGAGCATGAATCCCGCCGATGCCAAGGACATCCGGGAGGCTTTCAAAAAGCAGCAATACCGGATTTTGATTGTCGCCAACAAATACCAAACCGGGTTCGATCAACCTTTGCTGCATACCATGTATGTGGACAAGAAACTAGGCGGCGTCGCTACCGTTCAAACCCTGAGCCGCTTGAATCGCAAGGGGCCACCCTCCAAAAAGGATACGATGGTGCTGGATTTCGTGAATCGGCAGGAAGACATCGAAGCGGATTTCCAACCTTACCACGGCCAAACATCGCTGGATCGAGGAACCGACCCGCAGAAGCTCTATAACCTCAAATTCGAGGTAGAAGAACCGGGCATCTTCACGGCGGCGGACGTGGAAGAGTTCGCCCGGCTTTTCGTGATCGAGAAAGCACAGGGCCAAAAGCTCAACCCGTTATTCCTGAGAATCCTGCAAGGCCGCTATACCATGCTTGACCGTGATGGACGGGCCGAATTCCGAGACGCGGTGGCACGGTATGTCTCGCAATATTCCTTTATCAGCCAGATTATCAACTGGCTAGACCCAGAGCTTGAGAAGCATTATCTCTTCACCAAGCTGTTGCTGAAATGCCTTCCGCCAGACCCGGAAAGCTTGCCGAAAGAAATCCTCGACATGGTGGATATGGAAAAATTCCGGCTGGAAGAACAGCAAAACGGCAGCATTGTGCTGAATCCAGAAGATACCCAACTGGAAAACCCATCCGGCGACGGACATGCCCGACCAGGAACGCCGGAACGGGAACAGCTTGAAGTCATCGTCAGGGATTTGAATGAACGCTTTCATTTCGACTTTGAAGACAGGGATAAGGTCATGCGTATAGTCATCCCCAAGCTTGCTAAAGACCTAAGCTTGGTGGCGGCATACCAGACCGACAACCTGGAACAGCTACGACGGCAGAAGTTTTCCGAAAGCTTAGAAAACGCCTTCCTAGCCAGTGCCAGCGACTTTTACACCGTGCTGAATCGCATGTCGGTTGAACCGGATTTCAAGCGACTGCTTACGGATTTTGCGTTGATTGAGTTTTTGAATGGGTTGCAGGGTTCTGGACAACCCGATAGTGATAAGGATTCATGACGCATGGGGACACCAATTCGGCAAATCCAGAAAGTGCGCCTACCCTCTTTCCCAAGACCTTTCGACGAATCAACCTAGCGCCGCTATTTGGTGTTGCGGCTAAAAGCCCCGCTTCATCCCACCCCGCCGCCAAGCATCGCCCATTGTGGGCGAGGCCTGCAACAGAGCGAACGGCGGGCGCGTTTCCCCCCGCAACCCCGCGCAACTTTTCGGGCATAGTCGCACCCTTGGTTGCGTGATGTCGCTTGGCCTCGTTTTCCTTGCCGCTCCCGCGCACCAAATGATAACCTTACGTCCTTTCCGGTCTTGGCGCGGCAAACCCCGCGAACCTCATCCTGCCGCAGGCTTTCCCCTATGATTCGATTGCTCCGCGAACTCGTCCAGCAAGGCTTGCGCAAACAGGTGCCTGCCACCGGGCTGGGTGTTTTCCGCATCTTGATTGGCTTGGTCATCTTGCAGGAGGTGTTCTACCTGCTGTTCTTCCGCCATTTGATCTTCGACCGTGTGCCTTTCGTGGAGCAGGCTTCGCCAGTGGTGGATCTGTTCCTGTTTTTGTGGGCCGTGTTGGCAGCTTGCATTAGCCTGGGTGTTCACACCCGCCTGGCGGCGGTGGGCAATTATCTGTTGTGGCTGGTGTTCGTGGGATTCACGCCGATGTGGCAGGATTTTGACGGCGGCTTCGACCAGATGATGACCGGCATCAGCTTTTTGTTGATGTTCCTGCCTGCGGATCGTGGCTTGTCGCTGGACAACTTGCGGCGGAAGCTGAAGTATTCCGCACCCGGCAGGCATTTCCAGCCTAGGGAGACCATCTCGGTGCTGTGCTATTACTTGCCGGTGGCCATCGTGCTGGGGCTGTTGTACCTGGACGCGGGTATCCATAAGCTGTCCGCCGAGTTCTGGCGCAATGGCATGGGTTCCTGGCTGCCGCCCACGCATCCTTATTACATGTCACCTTTGGGCATGGGCTGGCTGCTGAATACGGAATGGCTGGAGCGGACTATTGGCTATTCCTTGATCGCGTTCCAGTTCCTGTTCCTGCCGCTGTTCTGGTTCCGCTTCGCCCGGGTGCCTTTGCTGTTGATCGGGGCGAGCTTCCACACCGGCATCATCCTGTCCCTGAACATTTACCAGTTCGGCTTCGGCATGTTGGCCCCTTACAGCCTGCTGGTGCCGTTTTCTTGGTGGACTTGCCTGCGCTTTGATTCTCCCAGGCTGACGGTGTTCTATGACGGCTTGTGTCCTTTGTGCAACCGCACGGTGATTATCCTTTCCCATTTTGATGTGCTTGGGGCGGTGGAATTCAAGGATTTGCAGACCCATGCCAAGGATTGCCGCGCCTTGGATCAAATCCCCGAAGGCGAGTTGTTGAAGGATTTATATGCGGTGGACAGGCAGGGGCGGCTATTCTCCGGGGTGGACACCTATCTGCGCATCCTGTCGGCCATGGCTTGGCCGGCACCTGTGGCCTGGATCATCGGTCTGCCCGGCTTTTACCTGGCTGCTAAGGCCGTCTACCGGCGCATCGCCGACAACCGGGCGCGGCTGCTGGTTTGTGATGAAAGCTGCGCGGTGTCGGCCCCTGAAATTCCCCTCACCCAACCCTCTACGGAGGGGAGATGGCTTTTCACTCAACCAGAAGACGATCTTTGCGCCCAGCTTTACGCCCAATATGTCGGCACGGAGCGGCGGGAGGCGATGCGCATCGCCAAATTCCTGATGCTGGTCATCGTGCTGCAATTGAACAGTACCCTGCAATTTGGCGTGTTTTACCGTATCAACAAAGGACACGCCACCACCGAAGCCGGACAGATGCTGGAAGGGGCGAGTAATGGCATCTTGCTCCTGTCCCATGCCTTCCTAGGCATCACGCCCCATGCCTTGTACATGCATGACCATTTCCTCGGTTACAACCATATCCTCGCCGTCGCCTACAAAGACAAACAGGGCAATGAGCATTTCCTCCCCTTCGTCAACGAAGAGGGCCGCATCGTCGCGCCCAACTGGGGTCGTGTCCAGTGCTGGTGGGCGAACATCGCGGTGACCCCGCACATCAAACTCAAGCGTTTGCACAAGGCGCTGATGCAGGTGACTGCGTTCTGGGGAGAAAAAGAAGGGCTGGATGTGCGCAACACGATGTTCATCCTGAAAATGAAGGAAGTCCGCGTGCCGATGGACTTCGAGCCGAACCTGCGCGAGTCCAACCTGCGACAGCCTTGGAAGGACATCGGCACGGTGCGCTGGGACGATGTCGGGCATGTGGTGTTGGAGACACCGGGTATCAATATGGAGGCTTGGTAAGCAAGACTTGAATCCTGCCCGGTTTGGGCTGAAAATGCCCTATCCGCCCGCTGGCCTGACGGCCCCCGCACGACATCAACGCGAACACCCTGACAACCCCTAGGAGATAACCCCGTGAGTGACAACATCCTGAAATTGAGCGACGCCGACTTTGAAGAAAAAGTGCTTAAGGCGGAAGGCCCTGTGCTGGTCGATTACTGGGCCGAATGGTGCGGCCCGTGCAAAATGATCGCCCCGATTCTTGAGGATGTCGCCAAGGATTACAAGGGCAGGCTGACCGTGGCCAAGCTGAACATCGACGACAACCCGGCCACGCCCCAGAAATATGGCGTGCGCGGCATCCCCACGCTGATGCTGTTCAAGGGCGGAGAAGTGCATGCCACCAAGGTGGGCGCGCAATCCAAATCGCAGCTTACGGCTTTCCTCGACGGCAGCCTCTGACCGTCTTCGGCCCGTCTGGATTCTTTCTGGACGGGCCGTAAAAGGGCATGTTATTCTTGCGCCCGCAAAAGAACCATTCTCCAAAGCCCGCGCCGCTTCCGGCCATCCCCCATAAGGCTCAAAGACCCTGCGTCTCCCGTCAGAGCCGTTTTTCCTGACTTCCAAGCGACGCTTTCCCTTTTCAATCCGCATTCCCTGACCGCTACCCCATGAATCTGACCGACCTGAAACGCAAGCCTGTCGCCGAGCTGATCGACATAGCCGAATCGCTCGACATAGAAGGCTTCGCCCGCTCCAAGAAACAGGATCTCATCTTCGCCATCCTCAAGAAGCAGGCCAAAAGCGGCGAGGACATCTACGGCGACGGGGTGTTGGAGATATTGGCGGATGGCTTCGGTTTCCTGCGTTGCGCCGACAGCTCTTTTCTCGCCGGCCCCGACGACATTTACGTTTCGCCCAGCCAGATTAGGCGTTTCTCCTTGCGCACCGGCGACACCATCACCGGCAAGATCCGCCCCCCGAAAGAAAGCGAACGCTATTTCGCCATGCTCAAGGTGGAGCAGATCAATTACGAGCCACCCGAGAACGCCAAGCATAAAATCCTCTTTTCCAACCTCACCCCGCTATTCCCCAAATCCCGCTTCGTGCTGGAACTCGGCAACGGCACCAGCGAAGACCTTACCGCCCGCATCATCGACCTCATCGCCCCCATCGGCAAAGGCCAACGCGGCCTGATCGTCTCTCCGCCCAAAGCAGGCAAGACGATGATCTTGCAAAACCTCGCCCATTCCATCGCCGAACAAAATCCCGAGAGCTATCTGATCGTGCTGCTGATCGACGAGCGCCCCGAGGAAGTGACCGAAATGCAGCGCAGCGTGAAAGGCGAAGTCGTCTCCTCCACCTTCGACGAACCGCCCGCCCGCCATGTGCAGGTCGCGGAAATGGTCATCGAGAAGGCCAAGCGTTTGGTGGAGCACAAGCGCGATGTGGTGATCTTGCTCGATTCGATCACCCGCCTGGCCCGCGCCTACAACACTGTGGTGCCGTCCTCCGGCAAGGTGCTGACCGGCGGCGTGGATGCCAACGCCTTGGAGCGGCCCAAGCGCTTCTTCGGCGCGGCGCGCAACATCGAAGAAGGCGGCAGCCTGACAATCATCGCCACCGCGCTGGTGGATACCGGTTCGCGCATGGACGAGGTGATCTACGAAGAGTTCAAAGGCACAGGCAACATGGAGCTGCACCTGGAGCGGAAAATCGCCGAGAAGCGCGTCTATCCGGCGATCAACATCAACCGCTCCGGAACCCGCCGCGAGGAATACTTGGTTCCGCAGGACGAACTGCAAAAATGCTGGATACTGCGTAAGATCCTCCAGCCCATGGACGAGATGGCGGCCAGCGAATTCCTGCTTGGCAAGCTTAAGGACACGAAGACCAATGGCGAGTTTTTTGATTCGATGAAGCGATAACGACTGGGAGAGCAAAAGATCGACTTGGTTCTGGCCGATCCCGGCAACCCGGCATAGCAAACCCGCCTTATCGTGCGCGAGGCCAAAACCCAGGGGTGCTACTATGACGCCTGCGGACAAGGCCGAAGATTTGCCGGAATTGCCCAGCCTCAGGGATCGGCTTAACCGGCTGGAGAAATATGGCTTGTTGGAAACCGATCCCTGGATTGAATTGGGGTTGCTCCGCAACGCCTTTGAGCATGACTATCCCAACCCCGATCTGCGTGAAGCCGCGTTGCGGCAAGCTTTCGAGTCTATCCCTTTGCTAACGGCCACGCTAGCAAATTGCGCCGACTGGCTCAATGCCCGGTTCGGCCTGTAACTGACCAGGGTCGGCTAGCCAGCGATTCTCAAAAAATCGATGGAGTACCGACTGCCCGTCGTCCTAGCCCCGGAAACCGACGAATCGTCAGCACTCCATACGTTCGTTTATAATGCCTGCACTATCAGCACCAAACCCCGCAGGAGAACCATGCCCAAGCAAACTGTCAAAAAAGTCGCCCTAGCCTATTCGGGTGGACTCGACACCTCCGTCATCCTCAAATGGCTGCAAGAAACCTACGGCTGCGAAGTCGTCACCTTCACTGCCGACATCGGCCAAGGCGAGGAAGTCGAGCCTGCCCGCGCCAAAGCCCAGGCCATGGGCGTCAAGGAGATCCACATCGACGACCTCGCCGAAGAGTTCGTCCGCGATTTTGTCTTCCCAATGTTCCGCGCCAACACCATCTACGAAGGCGAATACCTGCTCGGCACGTCCATTGCCCGCCCGCTGATCGCCAAGCGCCTGATTGAAATCGCCAACGAAACCGGCTGCGACGCGATCTGCCATGGTGCGACCGGCAAGGGCAACGACCAAGTGCGCTTTGAACTCGGCGCGTATGCGCTCAAACCCGACATCAAAGTCATCGCGCCCTGGCGCGAATGGGATCTGACCTCCCGCGAAACCCTGATGACCTATGCCGAAAAGCACAACATCCCCATCGAATTGAAGGTCGGCAAGTCCTCGCCCTACTCGATGGACGCCAACCTGCTGCACATCTCCTACGAAGGCCGCGTCCTCGAAGACCCGTGGACAGAGGCGGAAGAAGACATGTGGCGCTGGACTGTATCCCCCGAAGCCGCCCCCGACAGCCCTCCTATGTGGAACTGGGCTTATGAACAAGGCGACATCATCAGCATTGACGGCGGGCGCTTAAGCCCGGCGGCTGTGCTGCGAAAACTGAACAAACTGGGCGGGGCCAACGGCGTGGGCCGTCTGGACATCGTGGAAAACCGCTATGTCGGCATGAAGTCCCGTGGCTGTTACGAAACCCCGGCTGGCACCATCATGCTCAAAGCCCACCGCGCCATCGAATCCCTGACCCTGGACCGCGAAGTCGCCCATCTGAAGGACGAACTGATGCCCCGCTATGCCAGCTTGATTTACAACGGCTACTGGTGGAGCCCCGAGCGCTGATGCTGCAAACATGATCGATGCCTCGCAGGCTACAGGTGAACGGCGCGGTGCGGGTGAAACTCTACAAAGGCTAAGTCATCGTCGTAGGCCGCAAATCCGAAACCAACAGCCTGTTTGACATGAACATCGCCACCTTCGAAGACGACGGGGGCGCTTACAACCAGAAGGACGCGGAAGGCTTTATCAAGCTAAACGCCCTGCGCTTGCGGATTGCGGGGAAGAAGGGGGTTAAGTTTACGGGTTGATCCGATCAAGCCCTCTACCTGAGGGAAAGTGTTGGGTGAGGGGTAAATGTTCCCATTAAGCTCTGGCGCGGGAAGGCCTGCCCCGGTGTTCCCGCGCCTCGGAACCAACCGCCGGAGTGTAAGATCCAGGCACCAGCCCTTTATTTCTCGCATTTCTTTGGCTGCTCGGCCTAACGGGGATTTACGAGGCTGGGCCTTGCCAGCGCGGAACACCGCCGCGCAGCCAGGAAGCGGCAGGCTCTTTGCCCTTTATTTGATCTTCGTCAGCACCTTGCCTTCGCTGTCGAAGCGGCAGAAGTTGCCGGTGAAATAACGGACGCAATCCGGCGTCTCCAAGATTTTCGCTTCGTCGCCGTTCAGGATAATGTTCAGCTCGCAGTAATGGGCCTCGCCTTGGGCCTGCTTCTTCAGGTGGAGTTCGTTCTCGCTGATGACCTTGGCCTCGCCGGAGATTTCGGTTGAGCAAGGCTTGTCGGTTTCAGTCCCCATGGGCTCGAAATCCACATCCACCAAAACATCCACCTTGCCTTTTTGCTTGGTGATTTTCAGATGCTGGACATGGTTGCCGTCTTTGCGGATGTAATGGTCAGCGCCGGCGAACACGCTGGCGGAGAACATCAAGCCCAGAGCCAATAGCAGAGTCTTCTTCATTTCAGTGCCTTCTTTACTTTTAGTTTTGCGGTAAGGGAATGGTTTTTCGGGTTCGTACGGTTTGTATATCATGCCGTGCGGGCGAGGACTTTCGAGACCCTCACCCCGGCCCCTCTCCCAATGGAGAGGGGAAACATCAATCGCGCAACAGTTCGTTGATGCCAACCTTGCTGCGGGTCTTCTCGTCCACCTGCTTGATAATGACCGCGCAGTAGAGGCTGTGGCTGCCGTCCTTCGCGGGCAGGTTGCCGGACACCACCACCGAGCCCGCCGGGATGCGGCCATAGGTGGTCTCGCCGGTCATGCGATTATAAATCTTTGTGCTTTGGCCGATATAGACGCCCATCGAAATCACCGAGCCTTCTTCCACGACCACGCCCTCGACGACTTCCGAGCGTGCGCCGATGAAGCAATTGTCCTCGATGATGGTCGGCCCGGCCTGCAACGGCTCCAGCACGCCGCCGATGCCGACGCCGCCGGACAGATGCACATTCTTGCCGATCTGGGCGCAGGAGCCGACCGTGGCCCAAGTGTCCACCATTGTGCCGGAATCCACATACGCGCCGATGTTGACGAAAGACGGCATCAAAATCAC
Organism: uncultured Gammaproteobacteria bacterium; assembly: GCA_963753955.1. Classification (GTDB taxonomy): domain Bacteria; phylum Pseudomonadota; class Gammaproteobacteria; order Methylococcales; family Methylococcaceae; genus Methylumidiphilus. Next base: position 57,524 of record CAVWEM010000019.1, read on the forward strand.
ACCCGGCGCGATGTACGCACCCTTGCGCACGGCGGCAGGCGGCACGGCGCGGATGCCGGCTTTGCGGAAGTCTTCCGGGCTGTAAGCACCAAACTTCGGTTCCACTTTATCGAAATAGCGTGTCTCGCCGCCGTCCATGACACGGTTGTCGTTGATGCGGAAGGACAGCAGCACGGCCTTCTTCAGCCACTGGTTGACGACCCACTGGCCGTCGATCTTCTCGGCGACGCGGCGCTGGCCGGAATCCAGCAGGTTCAACGATTCGTTGACCGCCTCGCGGATTTCGGCGCTGACCGAGCCGGGGGAAATCTCGGCACGGTCTTCAAAGGCTTGGTTGATGGTGCTTTCTAAGGACATAAGTATTTACTCAGGTTTAGGGAAATTGGTTTCGAGTTGGAAGAGGCGCTTGATCCAGTTAATAAAATCATCAACTGTTTCGGAATGAGCATCGACATAGCCTTTAGTTACAGCTGACCCTATGGGATGTCCGGGTTCTTCTTGCCAAGCTAACCAAGTTGCTACTTGAGCTTTAGCAAGGTCTTTGTCTGGATTAAATCTTGGGCCACCGGGTAAATTATTGAGAGTAACCCCGACATAATCCCATAGCTTTTGGTTATCAGGATCTGGCTTTATCATCCGAGCAATAAAATGTTCAAGAATCCCTTCGAGTTTGTTGTCCGGCATTAACTAAATACCTAAACGCTTTTTGCCTGGAATGATGTTTCCTTTGGGGTCAGGCTGATCGGGCGGGGAATATTCCAATTCAAAGTCTTTCAACTTATCTGCTATGCCTTTCCTGCGTCCTTGTAAATCTAGGTCTGCATCAAGAATGATTCCCAAAGCATCAATATCTTGATCCTTAAGTTGGGTTAATCCATTGAGCACATCCACCCAATCGCCAGAAGCTTTCGTTTCAAAATCCTTGGGAATTATTTTATCTTTGGGCTTTTCATATAAGCCGCGCTTAACAAATAAATGACCGAAAAAATTATAATCCGCGCCGCCTTCAACTAATAACCGACAACGAAAGACTGGTTTCTCTGTCTTGATGGGATGAGGCATTAGCGAATCTCGATTCCTTGTTCAACCACTGCTTTCATAGCGCTTTTATTGTAAGATTCGGCCTCTATCCCTGAACCATCCCTGCTTCTTTGTAAGCGAATCAGCCGTGCATCATCTTGGAACTCGGCTGAAGCTTCTTGGAAAGATGATACACAATCCCAACTATGGGTAGTGGCGAAAACTTGGACGTTCCATTCATGGGCCAGCTTGAATACAGCCCGCCAGACATCAGATTGGGCACGGTGATACAGTCCCGTTTCAATTTCATCCACCAGCAAAATACCATCACTCGCCACAGTCATTGCCAATGCGACGGCAAATATCCTTTGAATCCCCTCACCGAGATTTGCCAAGGAAATAGGATCGGCAAATTGGCCTGTCTTCACCACCGAATAACGAACCCGGTCTTTCATATTCTCACCTTTAAAGGTGAATCGGGTAGTTTTTGGATCAAGCAATTGCAAAAACTCAATAGAGTTGTTCCCGGTGTTAAGTTAATGATTATAGGCTATTTTTAGGTTCCAAAGACCCGCCGGAACCCAAAAAAGGAAATCAATGAGCCAGTCCAGGTGGTTTCTGATCCGATGGGTCAGGCAATGGAAAGCCTTCATCCCGCCGATGGCGTGTTCCACGGAAACGCGGGTTCCCGCATGCTGCCGGTTATGTTTGACCTGCGCGGCGGTCAGTTTCGGCTTCGGGTTGTTTTTAGATTTCTTCGGCCTTTTGTGTGGAAGGTTTATCTTGGATTTCACGCCATAATCTTTTTGCGCACCTTGGAACCCAAGGTCGAGCCACAGATTCACTCGATGGAACCATTTCAGTTTTGGGTCGAATACCTTTTTCATGAGCTTGTAGTCGTGGACGCTGCCGGCGAAGACGCAGAAGAGGAAAAGGATTTTCCGGTGCAGGGTCGTGAGGACGAGCGCCTGGAGCGTGTGGCGTTTTTTTTTCCGCTGAAGCGGGCCTTCTGGAGTTCCCCGTCCTGCGGCCTGACGCAGGCGCACTCCATCCCGTCGATGATGACGTCGCCATATTTATCGACGAGTCGCAGGAACTCCTCGGGAGTCCCAGGCGACCGCTCAGGGAGCACGCCGAGGTCCGACAGGCTCCGCAGCAAGACGGGCAGGAGTTTCTCCACATGGTTGTGGGCATGCCCCGAACTGAAGCCGAAAAGGAAGCCCAGCACGTCGAAGGTGGGGTATGTCTTGAGGTAATACAAAATGAAGAAAAGCTTCTTCCCGGGCGTGTCGAGATGGCCTTTTGGCCCGCCCGTTGGAACCTGCTTGATTTCGCCCTGCCGACACCTTTCCAGTTGGACGGCATCGTAGGCCGCCGCGAAGGCCGCAAGGAGGATGTTGAATTTTGGCAGGCTCATGCCGATGACGGACTTAATCTTGCGGTCATGCTTCTTGCCATCCAGCTTTTTAAATCTTTCGAAGGCCATGGGTTGTCTATTTTCTGTAGGGTATGGATACCCTATAATAAGGCAGTATTAAAAAAATTAACAGGGTCGGGAACAAGTCTAATAATAGCCTCTTCTTTACTGCTTAATGCTATATCATCCCAATAGGTACTTAAAGCTTGCCACATCAATCCCTTGACTGGAATAAAAACAAGCTTTGAGTTTTTAGATACTTAAATAACGTCATATTATAGGTATTCCTGCTCAGGCAAACTAGGCCAATCTCTAGTGGTTCCACGTAACTTTGAAGGCTCCCCAGATAAAACAGAAAACTTTCCATCCTTTGACAAGGAAATTCTCAAACCGCATCTATTTGACTCAATTCTAAATGATTGTGAGTCTGCTTTTTTACGACCATTAAAGAAACCTTTTATAGCGTCTTGCCGTGAATAAACGGATGATGGTGCAGGTATATTATAAATAACCAGATCATTCCGATCATAAAGTATTTTGTGAATTATAGGCCAAGCCGCATATGTACCCAACAACCAAAGGGCTTCTAACAAAGCCGTCTTGCCCACACTATTCTTCCCCACAATCAAATTCACCCGCCCGAGCTTCTCAATGGTGAGATGCTCAAAACAGCGGAAGTTTTTTATTTCCAGGGAATCTAAATGAAGTGCGCTCATTGAGAATATTCCTTTAAGCCAAAAACAAAACCGTTCGTAGTCCCGGCTTTAGACGGTTCAACAACATAAATAACCGCCTGAAGGCGGGACTACAAACATTTTTCATAATCCCGCCACAAATTCCTTAATCCGCCCAGCCGCCTCAACGCATTCCGCCAAAGGCGCGACCAAGGCCATGCGGACATGGTTCGAGCCGGGATTGATACCCTGCGCTTCCCGCGACAAATACCCACCGGGCAAGACCGTAATATTCTGACGCGCAAACAAATCGCGGGTAAAAACCTCGCCGTCCAATCCTATGCGACCGACATCTGGCCATAGGTAAAATCCGGCGGGTGGGATTTCCACATCCAATACGCCACCCAAAATATCGACAACAGCGGCAAACTTGGCCCGATAGAGGGCGCGGTTTGCCACCACATGCTCCTCATCCCGCCATGCCGCCAAGCTGGCCTGCTGCACCGGCAACGATAAAGCGCAGCCGTGGTAGGTGCGATACAACAGATACTTTTCCAAGATGGCGGCATCCCCGGCGACGAAGCCCGAGCGCAGACCCGGCGCGTTGGAGCGTTTGGATAGGCTGTGGAACACGACGCAACGCTTGAAGCCGGTGTTGCCCATCGCATAGGCGGTTTGCAGCAAGCCTTGCGGCGGGCGGGCCTCTTCGGCGTAAAGCTCCGAATAGCACTCGTCCGCCGCGATCACAAAATCAAAGCGCTCGGCCAGCTCGATCAGCTTGCGTTGCGTAGCCTCGCCCATCACCGCGCCTGTGGGGTTGCCGGGCGAGCAGATATAAAGGAGTTGGCAACGCGCCCAGACTTCATCCGGCACGGCGTCGAAATCCGGCAGGTGGCCCGTCTCCCGTGTGGTGTTGAGGAAATACGGATCCGCCCCGGCCAGCAAGGCCGCACCCTCGTAGATCTGATAGAAGGGATTGGGCATCGCCACCAAGGGCTCTGGACCGGGATCGACCACGCATTGGGCAAACGAAAACAGTGCTTCGCGGGTGCCGTTCACCGGGATGGCATGGCGCTCGGCATCGACCACGCCCGCAGGCAGCTTGAAGCGCACGGAGAGCCAGTCGGCGATGGCCTGCCGCAACAGAGCAATGCCCTTGGTCGCGGGGTAGTTGCCCAACCCGCCCAAATGGGCAACCAGCGCGTCGCTAATCAATTTAGGTGTGGGGTGTTGTGGCTCGCCGATGGACAGGGCGATGTGCGGCTTGTCGGCAGGCGGATTGATGCCTTGTTTCAGGCGGGCGAGCTTCTCAAAGGGATAGGGCTGTAGCTTGGACAGATGGGGGTTCACGGAAGGCGAGGGTTCCAGTTAAGAAGTTGCCGCCGAAAAGGCCTGCCCGCTGGCGGGCTTCGCCTGAGTTCAAGGCCGATAGTATAGGGGATAAGGTTCCGGCTTCCAACAAGGCCACTGTCCGGGCGGCCTCGCAAGTCCCTTCTCGCCTTTGGGATTGGAGGCCAAAACCGCCACCCTTGAGGTCAATCCAGACAACACCATGCCCTGTCACCCTCACCGAGCGAAAGCCAGCACCGGGGAAATATTGCCGAATGTCATAAAGATGTAATAGGACTCTTGGACAATACGGTCGCAAGCGTTGCGTTCAAGCAACACAACGTAAAATTTTACAACAACCTGAGTGGGTATTTAGGTGAACTATAAAACCTTGAAGAAGGCCAACATGCTGTTGGCTCTGGCCCTTTTCGGATTTGCCGCCCATGGCGCGGCGGCCGACAAGGAACTTTTAGACATCCTGTTGAAAAACGGCTCGATCAACAAATCCCAATACAATGCGATGAGCGGCAAGGAAGGCCTGGCCAGCAGCGAACTGCTTGATGTCCTGTCGAAAAACGGCACCATCACCAAAGATCAGTACACCAATCTGACCAAGAAGAATCCCTCCCTCGCTGCCGCCGCGCCTGCGGCGGCCGCCCCCGCTGCCACACTGAAGCTGCCGCCCGATGCGGCCATCGTCAGACTGGGCGAAGATGGCCTTAGATTCGAGTCGAACGATGGCAATTTCAAAGCCAAGATTGGCGGCCGGTTCCAGATCGACAGCCAAGTCAACTCTAACGATTCTAATGCCCCGTATGGTACGGCCCTTGCCAATGGTGTGGGTTTCCGTCGCGCCCGTCTGTTCGTGGAGGGCAACATGTTCAAGGACTACGACTACCGGTTTGAGTATGACTTTGCCCGCAACAACGGCGGCACCCAGGGCATCACCGACGCCTTCGTCAAATACATCCATTTCAAGCCCTTCGCCATCACCATCGGCCAGCAGAACGAAGGCAAGTCGATGGAATCGGTCATGAGCAACAATTACCTGACCTTCATCGAACGCTCCCTGCCCAACAATGCCTTCATCGAACAGGGTGCGAACAGCAAATACCAATTGGGCATCAAGGGGGAAACCTATGACAAGCTCTGGGAACGGCCCTATACCGTGAACGCCGGACTCACCACCGAATCGGTAGGCGCACCCGGGCCTGGCAATAGCTCGGACAACTCCCAGGGCGTTTGTGCCGCTGGCGGTGCCGGCTGTGCCAACGCCACCAACATCAACCGCAATGCGTTCAGCGGCAATACCAGCTACCAAGGCGTGGGCCGCGCCACGTTCGCGCCCATCAGGGAAAAAGATGGCACGCTCCTCCATACCGGCGTTTGGGGTTCCTGGCGTAGCGTCAACAACAACTATAATGCCGATGGCACACTCAGAACAGGCGGCTGGCTCTATCAATCGCAGCCTGACACCGACGTGGACCGCACCAACTGGATCAATACCGGCAACTTGACCAATACCAAAGTGGTCGGTGGCAAGAATGTCGTCAACCATCAGGTCAATGGTATCGGCATGTTCGGCGCGGAACTCGCGGGTGCCTGGGGTCCGATCCATGGGGGGGCTGAATACATGCAGACCCAGATCTCTGGTATCGGCTATTCCAGCGCCGATGTCTTGCGGGGTTATTACGCCTACGCAGGCTGGTTCCTGACCGGCGAGACGCGCCCGTACGACGAAAAGAAGGGTACTTGGGGTCGCCTCGTTCCGAAGCAGAATTTCCTCAACGGAGATGGCTGGGGCGCTTTTGAACTCGCCTACCGCTATGATTTGATGGACATGAACACCACGCATATCAACGGCGGCAGCATGAATGCCGGCACCTTGGCCTTGAACTGGTACCTCAACTCGCATGTGCGCTTCATGACAGACTGGGTGCATGTGATGGGTGTGCAAAATAATGCGGCTCTGGCAGCCGCCGGCGGTAAATGCGCATTCCCAGGCGCGGGAACAAACGCAAGCATAGGCTGCTTCAACGGCTTAAGCCCCAACGTCTGGGAAGCAGCCGTCCGCATAGATTACTAAGGCTGTGCCAGCGCCCGAAACTTATCCGGGCGCTGGCCTATCGGTCTTGCCTGAAACAACAACGTAGAGGTATCTTGTGATCAAGAAATCCATATTCATTGGCGCTATGGCGCTGGGACTGTCCCTGAGCGGTGCAGCTCAGGCGGAAGGGGGCCGCGACAACCTTAGCATCGTCGGCTCTTCCACTGTGTATCCGTTCTCCGCCGTGGTGGCGGAACAGTTCGGCAAGGGCGGCAAATTCGGCACACCCAAAGTCGAATCCACTGGCACCGGCGGTGGCTTCAAGCTTTTTTGCGAAGGACTCGGTGTGCAGCACCCGGACATTAGCAACGCTTCCCGCGCCATCAAGAAATCCGAGTTTGACACCTGCGTGAAGAACGGTGTCACCGACATCGCAGAAGTCAAAATCGGCTTCGACGGCATCGTCCTGGCCTATTCCAATAAATCCAAGGCCAAGTTCGAGCTCACCCTGAAGGAACTCTATCTGGCCCTGGCCAAGCGGGTTCCAGACCCGGCCGCGCCGGAATCGGAAGCCTTGGTCGAGAATCCTTACAAGACCTGGAATGAGATCAACCCCAAGCTGCCGAAGACCAAGATCGAAGTACTTGGGCCCCCGCCGACCTCCGGCACGCGGGATGCCCTGGCCGAACTGGCGCTTGAAGGTGGCTGTCAAAATTTCGCCTGGCTCAAGGCCAAGAAAGATTCCGACAAAAACTTCTTCCAGAATGTCTGCATGACGGTGCGCCAAGATGGCGGTTATATCGAGGCGGGTGAAAACGACAACCTGATCCTGCAAAAGCTTGGCGCCAATCCAAGTGCCATCGGCATCTTCGGCTACAGTTACCTGGAACAGAACAGGGACAAGGTCAAGGCCGCCGAAGTCAATGGCGAGACACCGACCTATGAGAATATTTCCAGCGGCAAGTATCCCATTTCCCGTCCGCTGTTCTTCTACGTGAAAAAAGGCCACCTCGGCCTGATTCCGGGAATCGCCGAATATGTCGCCGAATTCACCAGCGAAAAAGCCTGGGGACCGGAAGGCTATCTGGCCGACAAGGGCCTGATCCCCCTGCCCGACGCCGAGCGGAAGCAAGTCGCCGCCGACGCCAAGGCGCTGAAGGCGATCAGCGTCAAGTAAGTTTCTCAGGCTCTACCCTCCAAAGCCCATGCGGCCGCAAGTCGCATGGGCTTTTTTTGTCATACAGACGCATCCCAAGCTGGAAATCGTCATCCTCTTATGCATGGCATGGCCTCTAAATATTGTGCAGATAGGCGCTTTAATCTAAAGTCAGTATCTCGCCATAATTTTCATAAGCTTCTTTCCCACTACCATGACCACCCTATACGGCATCAAAAACTGCGCCACCGTCAAACAGGCACGGGGCTGGCTGGAGGCCGAAGGCATCGCCTACCGCTTCCATGACTTCCGCGCCGACGGACTTTCCCACGGACTGCTAACCAAACTGGAAGCCGCGCTCGGCTGGGAAACCCTGCTGAACAAACGCGGCACGAGCTGGCGCAAGCTGGCGGAAGACAAACGCGAAGGCTTGGATCGCGCCAAAGCCATGGCTCTGATGCTCGAACAGCCCAGCCTCATCAAACGCCCGGTGCTGGAAGCAGGCACGAAAATCCTGATCGGCTTCACGCAGGACTATTACCGCAACGAACTATGAGCGAAACTTTAAACCTGACCCAGGAGTTGATCCGCCGCCGCTCCATCACCCCCGACGATGCCGGTTGCATGGATCTTGTCGCCGACTGCCTCACCCCCTTAGGGTTCCAGGCTGAATGGCTGAACTTCGGCGCGACGAAAAACCTCTGGCTGCGCCGGGGCGAGGCCGGGCCGCTGTTCGTGTTCCTAGGCCATACCGATGTGGTGCCTCCCGGCCCCCTGGAAAACTGGGCTTCGCCGCCGTTTGAGCCGACCCTCCGCGACGGCAAACTCTACGGACGCGGCGCGGCGGACATGAAAAGCGGCATCGCCGCCATGGCCACCGCTTTGGCTTCGTTCATCAATCAACATCCCGACCACCGGGGCTCCCTCGCCTTGCTGTTGACCAGCGACGAGGAAGGCGACGCCAAAGACGGCATCGTCAAAGTCGTCGAGGTGTTGAAGGCGCGGGGCGACCGAATCGACTGGTGCCTGGTCGGCGAGCCGTCCAGTTTCGACAGGCTGGGCGATGTCATCCGCGTCGGTCGGCGCGGTTCCTTATGCGGCAATTTGCGTGTGCTGGGGACGCAAGGCCATGTCGCCTACCCCGACAAGGCCGACAACCCCATCCACCGCTTCAGCCCGGTTTTGGCCGAACTGACCGCCGAAGTCTGGGACGAGGGCAATGGATTCTTCCCGCCGACGAGCTTTCAAGTCTCCAACATCAACGGCGGCACTGGCGCGGACAATGTCATTCCCGGTCGGCTGGATGTGCTGTTCAACTTCCGCTTCTCCACCGCCTTGACCGAGGACGACATCAAATCCAGGTTTCAAGCCATCCTCGACCGCCACGGGCTGCGCTACGAACTGGCTTGGCGGTTGTCTGGCGCACCCTTCCTGACCACGCGAACCGAACTGGTCGAAGCCGTGCAATCGGCCTTGGAACTTGTCACCGGCCTACGCGCCCGCCCTGACACGGGCGGCGGCACCTCCGATGGCCGCTTCATTGCCCCCACCGGGGCGCAAGTGGTCGAGCTAGGCCCGCTCAACGTTAGCATCCACAAGGCCGATGAACACACGCCCGTCGAGGACGTGTCCATCCTGTCAAGGATTTACCGCCAAGTGCTGGTCAATCTGTTGGCTTAAACTGGAAAAAGTAGCCTGTTTTCGTTCGCACAAGCCCATAAAAATCTTGTATAGTCTCGACTGACGAAATACAGGCCACAGCCCATGCGTATCTGGGCGCAGCCGCGTCTTCCCGAAACTTTCAATATCTAGGATTTCTGAACATGAGCAGCATTGTCGTAGAACACAACCCCAGCGAAGAAAAGCTGAAAGAACTGGGCGTCTCTTCCTGGCCGACCTGGGAAAAAGAAGTCTCCAAATTCCCGCTGACTTTCGACGGGCAGGAAACCGCCTACGTGTTGGAAGGCGAAATCATCGTCACACCCAAAGGCGGCGAGCCGGTGCGCATCGTTCCGGGTGATCTGGTGGTCTTCCCGGACGGCCTGGCCACCCAATGGGAAGTGGTCAAGCCGCTGCGCAAGCATTACAGCTACGACTGATTGCCCCACCACAAGGCCAACCCCCCGGGGTTGGCTTTGTTCCCATTGGCGGAATGCGTTGAGGCAAGCTTACGCAATGAAGATTACGCGGCTTAGTCCTTCCCAGGCGGAGAATCGCAAGCGATGCCGTCCCTGCCACCCAACTCCCGCCACCGAAAACAATCCACAGCATGGTCGTTGACCATGCCCACCGCCTGCATGTGGGCGTAGCAAATGGTCGGGCCGACAAATTTAAACCCGCGCTTTAGCAAATCTTTGCTTAGGGCTTGCGATTCTTTAGTCTGCGGCGGCGCTTCGGAATAATCCCGCCAGGCATTCTGGATGGGCTGGCCATCGACGAAGCGCCACATATACGCATCGAACGAACCGACTTGTTCCTGCACGGCGAGAAAGGCGCGGGCATTAGCCACGGCGGACCGGATTTTCAGGCGGTTGCGGACGATGCCGGGGTTTTCCAGTAATGCCAGGATTTTCGCCTCGCCGTAATCTGCGACGATCTCGGGAATGAAGCCGTCGAAGGCGGCGCGGTAGTTTTCGCGCTTTTTCAGGATGGTGATCCAGCTCAAGCCCGCCTGCGCACCTTCCAATACAAGGAATTCAAACAGCTTGAGGTCGTCATGCAGCGGGACGCCCCATTCGAGGTCGTGATAATCGCGCTCTTCCTGCGTACGGCGAGCCCAGGCGCAACGGCACATGTCTTCATCCATCCCAAAGGCTCCACACCGGAGTCAGATCTTTTGGCAATTCGGGCAGTCGGCCCAGTTTCAGCCACACATTCTCGGGGCTGTGGAAATCCGAACCCACCGAGGCCAGCAGCCCGTGGCGGCGGGCGGCGGAGGCGGAGGCTTGGATGTCGTTGAGATTGGCGCTGCCGGCGATCACTTCCAGCGCCTCGCCGCCCGCCGCTTTGAATTCCATCAGCAAGCGGCCCAGCCAACTGCCGGTGAGCTTGTAGCGTTGCGGATGGGCGACGACGGCGACGCCGCCCGCGCTTTTGATCCAAGCCACGGCTTCCTCCACGCCCGCCCATTCGGTGGGGACATAGCCGGGCTTGCCTTGCACCAGGTAATGGTCGAACACATCCCGCACCGAGTCCGCCAAGCCTTGGTTGGCGAGGAATTGGGCGAAATGGGTGCGCGTGATCATCCCCGCCCCGGCGAGTTCCCGCGCCGCCTCGTAGCCCCCGGCAATGCCGCTCTTCGCCAGCCTGCGGCCCATCTCCTCGGCCCGCGTCATGCGTATGGCTTGCAAGCGCCCCAATCCTTCCTGCAAGGCCGGGCAGTCCGGGGCTATGTTGAGGCCGACGATATGCACGGATTTGCCATGCCAGGTGGTGGAGATTTCCACGGCGGGAACCAGTGTCAGGCCGCATCGCAGGGCCTCGGCCTGGGCCTCAAGCAGCCCATTGGTACTGTCGTGGTCGCTGAGGGCCAGATGGGTCACGCCCGCGGCATGGGCCTGGCGGACCAGTTCGGACGGGCTGTATGCGCCGTCGGAGGCGGTGGAATGGGTGTGCAGATCGTAGGTCACGGGCTTTGTGGGTTTCAGGTGCGCGGTTTGACCAAGGCCGCCGTTTGCGTAGGAAATTTCGCGGCCAGCCATCTCAGAACTTCGAGTTGGTCTTGCGCAGTGGCCCTGCGGATTTGGATCAATAGCTTTTGCAGGTCGGGGCGGGTCAGCGTCGCATTTGACGCGCCTTCATTGCACACCGAACAAATCGCCCGCAGATTAGCCGGATCGTCCGTGCCGCCCATGCTTTTGTCGATTGTGTGGCCGAGATGCAAGCGGGTATTGCGGCTGGGATCATAAGGATGAGGCTCGCCGGCCACCGCTCCGCACATTTGGCAAGTGAACCCGTCGCGGTCGAGGACAAAAGCGCGGGTTTCCTTGGAAATGGCGCGTTCACAGGCAGGTTGCGGGATTGGGTTTTCCAGCAAATACTGGCCGGGTTTCAATTCGCTGCGGTCATTATGGGTGAGGATCAAATAACCCTCTTCGGTGCGCAGTTCGCGGACGCGCCGCGCCCACTCCGACTGGTTGTCGGCGATGGCCCGCAATTCTTCGGAATCCATCACGCGGCCTAGGTTTGCCAAAAAATGTGTCCGCAGCTTGCCCCGCGCACCGCCCCGAGCTGGTTTTTCCTCCGCCATAAATCACGCCCTTTTCAGCTTCGGCTTGGCGGCGGCATTGAGCGCGGCATGGATTTGCCTGCCCACCGCGCAGGCGACCGGCGGCGGAAACGCATTGCCGACTTGGCGATAGGTGGCGGTTTTCTTGCCGCTGAATTCCCAATGGTCAGGGAAACCCTGGATCCGCGCCGCCATGCGGACGGTGAGGCGCGGGATGCCGACGAAATCTTTTTCCGGCGCGGCGTCGGCTATGCCTATGCCGTCCACGCCAATCGCCGCCCAGGCCTTTTTGGCGCGGGTGGGCCCTAGATCCGGCCCGCCATGTTTCTTGCTGCCGCCCACCAAAGTCGGGGCAATGTCACAGGCCCGCTCGCGCCATTGCCGCGCATGACGCCAGCCATTCACCGCCATCAGGTCGTACAAGGCTTCACCGACGGTAGGCGGCGGCGTAACCTGCGGAATCGGCCATAGAAAATGGGCGGCGGCATCTTTTCTCAGGGCGACAAAAACCACCCGTGGGCGCAATTGCGGGACACCAAAATCGCTGGCGTTGAGCAAGCGCCACTCCGCGACATAGCCGAGTTTTTTCAATTCCTTAATGATCTTCGCCCGGTAATCGTCAAAGACCGAGTCCAGCAGCCCCCTGACATTTTCGAGCATGACCGCCTGCGGCTTGCACTCGGCGACGAGGCGAAGGGCCTCAGGGAACAGGTCGCGGCCGTCTTCGATGCCCAATTGTTTGCCTGCCCTGGAAAACGGCGGGCAAGGCACACCGCCGGCCAGCAACTCGATACCGCGCCATCGGCTGGCCGAGTAGCCGCGCAGGTCGCCATGGGTGACTTGCCAATGCGGGCGGTTGAGGCTCAAGGTCTGGCAGGCCACCGCCTCGATCTCAACCAGGCTGACATGGTCAAACCCGGCTTGTTCGAGGCCCAAGGCTTGCCCGCCTGCGCCGGCGCAGATTTCTATGGAATACGAGGACATTAAAAAGTTTCTATATGTTGGATGATTTAACAAGGCTATTGGGATTGCAGTCTATGGTTTTATGTCAATCACATCCAACCCACCAATTCAAACGGCATGCCACCCCGCAGCCGAAACACGGAAAAATCGGTTTGATCCACGGTCAGGATGCGCCGCTCCTTGTGCGAATCTGCCAGCCAAATCAATGCGGCATCGGTGAAATCCAAATCTTGGTCAGCGTATTTTTTCAGGTATCCGGCAATGGTCAGATAGGCGTTTGCCGGGATTTCGGTGACTTTCATTCCGCCACGGTTCACCCACTTGAGAAATTCCTGCTTGCCCTTGGCATCGAGGAAATAGCAGGTTTCCGTGATGACGGGCGCGACGGTCAGCAGTGCCGCACGATTGTTACGCAGGAAGTGGATAGCTTGCGTGTGCAACGCATCGCGGCGGATGTATAGGGCGACCAGAAAGCCCGTGTCAACCAGCAGATTCGCCACGGAATTTCTGCCTGATCAATTGTTTGCTGTTGCGGGCGATGTCTCCGGCATGGGTTTCGTCCGCTCCAAATCCGGCTTGCCCTAATTCGTAGGCATTGGGGGGCTGCTCTTGTGTGGATAAGAACTGTGCCAATGCCTGCTTAATGGCTTCATCGTGGGAAACCGCATGGCTTACACAATAGCTATTGAGCGCTTGCTCCACAGGCTGCGGCAAATGGATCGAAAGTGTCATGGCGGCTGCCTCTCTGTATTGACTCGTTTTAGATAAGGGAAATCTTCAAGATAAAGTTCAGTGGCCTCATACACTGAAAAACATTTTTTGATAATTAATTATTAAAGCCTTGATGCACAATTACATAAAGGATGATTGCTTGGTCGCTTACAAACACTGCAAGGCTGGTAGTACAGTTTTTCTAGGCGCTGATATTCAGTAGGAGCATGCGCCGAAATATATTCAGGATCGAATCACGAGGCTTGATTTGATATAATAATTCCCCAGGAACTAAAGCATCATTATTTTTTTGGGTCGATATATTAGGTCTGAGGTTTATCTCGCCAACTACATGGGAAGTGATACTAGATGTTTCGGCGTCCTCTAGAAAGTCTTGACGATCTACCGCTCCAGCAAGATCAAGACCGAACTCTAAGTTATGAATTTGAACGGCATCACTATCGTTTTTAATGAGGGATTGAGCAGTGGCATGTAGAATAAGGTTTTCATCGACCTGTAACCGGAACTCAATTCGTTCAAAAAATGGTTTGGCTTTTTCATCGACATGTATTGACATACTATCGAGTACATTTCTTTCATCGGTTGGCTGAATCTTACGGCCTGGTTTCTTTGGCGATGCGATCTGAAACTTTGCGACACCATCCCTAGGATCGGTGCAATAAAGGCTAAGCGTTTCAGTAGTCTGCACTTCGCCTTCGCGAGGCATTTTTGCACCTGCTTTAATGACTGGAAAGTAAGAGCGGGGTGAAACCAGTAATTCAATATTTTTAGCCAATGATAAATTAGCTTTGTCATAGGCAACCCAAGCCGCGCCCTCTGAGATGATTGTGTTACCTCGTTCTGACACACAAAGTCGTTGTGGGCCAAATATCTCCCTGAGGCGCGATTTAATTAGCGGCATATTAACCATGCCTCCAGTAGCCAAGCATAGGGCTATTGATGAGTGGCTAATATGTGCTTCAAAAAGCAAGTTATGAATACGTTGAATTCCTTCCTCAATCTTATCTTGAACCATTTTTTCAAGTTCAGCACGATGCAATGTATATTCTATATCGACATCGTATTTAGTGGTGAGAAAATAGTCCGGCAGGAATACCCGAACACTAGGCTCGCTAGATAGTTTCATCTTGGCCCGTTCTGCTCGATCAAGCAGGCGCGGGGCGGCATCCGCTTGTTGCGGGAGATATTCAGTAATCCCTCGTGATTGGAGACAGCGGCGGACTATCTCGTTTCTTATAATGTCGTCAAGAATGTCTCCACCGACATTGCTATAACCATCATTGCTTAATTGAACCAGCATTCCATCGAGAATTTGGCACAGCGTCAGGTCAAGTGTTCCGCCGCCCCAATCAAATACCAAGATCAGTTCGCGATTCAATTTGCGAAGCTCATTCTTAAAATTAGGAACGCTACGGAGATGACCATAAAGCGCTGCCAGTGGCTCGTGTATAAACTGTATGATGTTGATTCCTGCCATCCGAAAAGCTTCACGAAGTTCCTTCCGCCGTTTCCCATTCATATTTACAGGAATGGTTACCACTGCACGATCATATGCACCTGGTTCCTGCTCCATTGCGTTATCGCGAACATGACGCACGATATCGGATACAATCGATTTTGGATCACGAAGAACACCTTCCACATAAATCTTATTCTCTCCAAGGAAACTCTTTGGAGACTTAATTATATTTCCTACTACGCCGCTAGTGCTAGTAGAAAGCCTTTCTTTTGCTTTGCGGCCTACAATAATCTCATTACCTTGATAGCAGACAACGGACGGATGAGGCAGCCCACCATCCAATAAGGAGGTACAGCGCTCTCCTTCAACAAAAGAAATAAGACTATTTGTCGTCCCGAAGTCAAAGCCGAAAATACCTTTCATATCAATTCCCTCGCAAATGTTTTAATTCATTAGTTAAGTTGTCTATAACCCAAGCTAGATAGTCTTTTGCAATAGTTACCTTAGGTGGATCTCTTTCTAGCGCCTTGAGTGTGTCTTGCAGCATAGGAACTTCTTGCTCTAGTGTGCGCAATGTACGTCCGTGCTGTTTCCTTAAATCATCCCTAAGGTGGATGCCTTGCACTCTAGCGTGTTCATGGGCCACATCCAATTGTGTTCGTAAATTATCAATCTCTAATTTAAGATTGCCAATTTCTAACTCTTTGACAGTAATTGAATCGTTGCTTTGGTTAAGTGAAGCCTGTAGAGCATCTGCTCTACGCCGATCTTGATCCGCTTGCTTTCGCAATGTGTCTGACTGATCATAAAACCATTTAATCAGAGCCGCAATACGATCACGCTCTTTACCGTCATGGTTGGTAGCCAAACATTCCAATGATTTAGGTTCAATCTCTTCTTTAGTAGTGGGTGGAACGAAAATAGTAGATCGCAACTCACGAATTAGCTCTGGGAAGTTCACAAATCGCTCAGCAAATCGCCATACTGCGGCAGAAACATACGCATTTCGACGAATTTTTTGTGGGTCTTCTAATGAGATTTTTTTGCCTTCTGCGTCTTTTTCCGAGTTCTCCTTAGACGATGGAAGATGGTTTGATCGAGCCTTAACCGCAAACTCAAGCCAAAGATCGTTTATGTTTTTAGGCTGATTGGCCCCAGAAAATGGAAACCAGTTATCTAACACCTGATCACTCATCTCAGGATGAGAGAGGATGATATTGCGAACCACATCCCTCAGTGTTCTCTCAAGCTTTGGGTGTCCCTTTAAGCCCAGCGTGAGAATAAGTAGCCGCTTTGTCTTTTCCAGTGAATTATCGTGGTTTAGGCAGTCTTTAATTAACTCCAAACGGCTAATAGATTGGCCTGAGACTTTCTCAGTTAACGTTCGAGCTAGCCTATCAGGCAGCGATTTAATCTTTCCCGAATAGAAAAGCTTGATGAAATCTTCAATAGAAGCCGGATCATTCTTCTTGTCTTTGTCAGATTTCGGCGTTGTTTTTACCCTGACTTCAATAATGGAGTTGGGCGGGCGTGGATCTCCATCCCGAGTTTTCGAGCCTTGTGGTGTCACAGATGCTAGAACATCAGACTTGTCCGGGAATTTCTCACCTAAAGGAGTAGAGGATGGATTCTGTTTGACTAGTGACTGACGTTGGGTTGTCTCTCCAGTTTTTGCATTTGTAACTGGGATCGTTTTTTGATTTTTTGTGCTTTTTTCTGCCATTTCTTAACTACTCCGATCCATAACACGCCGTGCCCAATCGCCAAATATTGCATCATTCACTACCTTGCGCGCTATTGTTTTTGCGGCATCAAAGTCACCTAAGGAAACAAACATTTCGGTGAGTAAAATTTGTGCTTTAAATCGGTCATCAGCAACCCAAGTAGGCGAATTAATTGCCAATTCAATCTCTTTTCTATAGGAACATAACTCATCCCAATCCATCATGCCCCACTCAAGCACTCGATCAGTAGTAGCATCTAATGGTACAGATGAAGGACTACTTACCATATGAATGAATGATGGCTCGTATTTCTCGCTACGGATAAAGCAGGAAAATCTATTCATTACTTGCTTTAACTTTGGGGCCGAAGATAAAGGTTGTGAATAAGCAAAAATATTTTGATTAAAATTTATGATTCCACAAATAACAAGGGCGAGCGGGGTCTCAAATATTTTAAGAATATCCAAGGCCATATTTAATTTTTCCCTATATTCGTATTGTGCTAAATGTATCCCTCCCCTTTGATCTTTTGCCAACAGGCCATATAAATATTGAGTTAGGCCATCCATATAACGGCTTGCTGACCGGTAATTTTCCGCCACATCAATAAATGCGTCAATTCTCGATATGTCTACAACTTCCTTGCCCAAGAGTGAAAAGAAGAGGCGTTCAACTTCTGCTATTTCCACACTATCAGGTATGTCAAACTGAAGTTCGTAAGACGTTTCAACTCCATGATTGGCAAGTGAAATCTCAAAAACTCCGTATGTTTGTTTTGAGATTTTTTCAACGAATTGCTGCTTTGTATAGTAATTTCCATTTAACTTAAAAAGATTGGCATCAGCAAAAGCTATGTCATTGGCCGATAATTGATTGACAATAATTTCGCGTGGCGAAGTTATTTCCTTTCCTCGCAAGACAAGAGATGGCCTCCTGAACGGATGGCTTTCAAAACGGTGATTGAAAAGGTCATCTTGGCTTAAGAACTTTCCGTCGCAAACGCTACAACGATAAACTATCGGGGCAAGACGTATGGGGGGCAGTTCGGGTATCCTCACGCTACCGCCAGAATTTCCAGGATCAATAACTTCTAGGTATGACATAGTATATCCAGTATTGATTAAATGTAATAACCCTTGGTGCTAGCTCAATGTCGGCTTGAAGCTGTCACGCGGGCGTCCTGACTGTAGTAGACCATTACCCATTCTTCGACTTCAATGCCCCCCATAAAGCCGCGCATACAAGCCCCCCTGCGCCATCAATTCCTCATGCCCGCCTTGTTCGCTAATATGTCCGTCCTCAAACACAAACACCCGGTCGGCGTGGCGGATGGCGCTGAGTCGGTGGGCGACGATGATCGTTGTCCGGCCTGACAGGAATTCTTCCAGCGCCTGATGCAGCCTCGCCTCGGTCTCGCTGTCCAAGGCCGAAGTGGCCTCGTCGAACACCACCACGCTGGGCCTGGCGAGGATCATGCGGGCGATGGCCAGACGCTGCCTTTGCCCGCCGGACAACCTCATGCCGGATCGCCCCACCACGGTGTCCAGCCCTTCGGGACAGGCCCGCACGGTCTCTTCCAACTGGGCGATATTCAAAGCCCGCCATAGGTCGGCGTCGCTGGCTTCGCGCCCTAAGGTCAAATTGGCCCGCACCGTGTCGTTGAACAGGGCCGGTTGCTGCAACACCGTCGCCACCCGTTCGCGCACCACGTCCAGGCCGATGTCGGTGAACGGCACGCCGTCGAAATAAATCATCCCCGAGGACGGCGGGTACAGCCCGATCAGCGCCTGGGTCAACGTGGATTTGCCACCGCCGGAGGCACCGACGATGCCGATCTTCTCGCCAGGGCGGATGTCCAGGCTGACGCCCCGCAACACCTCGGAACCGTTGGGATAGCTGAACCACAAATCCTCAATGGCGACACCCACCGTGCGCTTGCCGACAAACGGGTCGGACTGGTGCGGATAGCGGGGTTCCAGCTTCAAATCCAACAATTGGTTGATCCGTTCCAGCGCGGCCTTGGCGCTGGAGAAGGCATATTGGATGCCTAAAACTTCTTGAACCGGCGTCATCATAAACCATAAATAGCTGAACACGGCCATCATTTGGCCGATGCTCAAGCCGGAATACAGCACCATGAACATCGCCACGGCGCGGAAGATTTCGACGCCGCTGAGGAAGATTGTGAAGCTCATGCGGCTGGCTGCGTCGGACTTCCAGGAAAATGCAGCAGCGCTCTCACGCACCCCCCTAGCCTGCTCTAGCAGCCTCCCTAAATAATGCTTCTCACGGTTGGCAGCGCGGATTTGGTGGATGGCCTCCAGGGTTTCGCTCAATGCTTGCTGGAATTCGCCCATCGCGGCGTTTTCTTTTTGTTTGAGCTGCTTCACCCGCTTGCCCATCACCCCGGTGAAATAAATCACTACCGGGTTCAACAGCAAAATGAACAGCGCCAGTTTCCAATGCATCCACAGCAAAATCACCGCCGTGCCGACAATAGACAGAAGGGCGACCAGCAGCCGCGCCACCGCGCCGCCGAGGAAGGCATCGATGGTTTCCAAGTCGGTGACCAGGTGGGTGATGACTTTGCCGCCGCCGAGCCCTTCATATTCGGCCATGGAAATTCGCTCTAGTCGGCGGATAAGCGCACAGCGGATGCGGAACGTGACATCCTTGGACACCAAGGTGAACTGCTGCGTCTGCCAGACACCAAGCAAAACTGATAACAGCCGCAGCAACAGGGTCAGGCCCAGCACCGCGACGATGTAAAACAGCGGCACGTGCCATTCGGGCGGGGTCAGGCTGTCTAGGAAGCGCACGGATTTCCCCGGATGCGCAAGCAACACCTCGTCCACCAGCAGCGGCATCAACAAGGGGATGGGCACCGAGGCCAGGGTGGCGAGAATGGCGATGACATGGGCCTTCACCAGCTTGGCCCTGTGCTGCAAGGCGGTGCGGCGGATATAGGCCCAGTCGAAGCGGGCGGGGGATTCGGTGATCGTTGCGATTTTGGATTTTTTCTTGAGTGCCGCCATGACAGGCTCCAAAGCCATTAAGTTGTAAAAAACCGACTAGACTAAAGACTACCCGTGAATCCGGTCTATCCGCAAGAAGAGGCATGGCCATGTGTGATGAAAAACTGCCACCGAGCGAGCAAGAACTTTGGCGAGCCAACACCTACCACCTGCTGACCCGGCTGTTGGCAAGGCCACCCAGCCATCGGCTGGTGGCCCAATTGGGCGAAATTCCACCGTTGCGGTCAGAACATGGCTGCGATCCCGTCGCCTTGGCCTGGAGCGAACTGGGCGAAGCCTCGCGGCGGATACGCGAAGCTTCCGTGTTCGAGGAGTACCGAGTCTTGTTTGGCGGAGAGTCCGGCGCGTTGACCCCCCATGCATCCTGGTATCTGGCTGGAGCAATCAACGCCAAGCCTTTGAATCTGTTGCGTGAAGAATTGGCGGGGTTGGGTATAGAACGGCCAGAAGGCCAAGCGGAAGACCACGCCGGGGAGATCTGCGATATCATGGGCCTACTCATTGAGGCCGAAGATCCGCGCCAGATAGATTTCTTCAGCCGCCATCTGAAAACGTGGCTGCCTGCGTTTTTCCGCGACATGCGGCTCGCGCCTGCCGCCGACTTTTACCGTCCGGTAGGCTCGCTGGGCGAGGCTTTCCTCGAAATTGAAAGTAATTTTTTGCGGAAAATCTATTAAAATCCTTGGGTGGCGCTATCGCGGCGGGTTCCCCCGTGGCAATGAAGCGTGGCGGCAGAACGATTATTTTTACTGTGGGCGGGTGGAAAAGGCAGGGACAGTCCCTTATCCCTGATAATGAGCAGATATTGAGATCAGCATGCTCGAAAGGAGGCAACTAATGAGGAAGAGAGTCCGACTTAGTTGCCGCACAGGATACCTGATGAATTGACCGCCGCAAATGAGGCAAATTGACGCAGGAATGGGAAGCCATATTCGCTTGCGCCATATCACACACAATGTTTGCGTCATATGGCGCAAAATGGCTATCGGGGGGTGGCAGGTAGCGCTCCATTTCGTCTATTTGTCATCTGTCAAAGTATTTTAAATAGGTCATATTAACCTTCATGAATCTAAATATGGGTTGAGCGCGAATAGATACCTTTTAATACTGAATGCCGACAGTATAGGGTGGACAAAACGGGAAAAATCTGCTAAAAAGCGAAGCGCCTTATGCGTGTCGCATAACGAGTTGATGCGAACACGCGACAGGCGCTTCGCCTTTAAAGGCGTTTCCCACTTCGCCCCCCTTTTCTGCGGCATTCGTACTTGCCGGTTCTATTCCCGCCCAACCCGTCGCTCCAGCGTACACGTCTACGGGGCTCCGTTCAGGTCTGTGGCAAACGAAAGGGCCATGGCTATTTTCAAGTTCGCCGTGACGTGACGCTGAGCTCAGGCGTTAGAACTCAAGTGGGTCGTCGAAGCCTTCCGCGGCGGACGCATCCTCTTCGCGGCGGACATTGCGGGCTGAGACTTTAGATGCCGCCTTAGGTCTGGCGGGTTTAGGGAAGGATCTGGATTCGGCTTGGGACTCAAATTTGGGTTCGTGTCTGGGTTGGAGGGGAAGGACGCGGGATGCCGTCACCTGTAGGCTGGGGCGTGGTTCGTCGTCTTTCATGTAGACTTTCGGCGTGGCTTTGCCTTGGACGCTGAGGGCGTCTCCTGCGTGTAGCCGCAACAGTTCCGCCTGCGCCGCTTCGTCGAAGCAAATCACATTGGCCCACAGGGTTTGCCCGTCTTGCTCGGCTCGCACACTACAGGTGACGTAGCTGTTGCCGTTCTGGCTGATACGCGAGACAGCGTCCTTGTGCAGGATTCCGGTGACCAGGACGTGAATGCTCATTATTAACGGGGCGCAAGGAATGGGTTAGTCGGCGACGATTAAGGGACGGGCGCGGTTTCCGGCGCCACGGGAAGACCCTTGGCAAGACCTGATTCCAATTTGACCGCAGATTCTTTTGCGTCGGCCAGTTCGGTCTTGACCGCAGGCTCTGTTTTTTCCGATGCGTTTCCATTTCCCGCCTGCAAAGGTTCGGCTTCTTTGGGCGTGTGCGCCAACACGGTACACCGGTACGCCCAGTGCCGCCCAGCGGTACAGCCAGCCGGCATCTTCGGGGGCATTGGGCCAGCGTGCGTTATGGTCCTTGGTGGCCATGTTGACGCAGCCATGGCTGGCGGGGTGGCCGAAGCCGTTATGCCAAAACGCGCCGTGGAATGCGTAGTCCTTGTGGAAAAATTGCGTGTAAGGGACGTTTTCCACCTCGTACCAGCCCTTCTGCCCACGGGCCACGTCGCTGCGCATGGTTTTATGCGGGTAGCGGTCGTATATGTAAAACGTGCCGGTGACTGTCGGTGTCTTGGCCTTGCCTGTGCTGACCTTGAAGCTGCGCACGATCTGGCCGTTTTCCACAGCGTCCACCTGCTGGGTATCCAGGTAAACAAACAACCGCCGGTCGGCACCGGTGCTGAATCGGGTGGCCAAGGGTTTGTCTAGGATGCCGCCACGCACGGTTTTCAGGGCTTGTGGCTCAATATTGACTTCGATGGTGCTGGAGGCGGGCCAGCCGGGCTGCGGGGTAAATTTCAATTGGCGCTGCCCTTGCCAATCCCAGCGTCCGGCTACGGCCTTGCCGTCTAGGGTGCGCACATGGATGTTGCGGCTAGCACTGGCGCGGTCGGCCAGCGCTTCACTAAATTTCAATTGCAGCGGCAGGGCCAGCCCCAGATTCGTCAATCCATTGACGTTGGTTTCGGTGGAGAGGGGAGGGGCGGTAGCCAATTCCAGTGTCAGCGGCGGCAGGGGGACGCCCGTGGTCGTTTGCCACTCCAATTGCACCGGGTAGGTTTTGTCCTGCGCATAATCGCTAGCGACCAGCCGGATGGCCTGGCGGGTCGGGTCGAACTCTGCCGATAACCTCAGTTCGCTTTTGGCCTGGAAATCGCCGACCGGACGGTCGAAATGCAACGTCACCGAGGCGTCCGGAGCCAGCATGCGCAATGTGGATCCTTCGAGCTTTGGTGCGGCCACGGTCGTGAAGCTGAGTTCCCGCGTCTGGCTTTGCCAGAACCACTCGCGCTCCGCCGTCACTTTGACCGTGTGGCGGGTGCCGAAAGCCAGGGGTTGCTTGAAGATGACGCGGGTCTGGCCGGCGGCCACCTCGGCCAGGATCTGGCCGGTGTCGTCGAGCAGTTCGGCCTTGGCAAGGCGTGTGCCTAACCCCACGGCTTCCACAGTGATGACGCTACGCGGATCCACCCCGTCTTTGCCATCCAGATCCGGCAGGGCCATGCCGAACGGCACCAGTTGCCGGTCGATAAGAGATTTGGCCGGAAAATACAGCGTGACCGCCGTACCCGCGATGCCCGCCAGAATCAGCCAGCGGAGCAGCCTTTTGACGATGCCAATGGAATTTGCAATATTCATCATGTCACCTCTCGCCTGCGGCGGGCGTCGATAGTTTCCGGCGGGACGGGCGCTTGCCGCCATAGAAGATTAGGTGGCGGCTGGCACTCAGAGCCTGCGCTGCACATGCACAACCACCTTTTTTATTCTACTACAACGGACTCCAAGGGCCAAAGCCGCAGGCGGCGGTTCTCGTCGGCTTACCTTCCAGGATTCCAGGGCTGGAATAATCGAAGGAGGCGATGTATTGTTGCCAGGAAGATTTTAACCATACACTTGTCCAGCCATCATGAAATCGAACACGATATTGACTTTGATGTTGACGGTCTTGTTGACTGCTTGCGCCGGGCAAGCACCGCAAGGCAAAGCCATCAAGGTTTCTTCAAAGCCGCCCCCACGCAGCACCAACGCCATGTATTTCCCGCCACCACCAAAGTTGCCCGGTCAATGGACTGTCGAGGATGTGCTGGACGATTTCGGCGCTTACGCAGTGCGCAAGATGAGCCCTTATTTTTCTAGGGCCAACGTGGCTTACCCGCCTAGTGAAGTTATCTTGCTCGCCTTGAAAGAGGAAAAGAAACTGGAAGTTTGGGCCAGGGTTGACGGCGAATACCGATTTATCCGCGACTACAACATCCAGGCTGCCAGTGGTGCGGCGGGTCCAAAATTGCGCCAAGGCGACAGGCAAGTACCCGAGGGGGTATACCACATCGCCGGGCTGAATCCGAACAGCCACTACCACCTGTCGATGAAACTGAATTACCCCAATGAATTTGACTTGTTCCATGCCGAGCAGGAAGGTCGCTACGATCCGGGGTCGGACATTTTCATCCATGGCAAAGCCGCCTCCATCGGTTGCTTGGCGATGGGCGACGAGGCCATAGAAGAGTTGTTCGTGCTCGCGGCGCAAGTGGGCAAGGAAAATGTGAAAGTCGTGATCGCCCCGCGTGATTTCCGTAAATACTCCCCCGATTCTGTGGTGGGTGGCGGGTTGCCGGAATGGACTCCCGAACTCTATGACATCATTTCCCGCGAGATCCGGGCATTGTCTCCCCCAGTCAAGGTGTCGAACAGCGGGCTATCATCGCCACTACAACACCGTCCGCAGGCAAAGCCCTAAAGTGACAGCCCCACCCGTCGGCGGGCGTCCAGACAGTTTTCGCTGCCTAGGGTGAACTCGCGGCAGGTGCGAGGGCGATTCTCGTAGATGGCGCAGGCATAATCTTCGCGGGGCGTCTGTCCCCCTGACAACGCGGCGCAACGGTTGCCTTCACGACGCAGCTTCCGGCGCGTGTCGTGGATTACCACCAGTTCCGGGTGGCACTTGTTCACCGGTTCGCGGCTGGAAACCTCAACAGCATGGTAAGCCTCCCGGCAACAGGCACCGCAGGTGAGGCAATCCAATTCGCCGACCGGCTCCCAGCGGACGCAGGCCCAAGCGTCTTCGGGAAGGCGGAAGTCCGGCACATGGCGGCAATGTTGCCCTTGGCGATCCACGAAGCCCCAGGCGCAGTCCGGGCAGCCGTGGCCCGCAAAGTAGCTGGCCAGGGTGTCATGGCCGGAGGGATGTCGGCCGGGCGGGGTGGATATTTCTATCCACAGCGAGCGCAGGCTGGCATTTTCAGCCGCCCCGTCGATGGCACCAACTAAGGTTTCCGATTCCACCCGTGCTTCGGAAGGTATCTGCCTGGGCGTGGCCGCTGCGATCACCGCGCTGGAGGCGAGAGCCTGCTTCAGCGGTGCCCAGCGCGGACGCGAAGCCCGCCAAGCGCCCAGCCGCGCCGCCACGCAACTGCGTTCGCGACGGCCTCCTTCCTGGGCTGGAGCAGCGAAAGGATCTTCGGCCAAAGAATTCCAAAAATGCACGCGGAAATCGGTGGTCGGCGCGAAAAAGTCGCGCAAGCCCACACCGCCCGCCAGATAGGCCTGTAACCGCAGACAGGCATATTCCCGCCAGGGATTTCTGCCGCCGCTACGGCCTAGCCCCCAGTCTTCCTGTTTTTCCCCTTCCACGCCTTCAACCAAGGCGTGGCACAGCTCGTGGAAAATCATTTGAGCCAACGAGTCATCAGGATCGAACATCCCGTCGCTGGCGATCAGGATCGTCCCGCTCCCGTCGGTCGAGGCGTAGGCGTCGGAAGTGCGTTTGATGCGGAAGCCAACGCGCTCAGCGCAGGCCACCCATACCCGCGCAAGCGGGTCTTGATAACGGTAGGCAGGTTTGCGGATGAAGTCGCTCATGACTTGGGAACGGTTGCGTTGGTTGGGCGGACTCAACGTTGGCGGCACATGTGTTTCCGTGTCGAAACGCCGTTGAAAACACCTTGCAGACTCTTCTTGCCGGGATGTCTCCTAGGCAGCGAGATCCTTACGGGGCATTATGGAAAGTACACAGCAGCCACACTCCCACTGGGTATCCAAATTATTGCTGCGCTTTGTGGACATTTGGGCAAAATAGCGAAGGTTATTGCCGGAACGCGAAGCCTGACTCGCGCCAAGGTTCGCATTCCGGCATGATTGGGAGAGCCATCATTGCTCCCAAACGGGAATCGATCCCGATAAGCGTGGGCTTTTTAGCGGTTAAACTAAAAATTCCTCAATGCTGCGGCCCGAGTCGAGCAGGGCTTTCAGCCACCGTGGCTTCATGCCCCTGCCAGTCCAGACATGCTTCGCGTTGGAGGGATCCCGATACTTCACGGCGACTTTCGAACCCGCTCTTGAAGCCTTATTTCCTGCGTCGATGATTTCGATCTGCACACCGATAGAGGTTGCCAGTTCTTTGATTTGGGCGATGGTTTCGCGCTTCTTGCTGCCGCGCTTATGCTCCAAATGTTTGGATGCGGTGGCAATCAACTCAGCCAGTTCTTGTTCAGACAGGTTGCTAATGTTGTCGGTCATAAAAGTACCCTTGGGTTAGGTTGAAGTGGTGATAATAATAAATCGTTTTGTATAACTAATCAACATGCCGTGCGCAAAACATTTAGGGCAAAAAGAAGTTTGTTTTTGGCGGAAAGATGTTGGCTATTTCGGCTAAACCGTGGAGGTTTGGAGCGCCAAGGGCGCAAAAAGACGAAATGGCGCAGACGGATGTACCGGATCGGTTGTGGAGGCTTAAGCAGATCCGGGAGGAATGCCTGCATCGCAAGAATGACGATCCAGCCAGTATTACGCTGAACTGTGCCGCACAGGGGTGGATGGCCGAACTATCAAATAGTCCGAGGATATTGGGAAGTGGCGCTGAAAGGAGCTGGAATGGATAGTGAGGTTTTGCGGCTTCTTGCGAAGCATCTGGGAAGATTCCTGTCCATAGGGAAGGTGCTGCAGACCAACTGCGCCATGTGCGCTGACCATTTGGAAAGTTTAGACACCATGCTCGCCGCAGCAGAAAACACGCTGCGACGGATCAGTGAATGGTGGGCGGTATAGGGATTGAACCTATGACCCCTGCCGTGTGAAGGCAATGCTCTCCCGCTGAGCTAACCGCCCGAAACAGCAGAAATAATAACGCAGTAACCTGCGACTGTCAACAGTAATGCCTGCTTTTTAGCCATTTGCCAGCCTTGCCCGTTGCCTAGCTGCTTTAGTCCGGTATAATCCGCCTGCAAAAAAACATTGAGTGACGGGGACAGCATGGTCAAGAAAGTATGGGTGCGCACGGTATTGGCGACAATGTTCCTCGGCCTTTTAGGTGGTTGCCCAAAGGTCGATTCCGAGCAAAACAAACGGGCGGGAGAAGTCTTTTTGGCGGAAAATGCCAAGAAGGAGGGCGTGTCCATCACGCCCAGCGGATTGCAGTACCAGATTCTGAAGGCGGGCGATGGCAGGCAACCTTCTGTCTCGGACAGCGTCACGGTCGATTACAAGGGCTCGCTGATTGACGGCAAGGAATTCGACAGCGGCAAAGGCATCTCCTTCCCGCTGAACGGTGTCATTCCCGGTTGGACCGAAGGTTTGCAGCTGATGAGGGAAGGCGCAAAATACCGTTTTTTCATCCCGTCCGCCTTGGCTTACGGAGAATCCGGGGCGGCGCGGGTCATCCCACCGAACTCGGCGCTAATTTTTGACGTGGATTTGCTCAAGGTCAATCGTTGAGATTTCCAAGTCTTCTAGTTTAAAGAGGGCGTGATGGACGCAAGCGACGAAGATCTGGTCGGCATCGCCCAGCGGTTGGGGCTGGCGGGGATAAGACGGCATATTTTCCTATGCTGTGACCAGGCCAAGCCAAAATGCTGCGACAAGGCCGAGAGCCTGGAATCGTGGGATTACCTGAAGCGCCGTATCAGCGAGTTGAGGCTGGAAGGCCACACTGGCCTTTACCGCACCAAGGCTAATTGCCTGCAAGTGTGCGCATCTGGCCCTGTGGCCGTCGTGTACCCGGAAGGTATTTGGTATCGTTCCTGTACCCCGGAGATCTTGGAGCGCATCATCCGTGAACACTTGCTGGCTGGGAATCCGGTCGAGGAATTCGTCATCGCGTCCCGCCGGGAGTAGCCTCTGTTTGAGGAAAATCATACACTTCCTCAAACCCCGTCGCTGTTATATAAGCACACGCACTGGTTTTCGCCTTGGTATCTTGCTTGGCTGATGGCGACGCGGGCGCGGTTCACCAGGGTTTTTGTGTCTTTCTCTTTGGTGTCGTCGGGAACAATGCCAATGCTGACCGTGCAGTGGAGTATGCCGGTTTCGACCGTCGGGCAATCAAACTCCTTGATAGCAATGATTTCCCTGAAGCGTTCGGCAATATCGACGGTTTTTTCCCTGGACACATGTGGCAGAATGCAGACAAATTCATCGCCGAGGCTGGCGATGATGTCCCGGCCACGGAACGAGACGTTGATGATTTGGCCCATCTGCCCGTGCAATGATCGGGCAAAGTGTTCGCCATGGATGCGCTCAATCTCGTCCAGACCATCTATCTTGATCAGCAGAAAAAACGCTTGCAAAGGATTGAGCGCGTCCAGCTTGTGCAGACGCTGAAACGCCAGATCCAATCCGTGCGGATTTAACAACCCGGTCACTGGATCGACAAGTGCCGACGACTCTACTTCCTGCCGCAGCCTTATGTTTTCGACCAGCGGGAGCCTGATCTTCCAATGGATGAGCATGGCCAAGGCGGTAGTCGGCCCGATGACCGAAGCATAAAGGACATGGGGGAAGTCGGTGCCGGACAAGGCTCCGAAAATATGCGGAACCAGCGCGAGGGCGGTGCATCCCAACAGATTCAGCTTGATCGGGTAAAGGCCGCAGAGCAATACTGAGCCAAGAAAGACATAAAGGAGTTGTCCTGCCCCGACCGCCAGTCCACCCTCCAACCCTTTGAACAAGTTTAGCAATGCGACTTCGCAGAATGCCAAGGAAAGGTAGGCGGCGAGATAGTTGAAGAACAGCGACTTCGACAGCCATTTTGCCACAGCGGAAAGTAGCAGCAGTGCCGCAACGCCTAAGCGGAAAACCAGCGACTTTTTCGCATGCTCGGCATCCACGGCCCAGTCCCCGCCCCACAGCAGCAGTCCCAGAGCGGCGAATATGATCGTATGCTGGATGGACTGGCCATGACATTCTGAAAATACCCTTATCCTCGTTTTTTGCCTGACATGTCGGGTTGATTCGGCAAAGGTATTTGCGATGCCTATTCCCAATTGAGCGCCCCACCGGTTTGATATTCGGTCACGCGTGTCTCAAAGAAATTCTTTTCCTTCTTTAGATCCAGCACCTCGCTCATCCAGGGGAACGGATTGCTGGCTCCCGGATATTGCTCGGGCAGGCCAATCTGGGCGCAACGGCGGTTGGCGATGAACTCCAGATACTCCTTGAACATCGGTGCATTCAACCCGAGGATGCCACGCGGCATGGTGTCGTAGGCGTACTGGGTTTCGATCTCCACCGCCTCGCGGATCATTTTGACCATCTCCGACTTGAAGCCGTCTGACCATAGGTGTGGATTCTCGATCTTGATCTGGTTGATCACGTCGATGCCAAAATTCATATGCATGGATTCGTCGCGCAAGATGTATTGGAACTGCTCGGCGGTGCCGGTCATCTTGTTGCGCCGCCCCATGGAGAGGATTTGGGTGAAGCCGACATAAAAGAATATACCCTCGAAGATCACATAGAAAGCGATCAACTCCCGCAGCAGCTTCTGGTCGTGCTCCGGTGTGCCTGTGTGGAAATGTGGGTCGGCCAAATGTTGTGTGAATGGTAACGCCCATTCTGCCTTACGCGCAACCGCAGGCACTTCCCGGTACATATTGAACACCTCCCCCTCATCCATCCCCAACGATTCCACTACGTATTGATAGGCATGGGTATGCAAAGCCTCTTCAAAAGCCTGCCTTAGCAGGTATTGCCGACATTCTGGATTGGTGATGTGACGGTAGACCGCCAGCACCAGATTGTTGGCAACCAGCGAATCCGCCGTGGAGAAGAACCCAAGGTTGCGCATGATGACGGCACGTTCATCCGTCGTCAGCCCGTCAGCGCTCTTCCACAGCGCGATGTCGGCGGTCATATTGATTTCCTGCGGCATCCAATGGTTGGCGCAAGCGTCCAGATACTTCTGCCAAGCCCATTGGTATTTGAACGGGACCAATTGGTTCAGGTCGGCGCGGCAGTTGATGATCTTTTTGTCATCGACCTGGATACGCTTGGCACCCATCTCGATGGTTTCCAATCCGGTGGCACCAAGCTTGATAGAAGATTCCTCGTTGGCAGCGAAAGACTGGGGGGCCATCCTGTCCATGGCACGGAACCGGGATTCCGTGCCATAAGCACTGCCAATATCCTCATGGAAAGACCTGGGGGCGTTTGTGTCCACCTGATGTGCCAAGGATGGCAAGGTCTCCTGCCGTTCAGCCAGGGTGGCGGGCATCGGCAGTCTCTGATGTTTTGGGCTGGACAGGTCGGCGAGTGGATCGTCCCAATTTAGCATGGTGGTTTCCTCAGCTTGTTTTAAAGGGTGGTTTGACAAAAGAGCCTCTCCTTGCGGGGGATCCAGGGAGTTTGGCATGGTCGGGGTGGCGGTTTTTTGGCGCAACCGACCAGTGGGCCGGATCTTGCGCAAGCAGTGCGAACAGCAGCAGGAAAAAGAAAAAGATCACCCTGGGCACGTCATACAAGGTGCCGATCAGGCCGACTGAAAACGCGCCCAGCAAGGACGAGAGCAAGGTCAAGGCGAACAGATCTCCGCGTTTGGCCAGCCGTACTCCGCAAGCCAGGGCGTAAAAGCTGAGTGCGCCGAACGCGAAAAGGCCTAGCAAACCCTGTTCAAAATAGACATTGACCCAGAGATTTTTGATGTGCAGCGGCAAATGGTAATGATCCGAAGAAGGATACCAGTTATCCAGTCCGGCCTTGAAGTTGCCATTGATCAGATGGTCTTCGCCGTAGCGATCCAAAAGCTTAAGATTGTCGATACCAATAAAATCCAGCGGCAAATTATTGTCGCTCTGCGGGCCGTAATGGAAATGGGTGATGCGCAACACCAGCGGGCGTCTGCCGAGCCTAAAGCTGTCGCCCACCGCGCCTATGTTGAATGCCCAGTCCAAATGTTGCCACCGGGAGGATTCAATGGTTTTGGTGGTGGACACACATTCGGAATCCCATGGAGCAATAATATGTCGCCGACAGATGCTGATCTCCAGAGAGCTATTTTTTGCCTGGGCCTTGGCGTCCAGCGATAGGGTGTATGGCTCCCCCGCCTCCAGGCTGATGCGCTGTCCCATGGCCAGATCCATGCTATTGCTGAGTTGTAGATAGGTGTTGGCCCGCCCCTCTTGCTTTTGCAGGGCGGCGATGCTGGATTTTTCCGTTTCCTTTCCCCATAGGTAAGCATGCGGAAAGACACCCAATCCCATGCCAAAGGCGAACGTATCCCAGCTTGAATCCATGAGACTAACCGCATGTTTCCAATGCTCCATGCGACCGCCTGCATCGCCCTCGACGGTGCTGAAACGGGCTTTCATGTAACTGCCAGACAAGCTGGGCACGCACACGGCAATCAGTGTGACGGCAAAAATCAAACTGATGCCCAGTCCGCGCAGCTTGAAGATCTCACGTGCCCGGTTGCCGACGAATAGGCCTGCCAGCAGCAGCGCGACGGACAGGGGAAGGCAGATCGCCAGCGACTCGGCAAGGCCGTTATTGACCCACTTCGATGTCACCAGTCCGCGCATCATCAGGGCGAAACCAGCCAGAAACAAGCCCGCCAGCAACATCGCCCGCAAATCGCGGCGCAATGACTTCAAAAAGCTCAACACAACCGCCCCCCCCAGTATGCCCAAAGCGGCGATCATTGCGTAATAGCCCCCTTTTCCATAGAGCAAGGCGCAGGCAACCACAGTCCCCAATAGAATAAGTGGCACCGGCCAATAGCCTTGGGCGGAGACGCCACTGCGGAGGAAATCCGTGGAGTAAGACACGGCGAATGCCAGCAGGGAAACCGCCACGGCCAAATAGGTACCCCGCGAAAAAGTGACCAAGGCGGAATAGAGTCCGGCAAGCAGGGCCATAGTCCCGATGCCCATTCTCCAGCGGGAGCCGTCAGTGGCTAAACTGCCCAAGGCGAAAGGCCAGGCCATGGCGAGATATCCGTCGATAGCTTCGCCGCCGGTATGCATTTCGGAAAACAATCCTGTGATACGGTAATCCGAACTGAAATCAGTCAGATCGCGCAATTTCGCGTAAATGCTTTCGCCATACAGCAAATCGCTCAAAACCCCACGCTCCCATAGCACCGCGCAGCCAGTGCCGATCAGTCCCAGGCAGACACCGAGACTAAGGTAATTCCGCGCCCGCTCCGGGTTTCCGGCGAATGCCCGCAACAGCGGAGGGATGAGCAACACGGCCCACAACAAGGACTTGCCTACACGCAAGGCATTATAGTGGCTGTAATAATTGTTGAAAGCATTGGCGTCAAGGGCTGCGAAGGGCAACAGCCCACGCACTGCGGCGATGCAATGTGTCGTCAGAAAGAATGCGATCAACAACCAAGGCGCAGCCGTGAAACGGGGACGGACGGAGAGGCTGTAAGCACCCTGCCACAGGGCGGATGCCAGGGTGGCCCACACGAAAAAATCGAAGTCCTCAAGATAAAAGCGTCCGCTCCAAGGGGCCAGATTCACCAGCGGCAAAACAATCGGAAGCAATAGCAGCCACGCGGCGGGCTGAGCCAGCAAGCAAACGGTGTAAGCGGCCAGCAGGACACCCAAGAAAACCCGTGCGAAAGGGTAATCCGCCACAGCGTAAGCGGTCGTGGCGAAGAAAACCAAGGACAATAGGCGCTGAAACAGCAACGACGGTGGCGCGAGGGTTCTGTCCGCAAGAAGGGCGTTCATGCCGGGCATTTTTAATGGGAGGCAGATTTACTCCGCAGGCTTGTCTCTGCCTGCTTCCAACTGATCGAGCCGTTCGTGCAGGCGTTTGATCTCGGCCAAAATCTGGCTTTCGTCCCTGGCGCACCTCGCCCATGCCGCGCCCGATCAGAATGGTGGAAAACGTGGCGGTGAGCAGGGCCAACACGGCCAAGCCGAACAGGATCAATAGACAGGACAGCAGGCGTCCGATGAAAGAAGTCGGCACCACATCGCCATAGCCCACATGGGTCATAGTCACCCAGGCATACCAAACACCGTCGGAAAACGAGCGCACATTCGGATCGACCAGGAAAACCGCCAGCCCGAACAACACGGTCACGCCGACCGCCAGAAACAGCACATAGCCTAGGCTTTTCTGCTTCTGGATTTCGGATTTCATGCCTTGCGACCAAGCCAGGGCGTTTTGCAGATAAGGGCAGTTATTCATGGAGGGCTCCTGATTAAACCAATGGTTTGCTTATGTGGCGGGATTTTGCGCCGAGCCTATTGTACCCAATCTGTTAGCGTTTATCCCGGTTTGGCTAAGCCCCGCCGCAGAGCGGATGCCCGGTTTTTCCGTCAGTGCCCCCAATGTTTTTCGACCCAAGCGCCGGGCGCGTGGGCTGCGGGGTCGTCGCTAATGTCGATGCTGACCGGACCGATGGAACTGCCGTCGATCTTCACCTCGGCCACTCCCTTGCCTTGCTCATAGCGGCAGGTGACGGCATGAGGCGATTCCGGCGAGGAATTCCAAGTCAAAACCACCGCACCGGCACTTTCCACCTTGGTTTCCGAAGGCATGTAAAGCGGTGCCTGTAACTTAGGCTTGGCAGCCTTGATGCAATTCTCGCGGGCGTAGGTATTCAGTTGATAGCTCGTCAGCATCATGCCGTACTCCCCCTTGCCCTCTTCGGACACGCGCCCGAAGAATGTGACAAGAAAGCCGACCAGCATGAAGCCTATTAAGGCGAAAATGGTTTTAGTGTGATCCATGGGTTTAGGATGATTGGGTTTAATTAAGGGGAAGGATTTTTCACCGCCCAACCAAACCAAGCGGAGCAACGCGCCAAAGATCAAATATCCCCCATGCCACCACGAATGCGCAAGTTGGAGCCGTTAGCGCAATGCGCCGACGACCAGAATGCGCTTTTTGCGGCTGGGCATCATGGTTCGCTCCCAATGGTGCTGTTGCGCCGGTTGATCAGGAAATACACCACCGGCACGACGAGGAGGGAGAAGGCGGTGGAGGCGAAGATGCCGAAGATGAAGCTCCAGGCCAGCCCGGAGAAGATCGGGTCGAGGGTGATGACGAAGGAGCCGAACATCGCCGCCCCGGCGGTCAGGAAGATGGGCCGCAACCGCGTCGCGCCGGCTTCGACCAAGGCTTCGACCAGTTCCACGCCTTGCTCCCGCAGCCGCTCGATGAAGTCGATCAAGATGATCGAATTGCGGACAACAATCCCGGCCAGGGCGATCATGCCGATCATGCCGGTGGCGGTGAACAGCACGGGGTTGGCGTAGCCTTCCACCGGGCTGGTGAACAGGTTCAGCAGCCAGAAGCCGGGCATGATGCCGATGATGGTCAAGGGGATCGCCACCATGATGACCAGGGGCAGCCCCAGCGAGCCGGTCTGCGCCACCAGCAGCACATAGATCATCAACAGCGCCGCGCCGAAAGCCAAACCTAAATCGCGGAACACGTCCACGGTGATCTTCCATTCGCCTTCCCCGGCCAGGTCCACCGAGTAACCGGCGGGCAGCGGCTTGGCCTTCTCGATGTCCCACCAGTCCAACACCACTTCCACCGGGCTGGTGCCCACCGTGTCGGCGGTGACATAGTTCAAGCGCTTGAGGTTCTTGTGGTAGATCGTCCGGTCTACTTGGCCCTCTGTTAATGTGCCCAACTCGCTGAGAGGAACCAAGGAACCGTCTGCCGCTTTCACCCTAAGGGCCAGTAAACCCGCAGGGTCGGAGCGTTCGGCCCGGGTCAGGCGCAACAAGATTTCCAGCGGTTGGCGCTCGGTCGGTTCGCGCACCGTCCCGGCCATGCCACCGTCCAAGGCGAGTTGCAGGGTGTCTGCGACTTGCCGCACCGAGATGCCGTGCAGGGCGGCTTTTTGCCGATCCAGTTGGAAGCGGATCTTGCTTTGCGGCTCGTCCACCCTATCGTCCACGTCCTTAGCGCCGCTGATTTTTTCGATTGACTGGCGCACGCCTTCGGTGACTTGCGCCAGTTCGTCCTCGCTACGATCCAGCGGCCCGTAGACCTCGGCGACGAAGGTGGACAGCACCGGCGGGCCGGCCGGGGTTTCGACGATCTTGGCCTTGCCGCCGTGAGCCTTGGCGATGCGCTCGATGTCAGGGCGGATGCGCAGCGCGATCTGGTGGGATTGCTGTTCGCGCTGTTCCTTGTGCAGCAGGTTGATGCGGATCTCGCCGACATGGCCGCCCTGGCGCAGGTAGTAATGGCGCACCATGCCGTTAAAGTCCATCGGCGAGGCCAAGCCGACATAGGTTTCGTAATCGGTGACTTCGTTGACCGTAACCAAGTACGCGCCCAGGTCTCGGGCGAGGGCGTCGGTCTGTTCCAAAGTCGAGCCACGGGGCATGTCCAACACCAGCAGGATTTCGTTCTTATTGTCGAAGGGCAACAGCTTCAGCGGTACGATGCGGTAGACGGCCAGCAGGCTCGCGCCCACCATGGCCGCGGCCATGGCCCACAGGAACCACTTCGCCCGGCCCGGATGCCTGACCAGTCCGCCGAGAACCCGGTCATAGAACCGGTAGACGCCGGTATTCTTCAGTTCGACTTGTTCTTCTCCACCCTCGCCATACTCGCTTTGCAGCAGGTGGTAGCTGGCCCATGGCGTGACCGTGAAGGCCACCAGCAGCGACATCAGCATCGCAATCGGCACGTTGAAGGCCATCGGCCCCATGTACGGCCCCATCATGCCGGTGATGTAATACAAAGGCAGGAACGAGACGATGACGGCGAAGGTGGCGAAGATCGTCGGCGGGCGCACTTCGTCCACGGCGGTCAGCGTGGCTTCCAACGGCGGCTCCTTGTGCAATTTGAAATGGCGGTAGATGTTCTCGACATCGACAATCGGGTCGTCCACCAACAAGCCCAGCGACAGTATCAGCGCGAACAGGGTGACTCGGTTGATGGTGTAGCCGAACAGCAGGTCGAAGAACAATGTGACGCCCAAAGTCATCGGCACGGCGATGGCGACTATGAAGGCTTCTTTGCCGCCCAAAGCCAAGGCCAGCAAGACGATGATCGTCGCGATGGCGATGGACAGATGCTTCACCAGCTCGTTGACCTTGTGGTTCGCCGTCTCGCCATAGTCGCGGGTGACGGTGACGCCCACGTCTTCGGGGATTAGCTTGCCGCGCAGGTTTTGCATGGTTTTGAGGGTGTCCCCGGCCACTTTCACTGCGTTTGCGCCCTTGCGCTTGGAGACGGCCAGCGTGACGGCTTGGCGTTCAAGCCCTCTCCCCAACCCCTCCCCCTCGGGGGGAGGGGCTTTCTTCCCTTTCTCTGATGTTAATTCCCCTCCCCCCGCGGGGGAGGGGTTAGGGGAGAGGGGGAACCCAATCCGCGTATAGCTTTCCGCCTCCGCCGGGCCGTCGATGACCGTGGCCACTTCGCGCAGATAAACCGGCCTGCCGTCTTCGGCCTTGACCGCCAGGCCCGCCAGTTCGTCGCTATGTTTGAAGGCTGGCCCAGCGTCCAGTTGCACGGTCTTGTCGCCCGCGTCGAAGCGGCCCGCCCGCACATTGACATTGGCGGCGGCCAGGGCTTGCATCAAGTCGGGCAGCGCCAGCCCCCGCGCCGCCAACTGGGCCGCGTCGGGATAGACCAGGATGCGCCGCAACTCGCCGCCGACCACGGAGATTTTCCCCGAGTCTTCCACTTCGCTGAGCTTGTCTTTGATCTCGTCGGCCAGTCGCCGCAGGTTGGCTGTGTCGTAAACCGGGTTGGAAGATGACAAGGCCAGAGTGACGATGGGCACATCGTCAATTTCGACCGGCTTGACCGTCCAATCCTTGACGCCGGGCGGGATGACATCCTGGTTGGACATCAGCTTGTTCCAGACCTTGACGAGGCTGTCCTCGCGGTTCTCGCCGACGAAGAAGCGCACCGTGACCACCGCCTCGCCTTCGCGCGAGGCGGAATAGACATATTCGACGCCATCCACCTCGCGCAGCTTGGTTTCCAAGGGTGAGGCGACGAGTTTTTCGACTTCTTCGGCGGAAGCGCCGGGCAGGCGGACGAACACATCGGCCATCGGCACGACGATCTGCGGCTCTTCCTCGCGGGGCGTCAACAGCAGCGCCGCCATGCCGGCCAGCAGCGAGGCGATCAGCAGCAGCAAGGATAGCTTCGAGGTGATGAAGACGCGGACGATCTCGGCGGTGAAGCCGCGTTTGACGGGGGATTCAGTCATTGCTTACTCCCAAGCGAAACCACATCCCCCGGCTTCAAGCCCGACAACACTTCGACCTGTCCGTCATAAACCTTGCCGGTGCGGACATGGCGGAGTTTGGCGGCGCCTTGCTCCAGCAGGCGCACGCTCTCCAACTGGCCCGAGCGGCTGACGGCGGCGGCGGGCACCAGCAAGGCGGAACGCTGGCCGCAGGCTTGCTCGATCCAGGCGAAGGCACCGGGCTGGGCTTGGCCGTCCAATGCCGCTTTGACTAATACGCTACGGGTTTGCGGGTCGGCGGCGGGGGCGATTTCCTCCACCTTGACCGTGCGGCTTTGCCCCGCGATTTGGGCTTTCAAGCTTTCGCCCAAGGCAATCGAGCGGGCGCAGTTCTCGGGGATGGCGGCTTCCACCCGCAATTTTTGATTGGTCTGCACAGTCAGCACAGGGAGGCCGGGCTGGGCCATATCGCCCGGCTCCAAGTTGCGCTTGACCACCGTCCCGTCGAAGGGTGCGCGCAGCACGGTTTCCGCGGACAAAGATTCGGCGGTGGCGATGGCGGCTTTGGCCTGCGCCACTTGCGCCTCGACGCTGCGGGCGGCTGCTTGGGCGGCTTCCAGGCTTTGTTGCGTGGCAGCTTCTTGTTTGAACAGGTTTTGCGTCCGGCGTAATTCCGCTTCGGCCTTGGCCGCTTGGGCCTGCACCGCCGCTAAGCCTGAGCGGGCCTGGTCCACGCGGGATTGCAACTCGCTTTGATCGAGCCTTGCGACGATCTGCCCGGCGGCGACCTTGTCACCGGCTTGGACGGACAGGCTCAGGATACGGGCCGGCACTTTTGGGGCGATTTGCGCGACGCTGCGGGCCGTGACCGTGGCGGGCCAGCGCATGAGTTCTGCGAACTCCCGCGCTTCCACCCTCGCCGTGGCCCCGCTAACCGGCTCGCTCCTTTCGGCGGCATGGGCCGTCCCCGGCGATGCTTTTGACGTGAAACCGCCTTGCATCCAGACCAGCAGCAGCACGAGTCCTAAGAGAGAGACCAGCGCCTGGATCGGCTTTTTATAGTTTTGTATGTCGTTCATTTCCATGCTCCTAGGGCTTGCTGCAAATACGCCTTGGCGATCTGGGCGTCGTAGCGGGCGGTGACGCCGTGGATTTCGCTTTGCGTGCGGTCGGCCTCGGCCTCCAGGTAGCGGGTCACAGTGACCGCGCCGGCGCGGTATTGCTCGCGCACCAGCCGGTGCGCCTCGGTCGCGGCGGCCAGCGCGGTTTCGGCGACTTCTTTGCGCTGCCGGGCTTCGCTTAGGTTGGCCTGCGCCTTGCGCACTTCGTCCTCGATCTCCAGCCGGGTGCGTTCGCGGATGGCCTGCGCCTCGGCCAGTTTGCGCTCGGCACCGGCCACGCGGGCCGAAACCGCCCCGCCACCGAAGAT
The DNA here is from genome assembly GCA_963753955.1 of uncultured Gammaproteobacteria bacterium. GTDB lineage: Bacteria > Pseudomonadota > Gammaproteobacteria > Methylococcales > Methylococcaceae > Methylumidiphilus. The sequence goes on from CAVWEM010000019.1 coordinate 95,916, forward strand.
TTCCACTTCGGCGCTGACGCCCATCGTCAGGTTGTCGTTGTTGAAATTGAAATCGGGGGTGCGCGAGTTGATGCCGTAGGACGCATAAGCGTTGACCTTGGGCAGATGCCCGCCCATTTCGGCGCGGACTTCCTTCTCGCGCATTTCCGTCTGCCGCGCGGCCGCCTGCATCTCGGGGCGTTGCGTCAGGGCGAGTGTGATGAGGCCGGACAGGTTGTCTGGGTTGTCGGGATCGGCGAGATCGACGCTTTCGCGAACCTCAAAGTTTTTGGTGGTGTCCAGACCGAGCAATGTTCTAAGGCTGGAGCGGGTCAATCCCACCGCGTTCAGCGCCCTTAGTTCGGTTTCCTTGGCTTGGCTGTGGCGCACCTCCAAAGACAGCACATCGGATTTCAGCAACGCCCCTTCCTGATGTTGGATGCGGGCGATTTTCAGCTCGCTTTCGACGGCTTCCAGGGAATGCCGCGCCGCCTCGACCTGCTTGGGCGCGGCCAGCGTGGCGTAATAGGCCGCCGTCACCGAGGCGGCGAGGCGGTTGCGCAGCGCGGAACGCTCCAACTCCGCCGCCTCTACGCCCAGTTCAGCCGCCTTCTTGCGGTAATAGTCCTGCCCGCCGCGGAACAGCGACATCGTGCCGACCAGCTCCGGGCGGAAATTCTCGACGAAACCGGGCTGGTTGATGTTCAGCGTCGGGCTGTAGCGCCGCTGCGCGACGATATTGGAAAACGCGATGGCCGGGTTGTTGGTGTAGCTGTAGCCCAAAGCGCCGGTCAGCTTCGGGTAAAAAGCCGCCGCCGCCTCGGCCACCTGAGCCTCGGCCTGGCCGATGCGCTCTTGCGCGCCCTGCAGGTCGGGGTTGCGCTCGAAGGACAAATCCACCAGTTGCTCCAGGTTGAGTGGGGCGGATTTGATCGGGGCTGGCCTTGGGCTTTCCGGCGCGGCAGCGGCAGTGGCCTGGGTGGAAACCGCAACGGCCAACGATAAAAGGAATGGGGAAGGCGATTCATGGGGTCTGGCTGGTTATTATTGCGTCTTTGCATTAAGCATTATTCGATCAGCACAGATAACATCCCTTCAAGGGATTTTATCTGTAGTGACAAACTCCACTTGCCGATGGATTCCCTCAGGGTGAAATACGCTTCGTTTAGAACGCAAAGCTTCGGCGATGGCGCAGACCGACCCGGTTTTCAAAACCGAGCCGGTCGAGTTCCGTCGTCGGTTTATTTCGCCTTCACCCGGAAAATCCCCATCATCTTCAGGCTCAGCCGTTCATAGATCGGCTCGCTGATGCCCTTGCGGACTTTGCGCATGAAATACCATTCATACATGACTTTGGCCCAATGCACCCAGCGCCCGCCGGCCGACCATCGCACATTGCGCGGCGGGATCTCCGGCTTGGCGAGGAAGGCGATGCCCTTGTCGCCGAAGTCGGCGAGGCACAGGGCGTTCCAGGTACCCTCGTGGCTCGGCTCCTTGCCGTCCAGCTCCTCGCGGATGTTGTGGGCGGTGGCCGTCACCATCGACTCGATCATGTAGCCGGTCTTCGGCGTGCCGGCGGCACCGGGGTCGGGCCGGTGGGCGGGATGGCGATGCAGACGCCGACCGAGTAGATGTTCTTGAAGGTCGGGTTGCGCTGGTGCTTGTCCACGAGGATGAAGCCGCGCGGGTTGGTCAGCCCTTCGATGCCGAACACCGCGTCCACGCCTTTGAAGGCGGGCAGCATCATGCTGTGCTTGAATGGCAGCTCGTGCTTTTTCTTCTCCGCGCCGTTTTCGTCCACCTCGGTAATGTACATCTTGCCCGCCTCGATCTTGTCCACCTTGGCGTTGCAGATCCAGTCGATGTGCTTGTCACGCAGCTCGCTTTCCAACATGCCCTTGGTGTCGCCGACGCCGCCCAAGCCCAAATGGCCGATGTAGGGCTCGGAAATGACATAGGTGATCTTCACCTTGTCGCGGATCTTGCGGCGGCGCAAATCCGTCTCGGCGATGAACAGGTATTCATAGGCTGGGTCTAAGCATGATGCGCCTTGCACCGCGCCGATGACGATAGGGCCGGGGTCTTGGACGAAGCCCTTCCAGAACTCGCCGGAAGGCCCGGCGTGGTCCACATGGCAGACCGAATGGGTGTGGCCTTCCGGGCCTAAGCCCTGTATTTCGTCGAAGGCCAGCTTCGGGCCGGTGGCGATGACGAGGTAGCCGTACTCCACCGAACTGCCGTCGGCCAGCTCCACGCGGTTTTCCTGCGGCACGACGCGGGCTGCCTTCTTCTGCACGAAGGTGATCTTTTTCTTCTTGAACACCGGGGCCAGTTCGACCTTGAGGTCGGACGGCTTGCGCCAGTTCACCGCCACCCAGGGGTTGGACGGCACGAAGTGGAACGTGGGGTCGTCGGAAATGACGATGATCTCGTCCTCTTTGCGCGACAATTCCTTCATTTCAAAGGCCATGGGGATGCCGCCGATGCCGGCGCCTAGGATTGCAATTCTTGCCATGTGGGTCTCCTGTGCGGGTTTTATGGATGGTTATT
>CAVWEM010000020.1:0-145356 GCA_963753955.1 uncultured Gammaproteobacteria bacterium
TGATTCGCCAATGTTGAACCAACAAGCCCAACGGAGGGCAACGACATGGCGACAAGTACCACCAAACCGCAAACCCCCACCCACCCAACGCCGGTAAATCTTCCCGCTACCGGCTTCATCCGCTTGGCTGAATTGGTCAAGCTTATTCCCTTTGGCAAGGCCACTGTTTGGCGCAAGGTTAAGGCCGGACAGTTTCCCAAGCCCGTCAAACTTTCCGAACGGATAACCGCTTGGCCGGTTGATGATGTGCGGGCTTGGATTGATGCTCAAGGTAAGGGCGCATGAACACAAGGAAACCCAAGCCCTTAAATGAACTGGAATTCTTAGAACTACAAAAGGCACAATCAAGACAGGCCACGAAGGAAGCAAGAGCCGACACGAAAACCGGGGGTAAAACCAAGATTCCCAAGGAAATAGGCGCGGTTCTCGACAAATCAAGCAAGACCGTTTCCCGCTGCCTTGAGGATGTCCAAGCAATGCCTATCCGCTGGCTTTGGCCTAGCCGGATTGCTTGCGGGAAAGTCACCTTGATTGGGGGCGATCCGGGCCTAGGCAAAAGCCAAATTACCGCCGCCCTGGCTGGCATTATTACCCGTGGTGGGGTTTGGCCGGTTGACGGCACTCAATGCGAACCTGGGGCGGTTCTTTTCCTGACTGCTGAGGATGACGCAGCCGACACCCTAAAGCCGCGCCTTGAGGCCGTGGGGGCGGATTTTCGCCATTGCCATATTTTGGACGGAATCCAAGACGTGGACGAAACCGGGGCTTTGCGTTCACGCGGATTTAATCTCAAAACCGATCTTGTGCGCCTGGCTTCCTTGGTTCATGAAATCGGAAATGTGCGGTTGCTGGTGATTGATCCAATTACCGCTTACCTGGGAGGTATCGACAGCCACAAGAATTCCGACGTTCGCGCCCTGTTGTCTCCCTTATCTGATCTTGCCGAGGCTTTCGGCTTGGCAATTTTGGGCGTTACCCACTTGAACAAGAGCAACGCGCAAGATCCTTTGCAACGAATCAACGGAAGCCTTGCCTTTGTTGCCGCATCGCGGGGGGCCATGATCGTGGTGAAGAACAGGAATACCCCGGCGCGGCGCTTGCTTCTGCCCCTCAAAAACAACTTGGCCAAGGATACGGGAGGGCTGGCTTTTTCTGTTCAAGGGGTAAGCTTGGAAAGTGAGATCGAAACATCCCGCATTGTCTGGGAGAGCGAAGCGGTAACAATAACCGCCGATGAAGCCATGAACGGGCAAGCAGAAGGGGAGCAAAGCAGCGACCGGGAAGAAGCCCGCCGATTCTTGGTTGAACTGTTGGGGGGCGGGCCAAGGGCTGTGAAGGAAATAAGGGAGGATGCCAAAGAGGCCGGTATTGCATGGCGTACAATTGAACGCGCCAAGAAAGACTTGGGGGTTAAAGCCAAAAAATCGGGGGCTACAGAAGGATGGTTTTGGATTCTTGCGAACACCGCCAACGACACCCCGCCTTAAAATGTTGGCGGTCTTGGCGGTCTTGGCGGTCTTGTTGCAAATCATAGACTTAATAAGTGAGAATGGGCCGCAATTTCCGAAGACCGCCAAAGCTACAAGACTAGGGCTTGTGATTGCCCTGGAAACAGGATGAAGCAAGATGAAGCGGGATGAAGCGAGATATACCGGGAAATGCCGGGATGAATCGCAACCCAGCGACAGGCAAGCGCACTGGCACGGCTTCCCGTGGGCGAAACCACCAATGCCGGAAACATGGCGAGGGGCTAGGCCAAGACCAAGGAACCGGCGCGGGCCTTCGACGGCAGACAAAGGCGCGGTTATCGCTTAACGTCCCAAGCTGATTCACGGAATTTCAGTTTATCGGTGTACCCAAAGGTGTACCCAAAACAAAGAAAATGCCTTAGAAGCCGCATTCTATAAGGGTACTCAACATTCAAAGCCAGAATATAGAGTGACACTTCAGGGATAACATCGCTGCAAGCGATGTTATCTCTTTCTCTAAAAGCGCCAAATCTGATTGCTTGGCCTCATCTCAATCAAACTTTATTAGGAGTCGAACCCATGCCAAGCCTTCACCGAAGATGAAATCGCAGCCCTTGCCGAGCAAGTCGAAGCGCGGCTATGGCAGATCAGCGCCCGACAGGTTTCCCTGGATAGTTTTGGGCAGGTTAGAAGCGACGCTCCCCAATCCGATCTGCCGCCCACCGAAGAAGAAAAGTCCCTCATCGAAAGCGCCACGGGAAAAAGCTTCCAAGCCTTTTGGGCCGAGATCATGCCCCAGATCCGCCAAAGCCTGTGCCAAGAGGACGGAGCCTTGCGCAAGCACTGGAACGAGTGGCAGAAGTTGACCCCCACGGACACTTTGAAAAACTGCCTGCTTTGGCTGGGAGCGCTAGGCGTGGTTCCACAGGCTTCCTTGGCCGTGGCAGTGTCGGTGATTGTCATTGTGTGGGTCGGGCAACGCGGCATCAAAGCTTTTTGCGACGAATGCGACTAAATCCGAACCCAGGAGTGCAAAGCTTGCCCTGCCAATCAATAGACTAGCGCAAAGCAAGCTTTGCACTCCAACAGCAGAAGGAACGCCCATATCCCCGCCCCTCAACCTGCGCTTCCCCGACCCGTATCATGTCATCGTCCGCTTGGGCGATGAACAAACCGGCCTGCTGCCATTCCGCAATCCGCTGATTCCCAAAGACCACCAAGACCTGCGCTGGTATGTGGAAACCTACGGCTTATATTCCCTAGGCGACCCGGATGACAGCGAGTCGGCGCGGATCAAGGCCAAACTGCCGGCCTTGGGCAAAGCCTTGTTCCAAGCGGTGTTCCAAGACCCCCAAGCACAAAACCTTTACGCCGCCTTCCTCAAGGCAAGCCCGTCAAATCGCTTGTTGACCCTCGACAGCAGCGAATCCGCCATCCTCGCCCTGCCTTGGGAATTGCTGCACGATCCGCAAGCCCCCGCCGGGACGCATTTGTTCCATCAACACATAAACCTCCGCCGCCGTCTGGACGAACCGCCTTCCGGCCTGCGCCCCCTCGCCCTGCGGGAGAGGGTTGGGGAGAGGGCTAAATCCCGCCTACATTGCCTGTTCGTCATCAGCCGCCCCGCTAATGCTGATTTCATCAACCCCCGCGCCGATGCCCAGGCGGTGTTGGATGCCTTGGCGCAGATACCGGGCCGTGTCACCACCGAGCTTCTCTATCCCCCCGATTTGATGACCCTAAGCCAGCGCCTGCAAGACACCGGCAAGCCCGCCGTGGACATCCTGCATTTCGATGGACATGGAGGCTTTGATGGCAACACCGGCTATCTATTATTCGAGAACTACGGCCAGCCCCATCGCGTCCCTGGCCACAAGCTAGGCGAGAAACTCCAAGCCCGCCCGCCCGCACTAGTCATCCTCTCCGCCTGCCAATCCGCCACCCAAGGCGAAGAACCCCTAGGCAGCGTCGCCGCCGCACTGCTGGCACAAGGCATCCCCGCCGTGCTGGCGATGACGCATAAGGTCTTGGTCAAGACCACCGAAGCCTTGTTCGGCGCGTTTTACCAAGCGCTGGGCGAAGGCCAAGCGCTGGGGCAGGCGCTAAACCACGCCCGCGACCATCTGGACAAGCACCCGGAAAAAGCCAAAGTCCGGCGCGGGCAAGACTGTGTGCCGCTGAAGCTGCACGACTGGTTTGTCCCCAGCCTCTACCAAAACGGCGAAGACCTGCCGCTGCTGGAATCCGCGAATAATAACTCCCCTCCCCCCGTGGGGGAGAGCTTGCGAGGGGGGCGGCCGGGGGTGAGGGCTAACAACCTCCCCGAACCACCCAAAGCCGGTTTCCATGGCCGCACCCGCGAATTCTGGCAAATCGAACGCGGCTTCGACCTAAAAACCCGCCGCATCACGATCACCGGCTGCGGCGGGCAGGGCAAAACAGCGCTGGTCCAAGAAGCCGCCCGCTGGCTGCTGCGCACCGGCCAATTCCAAGCCGCCGCGTTCGTCAATTACGCCGGCCTGCAAACCCTGGACAGCGTGGCCATCGCACTGAACACCCTAGGCGAAGTCTTGGGCGAAAGCTTCCCCAAGCCCGCCGCCGCACTTGCCGCGTTGCGGAAAATCCCCACGCTCATAATCCTCGACAACCTTGAAGCCCTGCCCGCCGAAGCGCTCAAAGAACTGCTGGACAGCGCCGTGGAATGGTCGCAGGCCGGGGCTACGCGGGTCTTGCTGACCAGCCGCACCCCGGATTTCCAACATTCCGCTTATCCGGTCGCGGGGAGGTTGGATTATCTGCGTGTGTCGCTGAAAGGCTTGGGAAACCGCGAGTATCCCGACGACGTGCTGGAATGGTTTGGCGCTGAGTTTGCGCCTGGGTTATCCGCGCCGACGCGGGAGAAATTGGTGGGATTGTTTGACAAGATTGGGTTTCATCCGCTGTCGATCCAGATTTTGGCGGCGCAACTGAAAACCCGGCGGGTGGAGGAATTGGGGGAGCGGTTGGAGGAATTGCTTTTGTTCCCCTCTCCCTGCGGGAGAGGGGCCGGGGGAGAGGGCAATCTTGACGAAGACATACCCCAAGGACTAGCCGCCTCGCTGCAATTGTCGCTGGATCGGCTGGAGCCGGAGATGCGGGCGTTGTTGCCTCGGTTGGGGGTGTTTCAGGGTGGGGCGCTTGAACCCGTTTTGTTGCGAGTCGCCAGCATTGATGTTACTTATTGGGCCGATTTGCGCCAACAACTGGAAGCTGCCGCACTATTTGAGGCCGAAAGCTTGCCCAATGTAAATTTCCTTCGCTTCCATCCGATACTTGCCCCACTGTTATGGCTAGAGCTAGACATATCTACACAAGAACAACCCAGCGCCGCGCATCGGACAAAATATTATGATTTGGCTAGAGATTTGTACCGATTAGACCAGTTCAATCCCTCTGCCCATGTCATTTTCCTGCGCGAGCTACCCAACCTGCTCCACGCAGTCCGCACAGCGGTGCAACGGGAAGAGCCGGAAGCAGTGGATTTCGTCGAAAGAGTGAACCGTTTTTTGAATTTTTTTGGTCTGCATCGAGAAAAAGCAGAACTGGTGGGTCTCGTCGAAACATTGACTGAGGCCAGCAGTTCACGGGATTGGTTTCTGACCCAATCAAATGAGGGTCAACAATTTCGGGATACGGGTAGGGTCAGCGAGGCGACAAGGATTTTTCGGAGGTGGGTTCAATTGATTTATTAAGTATGGTAGAGCATAAAATTTTCAAGCTTCTTAGGCAACCATTCCAATGGCGGGTGGTGGGTTTAATCGATTTATTGAGATTGAAAGCAGTATCTATTTATAAACAACCCTATCACCGTGTCGTGAAGTGCTTCCAATTTTGAAAAGCAGATCGTTTTGCGCGTCAATCGCTTGATCCGGGTTCGCAACAAAAGGTTTTTGTTTTCTATTTTTTGAGCATGCTGCTTGCCAATGACGTGCTTGTCTTTAGGGATGAGTGCGGAATAGCTGCCCCAATCGTCTGTGTAATAGGTCCGGATATTGAATGCCTTCAAATTTGAGATCAATTGCTCGCACACCGCATCTTGGCGCCGCCCGAAAACGAACGACAGGACACAGCCTGTCACGGCATCGATGGCATACCGGAGCCAGCGTTGGTTCTTTTTGTCGCCGACGTAGCTCCATGGCTCGTCTGCCTGAACATCCATTGGAGAATCAAGGGGATGCCTGATTTCGACGGCGATCTCACGCGTACCGATGTAAGGGTTGACGGCGACCACTTCAGCGGAGCTTTTTTTAGCGTGGAAATGACGGTGTTTTTGCCGATACCCAGAATGCGCGAAGTATCCCGGATGCCGCCGCCGTTCATGGCAATGTCCACAATCTGGTCTTTGACGCCAGGCTCGTAGGCCCGGTACACGCAGTCGGTCTTGAATATTCGCCCGCACTCCTTGCAGCGAAACCGGGAACGACCGCTTTGGGTGCCGTAACGGACAACCTCGGAACTGTTGCAATACTTGCACAAAACAATTTGATACGCCATTGGAATGGTTGCCTGAGAGGCTTGAAAATTTTATGCTCTACCATACTTAATAAATCAATTAAACCCACCTCCAACCCGTGATGATGGTCGGCCATGTAGGTTTGCGTGTAGTTGATAAGGGTCGCAATGATGAATTGACAGTAATCCTTGCGGGTGGGTTTTGTTCCGGAGTAGTTGCTTATCTTCATAGGCGGCAATTATACTCCATTGAAGCCAGTATTTATATACCCGCTATAATATTTTTTGCGTAAGTCCTAATCACTATAATGCTTGCATTCGCATGGCTTTGGAAACCTAGCATCACTCAGCATTCAGGACTACCAAAATTTCGATCCGGCCCTTCATGGCGCTTGACATCATTAACAGTATCTACGGCGACAGCGGGAAGTACAGGCTGGTTTTCTCAGAGAAGGCTAAGCCGATTGGCCCCATTCCGTTAGGCGACGCGCACCGAGGAGCTATACAAGGGCCGTGTTACACCACATTCGATAAGTTGAAGACGGCCACGAAATTGACGGATTTGTTAGGGAAGAAGTGAAGAACCGCCATAGACCTTCCCCTGCCATCGAAAGCGCTGCTCCAAATCGCCTAAGCCGTTTGCTCTGGAACTGAACCAGCAAAGGGCTTAACCGGCGACAACCACGACGGCCAAGCCCTGAAGCCCTGGCCGTCGTCGGGAACCAGCGGCGCGGGCCTTTGCCCCGGACGATTCCGGCCAGCACCACCAAGACCGCCCGCCGTGGCGGTTTTTTTAAAAAGCCGTCAAGATGCCCCCCGTTTTTTATTAAGCTACCAACTTATTGATTTTATAGGAGGCATGTACTACAGCCTCCCTGTGGTGAAGGCCGCAAACCTCCGGGTTTGCGGCCTTTTTTATTGTGGCGGGGATTGCCTTTGCCTTCCTTAGTAAGGAATATCACCCCTAACGACAGCCTGTGTGTGCGGCAACTCGGTATGTCGTCCACATTGATCAAGACCTTTTCAACCGCCTATGCCGCCATTCGCGTCCTGGCTTCCGCCCCGTCGTGTCTGCATAACCGTAACGTGGGATAATGCGGGTCTTCGCCAACTAACCATCAGCATAAAATGGCTCAATACATCTACACCATGAACCGGGTGGGCAAGGTTGTCCCGCCCAAACGCGAGATTCTGCGCGACATCTCCCTGTCCTTTTTCCCTGGCGCGAAGATCGGCGTGTTGGGCTTGAACGGCTCGGGCAAATCCACCCTGCTGCGGATCATGGCGGGCGTGGATACGGAATTCAACGGCGAGGCCCGCCCGCAGCCCGGCATCAATATCGGCTACTCTGCCGCAGGAGCCGCAGCTAGACCCGAACAAGACCGTGCGCGGCAATGTCGAGGAAGCGGTCGCGCTCATCAAGGAGAAGATCGCCGCTTGGATCGGTCTATGCCGCCTACGCCGAGCCGGATGCCGATTTCGACGCCTTCGCCGTCGAGCAGGCCGAAATGGAAGCCTTCATCGAAGCCGCAGGCGGGCATGAACTCGACCGCACGCTGGAAATCGCCGCCGATGCTTTGCGCCTGCCCGATTGGGATGCCGACGTGACCAAGCTGTCCGGTGGCGAGCGTCGCCGCGTAGCCTTGTGCCGCCTGCTGCTGTCCAGCCCCGACATGCTGCTGCTGGACGAGCCGACCAACCATCTGGATGCCGAGTCGGTGGCCTGGCTGGAGCATTTCCTGCACGATTTCACCGGCACCGTCATTGCCGTGACCCATGACCGTTATTTCTTGGATAACGTGGCGGGCTGGATTCTCGAACTGGATCGCGGCTACGGCATCCCTTGGGAAGGCAATTATTCCTCTTGGCTGGAACAGAAGGAGAATCGCCTGGAAATTGAAGAAAAGCAGGAAACCGCCCGCAGAAGGCCATGAAAGCCGAGTTGGCGTGGGTGCGCTCCAATGCCAAAGGCCGCCATGCCAAATCCAAGGCGCGACTAGCCCGCTTCGACGAACTGGCTTCGCAGGAAAACCAGAAGCGCAACGAAACCAAGGAAATCTATATACCCGTAGGCCCACGCCTGGGCAATGTGGTGGTGGAGGCGGAGGGCATCCGCAAGGGCTTTGGCGACCGTCTGTTGATTGACGATTTGAGCTTTAGCCTGCCGCCCGGCGGCATCGTCGGCATCATCGGCCCGAACGGCGCGGGCAAGACCACGCTGTTCCGCATGATGGCCGGTGTTGAGCAGCCGGACGCAGGCACGATCCGCATCGGCGAGACCGTGCAAATCTCCTATGTGGATCAAAGCCGCGATAGCCTGGATGACAATAAGACCGTCTGGGAGGAAATCTCCGATGGCTTGGATTTGATCACCGTCGGCAACTACACCAACCCCTCCCGCGCCTATTGCGGCCGCTTCAACTTCAAAGGCTCCGACCAGCAAAAGCGCATCGGCGACCTGTCCGGCGGCGAACGCAACCGCGTCCATCTTGCCAAATTGTTGAAAAGCGGCGGCAACGTGCTGCTGCTCGACGAACCCACCAACGACCTCGACGTGGAAACGCTGCGGGCCTTGGAAGAAGCCCTGCTCGACTTCCCCGGCTGCGCAGTGGTCATCTCGCATGATCGCTGGTTCCTCGACCGCATCGCCACCCATATGCTCGCCTTCGAGGGCGACAGCAAAGTGGTTTGGTTTGAAGGCAACTACGCCGACTACGAAGCCGACCGCCATCGCCGCTTAGGCACGGATGCGGACACGCCGCATCGGATTAAGTATCGGAAGTTGCAGGCTTAAAGGATTCGTCCCTGAATCCTTCACGCGTTCCCACACTCCAGCGTGGGAACGCCGAGGACGGCGCTCCAGCGCCGTGCGACCGCAGGAGCGGTCAGAATGGGTTCCCACGCTGGAGCGAGGGAACCAGAAGCAATATTCTGGCGGAGGAATTCCAATGTCTGAGCAACCTGAAGCTTTTGATCGTCCTATAACAGTACTTGATTTTGATCCACAGAATCCACGGTTCTTGGATACGTTTGGGACTACCGCCCAGCCTGATGCCCATGCCATTGAGCGTATGCTGGACGAGGAAAATATCCATGAATTGGTGGGGTCAATTGGTCAGCGGGGATATTTTCCAGGTGAACCTCTGCTGGTTACGCCAAATCGCTCTCTACCAGGGCGATTTATTGTCGTGGAAGGCAATCGAAGGTTGGCCGCTCTGCGCTTGCTCAATGGGTTAATACCCAATGAAAATCTGCCTACCTCTCTTATGCAGGCAATCCAACAAGCTGAAAATCGGCCAGAATATGTTGCATGCTTGTGCTTTAATCAACGTGAAAATATTCTCCGCTATTTGGGCTTTCGTCATATTTCTGGGCCACGCCGTTGGGAACCTTTGTCAAAGGCAAGGTATTTGGCTGATTTAATTGCGAATTTTTATCACGACCTAGAACCAGATGCTCAAATGCGTGCTGTAGCCAAAGACATTGGTAGTCGCAAAGATTATGCAGCCCAATTACTTACTGCGCTTAAACTGTATGACTTGGCAAAAAATAGAAATTATTTTGGTTTGCAACGGTTGTCTGAAAAGGATATTAGTTTTTCATTGATTACCACTGCGCTGTCATATCGACCAATTACTGATTTTCTTGGATTGGTGGGCAGGGAAGATTGCGCAGCACAGAATCTTCGTGAGGATCATCTACAAGATTTATTTGCCTGGATGTTTGCGCAAGACCAGCAAGGTGACACTATTTTGGGGGAGTCCCGCAAATTAAGGCTTTTGGCAGCAGTTGTTTCTTCTGATGGTGCTTTAACAGAACTTCGCAAAACTAAGGATCTAGATCGCGCTTATGTCTACACGAGTGGCCCTGCCGAGGCATTGACCAAGCTGCTGGATGAGGCGGCTACACAGCTAAAGGAATGTAGCGAGATGGTGATAGGTGATGTTGCGCCGGATGACTCGCACTTGTCACAAATCAATCGCATCTTCAAGTTGGTTGATAATCTTCAATTGCTCATAGAGCGTGGCATTAAAGACCAGCAACGTAGCAGGAACAGGGAGTCTTCAATTCATGACTGAAATTCTGAGTGGCTTGGACACCAAGCCCCGCCAAGCCTATACGTTTCTATGGGCAGATTACGTTGAATTGCTTACCCTGTGTGGAGAAGATGGCCGTTTTTCCCGTGGCAACCTAGAAGAGCTTCAACAAGAAGGCGAGGAATTGCAGGTAGATGATGATGGAATAAATTTTACTTCGACTGAGCAAGATGACGATGTTGCTAAACGCTGGGATGAGATCAAGGCAAAGCTCTTGCAACGCCGGACTGCTTATGCAACATGGCCTTTTGAATTGAATGGAAACGTTTTGCGACGAGTTTTCGATGCAAACCTTCCGGGGCATCGGCTCTATGCAGCACTGTTGATCGCTTCTTCCTTGAGACTTTGCCCAAAAAAAAGAATTGAAGAGATTTCCGCCGCATTGGAGGAAGTCGCTTATCTCTTGTTTATGGGGATGTTGCCGGAAGGCTGGAAAGTCATACCGTTCGGTGCCCACCAAACCATCGCCGACGGATACACCGGAACTTTGCGCGGCAGGCTTGAACAACTTGCCGACGACATCCATGGCAGGCTGATGAAACAGGCCGATGATTACGATTCCAGTGATACCGGCGATGGAGGAATCGACGTGGTGGCGTGGGACAACCTAGGCGATGCGCGTGGTCATATGCCGGTTATTTTCGCACAATGTGGATGTTCGCCCACGGATTGGGAACATAAGCAATTATCTGTGACGCCCGCTGCTATCGAATCCCATATTGCTGCCCAGCATCCTGGTGCTGCATATTACGTCACTCCCCATGATCTTTCCGCCTCCAATGAAAAATGGGAAAGAGCGTCGCATGTGGCAAGGGTGGTGGTTTTGGACAGGCGAAGGTTGATGCATCTGGCTGACCTCCATTCCGTACTAAATAAGCTTCCGGCTTGGCCGTTTGTCGATGAAGCGATCAAGCTTGGCTATCGTTTGTCCAGTTAATCCCACACATCTGGCAAAGCGCTAGCCACTGCCTCAAATAACGGCGGTGGCACGGCATTTCCCACCACGGTATACCTCATATCTAAACTTCCCGCCCTGGTGTCGGGAAAAACCAAATTCCCAAATCCTTGCAGACGTGCCGCTTCCCGGTAACTGAAACGCCGCGCCCGACCTTCGTGGGCGAAGCTCCATACATTATGTTCAAGCTTTTGCAGCGGCGGACTCATGGGGTGCAAGGGCATGTGCCGGGGGTTGGCGACGATGGTTTTGGATAACTCGCCCCAATCGCGGCGACGGTCGCGGGAAAGGTAATACCAATGGAATTCGCGGGCGTAAAACTCGCCTTCCGGCCATTCAGGCAAATCACCAATGGCTTGCTGGATAGTGGTATAGGTATGTTCCCGACTTGTACCATGGGTCGGAGTGGGAAATTGGTAGTCCAGAGCCAGGTCTCCCCGCAGGCCAACGATGAAGATACGACGGCGTTCTTGGGCTACGCCAAAATCCGCAGCATTCAGCACTTCCGCCTTCACCCGATAACCCACTTCGGTGAAGACCTTAATCTGGTCTTCTAGCAAATGGAGGAAGTTCTTCCTGACCATGCCGGACACGTTTTCGACGATGAAAGCCTTGGGTTTAACCCGCGTCAAGGCTCTGGCGAATTCCAAGTAAAGTTGGTTGATTTTTCTGTCAGCCTTGCGGAGCCCGCCTTGGCTGAAGCCTTGGCAGGGATAGCAGCCGGCCAGCAACTCGGCGCGGGGGAAATTGCCAATTGCGGCGACATCGCCTAGGCGATAGTCGGTTTCGGGATGGTTGTCCAGGTACACGTCGCGGGCGTAGGGCAGGATGTCATTGGCCATCAGCACGTTGAAAGCCGGCCCGGATGATCCCGGCATCCGAGCCTCCGCAGCCAGAAAAGAGGGAAACAGCAGTGGGCATGGTCGGTCGTTTGGTCGTTTGCGCGGATTATACCGCAAACCCTCTGGGTTCCAGCGGGGTTCTCAGCGCTGATGCTAAGGAGGCAAGTGCCTCGTCATGGATGGTTTGGTGCTTGGTGTGGTGGTGGGGGCTGAAACCGACGGGAAAGGTACGATATTCACTGATTGCGGGGGATTGGGCTACGCCCGGATCAACGGGAATCCGCTCCATCTCCCGATGCTAACCCGCCACTAATCAGATACATTCCACTGGATGGATGGGCCGCCCCGTCATCATATCCTCTGCATTTCTGCTTCTGCAACTGTCTGATTTTGCAGGTTAAGCTAAGTTTTGTCAGGCAATTGGGGCCGGCTACTAGGGGGTAGATCAAAAATAGGAATTGTTGTGGCGGGTAGACTGCGAATGTTAGACGGTTGACGGCACTGCGCCATAAAGGCACAATTGAATGTAGTTAAAGGCCATCGGCATATTCCTAGGTGATTTAACATGAGTGACACACCGCTTGTATCGGTAATTGTTCCAGCATATAATTGTGAAAAGTATATTTCAGAAACCTTGGCCAGTTTGTTTGGGCAAGATTACAAGAATCTTGAAATTATTGTGGTTAATGACGGTGCGAAAGACAGCACACTTGAAATTATTCAGGCTTATCGGGATAAAATTGTGATAATCGACCAAGCCAATTCTGGGCCTCCAGGAGCGCGCAACAGCGGCATCCGCGCTGCGCGGGGAGAACTCATAAGTTTCTGTGACTCCGACGATCTTTGGGCGACACAGAAAGTAAGCCAACAGGTGACTTATTTAAATAACCATCCCGAAGTGGGCATGGTTTATTCGGATTGGCTTGTTTGGTATCCAGACAAGGAGGGTAGGTTTGTCGTGCCAGAGGATTTTAACTCCCATAAGGATATGCAGGAAATCGACCCCGCCAATTCGGGTTGGATTTACCATAAGTTGCTGCTTGACTGCATTTGCCTGACCAGCGCGGTGATGTTTCGGAAAGAAATTATCGGTACGGTAGGATTATTTGATCCTGATTTATGGAACGGAGACGATTATGCTTATTGGCTAAGGACTTCCCGTGTCACGGAAATTCATAAGCTGAGGTCTCAACTTGTGCTCTATAGGATACTGCCACAAAGTGTTGCCCGTACACCTACCAAGATACATTATGAATATGAGGTTTTACAAAAGGCCATTGCGCAATGGGGAACAATTAGCCCAAATGGGGAGCAAAATGACATCGGTGCAATCAAAGATCGAGTGGCTCGTATGTGCTTCAGTTTCGGCCACTTGCATTTGAAATCCGGAGACGCCGCGGTCGCTGTGAACTCGTTTTGGAAAGCCATAATGCAAAAGCCTCTTTGGTATTTACCGTGGGTCTGTTTGTCATTAAGCTTGTGGAAACAGTTAATAAAAATGTCACTTGGAAATCTCCATCTTGGTTTAGTCCGGTGACCAGCGTACGTCGGGCACTGGCCCTGTCGTTCATTGAGCGCTATGCGCTCATTGCCATCTCACTACTCAGCAATATCCTGCTCGCCCGCCTGTTGACGCCCAAGGAAATTGGTATATACTCGGTCAGTTTGGCGGTTGTCGGTATCGCCCAGGTGCTGCGGGATTTTGGCATAGGCAACTTTCTGATCCAGGAAAAGCAACTCAAAGAAACGCATATCAGCACCGCGTTCGGAATTTCGCTGCTGATCGGTGGAGGCCTGTTCGTTATTACCTATTTCTTAGCCCCGTATGCCTCAGACTTTTACGGGGAAGACCAGATGCTGCTGACGCTGCGAATCACGAGCCTGAACTTTCTGGTGCTACCTTTCTGCACAATCTCGCTTGCGTTGATGCGGCGTGAGATGGCTTTCAAGCGCATGTTGATGGTCAATTTGATTGCGGCAAGTTTCGGTTTTGGGGTGACCGTCGGTCTTGCCTACTCGGGTTTCGGCCCCAACAGCATGGCGATTGGGGCAGTGGCAGTGAACATGGTTACTGGAGCCGTAGCTTGGATCGCACAGAGTAACCGTAAGCTTATCCTGCCTGGTTTTTCGGAGTGGCGTACGCTGCTCCGTTTTGGGGGGCAAAACTCCCTTGCGGGCATCGTCACGTCCATCTCCATGGACGCGAATGACCTGATCGTCGCAAAGATTCTTGGATTTAATTCCGTCGCCATTATCAGCAGGGCACAAGGACTCATGAATTTATTCCACAGGGATATAATGGGTGCAGTAAGAAACGTGGCTCTGCCTGCGTTTGCGGCGGAATACCGGGCAGGGGGGGGGCTTGAACTCCATTATATCCATAGCGTTGCCGTCATCACGGTGATAGCATGGCCCTTTTATGGGGCCATGGCCATTTACTCACTGGAAGCGTTAAGACTGCTTTTTGGTTCCCAATGGGATGCCGCTAGTCCATTGGTACCCATTTTTTGTCTAGCTGGTGCGGTTTCATCTATGGCTAGTTTGATTCCGATACTCCTAGTTGCTGTCGGTCGTAATAATCTAGCGACAGGTGCAGATATTCTCTTGCAACCGATGCGTTTTGGATTAATCGCTATAGCGGCCATCGTGTTCCGCACGACTGAGGCTTGCGCATTCGCTTTTTTAGCATCCGCGATAATCGCTATGCCCATATTTTATAAAATCAAGAACAAAGCCCTTGTCAACGACACTAAGGAGTTGGTAAAGAACCTTGCTTCCAGCGCTCTTGTGACGATCATGACATTGATCCTACCATTGCTGCACGTTGCTTACACGGGCGTATCGCGCAAAGAACCGATCCCATTGAGCGAGCTAGCTATCATCGTACCAATCACCGTTCTGGCCTGGATTCTTTCTGTACGGATTTCTAGGCATCCACTCGCTGAAGAACCCTGGTTCACCCAGTATGTTATGTCGGCAAAGGTGTTTAAGAAGTCATGTACCACAACGGCCAAGTAAATTGATTATGAGCGTCACCAGTGTAGTGATTGTGACCTACAATGGAGAACATTGGATTCGTAGGAGCCTAGAGTCCTTAAGGACGAGCACGGTCAAGCCGCATGTTATCGTCGTCGATAACGCCTCAACCGATAATACTGTGCGCATCATCGAATCAGAGTTTCCAGAAGTCGAACTCATCAAAACTTTCGCCAACTCCGGGTTTGGAATTGGAAATAACATTGGCATCTCACGAACATTGGAACTAGGCGCAGAATTTGTTTTGCTGTTGAATCAGGACGCATATGTTTCGGAAACAACGGTTGCTGAGCTTGCCGACTTCCTCAATCAGCATGATAGCTACGGTTTAGCCACCCCCTTGCATTGCAGCCCTGATTTTAACAGTGTCGATAGGAAAACCCAGCGTGGATACCTTCAGACATATGCCCAGCAATTTTTGTCTGATGCGTGTATTGGTAACATTAAAAGATATTATAAGATTCGTGGTATTAATGCTGCCGCATGGTTTGTGAGGACATCGGTTTTTCGCGAAATCGGCGGCTTCGATCCACTGTTCTTTATGTATGGCGAAGACGACGACATGATCAATCGACTAGAATACCATGATATCAAATTTGCGCTTGTGCCACAAAGCAGGATCGTACATTTAAGGGAGACGAACACAATACCCCATAAATCATTCTTGAACGATGTGTTCAAGAAGGCAACTAGGGAGCGATCCGCGCTACTTGTTGAAATTAAGCATCCTACCTGTAGTTCGGCACATCTGCTCTTATGTCTTCTGGTGAAAGGCGTTATCGCACCATTGGAGACATTCTTAATGAAGAGAGATATTAAAGATCTGCTTGGCAGCTTTGTGGCCTGTGTTCAGTTAGTCTGCGAATTACGAAGAATTCGAAGGCATGCGCGTCTTTGTGCGATGCCTGGGCCACATTTCTTGTGAATATCCATTGGTCTTTATCTTGTTAGTCTACAAGCAATAAGTTTGCTTTTGAGCATCAACATGTAACCTGAACGTAGTCCAAAAATGCGGGCAAAGGTTTCTGGCCAATGCAGAGTTTTCTATGAAAAACTAACTTACACTATGACTTTATCTGCCGCAAGGAGCTTGATTGGATGACATTGCGCAACCTAACCCATAGTTTTATATTTCTCGTAGTGATCGTCTTGTTCCTGTCGGCTTGGCACACACGGGTCACGGGCCATCTTTCGCTGACGGCATTCGGCTTCTTGGTAATACATGCCGTGCTGTGCTTGGTCTACGGTAATGCCTTCCTTGCATTGGCATCGCCAGAGCTTAAGGCTAGGATTGGATTGGTATTCCAGTTTCTATGTGGCTACTTTGTATTCAATACACTGCTATTCATACTGACGCTTGCTTCATCACTGGGCATGACCGCCAATATTTTTATATTGTCGTTGGGTGCTGCAATATGCCTGGTTTGTTGCCCAAGGCGTTACGAATGTTCAGATGAGCGCCAAGACGGACTGCCCAGCCTGCTCTGTGTCATTATTAGCGGTGTGGCTGCGACTTTATGGTGCCTGGATGCCCAAGCATCACCCTTGATCGATGGACAGACGGCCATTTTTCGGACTTGGGCAGATACTTTTATCCACGTGCGGGAGATCAGTGCCTTCTCTCAATCCCATGGGTTGGGTACAATTTTTGACATAAAAATGTCCGGGGTACCGGCACCGATATATCACTTTGCAAGTTACATTTCTGCCGCAGCAGTTTCCGGTCTTACCGGAGCGAACGCAATTGATGTTTATTCCAGTTTTATGTTGCCGTTTGGCATCTTTCTTACCGGACTGGCGGCCTATTCACTCATCGCTTCATTCTGGGGAGGCTGGCCTGCGCTTACGGCAAGCTTGACCATCGTCCTTGTTCCTGATGCGTATCAGCAGGGCTTTGCCAACAGATACCTTAGTTACAACTTCTTGGCTCAGATAAACCTCGGCATGCTTTATGGCGTTGCTTGTGTGGCGATTGCCTGGATTTTTATTTTCGATGGCTGCAAACGGGGCAAGTATCTATCTATATTTGTTGGATATTTATTTTTGGCAGTCTGCCTCTTTTATAAAGCACATTTATTCGTGGCGAATTCTTTTTTGATATTGATCTATCCAAGCTTATTTTTCACCGCATTACGGATGCGCATACGCCTACTCATTGGAATTGCCATTGCCGTGCTTTTTGTCTTGGTAGTCAAGTTGTCGCAAAGTATTGATCGCGTACCTGTCATTCGTCTGGACGGAAGTGGGATCGTTGGGTACCTAGGACAATTGATTTCCGATTACGACACTGGTGTGCTTAAAGCCTATTTCAACCGTGTGCTTTTTGAGGAGCAAAATTCCAAACCGGCCAATGGGATGTATACTCTAGCCATGCTGCTGCTATCAACTTTTGGGTTCTGGATCGCTGCTACGCCAGTTGTTGGCATCCTACTGAGGCGGCGGGTGACTTTGGCCGTCCTTTTTTTTCCCTTATTTGTCATTGCTAACTACCTTGTCATGTCCATCGGCCTGGCTCTTGATACGCGCCAAGTTGGCGGTCTGTACGAGTTGGTTAATCGCCCCCTGGTATGGGCCTATTTTGCCGTTGTTGCTTGGACTGCTGGGGCTGCCTACCACCTTGGATTCGGCGATAGCCCACCGCAAAAAACAGCGGCGCAGGCGGGGCTACTCGTGCTCGTTGGTTTCAGTCTAACCAGTCCTTTCGTTTTCTCGCATAATCTTCAGACGTTTCCAACCAGAAAAGGATACTCAACGTATGAGGAGTTTAACTCTGTTCCACTTTGTCTTGTGAAGGCATCCCAGTTCATCCGGGATCACAGCCGCTCAGGCGAAATTATCCAGGATTCCGAGAACGACCCACGCTTTATTGTAACAGCATTATCTGAACGGCAACTTTTCGTCGGCAAGTCCGGGTTTGGAGGACGTGTGCAAAACTATCAGGACAGGCTAGATGGCTTGACCGGATTTAAGGGCATGAGTGATGCCGGTGAAGTGAGGGCTTATGCAACGCGAAACAATATCTCCTGGTACCTCCTCGAACCTGTTTCGGCGGTGTCTTGGCCAGTGGACTTTCTTATCCAGGCAATCTTCACTTGTGATGGATATCGAGTTTATCGATTTCCAAATTGAACAGCTGATGTAAGAAAATTTGACTTAACCAGCAGAACGCAATTGCCTTGGTCTCAGAACAGGTTGCCGGGGATTTTTTTCAAGTACATCTCGATAGAGGAAAAGCTCATGATCCGCATTGCAAACATCATCCGTCAAACAATTGGCATTGTTGTCCCAATAAAAGACTGTGTCACTGTGGATGGAAGTATTATCCCGTCACCAGATAGACGATGGTGTGGCCCTGAATTTAAGGATGATAATTTCTATATAAAATCTGCGGAGGGAGAGGCTAATCGTCTAGTTGACTATTTCCAATGCACTCAAAAAACCCGTGTGCTGGATGTAGGCTGTGGTCAAGGGCGCTTGCCAATTGGCATTCTTCGTGTCATTGGTGAAATTAACTATTTGGGAATAGATGTTGATAAGGCATCTATAGATTGGTGCCGTCGCTATATCGAGCGTGATCATCCTTCTTTTAAATTTAGGCATGTTAATTTCCAAAATGACAGATACAATAAAGCTGGCATAGGAATAGATAATGGATTTAGTTTTGATGTGGAGTCAAAAAGTATTGATATAGTTTTTCTGTACTCCGTGTTTTCCCATACAATTGAAAATGACATGAAAGCATACCTGAAAGAGTTTTTGCGGATACTAGATGAAGGGGGAAAAGTCTTTTTTTCAACCTTTGTTGAGGAGAATGTCGAAAATTTCTCAATAAACCCGGACAACTATCGCCTTAAATGTTCAGGGCCTCTTCATATTGTCCGCTATGACAAGGCGTATTTATTTTCACTTCTTGAGGAAATTGGCTACACTGTTCAGGGTTTCACATATGGAACAGAAGCAGATGGTCAGAGTGCCATATATTTGAGTAAGAAAAATGCCTAGCTTGTTCTTGCTTGTGCTGAAATATAGTGAGAACCTGCCCGGAATGGTTTTTAGAGGCGAGTTTCAATGGGTTTAAGAATAGGCTTGGTGGCGCGATGCCTCAACACCACCCATATCCGAGGCATGGGCAAATATGTCTTTGAGCTAATACGGCAATCCCAGATTCACGGCGATCTTGATTGGTGTTTGTTCGCTGATGACATTCGCGAGCAGATGGCCATTCCGCAGGGCGCACACGCCCAGGCAGATGTGTTCGAGTTTAGAGGGGATCGCTTTCATCTGTGGGAGCAAATCGGACTTCCTTTGCGCACATTCAAACGCAATATTGATCTCTTGCACTGCACGGAAAGCACACTTCCTCTATGGCAACCCAAGCCTACCGTCGTAACGGTTCACGATACCTTGATGTGGGATGAGCTGAATGGCGGCAAACTCGAAAAAATATATTTTAACAGCTTGTTGCCCGCTGCGATGGACAAGTGCACGGCCATCATCACGATCAGCGAGTCTTCGAAAAAGGACATTTTGAATAAATGGCCTTGGTGTGAATCGAAGCTCAGCGTGATTCCCCACGGCATTGCCAGCGAATATTTTAGTGAGGCACACCTTGAATTGCCGTTGAGGCTGCAATCGCAAATAGGGGAGGCTCCTTATATCGTCTATCTGGGTGGGCCGAGTGAGCGCAAGCGGTTTTCCTGGGCTTTGAATATCCTCGCCCATTGCAAGCACACTCCACTGAAATTAATCGCCTGTGGCTTTGGGGCTGAGGCAAGGCATCAGGCTTGCGACAATCTCCCGCCTGAGTTGCGGAATAATGTCCATTTTGCGGAATTTCTGCCTGATTCCGACCTGTTGGCTTTGTATAAGAATGCCCGGGCTGTGCTTTATCCGACCTTGTACGAGGGCTTTGGGTTTCCTGCTGTGGAAGCACAGGCAGCGGGAATACCCGTGATTTTCAGTGCGCTGGGGAGTCTGGCAGAATTGATTGGGCCTTTGGCAATGGTGGTGCCGCCGTTCGATCTGGACGCTTGGCTGGCCGCCTTGGACGAAGCGCTTGCGATGGGCGAGACACGCTTGCAGAAGGCGCGGGCCGCAAAGGCATGGGCGCAGAAATTCACGTGGTCTGCAAGCTTTGAGCAACATTTGGCGGTATATGTTAAAGCAGCCAAGGCACACCCCTAATGATGTTCGATGGGTTTTGATATGAGTAACAATTCAGGTATTTCCGTTATCATCTGCACATGGAATAGATCCTCGCTGCTGCGGACTACATTGCAATCCTTGAATGGGCAAATGGATTGTGAACTGCTGAACGTTGAAGTCATTGTTGTCGATAATAATTCCTACGATGGCACGAAATCGGTGGTCGAAGAAGCCCTGGCGAACTGGAGATTGGGTGATTTGCGCTACGCCTTCGAGCCACGCCAGGGAAAACAATTTGCCCTCAACCAAGGCATCCGACTGTCCAGATATGGAATTCTAGCGTTTACCGACGACGACATCATCTTCCCGAAAGACTGGATACACAATATTGGCCTTATTTTCGAGAATGAGACGCTCGAACTGGTCGGTGGAAAGACGATTATTTTATGGTCTGACTCACCAAAGCCAAGCTGGTATGACCAAGGTATGTTAGCTGTTTTGGCGGGTGTTGATCTTGGTGATGAAAAACTTAGGCCTCCACCTTCGGAGTATGCGCCAGCCGGCAGCAATCTAGTCGCTAGACGCTCCCTGTTTGATCGAGTGGGTGGGTTCTCCGAAGCACATTTCCGGCATATGGATTATGAGTTTGGTTTGCGATGTGCCCATTCCATGGCTCATATTTCGTATGAGCCTTCATTGGTGGTGTATGCTCCAGTGGCAAGCGAGTGCTTGACCAAGCGGTATTTCAGGCGTTGGTCTTTCAAAGCAGGAATCGCGTCTGATGATGGAACCTCTGATTCTTCAGTGGCTATTTTTTTGCTCGTGCCAAGGTGGGCCTATCGGCAGGTGGTTGAAGATTTTATTTTTTTGATCTCCCATTGTTACGGGGTTGATGAAAGTAAGCGTTTCAGCCGTGAATTAAGGCTATGGCGCACCCTCGGTTTAATCGTGAGTCGCTGGTATGCGAAATGCCGTCCAGACCATTATTTGAAATGGGTCAAAAAACATTCTCAAAAAAAGCAAAATATATACTGATGCCAATTTGCCACTCTAGTGACAACCCTTTTTTGTTGGATGCAAACAATGATTATTAGTGAGAGAAGACTCAGAAAATTCTATCATGCGGCTTTCAGTCTTCTTAATAAGAAGTTGATCATAATCAACATCAATTATATGGGCATCGGCAATAGGCTGAAGTTTCTGGCCACATACCATGTGAATTACGGTCTGGATAATACGACCCTGTTTTGGAATCGGCAAGGTTGGGTGAATTGCCGCTTGGGCGACATCATCCAGATCGAAGGCATTGAGTCGTTCAAGGAGTACGCGATGCCCCCGAACGGCATCATGGTGCCGATCATCTGCCATCCCTCGAAGCCCTGCTTCTGGGAGAGGGGCTTTTGGCGGTTCGACATAGGCCGTGAACTGCCCGACGATTTCTATATTGTGCGGCATGGACTCAGGTTTCCGTCGATAGACTTCTGCTATGAGAGAACGCCACCGTGGGAAATCGAAAGATATATGGAATTTTTCCGCAGACTCAAGCCTAGCGAAGCCGTCAGGGAGCGTATGGCAGAGGTTGAGGTGGGGCCGGACGATGTCTGCGTCCAGGTTCGGAACACCGTTGACGAGCAGGACATGAAGGATGTGGCCAAACTGCCATCAATCATAGAGCGCATGAGGAGTTTTCCCAGCGATACGCGGTTTTTCATTTCGACGCTGGATGCGTCGATATCCCAAGTGTTCTATGAAGCATTTGGCGAGAGGATCATCGAACTCCCCCAGAAACAGTATCGTTCGATGATCGATGCGACCGCTGATATGTATTTGCTGGGTAAGGGGCAGGTCTATCTCGTGTCTCCGGGCAGTACTTTTGGCGAGGTGGCATGGTGGTTAGGCGGCTGTCGCCAGAAAGTCATCCAGATGTCCGCTGAGATATTCCCGGCTTGAACCGCTCCACATAAGCTGCTCAGGATAGGATGAGCCATGCCGGGGTGGTTGAATTTATATTCCTCTCCTCACCTTGTGTCAGTATGTCCAAACGCTCAACCCTAAATCCCCAACAACTCGCCGCCGTCAAGCTGCTAGACCATCCTTTGTTGGTGCTGGCCGGGGCGGGCAGTGGCAAGACCCGGGTGATCACCGAGAAGATCGCCTACCTGATTAGCCAAGGGATACCTGCCCGGCATATCGCGGCAGTGACGTTCACCAACAAGGCGGCGCGGGAGATGAAATCTCGGGTCGGCAGGCTGGTCGCCGACAAGGAACTGCGCGGCCTGCGCGTCTCCACCTTCCACGCTTTGGGATTGGACATCGTCCGCTGCGAACATAAAGCGCTCGGCTTCAAATCCTCAATATCAATTTTCGACGAACATGACCGCGCCGTATTGCTGAAAGAACTTATCAAGCATGGAAGCCAAGTCTACGACATGGAGAAAGTCGAACATTATGGTTGGCAAATAAGCCGCTGGAAGAATTTGTTTATCCTGCCCGAACAGGCGATGCAACAGCCAGGAACCTCCACGGACAGCCACGTCGCCGCCCAGCTCTATGGGGAATATGCCCGCCAGATCAAAGCCTATAATGCGGTGGATTTCGACGACTTGATTTTGCAGCCGGTTTTGTTGTTCCAAGAACACGGCGAGGTATTGGAAAAATGGCGCAACGTGATGCGTTATTTGCTGGTGGACGAATACCAAGACACCAATATGACCCAATACCAGTTGGTCAAATTGCTGACCGGAAGCCTAGGCCGTTTCACGGTGGTTGGAGATGATGACCAGTCGATATACTCTTGGCGCGGGGCGCAGCCGGAAAATCTGGCTCAATTGCAGAAAGACTATCCTCGCTTGCAAGTCATCAAACTGGAGCAAAACTACCGCTCCACCGGGCGGATACTGAAAGTCGCCAACCAGTTGATTGCCAACAATCCGCATGTGTTTGAAAAACGGTTGTGGAGCGCTTTGGGGCAGGGCGACCCATTGCGCGTCATCAAGGCCAAGGAGGAAATTGCCGAATCCCGGCAAATCGCCTCGGATATTGTCCACCACAAATTCCGCCACAGTACCCAGTTCTCCGACTACGCTATCCTCTACCGGGGCAACCATCAGTCGCGGCTGTTCGAACAGGCTTTGCGCGATCACAGCATCCCGTATTTCATCTCCGGCGGTGTGTCGTTCTTCGCCAACACAGAGATCAAAGATATCCTTGCCTATCTGCGCCTACTGGTGAATCGTGAAGACGACGCCGCATTCTTGCGTGTGGTCAACACACCGCGTCGCGAGATTGGCCCGACGACCTTGGAAAAACTCAGCCATTACGCCAAACAACGCCAGGTCAGCCTATTTTCTGCTTGCTTTGAGCTGGGCCTTGAACACAGCCTGCCCGAGGTTGCCGTCAAAAAACTGCAACATTTTGGCGAATGGCTGGTGGATGTGGCTGACCGGGCAGAGCGAGGCGACACCTTCGCTGTCATTGACGAATTTATCGAAAACTTGAATTACGAAGACTGGCTGCAAGAAAGCAGCACCAGCGACGCGCAAGCTGACCGACGCATGGACAATGTGCGCGAACTCCTCGATTGGCTGCGCCGCCTTGCCAAGGAAGAAGGCGGTGGCGAGAAGAGCCTGGCCGAGGTCATCGCCAAAATCATGTTGCTGGACATCCTTGGCCGCCAGGAGGAGGAAAACAGCGGCGACCGTGTCAGCCTGATGACCTTACATGCCGCAAAGGGTTTGGAATTTTCCTATGTCTACCTGGTCGGCATGGAGGAAAACCTGCTGCCGCACCAGTCCAGCATCGACGAAGGCAACATCGAAGAAGAACGCCGCCTCGCCTATGTTGGCATCACCCGCGCCCAGAAGCAGCTTACCTTCAGCTACTGCACCCACCGTAAACGCTATGGCGAAATGGCCGACTGCAAGCCTAGCCGCTTTCTGGATGAGCTGCCGCTGGAAGAGTTGGAATGGAATGACCGCAACCCCGTGCCGCCGGAAGTGAGGCATGAACGCGGTAAGGCCCATCTCGCAGACCTGAAGCGTTTGTTAAATGGCTAGGAAAACGTGTACAATACGCCTTCACATCAAGCGTCCGTAGCTCAGCTGGATAGAGTAGCGGCTTCCGAAGCCGTTGGTCGCAGGTTCGAATCCTGCCGGGCGCGCCATAATATCCAACATTTACGGACTTTCAATGAAAGTCCGTTTTTGTTTGTGCTTTCCGGATGGACTGCCCTTCCTTTTATGCCTCGGCAATTCCGGTACCAGGCACCTCCCTCGCCTATTTGGAGTCGTTAAACCGGGAGTAATCAGCATGACGCCAGAAGCCAAGGCGCGGCAACACATCGACCAGAAGCTGGAACAAGCGGGCTGGAAAGTACAGAACGCGAAACAATTGAATCTCGCTGCCAGTTTTGGGGTGGCGGTCAGGGAATATCCCACGGATAGCGGCCCGGCAGACTATGTGCTGTTCGTGAACCGCCAAGCGGTGGGTGTCATCGAAGCCAAGCGTGACGAAACCGGCGAGAACATCACCACGGTGGAAGAGCAAACTTCCCACTATGCCAACGCCACGCTGAAATGGCGCAAGGACAACACTCCCTTACCCTTTCTGTTCGAGGCCACCGGGCAAATCATCCGCTTCACCGATGGACGCGACCCTGTCCCGCGTTCGCGGGAGCTTTTCCATTTCTTCAAGCCGGAACAACTGGCCGAATGGTCGGGCCAGCCGGACACTTTGCGCCGCCGCTTGGCGGAGAAAATGCCCGAATTGCCCGAACGTAATCTGCGCGATTGCCAAATCAGCGCCGTCACCGGACTGGAAAAATCCCTCAGCCTCACCAAGCCCCGCGCCTTGATACACATGGCAACCGGCGCTGGCAAGACCTTCACCGCCATCACCGCCGCTTATCGTTTACTGAAATTCGGCGGGGCCAAGCGCATCTTGTTTTTGGTGGACACGCGCAACCTGGGCAAGCAAGCCCATCAAGAATTCATGGCCTACACGCTGCCCGACGATGCCCGCAAATTCACCGAGCTATACAACGTGCAGCGCTTGGCGAGCAATGCCATCGACCCGCATTCGCAAGTCGTCATCTCCACAATCCAGCGCCTGTATTCGCTCCTGTCGGGCGAACCCATCGACGAATCCGCCGAGGATGTCTCCCTCAACGAAATCCAACAAGCGCCCAGCCAAACCAAGCTCGTCCGCTACAACCCCGCAATCCCCATCGAAACCTTCGATTTCATCGTCATCGACGAATGCCACCGCTCTATCTACAACCTGTGGAAACAAGTGCTGGACTACTTCGATGCCTTTCTGATTGGCCTGACCGCGACGCCCGACAAACGCACCTTTGGCTTTTTCAACGAAAACATCGTCGCCGAATACACTTACGAGTAATCCGTCGCTGATGGCGTCAATGTCGGTTATGACGTGTATGTGATCGAAACCGAAATCACCCAAAAGGGCGCGGAACTCAAAGCCAAGGAATGGGTTGACCACCGCGACCGGCAGACCCGCAAAAAGCGCTGGGCCGAAACCGAAGAAGACGTGGACTATAATGCGAATTCCTAAGTACAGGACAAAACCTCCAGAGCCCATAGGAATTCCTGGAATTTCTCGCTGAGGTTCAGCACGATGTTGCGGAGGAAGTCGAGTCCGTGGCGGAACAAGGACTTGAGGGGGCGCTGCAGGGTCTTTTAAAAAGGATGGGGTTTTGCCCATGGAGCAACTGGCCGGTGCGGTAAGTCCAGGCGAAGGCCAGAGCGAGCAGGCCCATCAGCTCGGCAAGGCGCTCGGGGCCGGTCAGGTGGGTATCCTCGAAGTTGAAGCCCCGGCTCTTCAGGCAGCCGAACAGGGTCTCGACCTGCCAGCGGTCGGCGTAGGCGCCGATGGCTTCGGCCTGTGGCGCGGAGGATGAGGCGATGAACAGGAAGTCGCCGTCGTCCAGGCGCGGCGCGGTGATATGAACGAAACCGCCCCAGACCGGCCTGCGCCCCGGCAGGTGCCGGCAGTCGCCGGGCTTGAGCGAGCCGAACAACACGTCCAGGCGCATCATCCGGTTCCGGCCATTGGGGGCGAGCGTGTTGCGCTTGAGGCGCTGGTGGAACGGGATGCCTTGGCTTTGCAGCCAGCGGAACCAGTCCTCGCCGACGAACTCGCGGTCGGCCAGCAGCGCCTCAATCGTGGCGACACCAAAGACTTTGAGGAAACGCCCCATCAAGGCGACGCGCTCGGCGGTGTCGGAGTTGCCCGCCTTGTCCAGGACGCTCCAGAACACCGGCAGGGCGATGCCGTGGCAGGCGATGCCGAGCACGAGGAAGTTGATGTCGGCCTTGCCGAACTGCCCGTTCGTGCGGTCCATCGTCAGCCGCCAGGGGCCGTCGCCGACCGGGCCGATGCGCACCAGCAGGCGGGCCAGGTCGTCGTAGCCGATCCCGAACGAGCGGAAAAAGCGTTGCAGGCGCTTGTAGTGCGAGTCCACCTTGGCCTTGCCGCCGAAGCCGGTGGCCAGCTCGGCCAGGCTGACGCTGCGCACCTTGAGCAGCGCCAGCAGGAATTGGGCAAGGAAGCTTATCCTCGCGCCGTGCCAAGGCAGGTGTTCGGCCAGGACGGCCTTGAGTTCGTGGATCGGGTCGTTCGGGGAGGCAGTCATCGGGCCTGGAAAAAGCTATTGGCTTACCCCATGACAATCAATCAGTTAAATTTTTGGTGGTGGGTTTAATTGATTTATTGAGATTGAAAGCAGTATCTATTTATAAACAACCCTATCACCGTGTCGTGAAGTGCTTCCAATTTTGAAAAGCAGATCGTTTTGCGCGTCAATCGCTTGATCCGGGTTCGCAACAAAAGGTTTTTGTTTTCTATTTTTTGAGCATGCTGCTTGCCAATGACGTGCTTGTCTTTAGGGATGAGTGCGGAATAGCTGCCCCAATCGTCTGTGTAATAGGTCCGGATATTGAATGCCTTCAAATTTGAGATCAATTGCTCGCACACCGCATCTTGGCGCCGCCCGAAAACGAACGACAGGACACAGCCTGTCACGGCATCGATGGCATACCGGAGCCAGCGTTGGTTCTTTTTGTCGCCGACGTAGCCCCATTGCTCGTCTGCCTGAACATCCACTGGAGAATCAAGGGGATGCCTGATTTCGACGGCGATCTCACGCGTACCGATGTAAGGGTTGACGGCGACCACTTCAGCGGAGCTTTTTTTAGCGTGGAAATGACGGTGTTTTTGCCGATACCCAGAATGCGCGAAGTATCCCGGATGCCGCCGCCGTTCATGGCAATGTCCACAATCTGGTCTTTGACGCCAGGCTCGTAGGCCCGGTACGCGCAGTCGGTCTTGAATATTCGCCCGCACTCCTTGCAGCGAAACCGGGAACGACCGCTTTGGGTGCCGTAACGGACAACCTCGGAACTGTTGCAATACTTGCACAAAACAATTTGATACGCCATTGGAATGGTTGCCTAAGAAGCTTGAAAAATTTATGCTCTACCATACTTAATAAATCAATTAAACCCACCTCCAAATTTTTGTCCTGTACTTAGGATTTAGCAATAAAGGCGTTGGTAATCAAAGAGGGCTTAGATGCGGGACGGGGTGCAATGGAAATCTGGAAAACTTATCACATACTAGTCCAAATTGCCGAGCAAAAAGCGGAAAGTGCCGAAAATCCTTCCGCATGGAAAAACTTGGCTCGGGAGTATCGGCGTAAATCGCAAAAAGCCTACTGCGACTTTTCAGGCAATACTGTGGTGATAAAGGAATTCGCGCAGGGTATATTTGCGGCTTGTGCTGCCATTCAAAATCAGCGTTTATATCCCGGAGTCACCAAGGCTTTAGCTGAAGTCCAAGCCACGATGCGTCGGGAAGGTTGGACGAAGCTTGCCGATGCTCTCGGTAGTCTCAACATTGATGAAAGCGACCCCCAAGCATTGCTGGAGAGGCTAGATTTTCAGGATGCCCTTATATTCGAAACTATTCGCCAAGGTATCGCCGACCCAGCCAGCCTAGATTGGCTTCGGAAGGAGACAAAGCAAGCCATCTTGTAGGCTGTGATAAGTTTTTTGTGATGTGTATCAAACGAGTGGATTCATAAGGCATTATTCGGAGTGCCTGATACAGAGTTAGTCGTATCATAATATAAGGGTGTAAAAATGAACTGGTTCAAACGTATTTTTGATTGGAATAATGAAAGCAAAAAGAAAGAAAAACAACTTGATGAACAACTAAAGCCAATTGTCGATGGGCTTAAGGAATTAAAACTTAGAGGTCATGATACAGTGAGCAACTTAGCACCATTGAAATGAAAATCCAAGCACTAAAATTTCAAAGCTTAGGTCGATTTTCGGAAGCTGAAAAATTGCTCAAAGATGCCCTTGCCATTGATGAAAAATTTTGGGGGGGCAGATTTTCCTATTACAGCCGAGAGACTTGATGATTTAGCATCTCTTTACATGATTCAAGGAAAACACAGTGCAGCCGAGCCTTTGTTCAAACGTTCCATGAAAATCGTAGAGGGAAGCTTTAATGGAAACCACAAACAGATTATAACAGCACTCACAGGTTTAGGAGCTGTTTATGTGCAGAAAAAGATGTATGCCGAGGCGGAAAAGTATTTAACTCGCGCATTAAAGATCGTTGATGCAAATAATCAATATGAGCATAAGCACTATGCTGACATTGTGATAATACTGTCATCAATATACATCTTTCAAAACAAAATGCATGAAGCAGAAAAAATGTTTAATCGATGGTTTGCTATTTTAGAAAAGCAAGGGGGTCATGCTGATTCTGAAATAGTTGGCCATGTTCTTAGAAACGCATGTAATGCTACTCAGGCATCTTGGGCGAGACAGAGAAGTGGACAATCTTCAAAAACGTACCCAATCCATTTGGCCAAATCTAAAGAAATAAGCCCAGTTGTGCTGGTTCCCAACGTCCACGTTAGGAACCAGGCGAGGGAAGCTCCAGGCTTCCCGTCATAGATCGAATTCGGGAAGCAAGAATTTCCAAGGCCGCGTTCCCAAACTGGAGCTTAATGGTATGGACTCCTCCCCCTCCCTAGCGGCATCGCGATGTGCCAAAGTGGGGGAGTCAAACCCAATCCACCTGAAACGGGAAGAAGAGGAATCCAGCATGAAGACTACAACCATCGGCCTTGACCTCGCAAAGAATGTTTTCCAAGTCCACGGCGTGGACGGGCAGGGCAAGAAAACCCTGGGCAAGATGCTCAAGCGCCAGCAAGTCCTGCCGTTCTTCGCCAACCTGCCGCCGTGTCTGGTCGGCATGGAGGCCTGCGGCGGGGCCCATTATTGGGCGCGGGAGCTGGAGAAGCTCGGCCACACGCCCAAGCTGATCGCCCCCCAGTTCGTCAAGCCCTACGTCAAGGGCAACAAGAACGACGCCAACGACGCCGAGGCCATCTGCGAGGCGGCCGGACGGCCCAGCATGCGCTTCGTGGCGGTCAAGACCCCCGAGCAGCAAGACCTCCAGGCCCTGCACCGGGTGCGCGAACGCTACGTCGCCGACCGCACCGCCAAGGTCAACCAAGCGCGCGGACTGCTCGGCGAGTACGGCGTCGTCATCGGCAAGGGCATCGCCCAGGCCCGCCAGCGCCTGCCGGAGATCCTCGACGACGCGGGCAACGGCCTGTCCGCCGACGCGCGGGCGCTGTTCCGCGAACTCCACGAGGAGATCGTCCGCCTCGACGGCCAGGTCGGTGGCTGCGACCGCAAGGCCGGCCTCGCCGCCAAGACCAGCGCCCCCTGCCGGCGGCTGGCGCAGGTCGCCGGCATCGGCCCGCTGATCGCCACCGCCCTGGTCGCCGCCGTCGGCGACGGGCGCATGTTCGGGGACGCCCGCCAGCTCGCCGCCTGGCTGGGGCTGGTGCCGCGCCAGGACAGCAGCGGCGGCAAGCCGCGCCTGCTTGGCATCAGCAAGCGCGGGCAGGCCCAGTTGCGGGCGCTGCTGATCCACGGCGGGCGCAGCGCGGTGCGGGCCGCCGCGCACAAGGACGACGCCCGCAGCCGCTGGATCAACGACCTGGTGCGGCGGCGCAACCCGAACGTCGCGGCGGTCGCGGTCGCCAACAAGAACGCCCGCATCGCCTGGGCCCTGCCCACGCGGGAAGAAGACTACCGGCCCGCCGCCTGAGCCTGCGATGCCAACGGCACCGAATTGAATTTTTAGACGAGTCCCAAGAGGTACCCCGCCCCGCGGTTGCGCGGTCTTTTCGAGAGTGATGGCAGAACGGTCAAACCAGTGTCTTCGCAAATCCGGCGTTCCCAATGGCCCCCGAGGCCGCGAGCTTGATTGAGGTGATGAAGACACGCGGATTTCCATCAGGGCCAGGGCTTCCCGCCCGTACAGGCCGGATATATGGGTGCAACTGCTTCTTGGCCGAAACCACCACCGAAAAAAGACTTGCAAAACGGAGGAGTCCATATATGGGAACGAGCGAATGAACCGACAAACCAAATCCACGACCCAACACGACAAACTCCCCAACACAGCCCAGCAATAATGCCTCCAAAGGAAACGCCATGAACGCCATCGAATTCACCGCCGTCGCCCATGACGGCATCATCAATATTCCCACGCAATACCATGGGAAGTGGAATCAGAAACTCGTCCAGGTGATTTTCTAGGCACCGGAAGCCTCCACCGCCCAAGCCGCGCCGGAGGAATCCACGGAGAAACCCCAGCCCACGCCGCAAACTCGCGATTTAGGTTTGTTGCAAGGCAAAGCCTCTTGCATCATGGCGGAGAATTTTTCATAACCGATGAAGAACTATTGCACTTATGAATGGTTATCTGCTGGATACCCACACGTTTTTGTGGAGCCTTTTTAAGCCGGAAAAACTGGGTAAAACCGCCCGCGTGATGCTTTCTGAATCTAGCAATACGGTGCAAGTCAAACAGTTTTTAAAAAGACAGGAGCAAGAGCAATGACCGGCCAACGCTTTGACGGCCATACCCTGAACCTGTCTCAACGGCGAACACTGGCTGGCGCATTTCGTGGAAATGCCGGAGGTTTCGGCCTTCTCTGCCACCCCGGAAGCCTTGTTTGGCTTACGGCGGAAACAGCAGAGTCAAGTTTGCTGGTTCCCAACGTCCACGTTGGGAATCCGGCTAGCGAAGATCGTGGGAGCCGCGCTTCGCGGCGATATAACTTCGCCTACCGGTAGAGACGATGCGTCCTCAAGTCTAGTCGCCGTGAGGCGCGGCTCCCACCGACAAGGAATAACTTAACGGCGTTGGGTTAGCTATACCCCGTCACTCACGTTTTGTAGATGGGTGTGGCCTTAGTCGCAAGTTTAGGCTTTTCCCTCATCCTCAAACTCCTTCCTAAGCTTTTCCAGATTCCTGTGGTAGCCTTCCGCGTCGCCATAATCGATAAAGCGGCTGTAGCGGCCATGCGTTGCCTTGACCCGTTTTGCATGTTTGATGGGGCACCAGTATTGTTCTGTCCGGGCGGCAATCTCGCGCACATAGGCGAGCAGGCCGTTGGCGTAAGAGCAATAGGCGCAGTGGATTTTTTCGATTAAGTTCAGGTAGGCGAGGTTGGCGCGGTCGAAAACCAGATAATCCTTTCTCTCGACCTTGGGTATTCCGTAGACGGGGAAACAGACGAACTGGTACAGGCTGGCGCTGGCGTCTAGCAGCAGCAAGGGAACGGCGATTGCATATATGAACGGGAGGGTGAGGAGTACGAGCGGGTGTGCGCCAAAGACATATTTCAGCAGGCCGGATTTCAATGCGCGGTGGGCGGCGAGGATTTCCTGGGTGTATTCGATCTTGCCGTTGAGGATGCGGATGCGCAGTTCCTCGGCCCGCGTCGCCAACTGGAGTTCAAGCTCCGCTTCCAGTTCGCGGATTTTTTCGACCAGCAGATCAATTTGATTGGGCATTCGAGTCCTGTGTTTGCTTAAAGCGGTTGGTCGGTGGAAAGCAGTTTTTCCAGGTGGCGGGTGGCGGCTTCGCATTCCGGCACGGCCTCGGGAAGCTTCATCTTGGTCGAGAAGTTGGGGGATTCGCCGGTGGCGGCGGCCGAGGCGACTTCGTTCAAGATCTGGCAGGCATGGCGCATCTTCATTTCCGCGCTTGCCACAGGGTCGGCCTCGCCCGGCAGGATGGCGGGGGATGCGAACAGCGATTCGTTGACCACATTGTTGTGGTGGCGGAAAACCTGTTCAAAATAGCTGGCGAACTGCGCCTCGTCCATGAGGATAGGCTCGCCTTCCGGGGTCTTGGTGTGGACTGACGCACACCCCGCGCAAAACAGGGTGCCGAGCAGGGCCAAGCTCCGAAAGTGGTTGCCAATGGTTGCGGGGGAAATCATCGCTCGCTGGCTTGGGTTCATTTGGCTTTGGCAGTGTCTTTGGATGCGTTCAGTCCTTGTGGCGGGCATGGGCCGCAAGCCGACTTTCGGCTCGGGGCAGATTATACGACGGGAAGCCGGGAAGGATAGCGTGGCGTTGATTGCACCGGCTGTCAGCCGCTGGTTTAACGTTCGTCATTTTGGTCGGCACCGCCATGGTGATGGTGCGCATCATCCGAGGTTTGCAGCTTATGCACCGCCACACCGTGTCCGTAGACCATCAGTCCGCCCAGGTCGGCACCGAAGACCATGCCGGTTGTCATGATGGCGGCAAGCAAAAGGTAAAGCGCCCTGGCCATGCCGACCATCGTGTGTTTGGCCACGAATCGCCAAACGCTGAGGATCAGCGCCAAGCTGGCCACGGAGAGTCCCAGGCGCTTGTGCCATTCCATGATCTCATGCACGGCCAGGCCATGGGGAACTACGCTGGCTGCGTACAATCCCGCCGCCACCGCCGCCACCGCGCCAACGGTGCCGCAGTAGAGCATGGGGCCTGCGGCCTGGCGCAGTTTCTCCCTATGCGTGATGGTTCCTAATAGTTCCAACAGGAAAAACACCGACAGCAGGGCGATGGGAAAATGCACGAGAGAGGGGTGGACATTCAGCCCCAAGGTGTGGAGCCCCGGCAACAGCTCAAAGCCCCCTCCGGGCTCCGTGACGCGGGTCAAATTTTCCAGCAGCTTGTCGATGAGTCCAACCAGACCGCCCCCCGCCGCTCCGTCACCGCCGCCATGGATGGCGGGCAGAAGGCCACCGACGCCGGAAAACTCCAGGATAAAGGATGATTCGAACACTTTTAGCCCTCTTGCTGTTTTTATCGTTGATGATGCTATCCTGCCGAAGCCGCCTGCCCGGCTAGGCTTAGGCATCTTAAGGCATGTCAAGTTTCGCAGAAACGGACTAAATCGTTCCATTCGCAAATTGACGCTTCCATTTCGTCTGCGTTGCCCTTATAATGCCTTGATTGAATAAATGACCTTAGGCGCGTAGCTCAGTTGGTTAGAGCACCACCTTGACATGGTGGGGGTCGTTGGTTCGAGTCCAATCGCGCCTACCAAATCCCAAAGCATCGCACATGCGATGCTTTTTTGTTAATGCTGTTTTTGGGCCGATCCTCCGCAAAATGCCCGTAGTCACTCTTCCCGATGGTTCCAAGCGCGAATTTGACCGCGCCGTCACGTTGCGCCAGGTGGCCGAGTCCATCGGTGCTGGTTTGGCGCGGGCGGCTGTTGGCCGGGAAGGTGGATGGCCGCTTGGCCGATCTTTCGCTAACTGATTGAATCTGATGCCGATGTCGCATCGATCACAGGCCGCGATGACAGTGAGGGCTTGGAGAT
The DNA here is from genome assembly GCA_963753955.1 of uncultured Gammaproteobacteria bacterium. GTDB lineage: Bacteria > Pseudomonadota > Gammaproteobacteria > Methylococcales > Methylococcaceae > Methylumidiphilus. Next base: position 33,758 of record CAVWEM010000020.1, read on the forward strand.
TATCCGCCATTCCACCGCCCATTTGTTGGCGCAAGCGGTCAAGTCACTGTATCCTAGTGCCCAGGTCACCATCGGCCCGGTGGTCGAGGATGGCTTTTATTACGATTTTGCTTTTGAGCGCCCGTTTACACCGGAAGATTTGCAGGCCATCGAGAAGAAGATGGAGGAGATCGCCGCGCAGGATTTGGAAGTCAAGCGTAGCCTGCTGTCCCGCGACGAGGCGATGGGTTTTTTCCGTGGCTTAGGCGAAGAGTACAAGGCTGAGATCATCGCGTCGATTCCAGCCGACGAGCCGCTGTCCCTTTACTCCCAAGGCGGGTTCACCGATTTGTGCCGGGGTCCGCATGTGCCGGACACAGGCAAGTTGAAGGCTTTCAAGCTGATGAAAGTGGCCGGTGCCTATTGGCGCGGCGACCACAACAATGCCAGCTTGCAGCGCATCTATGGCACGGCTTGGGCGGACAAGAAAGATCTGAAGGACTATCTGCACCGCCTGGAAGAGGCGGAAAAACGCGACCACCGCAAGATTGCCAAGACTTTGAGCCTGTTCCATTTGCAAGAAGAAGCGCCGGGCATGGTGTTTTGGCATCCCGCCGGATGGACGCTGTGGCAGACGGTTGAGCAATATATGCGGCAGGTGTTCCGCGACCACGGCTACCAGGAAATCAAGACGCCATTGATCGTCGGGCGTGGTTTGTGGGAAAAGTCCGGCCACTGGGAGAAATTCCAGGAGCATATGTTCACGACCCACTCCGAGGAGCGGGATTACGCCATCAAGCCGATGAACTGCCCCTGCCATATCCAGGTATATAACCAGGGCTTGAAGAGTTACCGGGATTTGCCCTTGCGCCTAGCCGAGTTCGGCTCCTGCCACCGCAACGAATTGTCTGGCGTGTTGCACGGGATCATGCGGGTGCGCGGCTTTACCCAGGATGATGCGCATATTTTCTGCACCGAAGAGCAGATCCAGGATGAGGTTTCCGATTTCATCGACTTGCTGCATCGGGTTTACGCCGATTTCGGCTTCCATGAGGTGTTGGTCAAGTTGTCGACCCGTCCGGACCCAACGCGTCGGTGCCGACGAGGTGTGGGACAAGGCCGAGGCGGCCTTGCAATTGGCTTTGGAAAGCAAGGATTTGGCTTCCAGTTGCAGCCGGGTGAAGGTGCCTTCTACGGCCCTAAAATCGAATTTTCGCTGAAAGATTGCCTGAACCGGGTCTGGCAATGCGGGACGATCCAGGTGGATTTCTCCATGCCAGAACGGCTGGGTGCGGTGTATGTGGCGGAGAGCGGCGCGAAGCAAACGCCGGTCATGCTACACCGGGCCATCCTAGGTTCCATGGAGCGCTTCATCGGCATCCTGATCGAGCATCATGCGGGCTATTTTCCCGCTCTGGCTGGCACCGATCCAGGCTGCCGTGCTCAATATCACCGACCGTCAGGCCGAATACGCCGAAAAAATCGCTAAGGAATTGAGTTCAAAAGGCTTGCGGGTAAAAAGCGACTTGAGAAATGAGAAGATCGGCTTTAAAATCCGCGAGCATTCGATGCAGCGGGTGCCTTATCTTCTCATTGTCGGTGACAAGGAAGTTGAGGCGGACACTGTCACCTTGCGCACACAGAATGGAAAGGATCTCGGCAATTTCACTTTGCCCGAGGTCGTCCAAAAGCTCGTCGATGAAGTTGCGGGGCGGGCTGCCATTGCATAATTGTTTTTTGGAGGAATAGGGTATCACTGCGAACGACAGAAAAGAGCCGCGTCTGAACGACGAGATCAATTGGCCCCAAGTCAGATTGATCGGAGCGGAGGGGCAGCAGTTGGGCATAGTCTCCAGCCGGGAAGCGAAACAAATCGCCTTCGATTCCGACTTGGATTTGGTGGAAATTTCACCCACCGCCGAACCGCCGGTCTGCCGTGTGATGGATTACGGCAAGTTCCGCTTCGAGAATAGCAAAAAGCTCCAGGCGGCCAAGAAAAAGCAGAAGCTGATCCACATCAAGGAAGTCAAATTCCGTCCGGGTACCGACGAAGGGGATTACCAGATCAAGCTGCGCAATCTGATACGCTTCTTGATCGACGGTGACAAGGCCAAGATCACCGTCCGTTTCCGTGGACGCGAACTGTCCCATCGCGAATTGGGTATGGACTTGTTAAAGCGGATCGAAACGGACTTGCTGGAACATGCTACCGTGGAGCAGTTCCCCAAACTGGAAGGCAAGCAGTTGAGCATGACGCTTGCGCCAAAGAAGAAGAAAACCTAATCACCTTCTGGAGTTTTAGAGATGCCTAAGATGAAAAGCAATCGCGGCGCGGCGAAACGGTTCCGCAAGACCGCGTCCGGTGGCTTCAAGTGCAACGCCTCACACCGCCGCCACATCCTGACCAAAAAGAGCACCAAGCGTAAGCGCCAGTTGCGTAGTCCGTCCATGATCCATGAATCGGATGTGAAGAGCGTCACGCGCATGTTGCCTTACGCCTGATTTTATTTAAGTTAACCTAAGGGGACATTCATGCCCAGAGTAAAACGTGGCGTCACCGCCCACGCTCGGCACAAGAAAATACTCAAGCTGGCCAAGGGCTATTACGGTGCCCGCAGCCGCGTATATCGAGTCGCCAAACAAGCCGTCATCAAGGCAGGCCAATACGCCTACCGCGACCGCAAGCAGAGGAAGCGCCAGTTCCGCGCCCTGTGGATCGCCCGCATCAACGCCGCCGTGCGTGAACATGGCATGTCTTACAGCCATTTCATGGATGCCCTGCATAAGGCGTCCATCGAACTAGACCGCAAGGTTTTGGCCGATCTGGCTGTGCATGACAAGGAAGCGTTTGCCGCGCTGGTGCAGGCAGGTTCGCCCCGCCTAAGCTGGGCTATGCCTCCTCTAAGGGGAAGATTCGCACCGGATCTTTCCCTTAATTCCTTCAAGCTTTCCCTCTTTCGCAGGCAGGGAAGTGACCGCTACCCTGGATGACATCCTCACGCAAGCCAAACAACAGCTTGCCGCCTCCGCGACGCTGGCCGACCTGGATCAGATCCGGGTCCATTATCTCGGCAAGAAAGGCGTCTTCACCGAACGCATGAAAGAACTGGGGAAGTTGTCGCCCGACGAGCGCCGCGAGGCAGGGCAGGCGATCAACCAAGTCCGTGACGGATTCCAAGCTTCCCTTGAAGAGCGCAAGCTGAGTCTGGAAGAGCAGGCGTTGCAGGCGCGTTTGGTCAGCGAGACCATCGATGTCAGTTTGGCCGGGACGGGGACAGGGCGGCGGCGGGCTGCACCCGGTGACACTCACCCTGCGGCGGATTTCCAAGCTATTCACCAACGTCGGCTTTGAAGTGGTCGAAGGCCCGGAAATCGAGGACGATTACCATAATTTCGAAGCGCTCAACATCCCCGCATCGCATCCGGCGCGGGCGATGCATGATACTTTCTATTTCGATGGACACACGCTGCTGCGCACCCACACCTCGCCAGTGCAAGTGCGGGTGATGGAAAGCCGCCAGCCGCCATTGCGCATCATCGCGCCGGGCCGGGTCTACCGTTGCGACTCCGACCTGACCCACACGCCGATGTTCCACCAAGTGGAAGGCTTCCTGGTGGATGAGACGGTCAGCTTCGCCGATTTGAAAGGCATACTCTACGAATTCCTGCGGCTGTTCTTTGAAAAGGACATCGAAGTCCGCTTCCGCCCATCCTATTTCCCGTTCACCGAACCCTCCGCCGAGGTGGACATCCAATGCGTCATTTGCGGTGGCGGCGGTTGCCGGGTCTGCAAGCAGACCGGCTGGCTGGAGGTGATGGGCTGCGGCATGATCCATCCGAAAGTGTTCGGGCATGTGGACATTGATTCCCGGCAAGCTGGTTGGGTTTTGCGTTTGGCATGGGTGTCGAGCGTCTGGCCATGTTGCGCTATGGCATCAACGACCTGCGCCTGTTCTTCGAGAACGACTTGAAGTTTTTGCATCAATTCAGAGCATCTTGAGTACTGCCATGAGCGAAGTCGAAGCCATTGAAAATCGCATCCGTAATCTGCCTCCCAACGATTTTGCTTGCTTGCGGGAATGGTTCCACGAATTTGAAAACGAGTGTTGGGATCGACAAATAGCCTCTGATTTCAAGGCGGGAAAATTCAACAAGTTAATCGAAAAGGCGAGGGCCGAATTTGCCCAAGGCAAGGCCCGTGAACTGTGAAACATTACACATCTTCGGACTTTTGGGATTTATACCAGAAGCTATCCGCAGAAATTCGCGACTTAGCGGATAAAAACTACGCCTTGTTGAAGGCGAACCCGCGCCATCCTTCGTTGCAACTTAAGCGCATCGAAGAATTATGGTCGGTGCGAGTAGGGCAACATTATCGAGCCGTTGGGATTGATGCGCTGGAGGGAATCCAATGGATTTGGATTGGTAGCCATGCTGATTACGATCAATTTATTGCCTAACCGCATGTTGAATATTCCCATCGCCACGGCTGCCGTCTTATTGGGTATCGCGCTAGTGTTGGTCGTGGTGGCCTTTTTACTAGGCCGTTGGCTGCGTCACGGCGAAATCCGCGCCCATCGGCGCGATGCCACCACCCGTTCCCGTTCGGTGCTGCTGGGCGAAGTGTATGAAAAAATCGCCCCGTTCCTGCCGGAGTTTCCGTTTGCGGCGCGGGACATGGTGTTTCTCGGCAAAGGCGTGGATTATATTGTGTTTGACGGCCTGTCCGACGGTAAGCTGGAGCGGATCGTGTTCCTGGAACTCAAATCCGGCAATTCCCGCCTGTCCAAAAACGAACTGATGATCCGCGACGCCATCCATGGCAAAAAGGTGGATTACCAGGAATTGCGACTCGAAGGTTTTTAGAGGGTATAAATATGGCGATTATTAGAATTAACAATAAGCCGATTGATCTTGAAAATATCGAAGATACTGATAGTGGTATTTTCTGGGGAATGATTGTTTCGGCTTTTTTGTCGTTGCCGTTGTCATATGTGATTTATTCTAATTACTCTTACAGCATTTTTAAATCTGACATGTTACTTGCATAAATTCCTCCGCATGGTTTATATAACTAATAACATTATCCTGTGTAACGGTTTTGATTGCGGCCCGTATTGTTCCGAAAAGCTCATCCGGAAGTCGCGGCTTGGACTTCCTCGCCGTATGCTTTATTTTCGAGAACGCCTCCTCAATCGGATTCAGTTCGGGCGAGTAGCGCGGCAAATAGACGTAGTTCACTTTGTGGTCTTCGGGAAACTTGGTCACGATCTTGGCGCAGTGCACGGGATGGTTGTCCATGATCAAAACCTTGCCCCCCGTCAGCAGCTTGAGGATATGGACTTGCAAATAGCACACAAACAATTCGGCGGTCAGGCTCCCCGTGTAGGCCCAAACCGCCTCGACCCCGGTTTCGGTGAGCGCCGCCGCCGTGTTGATGGTCACGCCCGGCGCGGTGGGGTTCGCCTCGTAAAGGCGCTCGCCTTGGCGTGAACGGCCATGGCCCAAGGCCAGGTTGGAGGCGCAGCCCATCTCGTCCAGATACACCCGGTCTTCCGGCCCCACGCCCTCCAACTGGTTGACTTAGCTCAGTTTTTCCTCCGCCGCCTCGGCGGCGTCCCGCTTCGGGTCGTAGGAAGTTTTTTTTTGAAAGAGTATCCCATGCGCTTGGTGGTGTTGTGCATGGTCGAGGTTGAGACGGGAACCCCCTAAATGTCATTGTGCTTCCCGCATAGCTCGGCCAGCGACAAGTCCGGGGTTTCCGCGAGGAGCGCCTGCAACCACAGTTCGCCCTCGGGCGAGATCAGGCGGTCAGGGGCGGTGTTGCGCTGGCGCGGGGCTATGTCGCCGGTTTCGTAGTACAATTGCTTGAGCGATTGCACCGTGGTCGGGCTGACTTGGAATAGTTCGGCGGTTTGTCGGACCGGGTGGACTAGACCGTAGTTTACAATCCTCTGCCGCAAATCTCTGGAATGCGTAGCCATGGCCCCCTCCTCGCGAATTATGGCTTGGTTACGCTATTGGAACATGGAAAGATTCAAATCATCTATCCGATAGTATAGTACAGTTAAATGGCTGTTGCCCGCTGGTTTCTATTATAAAGTAACAGTTAAGAATTGAAAACGCTATAATTGAGGCAAAACCATGATTGATTTTTTCTGAAAATCACCTAGACCGAATTACTCTCAATCCGGCGCAATGCGGGGGACGGCCTTGCATACGCGGAACCCGGTTGTGCGTTTGCGATGTTCTCGAACTTCTGGCGGCAGGGGCGTCATTCGAGGAAATAATGGAGGATTATTCTATTGAGAAGGAGGATATTCTTGCTGTATTGCAATATGCCGCTAGACAAACGGATCATGCTGTGTTGAAAGTCGCGTGAAGATGCTTGTCGATAATCAATTACCTGCGGCTTTGGCACGGTTTCTCGAAGCCAGCGGTATCGAATCCAGACATGTGCTTGATCTTGGCTTTGACATGACATCTGATCGGGAGATTTGGGCTTACGCCAAGGCTAATGGTTTTACGATGGCGAGCAAAGACGACGATTTTTTTCATCTTGCTACGGTGGATTCCGATGGCCCGGCGCTGATTTGGGTTCGTCTAGGCAATTGCCGTAAAGCGGCATTGCTTGCGACATTTGAGGCAATCTTGCCGAAGTTGATCGAGCTTTTGCAAGCGGGCCAGAAAATCATTGAATAGGACTTACGCACGAGCCTGAAGCTACCGCAGAACCCTGGCGGTTCACGGTTTCAGGTCAGGCGAAGGACATGGGTATTGACGGGTTTTTAAGCCCCTCCTTCATATAATCGGAGAGAAGGTTGTTTTTCAGGGCGTAGATGTTTGTTTTGAGTTTCCTGGCGAGCCCTGTCAGGCAGTGCCAGGCGAGTATCGCGCAGCCGATGTGGTTTCTCTGGGCGCGGGCCTTGCGGCATTGGCATTTCTCCAGGCCGAGCATTTGCTTGCCTTCGCGGTGGTATTGCTCGATTTTCCAGCGGACGGCGCACATATCTTTAATGGCGACGGCGGAATCCTGGGAAAGGCCGTTGGTGGCGACGTGTTCCGTGCGGTTTGTCGCCGCAACCCGGAACAGCTTCACTTTGCAATCCATCGGGAATCCATGTATCTTCACAAGCTTGCCGCGCAGCATTTCGTCGCCGAACCATTCCAGGCCGGAAACGGCCTTGCAGGGGGTTTTGCCCCGGCTGTCGTCCGCCTTGCGGTTGGCTTTGAGCGGGCAATAAAACACCTTTCCGGCCCTGTCGATGTGCATCATCAGATCCTTGGTGGCGTACCAGGAATCCATCAGCACGGCGCGGAACGGCAGGTTTTTGTTTCCGATGGCGTCGTCGAACATGTCCCGCACGTGGTCGAGCTTGGTCTTGCCGTCCCCGTCGGGGTCGTATATCCGCCAATCGATGATCCAGTGTTCGCCGGTATCCAGGTTAGCGTACACGCAATTGGCGACGCCGATGCCTTTCACGACGCCATGCCCGTTGCCGCTATACTGGCGGCGCACCCGTTCTATCTTGAAAGAATGGCGCTTGTCCAGTACGCTGTCGTCGAATATCAGGCAGGCGTTCCCGCCACGGCGGACAAGGTGCCCGACGGACTGCCAGGCCGCATTCGGCGAGACGCCGTCCTCCATGAGGTAACGGTTTATGGCATCATGGGAAAACCCAATATGATGGTCGGCCATGTAGGTTTGCGTGTAGTTCATAAGAGCCGCAATAATAAATTGACAATAGTCCTTTCGCGTCGGCTTCAGGCCGGAGTATTTTCTCGTCTTCATAGGCGGCTATTATACTCCGTTAAGGCCAATATTAATATACCCATGTTAATATATTTTGCGTAAGTCCTGATCTTAATCAAATTAAAAAAGATCGTCCATCTAACTAGGCCGGAATAAGTTGGTTCGAGCGCCAGCGAGAACCAGCCAGGTAGGCTGTCGGCAATGCTGGCAATGCCTGAAACGCCTACTCTAATTTTTGTTCGACCATATATTTTTGATTTTCAGCAACGAAGGTAGCCCATGCGTTTCAGCGAGGCTTGGTTAAGAGAATTGGTGAATCCGCCGCTTTCGACGGAGGCTCTGGTCGCGCAATTGACGATGGCGGGCCTTGAGGTCGAAGCCACCGAGCCGGTTGCCGGGGAGTTCAGTGGCGTTGTCGTCGGCGAAGTGTTGGCGCTTGCCCCCCATCCCGAAGCTGACCGGCTGCGGGTCTGCCAAGTGGCGGCGGGCGGCGACGTGCCTTTGACTATCGTTTGTGGTGCGCCGAATGTCGAAGTCGGCATGAAAGCTCCGGTGGCGGTGCAGGGTGCGCTATTGCCCGGTGGCATGAAGATCGGCAAATCCAAGCTGCGCGGCATCGAATCCTTCGGCATGATGTGTTCGGCCAAGGAGCTGGGTTTCGACGATGGTCAGACTGGCTTGCTGTCTTTGCCGAAAGATGCTCCTGTGGGCGCGGATTTGCGCGACTATCTGCGACTGAACGACACCGCCATCGAACTTAGTCTGACCCCCAATCGGGCCGATTGCCTGAGCGTGGAAGGCGTTGCCCGCGAAGTGGCCTTGCTCAACGGCTTGGATTTCAAACCTTCCGCGACCCCAGCCATTCCCGTCACCCGTGAAGCCACATTTCCCGTCACGGTGGACGCTGCCGAGGCTTGCCCGCGTTATCTGGGTCGCTTGATACTAGGCGTGGATCGCGCCGCTCCCACGCCTTTGTGGATGCGCGAGCGCCTGCGCCGCTCCGGCATCCGTTCCCTGGGGCCGCTGGTGGATGTCACCAATTACGTGTTGCTGGAGCTGGGCCAGCCTTTGCACGCCTTCGACGCGGCCAAGCTTGAAGGCGGTATCCGCGTCCGTCATGGCGTCCCCGGCGAAAAGCTGTTGCTGCTTAACGGACAGGACATCACCCTGGACGCCGACGTGCTGGTCATCGCCGACGCAAGCCGCCCGCTGGCCTTGGCCGGTATCATGGGCGGGGAAGAGTCTGCCGTCGGCGACGATACCCGCGATATTTTCCTCGAGTGCGCATTCTTCACGCCGCATCTCATCATGGGCAAGGCGCGGCGCTACGGCTTGGCGACGGATTCCTCGCATCGTTTCGAGCGCGGTGTCGATCCGAGTTTGCAAACCCGCGCCATCGAACGCGCCACGCAATTACTGCTGGACATCGTGGGCGGTTCGGCCAGCCCTATCGTCGAAGCCGTGGCGGAAGCGCACACACCCAAACGCGAGCCGATTGTGTTGCTGAAGGATCGGGTCAGCCAGTTGCTGGGCGTGTCGATACCCGAAGAGCAAGTGGCGGGCTTGTTGTCCCGTCTGGGCATGAAACTGGAACCCTGGCATCCAGGCTGGGATCCAGCACTTGCGCCAAGGCTGGAATCCCACCACAACGGCTGGCAAGTGACCCCGCCCGGTTTCCGTTTTGACATCAGCATCGAGGCCGACCTCATTGAGGAAATTGGCCGGGTTTATGGCTACAACAATATCCCCAAGCGCAATCCTGCCACGCATATGGAGTTGCAGCCGGTTTCCGAAGCCAAGCTCGACATCGAACGGGCCAAGGATGTGTTGGTGGATCGAGGCTACCAGGAAGCCATCACCTATAGTTTTGTCGAGCCTGCCATGTTGGCGAAGATTGAACCGACATTGGAGGCCATTCCTCTGCTGAATCCCATTTCCGCCGATCTGGCGGTCATGCGCACCGGCCTTTGGTGTGGCTTGATTGACGCGGCTCTGAAAAATCTCAATCGCCAGCAAACCCGTGTCCGCTTGTTCGAGGCAGGTTTGCGCTTCACCCGGCGCGATGGCTTAATTTATCAAGAAAAATCCCTGGCGGGTTTGGTTTTGGGTTCCGTGCATGAGGAACAATGGGGCGGCAAGCTCCGGCCTGTCGATTTCTTTGATGTGAAGGCCGATGTGGAGGCGCTGTTGCGCCTGGCCGGGCATGAAGCTTCGGCGGAGTTCGCCCAAGGCCGGCATCCGGCCCTGCATCCAGGCCAGTCCGCCGAGATCCGCTTGCACGGCCAAAGCCTGGGTTTCATAGGGCTGCTGCATCCAAAACTGGAAAAAGAACTGGGTTTCGAGACGCGGGTGTTTCTGTTCGAGCTGGATCAAGACCTGCTGCTGGATCGCGCCATCCCCGCTTTCAAGCCGCTGTCCAAATTCCCGCAGGTGCGCCGCGACATCGCGCTGCTGGTTGGTGAAAAAACCACCGCCGCCGGTTTGCTTGGCTGCGTGAAAAAGCAATCCGCCTTGATCCGGCAGGCCTTGGTTTTCGACGTATACCAGGGGCCGGGCATCGAGGCCGGGCAGAAGAGCGTGGCGCTCGGCCTGGTGCTGCAAGACGATGCGGAAACCCTGACCGATGCCAGGGTAGACGGTGTGATTGACCAAGTGTTGGCGTCTTTGGCGCAAGAATTTAACGCAAAGCTGAGGGATTGAAGATGGCATTGACCAAAGCTGATTTAGTGGAAAATCTCCTGGTAGAAACCGAGTTGAACAAACGGGACGCCAAGCTATTGGTGGACCAGTTTTTCGAGGAGGTCAAAACCGCCCTGGAAGCAGGCCGGGCGGTGAAGCTGTCCGGGTTTGGCAATTTCGACCTGCGCGACAAGAAACAAAGGCCGGGCCGCAACCCGAAGACCGGCGAGGAAATCCCCATCACCGCCCGCCGCGTCGTCACCTTCAAGCCCGGGCAGAAGCTCAAGGCGAAGGTCGAGATTTACTCGGACGCGCAACAGAAATAGGATTTAGCTTTCCCTTCCCGCGCTTGGTACTGTGGCTCGTCGCAGCAAGCGTGGGAATCCTGCCTCCGATTGATCCCCTCCGTCCGATTTTCCACTGAAGATTAAGGGCTAGTCTTGCCGCCCGGCCATGGGTTACTATCGCTGCCAGCAGCGATTGTGCGGACGCCTCTGGGAACTTGACAATAAGGTGGCGCACATTCCGCTGCCCGTTTTCGTCGGTCAAATCATCGTAAGGGGGTTGTCATGAAGTCATTTTCCATCAACGAGGCATTGTCTGTCGGTTGGGCGGCCTTTACCGCCCGCGTGGGGTTTTTCATAAGCTTGATGTTGCTATTGGGGGTGTTGATTGTCATTCCCCAACTGATCATCAAAAGTTTTGGGGCTGGCGGGCTTGCCATTGTTTTGCGGATTGCCTTGCAGCTTTTCCAATATTTTCTGGTGGCTGGACTGTTAAGGATAAGCCTGATGATTGTCGATGCTGGCCAAACCAGCATCAACGACTTGTTCTCCGGTGGCCCTGTGTTCGTCCCCTATGTGTTGGGATCTATCCTCTTTTCTGTCATCGTGGCGGTGGGTTTGTTGCTCTTGGTGGTGCCAGGTATCATCGCAATGATCATGCTCGGTTACTACGGCTTTCTCATTATTGACAAGGGGCTAGGGCCGGTGGAGGCGCTCAAGGCCAGCGCCGTCCTCACCGAAGGCGTACGCTGGAAACTGCTGGGTTTTAGTTTCGTGCTGACCCTCCTTAACGCTCTGGGTGCCGTGCTTGTCGGCTTGGGCTTGTTCGTGACCATTCCCGTGTCGGTGGTGGCCACGGCGTTTGTCTACCGCCAGCTTTTGTCCCAAACCGCGGCGATTGCCTAAGCCGGTTTCCACGATACCCTAGAAAAGGCCATCCGCATGGTTAAAGCAGGCATCGTCGGCGGCACCGGCTACACTGGCGTCGAACTTCTCCGCATCCTCGCGCTGCATCCGAAAGTCAGCATCCACACCGTCACCTCCCGCGCCGATGCGGGCAAGCGGGTGGACGGGATGTATCCCAACTTGCGCGGCTACATCGATGCGGTGTTCACCGAACCCACCGTGGAAGCCTTGGGCCGTTGTGACGTGGTGTTCTTCGCCACGCCCAACGGCACGGCCATGCGCATGGCGAGAGATTTGTTGGCGAGTGGCGTGAAGATCATCGACCTGGCCGCCGACTTCCGCCTGACAGACCCTGTGGCCTGGGAGCAGTGGTATGGCGAACCCCATGCCTGCCCGGATTTGCTGCGAGAGGCGGTGTACGGCCTGCCGGAAACCAACCGCGGGCAAATCCGCGCCGCCCGTCTGGTTGCCAATCCCGGCTGCTATCCCACCGCCACGCAACTTGGCTTTCTTCCGTTGATTGAGGCGGGGTTGATCAGGCTGGACAACCTGATCGCCGATGTGAAATCCGGTGTCAGCGGCGCGGGACGGAAAGCCGAGATTTCCATGCTGATGAGTGAGACCGGAGAAAGTTTCAAAGCCTACAGCGTCAAAGGCCACCGCCATCTGCCGGAAATCCGCCAGGGTTTGGAACAAGCCTGCGGCCAGCCGGTTGGGCTGACCTTCGTGCCGCATCTGACGCCGATGATCCGAGGCATCCACGCCACGCTATATGCCCAACTGCTGTCCAGTGACACGCAGGATTTGCAGGCGCTCTACGAGATCCGTTACCGCGCCGAGCCTTTCGTCGATGTGCTGCCCGCAGGTTCCCACCCCGACACCCGCAACGTGCGCGGCTCCAACCGCTGCCAGATCGCCGTCCACCGTCCCCAAGGCGGCAACACCGTAGTAGTGCTGGCCGTGGAGGATAACCTGGTGAAAGGTGCGGCGGGGCAGGCGGTGCAGAACATGAACCTGATGTTTGGGCTTGAGGAAACCGTGGGGCTTAGGGCGATTGGGGTTTATCCTTAATGGGACGTATGGTAAAAAAACATGGCTTGCGTCTTATCCTAAAATGGGATATTGTATACCCATGTCTACTTACACTAAGCAACTAAGTCTGCTCCAAGAAGAAGAGCCTACTTCGACGAAGCGAGTTCAAGGTGGCATTGCGACCAGCAATGTTGTGATGTCTGCCCATATTTCTGGTAATGCGGAAGTCTTTTCACAAATCCTGGATTTGCATGTTCCAGCTGGGTCGAAAGTGGCTGATGTCACCTTCGGAACGGGTGTTTTATGAAAATATGTGGATTTGACTAAATATAAGTTAAGCGCTTCCGATATTTCCACGGGCGTGGATTGTCGAAATCTTCCTTACTCCCATCTCACTAAAAATTAGACTAATTTTTTACTATCCTTAGGACTTACGCAAGAGCCTGAAGCTCCCGCAGAACCCCGGCGATTCACGATTTCATCTCAGGCGAAAGACATGGGTATTGATGGGTTTTTGAGCTCCTCCTTCATATACTCGGAGAGAAGGCCGTTTTTCAGGGCATAGATGTTTGTCTTGAGTTTCCTGGCGAGCCTTGTCAGGCGGTGCCAGGCGAGTATCGCGCAGCCGATGTGGTTTTTTTGGGCGCGAGCCTTGCGGCATTGGCATTTCTCCATGCCAAGTATTTGCTTGCCTTCCCGGTGGTATTGCTCGATTTTCCAGCGGATTCCACACATATCCTTTACGGCGACGGCGGAATCCTCAGAAGTGTCATTGGCGACAACATATTCCGTGCGGTTTGTCGCCGCAACCCGGAACAGTTTGACCTTGTGATCCCGTGGGAATCCGTGGATTTTGACGAGCTTGCCGCGCAGCATTTCGTCGCCGAACCATTCCAGCTAGGAAAAGGCCTTAGTAGGGGTTTTTCCCCTGGCTGTCATCCACCTTGCGGTTGGATTTTAGCGGGCAATAAAATACCTTGCCGACCTTGTCGATGTGCGTCATCAAATCCTTGGTGGCATACCAAGAATCCATCAGCACGGCGCGGAATGGCAGGTTTTTGTTTCCGATGGCATCGTCGAACATGTCCCGCACGTGGTCGAGCTTGGTCTTGCCGTCGCCTTCTGGGTCATATACCCGCCAATCGATTATCAAATGCTCGTTAGTATCTAAATTAACATATACGCAATTGACGATGCCGATGCCTTTCACGATGCCATGCTCGTTGACGCTATACTGGCTGCGCACCAGTTCTATCTTGTTAAAGCTGATAAGTATATACCCGCTTTAATATATTTTGCGTAAGTCCTATGGTGGTTGTCCTGATCGTCGTCGGTATGCTATTGTGGTTGATCAAGAGCTACCTACCTACCAATGGACGGATGCATCTTCAACTTGTTCGGAAAGACAAAAAAGCTTGCAATATTAAGACGACCGGTCGTATCATATGCCGATCATGAAAAGCACCTCTAAACATCTCACCCGGGAAAAGCTGCTCGATCAAGGGGTCGCGATGTTCACAGAACATGGTTTCCATGGCGTGGGCCTTCAAGACATCCTGAATGGCGTCGGGGTTCCCAAGGGTTCCTTTTACAACTACTTCACCAGCAAGGAGGAATTCGGCGCGGCATCCATCGCCCATTACATCGAGCCGTTCATCATGCTTCTGGACGGCTGGCTGAAGCGCCCAGAATTGGACGCCTTGGCCGCGCTGGAAGGCTATTTCGGCGAGTTGGCCGCCGAACTGGAGCGGCGGCGGTTCGTCGGCGGATGCCTGCTGGGCAATCTGATCGGCGAGGTCGGCGACACCAGCGCAACCTGCCGCCTGGCCTTGAAAGACGCCGTGCATGGCTACCGGGACAAATTGCGCGAGGGAATCGAGCGCGGCCAGCGCGAAGGTCTGTTCCGCACTGACTTGGGCGCGGAGGAAATGGCTGACCTTCTGTCCGACGCCTGGCAGGGTGCGTTGCTGCGGATGAAGATCGAGCAATCCACCCGCCCGCTGGAGGCGTGTTGTCGAAGTTTGCTGAGGGGCTATTTCCAGCCCTAAAAAATTTGGCCGTCACCAAGACGACCGGTCGTATTATTACCCCCAAATTTGAAGGAGAGCCAAACATGCCGAAATACATCATAGAACGCGAGATCCCCGGCGCGGGCCAATTGACGCCCGCCGAGTTGCAGGCGATTTCCGGGAAATCCTGCTGCGTCCTGCGGAACCTCGGCCCCGAAATTCAATGGATCGAGAGCTACGTCACGGACGACAAAATCTACTGTGTCTACATCGCCCCCGACGAGGCTTTGATCCGGGAACACGCCGGACAAGGCGGCTTTCCGGCCAACAGCATCCGCCAAGTATTGACGCGGATTGATCCTTGCACTGCCGAATAAAACCCGGCCTGATTCGGGTTACATAAAAGCAACATTCTGAAGAGGTTAAGCCCCATGAACCACACCATCACCCGAACCGTTCGCGGCCTGCTGGTCGGCTGCGCCGCCGCCAGCCTGTTGAGCGCGTCCATTGTGCCTACCGCCAACGCCGATGAAACCTGCGCCTCGCCCTATATGAAGAAGATCACCGGCCAGGAAGACTATGTCTATGTCTGGACCCTGGGCGAGGAAGGCATCGGCGACGAGCAGGACAAGCTCGTCACCGTGGACGTGAACCCCAAGTCGGCAAAATACGGCAAAGTCATCGCCCAGCTTTCCGTGGGCGGGCGCAACGAGGCCCACCATTCCGACTTCACCGACGACCGCCAATACCTGTGGGCCGGCGGCCTGGACACCAGCAAGATCTTCGTCTTCGACGTGAAATCCGATCCCGCCAAGCCCAAGCTGGTCAAGACCATCACCAATTTCGTCGAAAAATCCGGCGGCGTGGTCGGCCCGCACACGATGTACGCCCTGCCGGGCCGGATGATCATCACCGGCCTGTCCAACAACAAAGACCACGGCGGGCGCACCGCGCTAGTGGAATACACCAACGAAGGCGGCTACATAGCCACCCACTGGATGCCCACCGACAGCGACCTCGGCGGCGCGGTCAAGACCGGTAACTTCGCGGACGGCTACAACTACGACGTGCGCGCCCTGCCGCGCAAGAACCTGCTGGTGACTTCTTCCTTCACCGGCTGGAACAATTACATGATGGACTTCGGCAAGATGCTGGCCGACCCGGAAGCCATGAAGCGCTTCGGCAACACCGTCGTCACCTGGGACTTGCACACCAAGCAGCCGAAAAAAGTCTTCGACGTGCCGGGCGCGCCGCTGGAAGTCCGCTGCGCTTGGGGCGAAACGCACAACTACTGCTTCACCACCACCGCGCTGACCTCGAAGATTTGGCTGATCCACGAAGACGCCAAGGGCGAATGGCAAGCCAAAGCCGTGGCCGACATCGGCGATCCGTCCAAGATACCCTTGCCGGTGGACATTTCCATCTCCAACGACGACCAGCATTTGTGGGTCAACACCTTCATGGACGGCGACACCCGGCTGTTCGACATCTCCAACCCCGACAAGCCGGTTCAGGTCTACCAGAAGCACATCGGTGCGCAGGTGAACATGGTCTCTTCAAGCTGGGACGGCAAGCGGCTGTATTACACGTCTTCGCTGTTGGCCAATTGGGACAAGAAAGGCAAGGACAACGAACAGTTTTTGAAACTGTTCCATTGGGACGGCAAGGAGTTGGAGGAGCAATTCGCCATCGATTTCCATGCCGAAAAGCTGGGCCGCCCGCACCAGATGCGTTTTGGTGCCCATGCCTTGTATTCCGGTGTGGCAAAGCAATCAGGGCAATCTCTGGCGAAAGCCGAGTGACCCTTACGCTTATCCCAACGATGTGACGAAGGGGCAGGGGAACTTGGCTTATTGGCTAATTCCCCGTCCCTTTGTTTTCAGCCTCCCTAATTAGAGTGCCTTTAAACAATGCCAATGAAGCCAAGCCCATCTGCGGGTACGAGCATTAGTGGCTATCCACGCCTCCCTTCGGTTATGGCCCAATTTTGGAGCACACAAGGCAAGTGCGGTATAAAGTTTACGCCGTTCCTCCTTGCCCTGCTGGCTAGCGTGCTTTTCTTGTTTTGCCAAGGCGGAATCGCAGACGATGCCCCCCTTGCACCGGGATACCGGCCGCTTCCCTTCCCGCCACCAAAACCAGGCAGCTACTTATTGCCAAGCTTGGGGACGGCCGCCGACGGCAAGGTGATCGACGCCGACGGCAAGGCATTGAGCCTGCATGGCCTGTATGCTGACAAGCTGGTTCTCTTGAGTTTCATCTATGCCACTTGCGACGACATCAACGGATGCCCGCTTTCAACCTCGGTGTTTCGGAAAATCAAAGCCAAGTTGAAGCAATCGACCGGCCTGGACGACCGCTTGCGCCTGATTACCTTGAGCTTCAACCCGGAACATGACACGCCACAAGCCATGGCCCGTTACGGCCAGGCTTTCCAGGATGCCGGGGTGGAATGGCGTTTCCTCACCACCGCCTCGGAGGCGGACATCCAGCCCATCCTCAAGGCTTACGGCCAGTCGGTGGAGAAGGAATTCGACGAGAAAGGCCAGCCCACGGGCAAATTCTCCCATTTGCTGCGGGTCTTTCTAATCGACCAAGACAAGCAGATCCGCAATATTTACACAGTGTCTGTCCTGCATCCCGATACGGTGGTTGCGGATATCGAGACCTTGCTCAAGGAAGCGGGCGACACGGCCAAAAAGTCCGGGCAGCCTGCCGATGTCACAAAAGCGGATTTGCTGCGCCCTGGCGATGACAAATCCGGCTATGAATCCAAACAATACCAAACCCATTCCGTGGCCTTGTCCCAACGTCAAGGCAAGCCTGCCGATTTGCTAAGACTCGCACTAAACCCGCCGTTGGGACTGCCCAAGGTTCCCATGCCCAAGGACAATCCTTTAAGCCGCGAGAAGATTGAACTGGGACGCAAGCTATTCTTCGACCGGCGATTGTCCTGGAACAATACCTTCTCCTGCGCCATGTGCCACATTCCCGAACAGGGCTTCACCAGCCAGGAGCAGGCGACGGCGGTGGGCGTGGAGGGCCGCACGGTGCGGCGCAATTCGCCGACGCTCTACAACGTGGCCTATGCGGAGAGGCTGTTTCATGATGGAAGGGAGAGCACCTTGGAGAATCAAGTGTGGGGGCCGTTTTTGGCGCACAACGAAATGGCCAATCCTTCCATCGGCTTCGTGACCGACAAACTCAAGGCCCTACCCGATTACCGAGGCTTGTTTGAAAAAGCCTTCCATCGCGGCCCGTCCATGGAGATCGTGGGCCAGGCCATCGCCAGTTACGAGCGGACGCTAATCTCCGCCAATTCGCCTTTTGATCGCTGGCATTACGGCAAACAACCGGGAGCTTTGGGTGGGCAAGCCAGAAAGGGCTTTGAGTTGTTCTCCGGGAAGGCGGCTGCTCCCGGTGCCATGGCATCGAAGAGCGCCATGCTCTGTTCACTCGACCATCAATTGCACAACACGGGCTTGGGTTATCGGGAGAGCATGAAGAAACAACCGGCCAAACAGCGGGTGCAAGTCGCGCCGGGGATCAGCTTCGACATGGACACGGCAGCCGTTGGCGCGGTGGGAGGGGAAAAATCCAACGACCTGGGCCTGTACGAAATCACCCAGAACCCGGCAGACCGATGGAAATACAAGACGCCTGGCTTGCGCAACATCGCCCTCACCGCGCCCTACATGCACAACGGAGTGTTTTCGACTTTGAGGGAAGTGGTGGAGTTTTATGACCGGGGAGGCGAGCCGAATGATAATCTGGATCCGCTCATCAAGCCCTTAGGGTTAAGCGAGACCGAGATCAACGCGCTGGTGGAGTTTCTGCAAGCGTTGACCGGGGACAATGTGGAAACACTGTGCTGGATGCCTACGCAGCCCCGCTGGGAAACGCTCACTGAGTTGTCGAATTCAGGAGAGACAATGCACAACTCTCGCATATCTCCCCGGCTGGGTTACGGCAACTATTCTACCAATGTGCAGGCATGTCGAAGGGGTTTGGGCTTCACGTTCGCGCCCCGCCATCAAGGACTTGGTGCGGCAAGGGCTTTAGGCATGCATGATCCGCAGCACTTCAAAGGCTCAAGGGCATGGGTTGTTGACGGGGCCACCGTTGCCTTCTGAATCGGGGAACACGTAGGACTGGTTTGGCCTTACAATAAGCCCTCTTTCATCATAGGCTCAAAAACACATGCGCTGGGTCATCCTCGACCGCGACGGGGTCATCAACGAAGACTCCGACGCTTACATCAAATGCCCCGAGGAATGGATCCCGATCCCCGGCAGCCTGGAGGCCATCGCTCAATTGAACCGTAGCGGCTATCGCATCGCCGTGCTGACCAACCAGGCCGGCGTGGGGCGTGGGCTGTTCGACTTGGCGACGCTGGATCGCATCCACGACAAGATGCGCCTGCAAGTGGAAGAGTCCGGCGG
Organism: uncultured Gammaproteobacteria bacterium; assembly: GCA_963753955.1. GTDB lineage: Bacteria > Pseudomonadota > Gammaproteobacteria > Methylococcales > Methylococcaceae > Methylumidiphilus. Next base: position 52,842 of record CAVWEM010000020.1, read on the forward strand.
CCATATCGAAGCGGTTTTTTTCTGCCCCCACGGCCCGGAGGATGGTTGCGACTGCCGCAAACCTAGGATCGGCCTATTCCTGCGCTTTGCCCGTGAATTCCAGGTCGATTTGCGCGGCGTCCCGGTGGTGGGCGACTCCCTGCGCGATATGCAGGCAGCGCAAAGTGTCGGTGCGGAACCCATCCTGGTGGAGACCGGCAAGGGTAAGCGGACTCTGCGGCGCAATCCTAATCTCGATATCCAAACGTTCGTCAATCTCCATGAAGCAGCCCAATACATCCTCTTTACCCACCGCTAATTTAGATATTGTCGTCCGCTCCGCCATTTTCTACTTGGGCCAGGTGCTATCGACCTTCGCCATCGCGCCTTTGGTGTTGATGGCGAGCCGTTGTCCGTTCCACAGGCGCTACGCCATCGCCCAACTGTGGGTGCGTTTCAACCTGTGGACCTTGAAAAACATTTGCGGGATGACGCATGAAGTGCATGGCCTGGAAAACATTCCTGAAAGAAATGGCGTGATCCTGTCCAAGCACCAGTCGGCTTGGGAGGCGTTCCATTTTCAGGCCATCTTCCCCCCGTTGGTGTTTCTGCTGAAGCAAGAATTGCTGCGGATACCCGTTTGGGGCTGGGCCATGGCGAGGATGGAACCCATTGCCATCGACCGGGGTGCCAAGGCGGCGGCACTTAAACAGGTGCTGCGCGACGGCGCGGCGCGTTTGCAGGCGGGGCTTTGGGTGGTGATTTTCCCTGAGGGAACCCGTGTGCCGCCTGGACAGAGGGGCCGCTACAACGCCAGCGGCGCTTTGCTGGCCCACCGGGCCGGTTGCCCGGTGATACCCGTGGCGCACAATGCCGGCGAGTTCTGGCGTCGCCAGGCGTTCTTGAAATTCCCCGGCGTGATCCAAGTGCGCATTGGCCCCGCCATCGACGGCAAAACCAACAGCGCCAGCGCCATCATGGCCCAAGCCGAAGAGTGGATTGAAGCGCAGATGGCTGAAATCGGCGGGGTAGGGCATGTGCGTGGAACAGCCGGGGTGATGGCTGAATAGCCTTGAAAATCCGCCATCCGCCCGCATCAAATAGAATTCCACTTTGAATCTTAACCGGAGCCATTCCATGCCCATCTATGAATACCAATGCAAAGCCTGCGGCCATGAACTCGAAGTGATCCAGAAGCTCAGCGAGGAGCCTTTGAAGTTCTGCCCGGAGTGCGGACAGCCGGAATTGAACAAGCTCGTCTCGGCGGCTGGCTTCCGCCTCAAGGGCGGCGGCTGGTACGAGACCGATTTCAAGAGCGGTGACAAGAAGAAAAACCTGGCCGGCGACCAGAAGCCTGCTGCCTCGGGAGAAAGTGCCAAGGCTTCCTCGGGCGACGCCGCCAAGCCTGCTGCGACAGCAGCCCCGAAGACGCCTGCGGCCAGTTCCTGAGCGCCGCAAACTTGCGCACACCCTGCCCACACCGTACCATTTCCGGCTTTTCAATCCGCAACCCCATTGGAACGAATTATGCGCAGCCACTATTGTGGAGAAATCAACGAAACCCATCTGGATCAGACTGTAGACATCTGTGGCTGGGTGCATCGCCGCCGCGACCATGGCGGGGTCATCTTCATCGACCTGCGCGACCGTGAGGGGCTGGTGCAAGTGGTATTCGATCCTGATCTGGCGGAAGCCTTCAAATTGGCCGAAAGCGTACGCAGCGAGTACGTCCTTGGCATCAGCGGCAAGGTGCGCCGCCGCCCGGCAGGCACCGAAAATCCTAACCTGCCCACAGGGATGGTCGAACTGCTAGGCATCCAGATGGAAATCCTCAACAAATCCGAAACCCCGCCGTTCCCGGTGGAGAGCGAGATCGAGGTGAACGAGGAAACCCGGTTGCGCTACCGCTACATCGACCTGCGCCGCCCGCTGATGCAGCAGCGCATGAGGATGCGCCGGGACATCACCCGCTTCCTGCGCCAGTTTCTCGACACCGAAGGTTTTTACGAAATCGAGACGCCCTTCCTCACCAAGGCCACCCCGGAAGGTGCGCGCGATTATCTGGTGCCTAGCCGTACCCATGAGAATTCTTTCTTCGCCCTGCCGCAGTCGCCCCAGCTTTACAAGCAATTGTTGATGATCTCCGGCATGGATCGCTATTACCAAGTCGTGCGTTGCTTTCGCGACGAGGATTTGCGCGCCGACCGCCAGCCGGAATTCACCCAGCTCGATATCGAGACCTCGTTCATGGACGAGAACCAGATCATGGGCTTGATGGAGGCGATGATCCGCGACTTGTTCAAGGCCATCCTCGGGGAGGAACTGCCCGATCCTTTCCCGCGCATGACCCATGCGGAAGCCATCCGCCGCTACGCCTCGGACAAGCCGGATTTGCGTGTTCCGCTGGAATTGGTGGATGTGGCGGATTTGTTGAAGGAGGTCGATTTCAAGGTCTTCTCCGGCCCGGCCAACGATCCCGACGGTCGCGTCGCGGCCTTGCGCCTGCCGAAAGGCTGCGAGATGTCGCGCAAGGAAATCGACGACCTGACTAAGTTCGTCGGCATCTACGGGGCCAAGGGCTTGGCTTATATCAAGGTCAACGACCGCGTCGCCGGCATGGAAGGCTTGCAATCGCCCATCCTCAAATTCATCCCCGAACCAGCGGTGAACGAGATTATGCAACGCACCGGCGCGGAGACTGGCGATTTGGTGTTCTTCGGCGCGGACAAGGCCAAGATCGTCAACGAGGCCATGGGCGCGTTGCGCGTCAAGCTGGGCCATGATCGGGGCTTGCTCGAAAGCACTTGGAAGCCCTTGTGGGTCACGGATTTCCCGATGTTTGAGTGGGACGAGAAGTCGGGCCGCTGGTTTGCCATCCACCACCCGTTCACCGCGCCGAATTGCAGCCGCGAGGAATTGGAAGCCAATCCCGGATCGGCGCTGTCCCGCGCTTATGACATGGTGTTGAACGGCACCGAACTCGGCGGTGGCTCCATCCGTATCCACAACACCGAGTTGCAAAGTGCCGTGCTGGATTTGCTCGGCATCGGCGAGGAAGAGGCCAACCGGAAATTCGGCTTCCTGCTCACCGCGCTGAAATACGGCGCGCCGCCCCACGGCGGTTTGGCTTTCGGCATGGACAGGCTGGTCATGTTGATGTCCGGGGCGCATTCCATCCGCGAAGTCATGGCTTTCCCCAAGACCCAATCGGCTTGGTGTCCGTTGTTCGACACGCCGGCCCCGGTCAGCGATTTGCAATTGCGCGAGTTGGGCATCAAATTGCGCAAGCCGCCCAAGGATCAGGATGACAGTCAATGATCTTATCCCGTTGTTGCAAACCTCCATCGGCCCGGTGATTCTGCTATCCGCCGTGGGTCTGCTTCTGCTTACCACCAATAACCGGCTCGCCCATGCCATTGACCGTGTGCGCAGCTTGTCGAAGGAGGCCGAAAACGCGCCCATGCCACATAAAACACTCATCAAGGCGCAAATGGATGTGCTTTGGCGGCGGACACGCCTGCTTCGGCATAGCATTGAGCTGGCATCGATGAGCGCGCTATTCGCCGCCTTACTGGTGATCGGTTTGTTCGTGACCGCCATAACCGGGCTTCAAAACGCTTGGCCGATGATCGCTTTTCTGTTCATCGCATCCCTGTCATCCCTCATCGGCTCATTATTGTTTCTTCTCTTGGATGTGAACAAATCACTCATTGCCCTCAAGCTTGAGTTGAATAACTCGGAGGAGTGCGCATCTTGACTGCCAAAAGAATAGGCAACAGACACCGTTGCCTATTTACCTGTTTTGTCCAGGGCCGCAGAAGGGTGCAATGCAAAGCAATTGCGCCGCATGGAAGTATTGACATCCGGCGGAATACGCTTCGCGATTCCGCCTTACTGCCCTCTACGGCGTATTTGGCGGCGTGTAGGCCGGAATAAGCCCGGCCAAGCCTGTCCTGAGTGTTGTATCGAAGGGCGCAGCGCCGGGCGGGCGTTTCCGGCAATAGGCGCGGCGGCGGATGGCCGGAAACGCCGCTTCTCGCTCGCTCGCGCTCGAACCGGCTTATTCCGGCCTACCTGGCTACCACATGTCACAGGCAACTCGCCAGAAACAACCAATTAGACAACAGGCCTTCATCTTGCAATACCCCATCCGGCCCCATGTAATAGACATGATTGTCGAACGAAGAAACGCCCACGTAGATATTGGTATACCAATAGTGGCGGTAGGTGTAGATGCCCAAAACTTCCGTTGGAGCGCCAGCCGGGTTAAACAGAGAGGGATAGCCGCTTTCCGCCCAATTAAACAGGCATTCGGTCGGAGGAGTGGCTGGAGCAGGGCAACCTGCCTTAGGCAACCAATCCGATAGAGGGCCTTCATCCTGCAATGCCCCGTCCGGCCCCATGTAGTAGACATGATTATCGACCGAAGAAACTCCCAAGTAGGCGTTGGTTGCCAAATAGTGACGATAAATGTAGGTATCCCAAACCGCCGAGGGAGAACCAACTTGAGCAAAAAAGCTAGAATAATTTTTTTCCGCCCACACAAACAGGCATTCGTACGCGCTGGTGAATTTAATTATCATGCCTCTATGTATCGCATAGAGTGTGGCCGGGTTGGATGGGTCGATGGTCAGTATCCCGACATCCGTATCTGTATTTAACATACCGTTTGTATTGGCCGGATTCCAAATCCTCCCGCTATTGGTGCTCTTATACATCCCATGACCCCAGGTTCCCGCATAGATCGTGGCCGGGTTGGACGGGTCGATGGTCAGGGTGAGGACATACCCAGTAAGGCCGTTGCTGGCCGGACTCCAACTCTCACCGCTATCGGTAGTCTTGTACACCCCGCGGTCAGATCCCGCATAGAGCGTGGCTGGCTTGGATGGGTCGATAGTCAGGGTAGTGACATAGGCAGAGTTCAGGCCATTGTTGGCCGGACTCCAGCTTGCCCCGCCGTCGGTGCTCTTGAACACCCCGCCGCCAGTTCCCGCATAAAGCGTGGCCGGGTTGGACGGGTCGATGACCAACAGGACGGGAGAGGTATCAATGATCAGACCAGTGTTGGCCGGACTCCAGCTTTCCCCGCTATCAGTACTCTTGTACACATCTCCCCCCCCAAGTTCCCGCATAGAGTGTGGCCGGATTGGACGGATCGATAACCAAGTCATAGACAGACGTAGCCGTCAGGCCATTGTTGGCCGGGTTCCAATTCCCGCCACCGTTCGTGCTTTTGTATACCACGCCGCTATAGGGGCCTGGAAAGTATCCGGTCTTGGTTCCTGCATATAGCGTAGCCGGGTTGGACGGGTCGATGGCCAGGGTAGAGATATATTCATCAGATGTCATAGTCAGACCAGTGTTGGCCGGACTCCAGCTTCCGCCACCGTCGGTGCTCTTGAACACCCCGCCACCAGTTCCCACATAAAGCGCGGCCGGATTGGACGGGGCGATAGCCAAGGCAGAGATATTTGTAGCTTCCAGGCCGTTATTTGCCGGATTCCACTTTCCGCCACCGTCGGTGCTCTTGAACACCCCGCCGCCAGTTCCCGCATAGAGCGTGGCCGGGTTGGTCGGGTCGATGGCCAGATTGGAAACCGTCGTATGTGTCAGGCCATGGTTGGCCGGGTTCCAGCTTCCGCCGCCGTCGGTGCTCTTGAACACCCCGCCGCCAGTTCCCGCATAAAGCGTGGCCGGGTTGGACGGATCGATAGTCAGGTTGTAAACGGTCGTATTTGCCAGGCCATTGTTGGCCGGGTTCCAACTTCCGCCGCCGTCGGTGCTCTTGAACACCCCGCCGCCAGTTCCCGCATAAAGCGTGGCCGGGTTGGACGGATCGATAGTCAGGTTGTAAACGGTCGTATTTGTCAGGCCATTGTTGGCCGGGTTCCAACTTCCGCCGCCGTCGGTGCTCTTAAACACCCCGCCGCCAGTTCCCACATAGAGTGTGGCTGGGTTGGACGGGTCGATGCTCAGGCCATCGACATTAATATTTGACAGGCCATTGTTGGCCGGGTTCCAGCTTCCGCCGCAGTCGGTGCTCTTGAACACCCCGCCATCCGAAGTTCTCGCATAGATCGTGGCTGGGTTGGACGGGTCGATGGTCAGGCCATTGACAGTCACATTCGACAGGCCATTGTTGGCCGGGTTCCAGCTTTCTCCGCCGTCGGTACTCTTGTATATCCCGCCGAAAGAGCCAGCATAAAGTGTGGATGAATTGGACGGGTCGATGGCCAGGGTAAAGAGCAATCCAGCGGTCAAGACCTTCCAGCTTCCGCTGCCGTCGGAGCTCTTAAACACCCCACCACCCCAAATTCCCGCATAGAGCGTGGCCGAATTGGACGGGTCGACGGCTAAAAATGAGATCGAGCCTCCCCCGGGACCGACTACGCCAGTCCACTGGTTTGCCCCCGCCCAGGTAACCGGCGAGACGGATTGGAGAATAGCGAATAGCCCGACGAATAGCGCCAATAACAAACGGCTTTTCATGGCTTTGAATCCTTCTGGATTGCTATTTTCGGACGACCGTAAGGATTCCTTCATAAATGCGTAAAGTCGCCCGGAATATCGTGCCGTGCCTGGCGGCGTAGGTTAGGTTGCCGTCCCTTCGACTAAGTTCAGGACAGGCTTTTTGGCAACCCAACATTTTCCGCATCGTTGGGTTGCGATGGAACCGCAACCCAGCTTAGCCCACTATAGCCCAACCATTCAGCAATGGCTGTTTTCTTGATCCGTCAGCCATCAAGCTTCGCCGGGAAGAATCATCGCTGCGGCGGGAAGCTCCGTTGCTGGGATGGGCAGCAGCATTGCTGACTAAGGCAGCTTCATTGCTAAGATCGCCAGTTATGTTTCCGCCCTGGGAAGCCCCTTTGCTTCGCATGGCAGCAACATTACTGCCGGCCCTAGCATCGTTGCTGGCACGGTAAGCTCCGTTGCATCGGGCGGTAGCAACATTGCCGCCGAAAGAAGCTGCATTGCTTCAGACAGCAGCTACAGCACTAGGCGCGGGAGCTTCCCTCCCATCCCGTCAAGCGGGAGTACAAGGCTTGCCTTGCCCAGTAGGGAAAGCCTTTGAAGATGAATCTTGCACTCCCACCTGGCGTTGGCATCATGGCCCGGCGAGCTTGTCCGCCTTGGCGGGCTTGGCGCGGGCGAAGTGCTGGCCGAGGTCGGCGAGGGCGTCTCCCAATCCGCCGGTGAGGGCGTTGTGGGTCTTGATGAACGGGTAGACGGTGCGGCCCTTATGGAAAACATCGCCATTATGCCGCAAAATCCTTGCCCCTAGGGAATCTCTAAATTAAGTCCGCTGCCAGTCGCACGACACAAGCAAGACATTTTTTTGAAAACCCTCACCCAATCCTCTCCCGCAGGGAGAGGGCTTCATTTGCGCTTCCTTATAAGAAGAACATCCTCATGAAACTGTTTTCGCGCCTGTTTTTCCTGCTCCCTATCTTGCTGGTCGTGGCCTTGGTTGCCGCGCTGTTTGCCATGTTGCAATCCCAGCCGCTGGTCAACCGCGCAGCCGAATTCAGCCCGGATCGCATCGCGGACGGCAAGCGCATCCTCGACGGCAACGATCCGCGTAAACTGAAGCCTGGCGAAATCAGGAAAATCAGCATCACCCAGCAAGACCTCGATTTGGCGCTCAACTACCTTGCCCATCAATATGGCCGGGGCAGCGCGAGGCTGGCGCTGTTCCCGGGCGCGGCGCATCTGGAAATCACCGGGGAATTGCCGAAGAATCCGCTGGGCGCTTATCTGAACATCGACGCGGCGGTAGCGCAGACGGGCGGCCTGCCCCATGTGGATCAGTTGCGCATCGGCACGCTGGCGATTCCTGGCGGCTTGGCCGATTGGCTGTTGGGGCAGGGAGCGGCAGCGTTGGTCGCCAGCGAGGATTACCGCGTGTTCACCGAAGTCGTCAAAAATGTCAGCATCGCCGAGGGCAAGCTGAACGTGACTTATGAATGGCAGAAAGATTTGCCCGGCAAACTCAGTGGACTGCTGATACCGCCCCAGGAACAGGAGCGTTTGCGCGCCTACCAGCAACGCTTGGCGGAGGCCAGCCGAGATGGGCCGCCGAACAGCCGGGTTTCGCTGGCCGAACTGCTGCGGCCATTGTTCAAGCTCGCCGCCGAGCGTTCCGCCCAAGGCGATGCCGTGGCCGAGAATCGCGCGGCGATTTTAGTGCTGGTGTTTTATGTCGAAGGCAGGGATCTGGCGAAAATCGTCCCGCAAGCCCAAGCTTCGCCAAAGCCCGCGCCCCGGCATATCAAATTGGATGGCCGCGATGACTTCCCCAAGCACTTCCTGATTTCCGCCGCGCTGTCCGCCAATGCCGGCGGCCCGCTGTCCGATGCGGTTGGCCTGTTCAAGGAGGTGGACGATTCGCATGGCGGCAGCGGTTTCTCTTTCAACGACATCGCCGCCGACCGCGCCGGTGTGCGCTTGGGCGAACAGGCCACCGCCAGCGCGGCTTCGGCGAGGAAGCTCCAGCAATTCTTGGGTGGCGGACATTTAAGCGAAGCCGATTTCATGCCTTCGGTCGAGGGCTTGCCCGAGTTCATGCCCGAGGCGGAATTCAAAAGCCGCTTCGGCGGCATCGGCGCACCGGCTTATAACAAGATGATGCAGGAAATTGAACGGCGCGTCGCCGCGTTGGCGTTCAACCGTTGATCGGTCACTCCGTCGCCATATTTAGCGGGCCGGATTTGCCGAATTTCGAGGATTTTATGGCGCTTGCCGTTTCCCGTCCCTGCGCCAGGTAAAGCGAGTTTGTGAAAATCCCCCGGATATCGCTGAACCAGCGGCCATTGGCTGGCATCAGCCAGGGCGCATGGCCGGTGTAATGGGTTTCCAGCCTGTGCCAAGCGGTGGCATAAAAATCGGCGGGATAACTTACCGTCGAATAGACACAAACCGTCGCCAAAGCCAATGCCAACGTGGCGCGCCAGTATTTCAAACTGATGATTTTCAGCGCGGAGCCGAATGAACGCTTGATGCGCCGATTCAGCAAATCGACGCTGGATAGTTCGTCCAATAGCAGATGGATGACAAAGCCAAAACCCACGAACGCACCGTACATCCAGGCGACGGGGTAAGGCTTGTCGAACATATGGCGGGACAGGCTCGCCGTGCATAGGGTAAAGAATACTGCCGCCAGCAGTGAGTGCAGGTGGTAAGGCTGACGAACAATTCCAAAACAAGATAACGCACGGCCAGGAACACAGCCAGCCAAATCGCCGCCAGTTCCAGCACGGTATAGCGCCCGATAAACACGAACATCACCAGGAAGGCCAGGGCGAAGGCGAACAAATTGAAGCTGATCCTGATCGGCACCGAGTGGTCGGAGTCGATGTCGGGCAGCAATCCGCCGAACGCCCCCAAGCCCAGCAACATCGGCGTTTCTGCGGAAGGGACAAGGCCTGCCTTCATGCAGGCGATGGCTGCCACCCCGCTGACCCCGGAAGCGACGAAAAGATGGGTTTTAAAATTTGCCATTCAACCTTGCTGGCCCAATGAAGTCTTGCGGCATAGCCGATCCTTGGCACAGGTGATCATTGGGCAGATTATCCGCCATCTGCGCGGTTTTGAGTAAAGTTGTTGGCGAATTGTTTTGCGGCGTCAAAATGAGAGTTGGATAGCTGAATCAAGGTGTGATCAGCATCGGTGGGTGGGTTGATCCAACGCTGAATTGCGATGAATCTGCTAGTATGGATGGGGGCGGAAGTAAAGCGGCTTTCGATTGCCACCCCATCCACTCGCGCCCTATCCCTTTGTAGACTGAGGCTCCCATGGAAACAAGCCTTGCTTCACTGATGGCCGGTTTCATCTTATGTTTCTTAATCGCATTCGGATGGCTGGGAATCCTTGTCTCCGTCCCTGCCGCACCCGCCAATAACGCCATAACCCAAGGAAACCCCATGGCCGAGACCGTCCTTACCCTTGAAGACAATGGCAAGTCCATTGAGGCTGCGATGGGCGCCAGCCTATCAGTGCGCCTCGAAGAATCTCCGACCACAGGCTATATGTGGGCCAACAAGACCTTGGGGGATGTTTTGCTGTTGGAAGATTCCGATTATTCCCCTGCCTCCCCAAGCCAAGTGGGTGGAAGGGGCATGCGCACGCTTCGGTTCCGGGTCGGCAAGCCTGGCACCGCCAGACTCACGCTAAAGCTGATGCGGGAATGGGAGGGGGAGCCATCGGCCGTCAAGGTGTTTTCTGTCGAAATTCGCGCAACCCAACGCTAAGGGCCTGCCCGGCCAGTGTCGCAGATTTTCCGCACACAACCCATGAATGGAGGAACCCACAATAGGAACAAAAGATTGTTTTGAAGCAGTAAACGACCGTGACCGGCATGGCTTCGATGACGCGGCGTTCCGGCAACGGTAAAACCCTTGTTTTCACATCAGTTAAGGAGAATCTGTCATGTCTGAATTAACAACATCTGTCAAATTTGGTTGGCTGCCCGACTGGCCTAGCATCCAGGACTACACGCCGGAACATGCAAAGGTGAAACCCCTGCTTGCCAAGGTCAAGGGAACGGGGGCCGTGAGCGCCCCCACCCCTGCCGCGTTGCCTGCCACCGTGGATTTGCGGGCCTGGTGCTCGCCCATTGAGAACCAGCTAACCCTCGGATCTTGCACCGCCAATGCCGGTGTGGGCATGGTCGAATATTACGAGCGCCGCGCCTATGGTAAGCATATCGACGCCTCCCGCCTGTTCCTATACAAGACCACCCGCAATCTCTTGGGTTGGACTGGCGACACCGGGGCCTTCCTGCGCACCACCATGGAAGCCTTGGTTCTGTTCGGTGTGCCGCCCGAGGATTATTGGAAGTACGTGGTCGCCAATTTCGACATCGAACCCACCGCCTTTTTGTATGCCTTCGGGCAAAACTACCAGGCTCTGAATTATTATCGGCTCGATCCGGCAGGCACAACGCCGGCGAACTTGCTGTCCGCCATCAAGACCAACTTGGCTGCGGGGTTGCCATCCATGTTCGGCTTCACGGTGTACAGTTCCTATACCCAGGCCAGCGTCGCCAACAAGGGGGCTATCCCGTATCCCGTCGCCGGCGAAAAAGTCGTGGGTGGACATGCGATCATGGCGGTCGGCTACAGTGACAGCTTGGTGATCAAGAACACCAGCCCCGCCGCGGTCGCCACCACCGGAGCCTTGTTGATTCGCAACTCCTGGGGCACCGGATGGGGCGATGGCGGTTATGGCTGGCTTCCCTATGACTACGTCCTGAAAGGCTTGGCCACCGACTGGTGGGCGTTGATCTCGCAAGAATGGGTGGACACGGGCAAGTTCGGCTAAACCTCGGTCTGATCGTTTGACCTTCCATGGCTATCCTCCTCGCCATTCCATCTGGAATCCGGGCGAGGGGGATTTGTCATCCCCGCCAATATAAGCCAAAAACTTATACTAGGCAGTGTCCTAGTCGCGTTGGGTTGGATCCCATTGTAACCCAACGCATCCTGGGGGACGAAAAGACGGCAACCCAGCCTTTACGCTGCTGTCCAGGCGGATGATGGCAACCCAATAAGGTATGCGATGCTTACCTACGCCGCTCAGCCCGGACGATCACGAAGTTTTCGCGCCGGTACACCTGCCCAAATCTCGAATGCGCCTACAGATCGGTTCACTACGGATCCAGCCCCAATGATCGCCCCCCGATGTATTGTCACGCCTTTAAGCACAACCACGTTCGCGCCGATCCAAACGTCTTCCTCGATACGAATTGGCGCTTCAATGCCGTCTTCTTGCCTTCCCATGGGGATGTCGCGCGTGGTGAAGCCGTGATCGTGGTCGACAAAATAGCATTGAGATGCTATGAGGCAACCTCGGCCCACCTCGATCCCTATTCGAATATTAGAGTTGTTCCCGGTGTTAAGTTAATGATTATAGGCTATTTTTAGGTTCCAAAGACCCGCCGGAACCCAAAAAAGGAAATCAATGAGCCAGTCCAGGTGGTTTCTGATCCGATGGGTCAGGCAATGGAAAGCCTTCATCCCGCCGATGGCGTGTTCCACGGAAACGCGGGTTCCCGCATGCTGCCGGTTATGTTTGACCTGCGCGGCGGTCAGTTTCGGCTTCGGGTTGTTTTTAGATTTCTTCGGCCTTTTGTGTGGAAGGTTTATCTTGGATTTCACGCCATAATCTTTTTGCGCACCTTGGAACCCAAGGTCGAGCCACAGATTCACTCGATGGAACCATTTCAGTTTTGGGTCGAATACCTTTTTCATGAGCTTGTAGTCGTGGACGCTGCCGGCGAAGACGCAGAAGAGGAAAAGGATTTTCCGGTGCAGGGTCGTGAGGACGAGCGCCTGGAGCGTGTGGCGTTTTTTTTCCGCTGAAGCGGGCCTTCTGGAGTTCCCCGTCCTGCGGCCTGACGCAGGCGCACTCCATCCCGTCGATGATGACGTCGCCATATTTATCGACGAGTCGCAGGAACTCCTCGGGAGTCCCAGGCGACCGCTCAGGGAGCACGCCGAGGTCCGACAGGCTCCGCAGCAAGACGGGCAGGAGTTTCTCCACATGGTTGTGGGCATGCCCCGAACTGAAGCCGAAAAGGAAGCCCAGCACGTCGAAGGTGGGGTATGTCTTGAGGTAATACAAAATGAAGAAAAGCTTCTTCCCGGGCGTGTCGAGATGGCCTTTTGGCCCGCCCGTTGGAACCTGCTTGATTTCGCCCTGCCGACACCTTTCCAGTTGGACGGCATCGTAGGCCGCCGCGAAGGCCGCAAGGAGGATGTTGAATTTTGGCAGGCTCATGCCGATGACGGACTTAATCTTGCGGTCATGCTTCTTGCCATCCAGCTTTTTAAATCTTTCGAAGGCCATGGGTTGTCTATTTTCTGTAGGGTATGGATACCCTATAATAAGGCAGTATTAAAAAAATTAACAGGGTCGGGAACAAGTCTATTGAACTCGCACCCTGCTCCGATAAATACGTTATCACCGAAGATAAGTTTCGGTCCGGGGTGGTATATTCCGTCGAATTTGAAGTAAGAGTTCTGCTCAAGCAAACAGTTTGAACCAAAGGACACCTGATGGGGCCAGCTAATGTAGACTTTCGGGAGAATGGTTCCCGCGCCCAGTCGGAGCCCCAATAAGCGCCAGTAGACACTTCTTGGGTAAGAGACTAGGTAAAACGTTGCCCGTTCACGGAATCGGAATATTGCTTTAGCAAATATTGATTTCATATTCATGAAAGTTGCCTATTAGGTTACATGAATAGCAGCTAGGCATGAAGTCAGTACCTTGACAGATGTCGAAGATTGGAAAAGGCACACGATACGCACACTACTAGGCTTTGCACATAAAAATCAAGATAATGTCACCAATTTTTTTTGCAAAAAATTGGCTTGGACTTTGCCTATGCAAAACCCCTCTCCCGCAGGGAGAGGGGCTTTAAAAAAACTTTATTCCTGTATCCCTCCTTCAGTCAACTTCGCGGGATCAAGCAAGCGCTCCAATTCTTCACGGGCCATGCCGGCCATCTCCATCGCCACATCCACTATCGGACGCTTAGTCTTGTAGGCGTTCTTGGCGATTTCGGCGGCTTTCGCATAGCCAATGATGGGATTCAGTGCGGTCACCAGGATAGGGTTCAAGGCCAATGCGCGGTTCAAGTTGTCCTGGCGGACTGTGAAATCGGCGATGGCCTTGTCCGCCAGCAGGCGCGAGACATTGGCTAACAAACCGATGCTTTGCAGCAGGTTGTAGGCAATCAGCGGCAGCATGACATTGAGCTGGAACGAACCGGATTGGCCGGCAATCGTAATTGTGGCGTCGTTGCCGATGACTTGGGCGGCGACCATGCAAGTGGCTTCGGGAATGACGGGATTGACCTTGCCGGGCATGATGCTGGAGCCCGGTTGCAGCGCGGGCAGTTCGATTTCGCCTAGGCCCGCCAAGGGGCCGGAATTCATCCAGCGCAGATCGTTGGCGATCTTCATCAGGCTGACGGCGATAGTCTTCAACTGGCCGGACAATTCGACCGCCGCGTCTTGGCTGCTCAGGCTCTCGAAGAACGAAGCATTCGGTTCGAACGGCAGGCCGGTGGCATCGGACAGGGATTCGGCGATGCGGGCGGCGAATTCGGGATGCGCATTGATGCCGGTGCCTACCGCCGTGCCGCCTTGGGCCAGCCGGTAAATGCGCGGCAGGCTGGCGCGGATGCGCTCGACGCCATTGCCGATTTGCAGCGCCCAGCCGTCAAGCTCTTGGCTCAGGCGGATGGGCATGGCATCCATCAAATGGGTGCGCCCGGTCTTGACCACGTCCTCCAGCGAGCGGGCTTTATAAGTGAGGGTGGCTTGCAGATGTTCCAGCGCGGGGATCAGGTCTTGGTTGGCGGCCAGGGCGGCGCTGACATGGATGGCGGTGGGAATGGTGTCATTGCTGCTTTGCCCCATGTTGACATGGTCGTTGGCGCTGACCGCCTGACCGCTGCTGCGCGAGGCCAGCGTGGCGATGACCTCGTTGGCGTTCATATTGGTGCTGGTGCCTGAGCCAGTCTGGAACACATCAATCGGAAAATGTTCCAGATGTTTCCCGGCTATGATTTCCTGCGCCGCCGCGACGATGGCTTCGCCTAGGCTTGCATCCAGCAGGCCCAGTGCCATGTTCACCTTGGCCGCGCTTTGCTTGATGAGTGCCACGGCCTGGATGAAGGCGGCGGGCAGGGGCAGGCCGGAAACCGGGAAGTTTTCCACTGCGCGCTGGGTTTGCGCGGCGTAGAGGGCATATTCGGGGACTTGCAGTTCGCCCATGCTGTCGTTTTCGATGCGGGTGTTTGTGATGGCCATAGCGTTGCGGAAGGTCGAAGGTTATAAGGAAAGGGGGCAACCTTAGCGCAAGTCTTGGCCTGCCACCAATGGGTTTCCGGTGAAAACTGAATTATTTAGGACGTATTTCCGCCTATGGGCGGTCGCGGGTTGACGGAGTTTGCCGTTTGTTGCATTGTCTCCTCATCTTTCAAATTCCGAGAATCCATGATGAATAGATTGCTGATTTCCCTTATGGGCGTTGCCGCGTTGTTGTCGGCCTGCTCCTTTTCCACCAGTTCGAAAAGTTCATCCGACCTGGCTTCCAGCCCTTCTTCGTCGGTTGCAAGTTCCAAGGACAAGACCAAGGATGGTTTTGAGAAGGATGTGCGCGATTACACCGCCGAATTCGCCAAGTCTGCCGAAGGCAAGCATGAGGCTTTCCAGGCGCGTCTGGGCAAAATTGCCGAAAAATACGGCGTGACCCATTGGCAAGAGGACAAATCCACTTATGTCGCCATCGGCAAGGGTTTGCGCAAGGCCGGGCTGGGCCTGCCGCAATATGAAGCTTTCAAGGCCAGCCTGGGCGATGCGGAACCCTGGAAGATGGATGCGATTGCGGAAGGTTATAGCCAGTAATACCCCAATCCGGATCGCGCAAAACTCCATGGGCATTTGGCCTTGCCTGCGAGTCGGCCTGTTGCTCTGCGCGGCTTGGACAACCGCCGAGGCTGCGGTGATCGAGTATCTCTATGTCAACGCCAGCGAAGGAACCGCCAGCGGAGGCCACACAGCCCTGAAAATCGGCGAGGAGGTTTTCCATTTCCAATATGTTCCGCCTGGATTGCTGCGGATCAAGCGCGATGATTTCGCTTGGTTCCGCCAGCAATACGGCGAGCGCGAAAACCGCACGATCCGACTGCATCGGGTGGATGTTCCCGCCGCCATCCGTGACCGGTTGCGCGAACGCTTCAACCATATTCTGCTGATCGAGGATGAGCAATTCGACCGGCGCGACGCCTTGGAAAAAGACCGGAGTCTGTTGGAGACTTTACTGCGCCAAGCCAGGAACCCCGAACGGCCTGAAGGGTTCGAATTGAAAGGCTTGGGGCTTTTCCTGCCCGACGGTTGGCGATATGCCGCCCCGGAGGAAGGCTCCATCCCTTCATCCGGCGGGAGTCTGGGCCGTTTGGTGTGGCGGATTGATAAGGCATTTGGGAGTGGTTTTCTCGACGCCAAGGCCCGCGAAATTTTCCGAAACCTGAAAACCTTGCGGCCAGAAGGCTATGATGCGCCGACCGCCATCCTGGCCGAAGACCATTTCCTGCCCGCCGACTATTCCTTTGCCGAACGCTACACCGACCATCTATGCGCCTTGGCGGCTTTGCAGGTGCTGGTTCAAGGACTGCCTTTGCGGGAGGATTTGCTGTCGCGGCCTGCCGGAGTCGAGTTTCGGCTGGGGGAGGTGGAAAGGCAAAGCCTGTCAGCTTATAGGACGAGGCTGGAAGGGCAGTTGCTGGCAATGTTCCGCTCGCCGCGCACAGATTGGGGCTATCCCTTGCTGGTCGGCATGGCCCGGCTTGTCGCCTTGGACGCATCCATAGGCTCAGGCCGCTGGGTGTTCCTCAATCTGTTGGAGTCGCCAGCCGATTCCGACGAAACCGCCAATGGGGAATCCCCCCGGCAAGCCTATGACTGGAGTCGTTCCCGTTTCTTGGAGGCGAAGGCGGCAATGGCTTTCGATCATCCTATGGACGAATGGGATTATGCCCAATTGGAGCAGGCGGCGAACCGTCTATTTGAAAACGGCAACGCCTTGCGCGATGGAAGGCAGCCTCGTTGGCACACGCTGGGCACAATGCCTTCGCGGTCGGCCAAGGCCGTGCCGATTCTTCCCGGCCTGGACAAGGCGCAGTTGCAAAGCCAAATCCACCGCTTGGCGGCTTACGAAAAAGTCTATTCAGATAGCTTGGCCGGACTCTATTCTTATGATTTGTTAAGCCGCAATTGTGCCAGCGAAATCTTCCGCGTTATAGACGCGACGATGCGGGAGGCAGCGGATGTCCAGCCAGGAGGGGAGGATAGGATCTTGGCCGAATCCCTCCGCGACTTGGGTGGCCATGTGTCCGGGAACGGCTGGGACATCATCCCGTTCGTTTCCTTTCATGCCGTGGGGGAAAACTGGCGGGTTGTGTCTACGGAGGAACTGCCTTCTTACCGACATCGCCGTCTGGAACAGGCCAAAGTTTCAGAAAACCCGTTGCTGGTGGATCTGCGCGAGTCCAATGTGTTCAGCTCCAGCCTTTACCGTTGGCACGGGGGCGATGCCGCCTTTGTCTTTTTCACCGATGACATGCTGTGGGCCAGGCCATTGGCAGGCGGGGCCAACTTTGCTGCCGGCTTGGCCCAAGGGCTGGTCGGCTTGATCACCTGGCCGTGGGATCGCGGCGGAAACCTTTGGCAAGGAGCCAAGGGTGCGCTGGTCAGCCTGCCAGAATTGTTGTTTTTCAATATCCGCAAGGGATCGTTTCCAGGCTTGCAAAGTCTGGAAGGAATTCGCCCCCATACTTGAATCGGTCGGTGGATGCCTCTAGGCTATGTGGCTTTGCAGCCCCCTAACGAGAAGAATAAATGGATCGCATATTTTTTCCGCGTACTCCACGATTGGACGGTGCCGACGCCGAATCCCTACGCGCCGGCTTGCACAACTATTTTCATGCCACGTTCGATCGCTATGAGCAACTGTTTGAAACGCTCGATCGGCGATGAAGCCTATTTCATCAAGCCGATCGCCCTGCGCCATCCATTAATTTTCTACTTTGGCCATACTGCGGGATTTTTCATCAACAAGTTGACTTCTCGCCGGACTGCTACGACCAGCGCATCAACCCAAAATTTGAATTATGTTCGCCGTGGGCGTGGACGAGATGAGTTGGGACGATTTGGACGAGTCCAGTTATGACTGGCCGTCTGTGGCGCGGGCGGAGCGTATCGTGACAAGATGCGGGAAGTGGTCGATGGGTCATCCGCAAACGCCTTTGCGCTGCCGATCGGATTGGCGCAATCCCTGGTGGGCGATCCCCATGGGCATCGAGCATGAGCAGATCCACCTGGAGACTTCATCGTGTTCATTCGCCAGCATGGGCTGAAATATGTCAGACCCCATCCCGGATTGGCAACCTTGCCGCGACAGCGGGCTGGCCCCGGCCAATGTGCTGGTTGACGATTCCGGCGGGCGAGGTGCGGCTGGGCAAGGACAAGATTGGTCCATATTATGGCTGGGACAACGAATTCGGCGTCCATGTCGCGTGAGGTTCCCGCATTCCAGGCCGCCGTTTTCTGGTCAGCAATGGCGAATTTCTGGAGTTTTTCGAGGCGGCGGGTTATGCCGAGGATACCTGTTGGGAAGAAGAAGGGCAGGCCTGGAAAAACTATGTGCATCCTGCACATCCCACATTCTGGGTTAGGGAGGGAGGCGCATGGCGGTTGCGGTTGATGACCGAAGAGATTGCCATGCCATGGGATTGGCCGGTGGAAGTCAACTACCACGAAGCCAAGGCGTTCTGTAACTGGAAAAAATCCTGCACCGGGCAATCGGTGCGCCTGCCCACCGAGGACGAATGGTATCGCCTGCATGCCCATGTCAGGCTAGACCGAAATTTCCCGTGATAACAGCCGGCGCAAGCCAATATCCATCTGGATCATCATGCTTCTTCGTGCCCGGTGGACACGTTCCACCATGGTGATTTCTACGACGTGGTCGGCAATGTCTGGCAATGGACGGAAACGCCGATTTATCCGTTAGAGGGTTTCGAAGTCCACCCCATTTACGATGACTTTACCATCCCGACTTTGACGGGCGGCATAACCTGTTCAAGGGCGGCTCATGGATTTCCTGCGGCAATGAAGCTTTGCCCAGCGCGCGCTATGCCTTTCGCCGGCATTTTTTCCAGCACGCCGGTTTTCGTTACGTGGTCGCCGCCGCCCGCCCCGCCTGTTTTTACGCAACCGATGGGGAGAAAACAGTTTGAGCTTTGATTTCGATACTATCATTCCCCGCGAGGGCAGCGCTTCGGTCAAATGGGACGGGCGATGCGTTTATTTTGGCAGCGCGGATGTGCTGCCGATGTGGGTGGCGGACATGGATTTTGCCGTTCCCACCGCCGTCAGCCGCGCTTTGCGGAAGCGGGCCGAACATCCGGTGTTCGGCTACACCCTCGCCACCGATGGCTTGTATGAATCCCTGATCCATTGGCTGAAAAAACGCCACGGTTGGGACATCCAGCGGGAATGGATCATCCTCTCGCCCGGTGTCGTGCCGTCTCTGCATGCGGCGGCGATTGCCTTCGCCGGGCCGCAAGAAGGCGTCATCGTCCAGCCCCCAGTATATTTTCCGTTCTTCAGCGCCGTCACCGAAACCGATCGCCGCCTGATCCTCAATCCCTTGCGGCTTGATGACGGGCATTATTCCATCGACTTCGGCCATCTGGAACACTGCGCGGCACAAGGAGCGCGTTTGCTAATGCTTTGCACACCGCATAACCCGGTGGGCCGGGTATGGGGCGAGGCGGAATTGCGCGAAGTTTTGAAAATAGCCCGCCGCCACAATCTGGTGATTCTGTCGGATGAAATCCACCATGATTTGATCTTCCCTGGTTCTAGGCACATACCCTTGAATCTATTGGCGGAGGAGGGCGATTCAATCATCACCGCCGTCGCCCCCAGCAAGACCTTCAATATTCCGGGGTTGGGACTTTCCGCTTTGGTAGTCCCCAATGTCAAACATCGCGCCGCGCTGCGCAAGGCTTTTGAATTGCTCCATCTGGGTGCGTCCAATCCTTTCAGCCTTGTCGCTTTCGAGGCCGCTTATCGGGAAGGCGAGGAATGGCTGGAGGAGCTATTGGTCTATTTGACGCACACCCGTGACCATGTCGCCGAATTCCTCGCCAGCCGTATTCCAGCAATCAAGCTGATCCAACCGGAGGGGACTTATTTGCTTTGGCTAGATTGCCGGGAATTGGGCCTGACGGATGGCGAGTTGAGAAGGTTCTTCATCCATCAGGCCAAAGTCGGCATGAACCCCGGCACCGTCTTCGGCGAAGGCGGCAGCGGATTCATGCGGATGAATATCGGCACGTCCAGGCGCGTAGTGGTTGAGGCTTTGGAGAGGATCGAGGCTGGATTCCAGCTTGCCCGCCTATCACATCCGCATAGCCATCGGCAGCGTGAACAGCACGATATTGAGCAGCCCTAAGCTACCCATCAAGACCGCATAGGGTTTGAAAGTGGCCATAACGGCATCGCCCTGAAAGTTGGCATTGGCGATACGGTGGACAATGTAAACCGAACCCAGGACACCCAGGCCGATCAATCCGAATTGCAGCATCTGAATGGTGGGCATGCTGACCAGTGCCGGAGAAGCGCCATGCGAATCAACACCGAACAGCGCCAATGCGGTATACAGGATGGATTTGCCTTCTGCCAGCAGGTGGAACAGATTGTGGGCAATATGCGCGGCCAAATCCAAGGCAATGATGGCATAACCAAAACGGGTGAAATTTTCCGCAAACGAAGCCTTGTTGTGTTTAGCCGCGACGAGAGATGCCGATGCCAACAGGGATACCGGCAGAATGATGGCAACTGCGAAAGTGATGGAGAAAGTCACATAGTAACTGGTCGTCCCGGTCACTTTTTCCAACCAGGAAAGGATCGAACCCCACACATTCAGCATGGTCACGTTCTGGACAAACACAATGCCCATGATGACCGCCGCGAGAAAGGCCGATTCAACCCGGGGCTTGTGGACAAACCACAGTTCTTGGGTCGGTGGGCGCAAGGTCAATTGGATTGAATCGTTCGGGCAGTTTTTGATGCAATCTCCGCACAACACGCAATTGGCGCTGGATTGCATAGTCTTGGGGAATTCAAAGATCGGGCAACCGGGCGCGGTCTCGGTGCCTTTGTAGCAGGATGCCGTCGTGCATTTGGCGCAAACCTCAGGCGTACCATGCAGGGAGAGCATGCCGGCCTGGGCATAATTGCCTGCCAGCCCGCCCAGAAAGCACAAATTCCGGCAAAACATGCGGCGCTCGAAGAATGCGCCCGAGGCAATCACGCCGGTGGTGAGCATCAGCAGCAATATGCCTGAGCCGACCGGGTTGTCCACGATACCCCAGACATGATCGCTCCAGGTGATAAAGATAAACAGCGCATCAATGATCCAGACGCCGTATTTTTTCAAAAACTTCGGCACCGGCCGATTAGTTGCCCACATATTTCTGCACCAGATCATTGACGGTCGCAAACGGACAAATGGCACACCAGAAACGTCCCAGAAACAAGAAAATAATCGGGATAATCGGCCACCAAAACACCCAGGTCAGGGCCGAGCCCAAATTGTCATGTGTGACCGTGGGCCCTAGCATAAGCTGGAACATGATCACCACGAAGATGACCAGCGTAGGCCATTGGATGATGCCGGGATACCAGCGGCTGCGTAAAAAACGGTATATCCATTGGTTTTTCAATAGATTGCCGCCCATGAACCAGGACGGGGTGGATTCAGGAGATGGCATGGTCATGTGGATTTCCAATTGGTTTGGACAGAGCGGGTTTGCGTTTGGTTTTCGAGGCAGCCCAGATGATGAGGGCATTCAGACCGATAAACGCGGCCAGAATGCTGATAGCAAAGAAAGATGAAGCCTTTGCAACCTCGACCGGGAAATCTGCGTTGAACATCTGGCCGTTGATGTTAAAACGGGCATTCAGCATCCAATGGCCGACTGCGGAAAAAGTGATGACCCCGACATATTCATCTTCTATCGCCTTGGCGGGGACAGCCATCGGCGCATGGTTCATACCTTGCATACCGTCCATTCTTTCCATCCCATGTGTGCCACTGTCCATGCCTGCCATGTTTTCTGGGTGGGGTTGCAGGGTTTCACCCGGCATGGCACTGATTTCCACTTGCGCCCCTTTAACCGACATGCCCTTTCCATCCAAGATTTGCACATGGAATAAGTTTTTGCCTGCTTTGGCAGGCTCCGTAAAAGCCAAGCTGATCTGGTATCCGCCAACCATTATCGGTATTCCCTCGCCTCCGCTAGACGCTAAACCCATGCTTGGCGACATCAGTGTCAGCAAGAAAATCGCCAATCCACAGATCAGCTCCTTGTGAATTTTTGGTCGAGCCTTGTCGCTGTCGTTGGTGGGCATGAGGGCGGTGGTAGGCATGGCGTTTCATTTCCTCACAGTGAGTTGCGTTTTAACAGTGACGCGGGATTCTGGACGGATGTGGCGGAAGGGGAACCGCGCCCAAAGGGTAAACGCAGAAAAGCCGCTCATGCTTCGACATTGCTCCGCACGAACGGCTTTTCTGCGTTCCAACTGCCGTATTTAGGTTCATGGACACTCTTCAGCCATTGCAGGGCAAAGCGAAATAATTGTGGAACGCGCTTCAAGGCTTGTGGAAAGCTCCGCAGCATTGGCATGGTGTTTGGCAATCAGTGTCAGCCCTTGGCGAAACGCTGAACAACGGTCTGTTGGAAAAGCCAATGCTCCCGCAGTCTGTCGGATGAGAAGTTATCTTCCCATTTCTACACCTGAAGGATGAAAACGTCAAGAATTAAGGAAATTTTTCGTGTCCACCCAATGGACGGATGCGGAGGGCGACGGCTATGACATCTTCGCGACCGAATTGAATTGGAGCACAGGGGACACCTCAGGGTATTGGATCACCAATAGTTCCATCCCTAAGCCTAGTTCTGGGACATGGATCGCCTATCAAAATAACGGGGTGACCATTCAAGAAAATTCCCACACGCCTCAGAAGGCATTGGGCTACATCTTGCCTCAAACCCGTCAACGCGGAAAAGCGCCAAGATTGGCCGTGGCGACCCATTTCCTGGCCGAGGATGACACTTGTTCCCCGTGCTTCAGGATATCCGTTCCTGGTGCCCGGAACACGAGGGGGAGGTGACAATCGCCACGGATTTGATGGTGATCAATGTATCCAAGCAGAAAATCAAGGTACGCGCAGCGGATGTGTCCGGCTATGCCTGGATTCCAGAAGCTGCGGATCCGAGACAACCGGATGGGGTAAACAATCCAAATAAGGATTTACCTGATTAGCAAGCTGCTTCAGCCACGCCCGAAATCCGTCGTTCCGGCATGGATCGCCAGAACCTAGGCTCCATGGATGGCGCGAGTTTGGAAGCATCCCTGCACCCTGGATACCGGCGATCCATGCCGGTATGACGGACTAGCTGAACCATCTTGCTAATCAGGTTAACTTAAGCCTCGCCCGTGGGAGCCGCGCCTCGCGGCAATTTGCCTTTGCCCAACCGTAAGGGCTGGATATTTTCGCAAGTTTTGTCGCCGTGAGGCGCGGCTCCTACGAATCTTGCCCCCCCCTCATTTCTTTAAGTTAATGGCAGTGACCCATACCCCCAAAAAAAATCGCGGGCCGCTGCGCGGCGGAAGAGCGAAAGAGTTTAAAAGAAACAGAGATCAGAGAACCAGAGGTCAGAGTCCAGTGATGGGGGACGCGCAGACAAGGCGGAAACCGAAGCGGCTGAAACGGAAGCCAGGAACGAGGTTGACGCGGTAGGCGCAGCGGGCGAAGGGCGGATTGAGGATCCAGGAACCGCCCCGCAGCACCCGATAATTCCACTGCTTAGGCCCCATCGGGTTTTTCACCTTGCCTTGGCTTGCACAAGTTTGGTAATAAGTGCCACTGAACCAATCGTGGCACCATTCCCAGACATTCCCCGCCAGATCCAACACGCCTTCCGGCGTCGCGCCTTGGGGATAGAGTCCGACTGGCGTAGGCACACCGATATTATGATTGTAATTCAAGCGATCCTCCGAGCAGTCTTCATTGCCCCAAGGATAACGCCAGGCGCGATCATGCCGAGCGGCCCATTCCCATTCCGCTTCGGTGGGCAGGCGTATCTGTCGACCGAGCGGCAGCTTGCCCATTATCGAAAGATGTTCCGTCCGCCAAGCGCAGAAGGCCATCGCCTCGAACCAGGAAATGCCAACCACTGGGCGATTCCGATGTTCGGTTTGTTGTTCCCAATCCTCTGGGTTTTGCCATTGTTGAAACCCACCCATTGCCCACCAGCGTTCATTGCTATAAGCTTCATCCTCAATGAAATCGGCATATTCCTGCACCGTGACCGGCCAGCGGCCAATGCGGAATCCATCCAGCTCGACTTCATGCGGGGTTTCGTAATCACCTGCGTCAGCATCGTAATTTCTGGCCTGCGGATCGTCCTGCTGCGCCCCCATCCAGAAACTTCCGCCGGGAATCTCCACCCAAACCTTTGATGTGTCCGCCAAGCGCGGGTCGCCGGCCTGTCCCAGCGCTTCCGCCGCCTCGATGCGGAGATTGATCGGCACGGTTGCTGCGTGTTCGCGGTCGAATATACCTAGTGTGGCAGTGATCAGGCTTTGGAATTTTGTTTGGTTTTTGGGTTGGTAATCGAACGGGGCCAAATCACGCACGATGCCGAGCAACAACCCCGTGGCCCGCGCTTGGTCGATCAGACTGGCTTTGTCGCCCAAATGATCCAGCACCGCGTCAAACAGCTTGTCCACTTTCTCCCGTCCTTGCGCGTACAGCACTCCCGCCAACAATAGCACGACCTCCCGCCATTCCGGCTGATAGAAACGGCGTGGCGGATCTTCAAGTAGAAGCTCGAGTTGTTCCTCGTCCTTCAAACCGGCGATGGCGCGGGCGGCGAGGTATTCCTGGAAACTCAGATGCCAAAAGCGCAGTTCCTCGCCCCGGCGCACCAAGATGCCGCTGTCTAATTCCTCTTCCTCTAAAAATTGCTGCGCAATTTTTACATTGCCGAATTCGGATTGGATTTGCTCTGCCGCCCAATGCCTTGAGGCTTGCACTTTGCGCCCGCCTTCCGCCTTGAACATTTCGAGGGCGAGGCGGCGTAGCAGTTCCAGGCAACGCTCGGGCTTGGCGCGGCCTTTGCGGTCTTCGCGGGAGCGGGCCAACCAGCGCAGGATGGATTCGTAGAGTTCCGCCCGCTGTTCGGGCAGGCGCTTTTCGTTCCAATGCACCACGGCCAATGCAGTCAACATGACAGTATTGCGGGCTAGGCGGTGGATGCCGGGGCGGGCATTCAAGGCTTTGCCAAGCTCTTGCCGGTGGGCAAGTGCTGCTTCGGGATTACCAGGAACAGCGCGGCACTCCAGCGTTCCAGGAAGGTTTGCACGGATTGATCGCCCAGGCTTTCGATCTGGCTGCTGGCAAAGCCCGGCAGCACGGCACGGTCTTCATAACCCGCCGGACGCGAGGTGGCAAGGATGGGGCAGCCTTTCCAGGTGCTGGCGACGGCCTCGATCAACGCGGCGGCGCGGGCGCGGCGGGTTTCGTCCGGGGCTTCGTCCAGGCCGTCGAACAGCAGCATGAACCGGCCTTGCTGCAACTGCTGTTGAAACCAAGCCTTGTCCAGCCCGAAATCGCGGCTCTCGGCCTGCTGGGCGAGATAATCTACCAGCCATTGCGGATCTTTAGGCGTAGTCGGGCGTCCAGGTTGGGCCTGCGCGGCTTGGATATGTTCCAGCCAATCCGCGATGGAGACGAGGGCTGGCAATAGCGGGTGACGGATGCCGCGCTTGGCTTCTTTGTCGTCTTTGCTTATAGGCGGGAAGATGCCAAGCTTGGTTTGCGCGGCGTTGTCGCTGATCCCTAAACAATCGCCGGCCAGAATATGCGCAATCCAGCGCAAAAATGTGGTCTTGCCCGCGCCGGGATCGCCGATGACGATGCGGCGGGGATTGCCCAAGGTGTTCTTCAACTGCCCGCCGCCACGGGTTTCCAGTTCGATATACAAGTCTTCGATGGGGAAGCGGTGCGCCTTGCCGCTGCCGACTTGCAAGCCACGGATGTCGATATGGCCGCAGCTTTCGTAAACATGGCCCAGATAACGCTCGGGGCTGACTTGGGCGCGGGCCTGCGCCTTGGCTTGGGGTTTGAATTCTGGGTGTTGATCCAGCCATTCGCGCAGCGCGGATTCGACCTTGCGGCCTAGGTCTTCCGGGCCGTCGAAGGTGTTGCGGATGCGGTTGGCCGTCAGCCAAGCCTTAAAGGCTTTAAGCTGGCGGGTATGGCGCTCGACTTCTTGTCCGAGTTGGGCCAGTTCCTGGTATCGCCCTTCTTTGGCCGCTAGTGCCAGCCGGAATTCTTCCCGTTTGTCCTCGGGCCAGTTGGCTTGCTCGTCCACCACAAACACCAGCAAGTCTTTGCCTTGTTCTTGGGTGCGTTCGCATTCCAGCCAAGTGATGCTTTTCCCGCCGCTTTCTTCAGCCGGAACCCAGCCATAACGGTAGGCGACGAGGGCGACGGTCAGATGCGTCCCGTCCACCTTGGCCAGGCATTTTTGCAATGGCGGGGTATCTTGGGCAGGCCAGTCTTCGCTCATGACTGGCAGGAAACCGGCGCGTAGCGCGGCAGTCTGCGCCTGCACCCGGTGGGCGGGCAGGTCGATGACGGTGGAGGAGATGAAGACTTTGGGTGCGCCGGGGAGGGTTTTCACATCCACAAGGATCTCGCTAGGGCGGCTGGTGATGGCCGGGGCAGCCTCCGTCGGCCATTCCAACAAGGATGAGCGCCACGCCCAGAAATCAGGCGCGCCTATCGTCATCTGGCTCAATGCTTCGTCAGGCAGGCAGATCAACACGGCGACAGGAATTTGTTCCCGCCACAGATTCCGCTCATGGTTAAGCCTGCCCAACACTTTCGAGGCTTCGCCGGCATCGATGGAATGCTCCAAACCATAAACGCACACGGCGGCGGGTGGGTGATTTTTGTCCCATTCACCGGCGATTTTATCCAGCAGGCTGGGGGTCGGCAGAGGCTGATCTAGCACGATTTCCAATAGGGACAAACCCGCCAAGCGGTCAATCAAACGCCGCCTGAAGGATTGCTGGCTGGGTGTGTCGCAACGGATGAAGGCGAGGCTGAAGTGGTTTGACCAGCGCACAATCCTGTCCAGACGCCCCAAGATATCTTCACATTCCGTTTCCCTCATGGCTGTGCTGGCAATGGCGGACATTAGATGCTGTCAGAGTCTGTCTAACTCGCGTATGGCGGGATTGAGCGCATACCAGACCTTGTCATTCGGATATTTCAACACATAGAGATAATGCAATAGCATTTGGTCATGATCGCTGCCCGACAGTTGCTGGGTTTTATCAATTTGGCGCATCGCCTCAATTAACCCAGGTTTGGTCAATGCCCGCTCATAGCCATTGCCCATTTCGAGGACTGCGCTTTTGGCGTGCTGAAATTCTATCGGTAGGCGTTCGGCGTTCAGGCAAGCTGAACGTAACAGAATGAGCAAATTACGCAAATGACCGCCGCTCATTTTGCACAAGTAGTCCAAGGTATCGGTGCTGTCGAAGGCGGTGTTGTGATTTATTTTGGCCGCATCCAGTCTAGCCAATACCACTTGGCGCATCACCGCCAAACCTTCTGGGTTGACACTCTCATCACGGTTGATGAGTTTTACCATGGGAAGCACGTCTGGGGTGCGGCCATAAATGCTGATTAGCGCTGGCGATTGCGCTGAAAACACCATGGAAATGGGCAGGGTATAAACTACGGGGCAATTCAATGCCTTCAGTTGTTCTCCACGGTCTATGAAAAAACGGCTGTGGGTATTGCGTCCAGGCTCAAGCTCACGCAGAACGATTCGATCCAGGTTATCGACTATCAGCACAAGGTTTTTATAACCATAATCGATATTGCATATCATCTTGGCAGCTTCACCGATCAACTCATTGGTTGCTTGAAGCAGGCTGGATGCCCTAGGTTCCAACGCTTGGCGGATGAGTTGCCGTGAAGTGGGACTGTTTTTTATAGCCGCTGTGAATTTTGCGATTTTGGCATCGAAATCCAACTTTTGAAATTCGACTTCAGACCCTGCTAAAGTTTTGATGTCGTCTAATAGGGCAGATAGGCGATTTGAGCGCAGGTCTATCCCTATCTCTCGCAGTGCTGACCCCAGTTGGCGGACGATGGCTAATAATAAATCGGGGAAATCGACATCGTTGACATCAATGTCTTCTTTATCCGCCTCGAAATAGACTACAAAAAACCTCTCTCCCCCTTGCGAAGGATTTTCAAGTTCCTCTGTCAGGCGTTTAAGTTCGGTAGACTTGCCTGCGCCGCGATGACCTGCCAGCAAACGGCAAACTGGGATAGGCGACCAACGAATTTCCTTTGCAAGACGGGAAATGACATCCTCCTTTTTTCCCAACGCTGAGATTTTCCCGCGAACCGATTCACAGGGCACATAGCGGCTATCGCCAGATGGCAGGGATTCCATTGGATCACATTTCTGGTAAAACAACATGATGTCTGATGCCATAATCTATCTCCTAGATGATTTGGATTCATATTTATGGATCACTTTAAGGAAGCTCTGATTAAGTTGGTTCCGTTCATCCTAAAAACGGCAGTTGCCCGGCTCCAAAACCCGTTCACCCTGAGCTTGTCGAAGGGTGAACGGGTTTTGGGGCCGCACCCAACAGGTGAACATAGAAAAGCAGTCCATGCTTCGGCAGACTTCATGCTTCGGCAGGCTCAGCACGAACGGCTTTTTCTGCGTTCTAACTGCCGTTTTTAGGTTCATGGATCGACAGGCCCACCACGAACGGAATCAACAGTTTACCGTTTGTCTTGAGCTTCTCGAAAGACTTATTCAGAGATTCCTTAAGCCCGCGATTGGATTTAATTTACCTCATTTTCTCCAAAAAGTCGGCGTGAACACCACAAAGGCGGTGAGTATCTCCACCCGGCCTAAGAACATGGCCAGGGTGCAGATCCAGGTTTGGAAGTCGCTGAGGCTGGCATAGGTCGTCGCCGGGCCGACTGCTCCCAACCCTGGCCCAGCATTGTTGAGGCAGGAGACGATGGCGGAGAAGGCGGAGATGAAATCCAGGCCACTGGCCACCAGGATCAGGGAGAGCGTGACGATGCTCATGAAATAGACGAAGATGAAACCCAATACGGCGAGTTGGATATTGGAGTGGACGATCATTTTGCCGAGCTTGAGCGGGTGGATGGCCGTGGGATGGTTGAGCAGGAACATCTGCAACTGGCTTTGCTTTGCCAGGATCAAGGTGCGCATCATCTTGATGCCGCCACCGGTCGAGCCGGTGCATACGGTGACACAGGCGAGAAACAGCATCCACAGCGGGGCGAATATCGGCCAGCGGGCGTAGTCTGTGTTGGTGAAGCCGCAATCGGTGGCGATGGAGATGACGTTGAATGCGGCAAAACGCAAGCTATCCCAGAAATCCGGGTAAATACCCTGATCGAACAGAAACACGGCGATGCCTAGACAGCTTCCCAGGATCAAGGCCAGAAAGGGCTTGGCTTCGACATCATATTTGTAGGGGTTGAAGCTGCGGTTGCGCACGGCGAGGAAATGGGTGGCGAAATTCATGCCGGCCAGCAACATGAACACCATCAGCACACATTCGATGGTGGTAGAGTCGAAGTAGCGCACATTCGCGTCATGGGTGGAAAAACCGCCCAGACCCAGCGTGGAGAAGGCGTGGCAAATGGCGTCAAACCAACCCATGCCGGCCAACTTGAGGGCCAGGATGCAGGCCAGGGTCAGCCCTGCGTAGATGCTCCAGAGGTTTTTAGCGGTCTCGGCGATGCGCGGTGCCAGCTTGCTGTCTTTCATCGGCCCCGGCGTCTCGGACATGAACACTTGCCGCCCGCCCACGCCCAGAATGGGCAGGATGGCCACCGCCAGCACGATGATGCTCATGCCGCCCAGCCAATGCAACTCATGCCGCCAGAGGTTGATGGAGGGGGGCAGGGCGTCCAGGTTGGACAGCACGGTCGCGCCGGTGGTGGAAAGCCCGGACATGGCTTCAAAATAGGCATCGGTGAACGACAGCCCTGGCAGATAGCCTAGCAAGGGCAGCGCGGCAATCGCGGCCATCCCGCTCCAGGCCAGCAACACCAGCAGAAAGCCGTCCTTCGCCTTGAGTTCGCGCATGTGGTCTTTGGACAGTATCCAGATGACGCCACCCGAAGTGAAGGTCAGCAGCAGATCTCTGAGAAATAGCAGTGCGGTGCCATCGTGGTAGATCCAAGCGGTTAGGATAGGCAGCGTATAGGCCGGGCTGAAGACCATGAGCATGATGCCGAATACCCGGGCGAGAGAATACAGTCTGATCATGGTTATCCTGGGACGCTGGGGGAGGGCGGTGGGATTGGGAACGCAGGGAGATTCGCAGTGGGCTGTGTCCCTCCTCATCGCTATTGGCGGCGTGTCTAAGCGACGGTGGCGATGAGGAGGGATGGACGGATTAGCGGGGCAGTTCGGAGGTACCCATGAGGAATTCGTCCACCGCGCGGGCGGCTTGGCGGCCTTCACGGATGGCCCATACCACCAGCGATTGGCCTCGGCGCATGTCGCCGGCGGTGAAGACTTTGCTTAGGGAGGTTTGGTAGCTCACAGTGTCGGCCTTGACGTTGCCCCGGTCATCCAACGCTAGCCCGAGTTCCTTCAGCAGGCCATCCTGCACTGGATGCAGGAAGCCCATGGCGAGGAACACGCGGTCGGCTTTGATGATGAATTCACTGCCGGGAATTTCTGCCATGACCCAGCGGCCCGCTTCGTTTTTCCATTCGACGCGGACACAATTGGCTTGTTTGACTTCGCCGTTCTCACCCTCAAAAGACTGGGTCGAGACCGAATAATCGCGGTCGCAGCCTTCTTCTTGAGAGGATGAGGTTCTTTGCTTGTTGGGCCAAAGCGGCCAGGTCAAGCCCTTGTTTTCCTTTTCCGGAGGCTTCGGCAGGATTTCGATCTGGGTGACGTGGGTGGCCCCTTGGCGGATGGATGTTCCGATGCAGTCAGAGCCGGTATCGCCGCCGCCGATGACCAGGACATGTTTAGCCTTAGCGCTGATGCCGATGGTTTCCGGGATGCTGTCGCCCGCGTTGCGCTTGTTCTGCTGGGGCAGGAATTCCATGGCGAAATGCACGCCTTTGAGGTCGCGGCCTGGAATCGGCAAATCGCGCGGCTTTTCAGATCCGCCGGCCAGCACCACGGCATCGTACTCGTCGAGCAGGGTTTGCGCGGGAATGTCTTTGCCGATATGGCTGTTCGGGCGGAAGGTCACGCCTTCGGCCTGCATCTGGGCGATGCGCCGGTCGATGATGTGCTTCTCCATCTTGAAGTCGGGGATGCCATAGCGCAGCAAGCCGCCGATGCGGTCGTTCTTTTCGTACACCACCACGGCATGGCCGACGCGGGCCAGTTGCTGGGCGCAGGCCAGTCCCGCCGGGCCGGAGCCGACGACGGCCACACGCTTGCCGCTACGGTGTTGCGGCGTCTGCGGCTTGATCCAGCCATTTTCCCAGCCCTTGTCAATGATCGAACATTCGATGGATTTGATGGTGACCGGCTGGTCGTCGATGTTCAAGGTGCAGGCCGCCTCGCAGGGCGCCGGGCAAATGCGGCCGGTGAACTCGGGGAAATTGTTGGTGCTGTGCAAAACTTCCAAGGCTTCCTGCCATTTGTCCTGATAAACCAAGTCATTCCAGTCAGGGATGATATTGTTGATCGGGCAGCCGTTATGGCAGTAAGGGATGCCGCAGTCCATGCAGCGCGCACCCTGCTTGCCGGCTTCCTCGTCGGTCAAGGGAATGGTGAATTCCTTGAAATGGTGGATGCGTTCCTCGACGGGACGGTACTTTCTGTCCTTGCGGGAGATTTCCATGAATCCGGTGGGTTTACCCATGCTGTTGTCGCCTCTGTTTCGTGTCGAGATGATGCTTAGTGGTGGATTGCGGCTGATTTCTGGAGCGCTTGCATTTTCTGCAACGCGATTTTGTAATCCACCGGCATGACCTTGACGAAGCGCGGCAAGAAGCTCGCCCAATTGTCGAGGATGTGGCGGGCGCGTTCGCTGCCGGTGTAGCGCGTATGGCGTTCGATCAAATGGCGCAGCCTTCTGGCGTCGCCGTTGGTCATGTCATGCATGATGTCCACCAGGCCATGGCTTTCCAAGTCGTCGCCTTGCTGGTCCAGCCCCAAGGCGATTGCGTTTTCTTCGGCGATGGGTTCCAGTTCCACCATGGACAGGTTGCAGCGGGCTTCAAAGTCGCCATTTTCATCCAGCACATAGGCGACACCGCCCGACATGCCAGCGGCGAAATTGCGGCCTGTGTAACCCAACACTACGACCACGCCGCCGGTCATGTATTCGCAGCCGTGATCACCGACGCCTTCCACCACTGCGATGGCACCGGAATTGCGCACGGCGAAGCGCTCGCCGGCCACGCCCCGGAAATAACATTCGCCGCTGATCGCTCCGTATAGCACGGTGTTGCCGACAATGATGTTTTCCTCCGGCTTGATCGGGCAATCCAACGGCGGACGGATGACCAGGCGACCGCCGGACAAGCCTTTGCCCACATAGTCGTTGCCTTCACCTTGAAGCTCGATGCTGATGCCGGCCGCGAGGAAGGCACCGAAGCTCTGGCCTGCCGTGCCGGTGGCGAGAATGGAGATGCTGTCTTCCGGCAAGCCTTTGTGGCCATAGCGTTTCGCTATTTCGCCGGAAAGCATGGCACCCACCGTGCGGTTGTAATTGCGGACGACTGTTTTGATTTGCACGGGCTTGCCTTCATCCAAGGCTGGCCGGGCTTGTTCGATCAGGATGTGATCCAATGCCTTGTCCAGTTCGTGGTCTTGGGCCTCGCAATTGAAAAGCGCCACTTCCGGCCCCGCTTCGGGTTTGTGCAGAATCTTGCTGAAGTCGATCTTGGATGCCTTCCAGTGGTTGATCGCCCGGTTCATGTCCAGTCGTTCGGCGTGGCCGATCATCTCGTTAACAGTGCGGAAACCTAAGCGAGCCATGATCTGGCGGACTTCCTCGGCGACGAAGAAGAAGAAGTTCACCACATGCTCGGGCTGGCCGGTGAAACGCTTGCGCAGTTCCGGGTCTTGGGTGGCGACGCCCACTGGGCAGGTGTTGAGATGGCATTTGCGCATCATGATGCAACCTTCGACGATCAGCGGGGCGGTGGCGAAGCCGACTTCGTCCGCGCCCAGCAGGAAGGCGATAGCCACGTCACGGCCTGAGCGCATACCGCCGTCGGCTTGCACACAGATGCGTCCGCGCAGTTTGTTCAACACCAGGGTCTGGTGGGTCTCGGCCAAGCCGATTTCCCAAGGCAGGCCGGCATGTTTGATCGAGGTGATGGGGCTGGCACCGGTGCCGCCGTCGTAGCCGGCGATGGTGACATGGTCGGCATGGGCTTTTGCCACACCCGCAGCCACTGTCCCCACTCCGATTTCCGAGACCAGCTTGACGCTGATGCGGGCCTTCGGATTGACGTTCTTCAGGTCGTGGATGAGCTGGGCCAGATCCTCAATGGAATAGATGTCATGATGCGGCGGCGGCGAGATCAGGCCCACGCCGGGGGTGGAATGGCGGACTTTGGCGATGATGTCGTCCACCTTATGGCCGGGCAACTGGCCACCCTCGCCGGGCTTCGCGCCTTGTGAAATCTTGATCTGGATGTCATCGGCGTTGACCAGATATTCGGCGGTGACGCCGAAACGGCCCGAGGCCACCTGCTTGATGGCCGAGCGCATGGAATCGCCATTCGCCATCGGCTTGAAGCGCTCCGCCAACTCGCCGCCTTCGCCAGTATTGGACTTGCCACCGATGCGATTCATCGCGATAGCCATGGTGGTGTGCGCTTCCCAAGAAATCGAGCCGAATGACATGGCCCCGGTGGCGAAGCGCTTGACAATATCCTTCGCCGGTTCGACCTCATCCAAGGGTACCGGCTCGGCTGCGAACTGGAACGCCATCAGGCCGCGCAAGGTCAGCAGACGCTCGTTCTGCTCGTTGACCAGCCGGGCGTATTCGGCATAAGTCTTGGCATCGTTGGCGCGGGTGGCATGTTGCAGCTTGGCGATGGTCTCCGGTGTCCACATATGGCTTTCGCCGCGTATCCGGTAGGCGTATTCCCCGCCCACGTCCAGCGCGTTCTTGTACAAGGGCGCGTCGCTGAAGGCCAGGCGATGGCGGCGCACGGTCTCCTCGGCGATTTCCGCCAAGCCTGCCCCGCCGGTGGTGCTGCTGGCCCCGGTGAAATATTGGTCGAGCAATTCTTGCGACAGCCCGATGGCATTGAAGATTTGCGCACCGCAGTAGGACTGGTAGGTGGAAATGCCCATTTTCGACATGATCTTGAGCAACGCCTTGCTCACCGCCTTGATGTAGCGCTTATGGATTTCATCTTCGGACAGCTTCTCCGGCAACGTTTCGCGCATATGGGAAAGCGTGTCGAAAGCAAGGTAGGGATTGACCGCCTCCGCGCCATAACCGGCCAGCACGGCGAAGTGATGCACTTCGCGGGCCTCGCCGCTTTCCACCACCAGGCCGACCTTGGTGCGCAGGCCGGTGCGGGTGAGGTGGTAATGCACCGCTGAGGTTGCCAATAGCGCCGGAATGGCGACATGGTCGGTATCCATTTGCCGGTCGGACAGCACCAGGATGTTATTGCCATCGTGGACTGCCTGTTCCGCCTGCTGGCACAGGGACTTCAACGCCGGTTCCATGCCTGCCGCGCCAGTTTCCGCCGTGTAACAGATGCTCAGGTTCTTGGTTTTGAACGCGCCGCCGGTCCGCGCCTCGATGCGACGGATTTTTTCCAAATCCTTGTTGCTGAGGATCGGCTGGTGGACTTCTAGACGCTTGTTAGAGCCACCGTCATGGAGGCCAAGCAAGTTGGGGCGAGGGCCGATGTGGGACACCAAGGACATCACCAACTCCTCGCGGATCGGGTCGATGGCCGGGTTGGTGACCTGGGCGAAGCCCTGCTTGAAATAATCGTAGAGCAGCCGGGGACGGTCGGACAGCACGGCCAGCGCCGCGTCTATGCCCATTGAGCCGACCGGCTCCTGGCCGGTGAGGGCCATCGGTTGCAGGAAGAACTTGATGTCTTCCTGGGTGTAGCCGAAGGCTTGCTGGGCGTCGAGCAGGGTTTGCTCGTCGGGAGCCATCGCCGCCACTTCGGCAGGCAGGCTTTCCAGATGGATTTGGGTCTGGTCCACCCATTGCTGGTAGGGTGCGCGCTCGGCCAGTTCCGCCTTGATTTCAGCATCGTCAATGATGCGGCCTTTCTCCAGGTCGATCAGGAACATCTTGCCCGGCTGCAAGCGCCACTTCTTGATGATCTTATGCTGCGGAATGTCCAGCACGCCCATTTCCGAGGCCATCATCACATAGTCGTCGTCGGTGATCAGGTAGCGGGCGGGGCGCAGGCCGTTGCGATCCAAGGTCGCGCCGATCTGGCGACCGTCGGTGAAGGCCACGGCGGCGGGGCCGTCCCAGGGTTCCATCAAGGCCGAATGGTATTCATAGAAAGCCCGGCGCTTGTCGTCCATCAACGGGTTGCCGGCCCAGGCTTCCGGGATCAGCAGCATCATCGCGTGGACCAACGAATAGCCGCCGGCGACCAACAGCTCCAGCGCATTATCGAAACAGGCCGAGTCGGACTGGCCTTCGGCGATCAGCGGCCAGAGTTTATTCAGATCCTCGCCCAGCAGTTCGGAGGACATTGAGTAGCGCCGCGCCGCCATCCAATTGACATTGCCGCGCACGGTGTTGATCTCGCCGTTATGGGCGATCATGCGGAATGGATGGGCCAGGTCCCAAGTCGGGAAGGTGTTGGTCGAGAAGCGCTGGTGCACCAAAGCCAAGGCCGAGACCATGGACTCGTTGGCCAGGTCAAGGTAATACGAGCCGACCTGGTCAGCCAGCAACATACCCTTGTAAACCAGGGTGCGCGAAGAAAAGGACGGCAGATAGAACGCTTTGCCGTGGGACAGGCCAAGATCCCGCACGGCGTTTTCGGCCTGTTTGCGGATGACGAACAGCTTGCGCTCGAAAGCATCCTGGCTGGGGGCGTTGGCACCCCGGCCGATGAAGATTTGGCGGACGAAAGGCTCCACCGCCTTGACCGATTCGCCCAAGCCTTCGTTGCTCACCGGCACGTCGCGCCAACCGAGTACGCTCTGGCCTTCGGCCTTGATGAAGTTGGCTAGGATCGCCTCGCACGTTGCACGCTCTTCGGCTATGCGCGGCAGAAACACCATGCCCACGCCATACTCGCCCGGCGGCGGCAGGGCGAATCCCAGTTTGGCGGTTTCTTCTCGGAGGAAAGCGTCCGGGGTCTGGATGAGGATGCCTGCGCCGTCGCCTGCCAGAGGATCTGCGCCTACCGCGCCCCGATGGGTCAGGTTTTTGAGGAGCTCCAAACCTTGTCGGATGATGTCGTGGTTCTTCCTGCCCTTGATGTGGGCGATGAAACCAACGCCGCAAGCGTCGTGTTCGTTACGCGGGTCATACAGACCCTGCTTGGCGGGTACAGTGCTGTGAGTCATTTTTTTACCTCATTCGGCATTCAGCCAGTGGGGAAAATCCCACCGTTAGCATCGCATTTGACCGGCAAAATCCGCTTGTGTGCCGCGCAGATGGCGGCATGGATGCCTGTTTTTGGCGCAAGCTGTTGTTTTTGGGAGTTTGTTGGGTTGGCGGCAGAACCGCTACAGTGTGCAAATGGTGGGTGAATATAGGGAATCCGACCGCATTTTTCAAGCATTTGCTTGTGTCACGCCAAACCTGCCCCGTCGGGACAAAGGATAAACCGAGCTTGGTGCCAATGCGACGGTTAAACTTGCTTGAGGACTGGGCATTCCTTTTAATTTATTATTCACTGTTTGCATAACCCGATGACGAGAGGGGGCTTGGAGAAACGCTATGAACGAACATTATGATGTGGTGATTGTCGGCGGCGGCATGGTCGGTGCGGCGCTGGGATGTGGCTTGGGCGGCAGCCCTTTGCGGGTGGCGGTGCTGGAAGACGCGCCGCCGCCGGACTTCGCGCCGGAACAGCCGCATGATTTGCGTGTTTCTGCGGTCAGCATCGCCTCTGCCAGCATCCTCAAGACCGTAGGTGCGTGGCCGGGTGTCGCCGCCCGGCGCTTCTGCCCGTTCCGCCGCATGAGGGTCTGGGAGGATCAGGGTGATGTGGAATTCCGTAGCGAGGACATCAACGAACCCCTGCTGGGCTACATCGTCGAGAATCGCATCATCCAATTGGCTTTGTTGGACCGCCTCCAGGCGTTCGACAATGTCGATCTCCTCTGCCCGGTGCAAACCCTGACCATCGACTATGCGCCCGCACAGTCCACTCTGATCCTGGAAGATGGACGCAGAATCACCTGCCGCTTGTTGGTGGCTGCCGACGGTGGATATTCCCGCGTCCGCCAAGCGGCCGGCATGGGCGTGCACACTTGGGATTACGAGCAACATGCCTTGGTGTTGACAGTGGAGACTGCCTACGGCCAGCAGGACATCACCTGGCAGCGGTTCACTCCCACCGGCCCCTTGGCTTTCCTGCCCTTGGATGGGCCTAACGCCTCGCTGGTCTGGTACAACAAGCCGGAGGAGGTCAAGCGGCTGAAAGCCCTGTCCGATGAGGATTTGCTGAAGGAACTGAAGGCGACTTTCCCGGCGGCTTTAGGCGAAATCGTCCGCATCACTTCGCGCGGTAGTTTTCCGCTGCGTCGCCAACACGCCCAGCATTACAGCAAAGAAGGTGTGGCCCTGATCGGCGACGCCGCCCACATGATCCATCCATTGGCGGGCCAGGGCGTCAACATCGGTCTGCTTGACGCCGCCGCCCTAGCCCAGGTGCTGGTCGCTGCCAATAAAGCCTCCAAGGACATCGGCGCGGGGCCGGTGTTGCAGGAATACGAGAAGATGCGCCGCCAGAACAACCTGTTGATGATGACCACCATGGACTTGTTCTACCGCGTTTTCGGCAACGCCCATCTACCGATGAAACTTTTGCGCGATATCGGTCTGGGTCTGGCCGAACACTTATTCCCGGCAAAGAGACTGGCGATGAAATACGCCATGGGATTGGGCGGGCAATTGCCGAGGCTGGCTAGGGGAGAGACGATAGTGCGGTAGGCGTCTATCTATTTTGGGAAATTGAGCGCATCATCTGGAAGGGCGGAGACCCCGCCCTTCGAACAAGGTGAAAACTCATGAAAACTCAAGCGAAAGGCAGCAGCCCCCGCAAAGAAAGCAAGGGCAAGGCTAAACGCAAACCGACGAAATGAACCGGGCCATTTTGCAGCCGATTGGGTAGAATATTTTCTTCAGTAAGCAGCCGACCATGCTTCGCAATGGACAAAAATCTTCTCAAGTCGCTGATCCCAATCAATTCGTTGACCCCCGATAACTTCAACGAATTGGCAGCCAGTGCCTCGGTGGAAAAGCTGCCGGAGGGCAGCCGCTTGTTCACCCAAGGCGAACGCGACTGGCAGACGCTGTATCTGCTGTCCGGCGAGGTGGCTCTTTCGTCCAGTGACACCCCCTTTGTCCGCACGGTGGTGGGTGGCACTGACGCGGCGCACTATTCGCTCGCGCAACTCAATCCGCGCCCATTTACCGGCATCGCCAAGACGCCGGTGGCTATCGTCCGTGTCGATAGCAGGTTGCTTGACCGGCTGCTCACCTGGGATCAGGCGGCCGGTTACGAGGTGGCGGAAATCGACGGTAGCCAGGACGCCGATTGGATGATGGGCTTGCTGCGCAGCGAAACGTTCAGAAAGCTGCCCCCCGCCAATATCAGCGCGCTATTCGCGCGTTTCTTGCCGATTGAGGTCAAAGCAGGCCAGATAATCATCCGCCAAGGCGATCCCGGCGACTATTACTACCTGATCAAAAGCGGCAAGGCCGATGTTTTGCGCAGGTCAGAGAAGACGCACAAGGTGTCCATTGTTGACCAAATACAGGAAGGGGGGGATTTCGGCGAGGATGCCTTGCTATCCGGCGCGCCGCGCAACGCCACCGTGGTTATGGTGACGGACGGCCTGCTGATGCGGCTCAAACGCCAGGATTTTAATGAGTTGCTGCGTGAACCCTTGGTGAAATGGCTGACTTTGGATGAAGCCAAGGCCATGGTCCAGGCGGGTGCGTGCTTGCTCGACGTGCGGCTGGAGGATGAACACAGAAGTGGCACGATCAAAGGCAGCGTCAACATGCCCCTCAATCAACTGAGGGCGAGGTCAGCCGGGCTTGACCGCAGAGCGTCACTATATTGTCTTTTGCCAGACCGGCAGCCGCAGTTGCGCGGCGGCATTCCTGTTGAGCCAGCAGGGTTTTGATGTGTCCGTGCTGCGTGGTGGTTTGGACGGGCTCGCCAAGGCCTGTTGACCGTTGACCGGCTGCCTGCAATGGTTGCGATGGCTGGGTCTTGGCGCTGCGGGCCGGTTTGTGTCATATTGCTCACATTTTTGGGGAGCGCAACTTTCGCCTCTTTCTGATTTTTGAGAGCATCCACGAATTTCAACCGATGAGCAAAACCATAGTACTGACCGGCATCACCACGACCGGAACACCGCATTTAGGCAACTACGTGGGCGCCATCCGCCCTGCCATCGAGGCCAGCCACAACCACGGGGTCTTGCCGTTTTATTTTCTGGCCGACTACCACGCCCTGATCAAATGCCAGGAGCCGGAGCGGGTGGGCCAGTCCACCTTGGAAATCGCCGCCACCTGGCTGGCCTTGGGGTTGGACACGGAAAACGCGGTGTTCTACCGCCAGTCTGATGTGCCGGAAATTGCCGAATTGTCCTGGATGTTGGGTTGCGTCACCGCCAAGGGCTTGATGAACCGCGCCCATGCCTACAAGGCGGCGGTGCAGGCCAACGATGAGGGCGGTGAGGCCGATCCAGACAAGGGCGTGACCATGGGCTTGTTCAATTACCCCATCTTGATGGCGGCGGACATCCTGCTGTTCAATGCCCACAAGGTGCCGGTGGGCAAAGACCAGATCCAGCACATCGAGATGGCGCGGGACATCGGCGGGCGCTTCAACCATATCTACGGCGAGCATTTCAACATCCCCGCAGCCGTGGTGAGCGAAGACACGGCGACCTTATGCGGCCTGGACGGGCGGAAGATGAGCAAGAGCTACGACAACACCATTCCATTGTTCCTGCCGGAAAAGCAGTTCCGCAAGCTGATCATGAAGATCAAGACCAATTCCCTGGAACCCGGCCAGCCCAAAGATCCGGATACTTGCACTTTGTTTGGCATCTACAAGGCGTTCGCCACCCAGGACGAGGTCGCCGCGCTGCGCAAACGTTACCAGGAAGGCATAGCTTGGGGTGAGATGAAGCAGTGCCTGTTCGAATACCTGAACGATCATTTGCTGGTGGCCCGTGAACGCTACGATGCTTTGATCCAATCCCCAGATAAAATTGAGGAAATTTTGATGGAGGGCGCGGAAAAGGCGCGCTCTTACAGTGTTCCGTTTATGAAGAAAATCCGCCAAAGCGTGGGTATTCGGAGCCTGGCCCGATAGTGGGTGCTTGGGTTCAAAAGCATTTTTTACATCGGTTGCCCGCTTTGAAAATGGCCTGCACGGCTGGGCTGGCGGCTGCGCTCATGGTTTTGTCGGGATGCGCGGCCACCCAGCCGAATCCGGCGGCCTTGCGGGTTTTGGCCAAGGCGAAGAAACCTAGCCATCCGCCCTCGGCGTCCGAAGAGCAAGCGCTTGACGATGGCACCGATGGTTACGGTGTACCTGCGGTTTTTCGCAAGAATCTTCCTTTGGCCGGGACAAAATGGGAATGGGAAGCCACTCTGGGCCAGGATACACCTGATGCTTCAGGCGATGCTTCCCGTTACAGCCTGGAGTTCAAGGCCAACGGCTGGTTCGATTTTCAGGCCGATTGTAAGCATGGCGCGGGGATTTACGAGATCAATGGGCAGCGTATCGCCTTGGCAGTGATCAAGGCCAGCCATTCGGCCTGCCGTCGCGGCTCGCAGGCCGACGATTTTCTTGGTGCCTTGGAGGGCGCGAAATCCTACAGGCAGGCCGAAAGCAAACTTTATTTTGAACTCAAACGCGAGGCGAAAACCATGGTTTTTGGCGTAAAACCCTGAAGGCTGTGGCGAAAATACCGGCTAAGTTGCCTATGATCTTCCCCTCCGCCTGATCATTGGCTTGTTTTTCTTTTAAAACAATTGCTTGCAAGGATTTTTCAGATCCTTCCGTGGGATGTCAAAAAACAATTCCGCAAAAGCATGACAATGCACCGGATTATTGAGTAGTATTAGACTGTCTTGACGGTCGGCTAGGCTCATAGACGGGGTGGGCGCGGTTTCCTATGCAGGCCTCGTTGCTCATTTCCGCACGGTTTGGGCGGATACAGTCCAATGTGGTCTATGTGCGTAGGCACCTCAAGACGGAAACCACGCGATGCGTGGAGGATAAAAAAATACCTGAGAGAACTCTGTAAAATGAAAAAAATAACTAAAAATCTTGGTGTGGCCTTGGTGGCCACCCTGCTGGCCCTAGGTTCCGTTTCGTTTTCCTATGCGGCCGAAGACGCCGGCGGCGTCGCAAAGTACATCGGCCTGTCCTACGATGCGGCCAAGGCTGCGCTGGACGCCGCGAAGGCCGGCGACAAGGAAAAAACGTCGGCCAGCCTGAAGCAGGTCCGCCAGCTTACCAAAGAAATCACTGGAGATGCGGCAGGCATGAAGTTGCAGAAAGTCAACCAGGCGGTCAAGGCTGCCGGCAACGCGGTGGATGCGGGTGACCTGCCCAAGGCTGCGGAACTGCTGGAACCGGCGGTCAAGAGCCTGGAAGACATCAAGAACGGCAAGTAAGGATACTGAAGGGCCGAAGCGGACAGGCTTTGATGGGCGCGTCCCCGGCTTTGTCCATCTGGCCGCCAGGGAGGGGAAAGAACGCAGTGCCAACGTGGTGCCGATAGGGTCGCGTTGGTGGCGTAGATGTCTTTAGGACATCTCAAGACTAAAGCCACGCCATGCGTGGACATTACAACAACCTGTGAGGAGAACTCTGAAAAATGCAAA
The DNA here is from genome assembly GCA_963753955.1 of uncultured Gammaproteobacteria bacterium. Classification (GTDB taxonomy): domain Bacteria; phylum Pseudomonadota; class Gammaproteobacteria; order Methylococcales; family Methylococcaceae; genus Methylumidiphilus. The sequence continues at coordinate 94,577 of CAVWEM010000020.1, forward strand.
AAATCAATAAAACTCTTGGTGCGGCATTGATGGCCGGTCTGTTGGCGGTTGGAACCATTGGGTTCATTCCGGTTTCCTACGCTGCCGAGAACTCGGCGGGTGTGGCTGAATATCTGGACAAATCCGCTGATGCCGCCAAAAAGGCTTTGGAAGAACTGCAAGGCGGACGTGCGGATGAAGCCAAGGTGGAACTGAAGAACGTCCGTCAGTACACTAAGGAAATCACCGGCGCAGCAGCCAGCATGAAGTTGCAGAAAGTCAACCAGGCGGTCAAAGAGACTATGCGTATTCTCGATGAAGAAAAGGACAACAAGAAGGCCATTGAAGTGTTGACTCCTGCCGTGCAGAGCATGCAGGAAATCAACGCCGAAGCCAAAAAGCGTTAAACCGTTCCATCCGTGGGCGTGGAGCAGGCGGATTTTCAATCCGTCGGTTCCGCGCCCACAACTTTTCCACAGTCCTCATTTCCACAGTTTGAATGGCTCGCTTTGGTAGTCCTGAGGGGCTTGCATCCATTTGGCGGATACTTCCCCGGCGACGATACGGCTTAGCCGCAGGTTGCCTTGGCTATGGCTGGATACATCGCGCAATTCAATGGGAACCCCCTCCAAACCACGCAGATCGAGATTCGGGATGCTCACCCCAAATTGTTTGGCCAGACCCTGGGTTTTCGCCGCCAGGCGTTCGGCGAAACCTAGCAGGGAACGGAACGTGGCGTAATCCGCGCCAGACATGTTCAGCTTGGCGGGGTCGGCCAAACAGAACTCAGCCGTTTGCGTCTTGTCCTGGAAAACATCCATCTGTTCGCAGGCGATGCCTGCCACTTTTCGGTTTTGCCCTGTCTTGACAATTTTCGTGGGCGGCACCGGCTGGGCCGCTGCGGCTATTTTGTCCAAGGAAACCTTGCCGCCCAGCATTTCCTCCCATTTCGCCCGTTGCTTGGGGTTAAGTTTGGCGATCTGTTCGCCAACGCCCTGCAATAAGGGCTGCACAGCTTCCGTTTGCTTGGCAATTTGGCTGATCTGGCTTTCATCCAAGGTGATGATCTTGCGCGCCTGATGGTTGATGACGAACAACTGCTCAGGCGAGGAGGAATAAAGGAAGTCCTTGTCCCCGTCCGCGCTTTTGACCAGGATTCTACCATCTTTGATTTGAACGGATTCAAGCTTGCCTTTGTTGGCGCCGGTTTCATCGACCAGGTATTCCAGGGCGGTGTCGGCGTTTGCGCTATAGACGATGCTTAAGCCAAGGATCAGGGGAAAAAAAATAGAGTGTCTCATGGTGTGGCCTGGTGTCTGTTCTGGGTAGGATCATTATGCACCGATTACCCAAGGCATGGCGAGGGATCATGCCCCACGTTTTACGCTGGCTTTTGCCGAAAAAGCAATCACTGGGATTTTTGCTATGCTAGAAAAAGTCATTTGGCTATTTTTGGAGAACTGCGATGAAAACAACCAAGCTCATCATCCTAGCGGGACTTGTCATTTCCGGGTGTGCCATACCTGCGCAGGCCGCGCCGAAAGCGGCCAAGGCCATGGTTGATATGGAAACCTGCCTGCAAGCCGCCTTGGCGAGGCGGGCCGGGGATGTGGTCAAGTTTGAGCGCAAAGACGAACGCGGGGTTCCGGTTTATGAATTCGAGATACTCGGCAAAGACGGCAAGTCTTGGGAACTGGAATGCGATGCCAGGGTAGGCAAAATCACCGAGGAAGAGCAGGAAGTCGCCAGCCCCGACGATCCCTTGTTCAAGGCCAAAGCAAAAGTCAACTTGGAGCAAGCGAAGAAAACCGCCCTAGAGGCAGCCCCCGGCGAAATCGTCGAAACCGAGTATGAGATAGAAAGCAATGGCGATGCCTCCTACGAATTCGACATCAAGACCAAAGTCGGCAGCGAGGTGAAATTGGAAGTCGATGCGGCCAGCGGGAAAATCGTCGAGGACAAACAAACCGAGCTGTATCAAATCGGCAAGGAATAGCCGAACCGTACCATCTGTCCGGGCCAGTCCCGGCCCGGACGACTTAAGGACGGTTTAAGTCCACCGCATCGGCTTTAAAACATCATCTTATTCCCAGTGTAGCCGGATACCCGCATAACCAGTGGCAGGCGCACCTGGCCCCATGAATGTGGTGATTTGGTTGTTCAAATAGGCGTTCTGGCCCAATTGCCCGAATGAAGCGTAGCGTTGGTCGAAAATATTGCGTCCCATCGCAAACAACTCGATATTCTTGGTGATCAAATACCGTATATTCAGGTTAACGATAGTGTAGTTTGGAATTTGTGGATAGATATTCTGGTCGTCGCCGCGAGCATATTGACTGGAAACATACTGCAAGTCACCGCCAAAGAACCAGTTGTGCAATATCTCGTATTCTGCCCCGAATTTGAGGGTGTTTTGTGGTATGCTGGGTATCCTGCTGCCGGGCGTGACGGTCTCGGAACCCAAGGCATTGCTAAGTACGGCAGTGGTTTGGTAGGTCGCATCGACAAAACCATAACTCAAGTACCAGTTCAGCTTGTCCCACAACAAACCGCTTAACCCGAGTTCCAGACCCCGCCGCTGCGTGGCACCGACGTTTTGAAAATAGCCGTTGATGACACTGCCCGGACTGTTCAGAAACAGAATGTCGTTGGTGTTGCGGGTCTGATACAGCGCGAAATTCCACTTCAGCGCCTCATTGAATTTGCCACGTGCGCCTACCTCAAAGGTATGGGAGACCACGGCCTTTAGCGGCGGATCGGACACAAAGCTATTGGGTAAAGTGCATGGCGCATTGGGGTCGGCGCAACTGAGTTCAACCGCAGTGGGCGCACGGAAGCCCTCGTTGTAGTTGAAGTAGGTTGTGAACTCCTTGAGCGGAGTATCCAATGAAAACGCATCCAAAGGATTGAAAGTAAGGCCAGCGGAGGGATTCACCCGCGCAAACACATTCTTCCCGTTTAGTGCCGTTCCCAGCCTGTCGAAGGTTTGCACCTGCGCCTCGACCCAGTTCATCGAAGCATTGACATGTAGCCAGTCAAACACCGAAAAGGTATCGGTGGCAAACACATTGGAATATTTATTTGTCCCTTTAATGCTTACGCTGGTTGCCAATGGGTCGGTGGCAATTTCATAGTTTGTGGGGGTAAATACCGCATCCTGCGAAGCCACAGTAAAATGGGTGTTGCCGTAGTTATAGCCACCGCCAACCACAAACTGGTTTTCGTGGCTGGCGATTTTATAATCCGATGTCGCTTGTAGATTGATGCCCGTGCCGTTGGTGGTCGTATAGGTATTGGCAAATGAACCGGGAATCAGAGAATTGCCGTTTGCATCAAGACACTGGGTTCCGCTGCCCCAAGTGCTGCAATCTTCATTGGTATTGCTGTTTGAGCTGGTGCTGGTGTTATTGCGATTATAGGTGTTGGCGGTCAACTGCAACTCATCGGTTATCTTATGGCTACCTTTCAGCGTAAAAAAATACAAGGTGTTTTGTGTGGTGTCCGGTGCGGTGTAGATCGCAGTCTGGTTCTGCCGCAACATATATTGCGGGGTGGGGCCTACCCCTTGCATATTGTTGTCGGCAAATGTGAAAGACAAATCGATATCCGTGTGTCCATTTTCCCAGCCGACCTTGCCAAACGCTTGGTTCACGTGGGTGGGTGAATAGGGTCTCCATCCATTGTCATTGAAGATGTTTCCGGCAAAATACCAGTCGAAATTACCCTGTGAGCCGCCGACTTCGGCCTGATAAGCCTGTCGCCCATAGGAGCCACCATAAGCCTGTGCGTGGAAACCCGGATGGCTTAAGCCGCTTTTGGTTCTGACCGACAATGCGCCGCCCAATGTGTTCAACCCGAACAAGGGATTGGATCCCGGTATAACCTCCATATTGGCAATGGCTATCTGCGGAATCAAATCCCAATTGACTGTGTCGCCAAAAGGTTCATTGACGCGCACACCATCTTGGAAAACCGATAGGCCGATCGGTGTGCCCAGGATGGGGGAAGCGGTAAAGCCGCGATAAGTGACATCCGGCTGGTAGGGGTTGTTTTGGACATCATTGATATTGACGCTTTCCAGGCGGCGATTCATGAAATCCGGCAGGGCAAGGGATTCATGCCGATGCATTTCTTCATCTTCGCTAGACTGCACGTTACCTGGGATTTTCTTGCGATCCAAGCCCGTCGTGCCGAGCGGGGTATTGCCGATCACCACCACTTCGGGTAGTTCGAAAGCATCAACCGGGTGTGCCACAAGTTCTGATTGATCCTTACTGGGTTGCTTCGGCGTTGAAAACCAACGGTTGAATAGTGGGAGGATTGTTTCTTCACCTGGAGAAGATGCATCCGCCGCGTATACTTGAGCCATCGGCAAAGCAAGCGTCAAAGCCGTAAGTAAAGGCTGAATGGGAAAAGGAGGGATACGCATGAATATTGCTAGTTGTGGTAAAGACTTAGACATAGTTTAATCGGAAAGCTTTGTCAGATCCTATAGGAAAAATTCCCACTGGCGTCGGCTTGCCAAGAAGCCTTAAATTGAATCAAATTGGCAAAGAATTAAGCTGATGGGCTTGTGAAGGGGAGAGGAATCTGTGTCCCTGTGCCGAGAGGCTGCGGGCAAAGGGATGCGCAGACCATGGCGACCCGCGCAAAGATGGTATAGACTGTCCCGCGACCGGCAGCCTTCCCTTCCCCAGCTTGAACCGCAGGCTTTGGGAAGGCGGGGGGCTCCAGGATGTCTGATGGGGGAGCCGGTTCAACCATCATGCTATGACAGCATGGTTTTTCCTTTGGTGTTTCCTGATACACAGTTTACTTGGGAGATGGACAATGAAGAAAATACTATTCGCATGTTTTGCCGCATTCCTGATGTTGTTCGCTGGCCTTGCCGCCGCCGCAGTCGATCTCAATTCCGCGACAGCGGCGGAATTGGACGCCGTGAAGGGCATAGGCCCCGCCAAGGCGAAAGCGATCATCGACTATCGGGAGAAAAATGGCCCGTTCAAGAGCGTGGATGATCTGAAAGGCGTCAAGGGATTCGGCGTGAAGACCATTGAAAAATTGCGTCCTGAACTTACCGTAGGCGGTGCCTCGGCTCCAGCTCCAAAAGCGGCCGCACCGGTAGTTCAAGCTCCGGCACCCGTGGTGGCACCTGCTGCTCCGACCACTCCGCCGAAAAAGTAAACGGCAAGCCTTTGCGGGATGGGTGACGCGAAAAGGTGTCACCCAGCCCGCTGCCTTTGGAATAACGCCCGATGGCGCACTCTCATGAACACAATCATCCGCATCATCATACGAACACCGGGTTCCGGCTTGCGCTGGCGGGCGTGATGACCTTGGGGTTTGTCGGCTTCGAGGCGGCGGCGGGGTGGTACGCCAACAGTCTGGCTTTGCTCACCGATGCCGCCCATAATTTGACCGATGCCTTGGCGTTGGGATTGAGCTGGTACGCGCATTGCTTGGCAAGCGCCCGCCCATGCAGGCAAGACCTTCGGCTACCACCGCGCCGGCATCCTGGCCGCCTTGCTCAATTCCTCGACTTTGGCGCTGATCGCCTTCGGCATATTCCACGAGGCTTGGGGGCGTTTCCTCGCGCCACCTGCTGTGGCCTCTGATGTGCTCATGTCCGTGGGAACCGCTGCCTTCGTCGTCAACCTGACGACTGCCTGGCTGGTTAGCCCTGGCAGCGATCATGATTTGAATCTGCACAGCGCCTTCTTGCATCTGCTCGGCGATGTGTTTTCCACCTTTGGCGCCATCGCGGCGGGGGTCGGCATTTGGCTGACCGGGAAGTTCTGGCTAGATCCGGCGGCCAGCGCACTGATTGGCTTGCTGATTCTGTGGAACGCTTGGATCATCCTGCGCGAGACCGTGGCTATTTTGCTGGAAGCCACCCCGGACGATATCGACATGAGCCTGATGGTGCGCGATCTTCTTCAGGTGGAAGGTGTGTATGGTGTGCATGATCTGCATGTCTGGAGCATATCCCGCAGCATCAGGATGCTTTCCGCCCATGTCGTCATCGACGATATTTCCATCAGAGAGGCTGCCATCCTCCAGCGCCGCTTGAGAAACCTCATGCATGAGCGTTACGGCATCGACCACTCCACTTTGCAACTGGAATGCGAAGGCTGTGAACCCGATGTGTTGTATTGCGACATTGCCAATGCCGTGCATGGACACGGAGATTAGGCGGGCTTATCCAAAACTATCCGCTGTGATATTTTCCCGCCAACTTCTGGCGAACTCCGCTTCTTGCCCACGGTCTGCGTCCACCGGGCTGTCGCCGCCACCCGTGGCGACCAGTTGCCGTTCGGTGACGGAATATTCGTAAACCCCGTTGACTGAGATGGCGTAATTGGGAGCCAGGAAGCTGTAGCAGTGGTTGATCAGCGAAGGCGGACTGGGCTGGCGTCCATTGAGCAGGTCGATGATCGCCGCCGCGCAGATCTTGGCCTGAGAGTTGGCCGAGAAGGCTGATTTTGGCATCGGCGTGGCGACACAGGAGTCACCGATGATATGGATGTTCGGAATCTGGGTGGATTCGAAGCTATGAGGATCCACCGGACACCAGCCCGAATGGTCGGCCAGTTCAGTCTTGCGCGCCAGCCAACCGGCCTTCTGCGGTGGAATGATGTTAAGCACGTCGGCGCGATGGTTGTTGAACTCGGTGGCGACGATGCGCTTCTTGGCATCGACATGGTCGATCTGGCCTTCTTTTTCCGCAGATACCCATTCCACCATGCCTGGATAAAGATCCTGCCAGCCTTTGAGGAATAGCGCCTGCTTGGAGAACTGAGTTTTGGCGTCGAGGATGATGACCTTGGATTTCGGCTTGTGCTGCCGCAGGTAATGGGCGATCAGTGAGGCGCGCTCATAAGGGCCGGGAGGGCAGCGGTATGGGCTGGCGGGGGCAGTGATGAGTACGACCCCGCCGTTGTCCATGGCCTTGAGCTGGTTCAGCAGCAGCGTGGTTTGCTTGCCGGCCCGCCAGGCGTGAGGGACAGACTTGCTGGCCTTCAGGTCGTAGCCTTCGATGGCGTCGTATCTCATGTCCACTCCAGGGGAAAGCACCAGACGGTCGTAAAGGATTCCCGTGCCGTCTTTCAATTCGATGATGCGCTTTTGTGGATTGATTTCCACCGCCTTAGCGTGGACCAGATTGATGCCGTGGTGGGTTCGCAGCCCTTCCAGGGGGTGGCGCAGACTATCCATATCGTGCCAGCCGGCAATCACCTCGTTGGATCCGGGGCAGGAGAGGTAGGTTTTTCTCTTCTCGATCAAAGTGACGTCGAGGGAGGGATCGAAAAGCTTGAGGTATTTGGCCGCGGTGGCACCGCCGTAACCTCCGCCGATGACGACAACTTTGGCGATGGTGCCTTTGCGGGGCGCGGTGGCACAGCCGACGAGGCCCAATGTCCAGGCCGTTCCGGCCATTCTCAAGAAAGTTCTGCGGGTAGTGCCTGTCATGGTGGGCCTATTGATTCTTGAAGAATTGTGCCATCGCCACGAAGTCTTCATTGGTGTAAGCGCGGGCGATGCGGTTCATGACGGAGGAGACGCGCTGCCCTGACTTAAAGTCGCGCATCATGGCGATGAATTCCTCTTCGGGCTTGTTGGCGATGGCAGGTGTCGGCGCTAGGCTGTGGCCGTAGGTTCCATGGCAGCCGGCGCAGGCATGGGCCAGACGGCCGACATCCGGGCGGCGGGCGGCGGGTTCGGTCGCTTCCACGGCGCTTATCGTCAGCATCCCGGTAAGCAATAGGATCGTTTTGTTCTTCATTCGGTCGGGCCGGTGTGTTGGGCCATTGTATGGGTTCCTCGTGGCGGTACCAGGTCAGACCTCAGACATGGTGCCGTCAGCTAGGTTCAGAGCATCGGGAAAAAGGGTTACGCCCGTCTAAGTGTATAAATCCACAGGCTTCAGGACAAGGCCAAACCATCGACAAGGTTGATGGTGGCGGTTCGACAACAAAAATTTGTGTTTGTGCCTCATTGACAAGCAAAGGGGGGTGTGACAAAGTGTCGCACACCAAGGGAGCCGGGACTGGCATTCCAAATGCCGGGAAGGGTTGATCTTAGGAAATATAACAACTGTGAACTCGTAGGCGATGTGTTTCCGCTAGATGGCGGTCGTATCGTCCAACATTTTGGAGGTAAAAATGGCTGCAACAACAATTGGTGGCGCTGTCGCCCAAGACAAGCCGCTGCTCGACACGAAGTGGCTGGCGTTCGCGTTCACGATCTACACCGTGTTCTACGCGTGGGTCCGCTGGTACGAGGGCGTGTACGGCTGGGCGGCGGGCCTGGACTCGTTCGCGCCGGAGTTCGAGACGTACTGGATGAACTTCCTGTACATCGAGATCGTCCTTGAGATCGTCACCGCCTCGATCCTGTGGGGCTACATCTGGAAGACCCGCGACCGCAACCTGGCCGCGATCACCCCGCGCGAGGAGCTGCGCCGCAACGTGACCCACCTGGTGTGGCTGTTCGCCTACGCGTGGGCCATCTACTGGGGCGCCTCCTACTTCACCGAGCAGGACGGCACCTGGCACCAGACGATCGTGCGCGACACCGACTTCACGCCGTCGCACATCATCGAGTTCTACCTGAGCTACCCGATCTACATCATCACCGGCGGCGGCGCGTTCCTGTACGCGAAGACCCGCCTGCCGTTCTGGTCGGAAGGGCTGTCCCTGCCGTACCTGATCGCGGTGACCGGCCCGTTCATGATCCTGCCGAACGTCGGCCTGAACGAGTGGGGCCACACCTTCTGGTTCATGGAGGAGCTGTTCGTCGCCCCGCTGCACTACGGCTTCGTGATCTTCGGCTGGCTGGCGCTGGCCATCATGGGCGTGCTGCTGCAGGTGTTCGCCAGCTTCTCCAACCTGATTGGCAAGGAGCTGTGCGAAGCGGTTGATCAGGGTCTGATCAGCAAGTAAGGTCCGGTTGCGGGCCTGGCGGCGGGCGACCCCGCCGGGTCCGGATCCAGGCAAACGTTGGCGGGCCGTCTTGGCGGACCTGCCGAAAATGATAATAATGCGACAATTGGAGGTAACTCATGAGCGCACTTCAGTCTGCGGCTAATTCACGAGCCGAAGCAGTAAAAGTTTCACGCATCGTCGACTATTTGGGCCTGTTCATCGTCTTCATGGTGATCACCGGCTCATACCACATCCACGCGATGCTCACCATGGGCGACTGGGACTTCTGGGTCGACTGGAAGGACCGCCGCCTGTGGGTTACCGTGGTTCCGATCGTGCTGATCACCTTCCCGGCCGCGCTGCAAGTGCTGCTGTGGGAGCGCCTGCGCCTGCCTTGGGGCGCCACGCTGTGCGTGCTGGGCCTGCTGTTCGGCGAGTGGATCAACCGCTACTTCAACTTCTGGGGCTGGACCTACTTCCCCATCACGCTGTGCTTCCCGTCGCAGATCGTGCCGGGAGCCATCCTGCTCGACGTCGTCCTGCTGATGAGCGGCAGCTACCTGCTGACCGCCATCGTCGGCGGCATGGCGTGGGGCCTGATCTTCTACCCGGGCAACTGGCCGGTGATTGCCCCGTACCACGTGCCGGTCGAATACAACGGCATGCTGCTGTCGATTGCCGACCTGCTGGGCTACAACTATGTCCGTACCGGCACCCCCGAGTACATCCGCATGGTTGAGAAGGGCACCCTGCGTACCTTCGGTAAGGACGTGGCGCCTGTGTCCGCGTTCTTCTCCGCGTTCATGTCCATCCTGATCTACTTCATGTGGCACTTTGTCGGCCGTTGGTTCTCCACCGTCCGCTTCCTGAAGGCCACCTAGCCGTAGGCGGGTTGTAGAAGGCCGGGGCGCGGTGTGCGCACCCTCCCGGGAAGAGCAAGAAGACAGAGCCTGAGCCCGCCGGGCGCGGCGTCCCCGAGGGGGTGCGGTCCGCGGGCGGAAAAAAAACGAACAACTCGAAAGAGGAGGAACTATGAAAGTACTTAAAGACAGGATCGCCCACTGGTCCTTGGTCGGCTTGTTGCTGGCGTTTGCCGCGACGAGCTTCTACGCACCGAGCGCTTCGGCCCACGGTGAAAAGTCGCAGGCGGCCTTCATGCGCATGCGCACCATCCACTGGTTCGACCTGCACTGGTCGAAAGAGAAGGTGGCGGTCAACGAGAACGTCGAGATCACTGGCAAGTTCCACGTGTTTGAAGGATGGCCCGAGTCGGTCCGCGAGCCGAACGTCGCGTTCCTCAACATCGGCATCCCCGGCCCCGTGTTCATCCGCAAGGAATCGTACATCGGCGGCCAGCTGGTGCCGCGTTCGGTCCGTCTGGAAATCGGCAAGACCTACGAGTTCCGCGTGGTGCTGAAGGCCCGCCGCCCCGGCGACTGGCACGTCCACACCATGATGAACGTCGAAGGCGGCGGCCCGATCATCGGGCCCGGCAAGTGGATCACCATCGAAGGCGGCAAGTTCAGCGACTTCAAGAACCCGGTGACCACCCTGACCGGCCAGACCATCGACCTGGAGACCTACCAGGAGGGCAACATCGCCTTCTGGCACGTGTTCTGGGCCGCGTTCGGCCTGGCGTGGATCCTCTACTGGGTGCGCCGTCCGGTGTTCCTGCCGCGCTACCTGCTGGCCGAGGCCTGCCGCGCCGACGAGCTCGTCTCCGCGACCGACAAGAAGGTGGGCATCGCCTTCGCCGCCGCCACGATCCTGATCGTGGTCACGTCGATGGGCGCCGCCAACAGCAAGTACCCGATCACCATCCCGCTGCAGGCAGGCACGATGCGCGGCATGAAACCGATCGAGGAGAAGAAGTCCACGGTGGCCGTGAAGGTCGAGGACGCCACCTACCGTGTGCCCGGCCGCGCCATGCGCATGAAGCTGACCATCACCAACAATGGCAACAGCCCGGTGCGCCTGGGCGAGTTCTACACCGCCTCGGTCCGCTTCCTGGACTCCAGCGTGTTCAAGGACACGACCGGCTATCCTGAGGACCTGCTGGCCGAGGACGGCCTGAGCGTCAGCGACAACTCGCCGCTGGCCCCGGGCGAGACCCGCACCGTCGAGGTTACCGCCTCCGACGCGGCCTGGGAAGTGTACCGTCTGTCCGACATCATCTACGATCCGGACAGCCGCTTCGCCGGCCTGCTGTTCTTCTTCGACGCCTCCGGCAACCGCATCATCCAGCAGATCGATGCGCCGCTGATCCCGTCCTTCATCTAAGAGGGCCGGACGCGGCCGCGCCTGCGGGCGCGGCCGCCCAGCGCGAAGACCCCCTCCGGGAAACCGGCGGGGGTCTTTTTTATGCCTTTGATGATCTGGGGTTACCCAAAAAAAGACCCGCCAATCGGCGGGTCACTCGCAGTCTTGCGCGAAGAGTCCAGAGGAGGAACTGTTCCTATGACTGGGGCATTAAAAGCAAGTTCCTTCCCGCTTTTTGAGGATAGGCAGGAATTTCACGGCAATTCGGCTAAGAATTGCCGGTACACTCTATCTGCGCTGGTAAGCAAGGAGGGTTAGCCTGCATAATAAACAGCTTTTCGGCGGACTTGCGGACACTTTCGGCCATCTTCAGGGAACAGCCCTTGAGTCGGCGAGTCATAGCAAAGGCTTTGCCATTGTTGGCCGACCCATGGCTCTTGCTGCGGCACAAAGGGCGACAAACGCAGGTCTCCGCTGCCGTTCACTTGATAATAATGTCCATCTAGGTTGATTCGATGAAGAAAATTATGACCGTTTTGGTTGCCGCCTTGCTGCTTTACGCTTGCGGCAATAGCAAGCAACAACAGGATCTCAAACAGATTCTCACTGAAAAATTCAAGGACGATTCCGATTTGAAGGATTACAAGCTAAAACCCGAAGACATCGCCGAATGCGTGGTTGCGAACATTTCGCAAGACGCTCCAGCGATTCCAGGCGACCCCAAACGCGAACGCTACTTTGCCGCATTCACCAAGTTTGCTGCCGTCAAATCACCTGCTGAGTTAGAGCGGGCTGTTAAGGAGTACCAGGATGTATTCGGGGGCGTCAAGGAAGCCTATGCCGCCGCGAATACTGTGACCGATCACATCATGAGTTGCATGGGGCAGGCAATTGAGAAAGCAGCCCCTGCCGCTGAATAAGCCGGTTTTATCCCTGCGGAAGAACGCAGGGCGTCGCAACGCCCGGCAAAATAAGTCTGTCCCGCTCTGATCCGGGTATGCGCCGAAGGGCATTATCCGGTAGGTGGAAACCACCTGCCGGGTAATGAGGCGTTAGCGTCGCCCTTGTCTGCCGCCGGAATCGTTGCCGCGTCCCCGTGCGGGTGCGGCCTGGGGGTTGCGGCGTGGCGCGCTCTCGCTTGTGCGGCGGGCGTTGCGCGGCGAGGCCACGCGGGGCGGGTTGGGGTTGCGTGTGTCCAGTGAGAAGTTCGTCTCGAAACCTGGCGCGACGACTCTGGCAATGTCCTTCTTCAGCAGCCGCTCGATGGCGGTCAGCAGTTTTATCTCTTCTTGGCAAACTAGGGACAAGGCCTCGCCTGTGGCACCGGCCCGACCGGTGCGTCCGATGCGATGGATATAGTCTTCCGGCACATTGGGCAGTTCGAAGTTGACCACATGGGGCAACTGGTCGATATCCAGCCCGCGTGCGGCGATGTCGGTCGCCACCAACACCGCTATCTTGCCGTTCTTGAAATTTGCCAGAGCCAGCGTGCGGGCCCCTTGGCTCTTGTTGCCGTGTAGCACGCCAGTGTCGATGCCGTCGTGTTCCAACTGCCGGGCTAGCCGGTCAGCGCCATGCTTGGTGCGCACGAACACCAGCACTTGTTTCCATTGGCCGCTGCCCACTAGGTAGGAGAGCAGTTCGCGCTTGCGATCCTTTTCGACCACATAAACGACCTGGCTGACTAACTCGGCTGCCGCGTTGCGGCGGGCGACTTCGACTTCCACCGGCGCATGGAGAATCTGGCTAGACAGGCTGCGGATCTCGTCGGAGAAGGTGGCGGAGAACAGCAGGTTCTGCCGCTTGTGGGGAAGCAGCTTGATGATCCTACGCACATCGTGGATGAAGCCCATGTCCAACATGCGGTCGGCCTCGTCCAACACCAGGATTTCCACACGGGAAAGATCCAGCGCCCGCTGGCCGACCAGATCCAGCAGCCGCCCCGGCGTCGCCACTAGGATGTCCATGCCTTTGCGCAGGCGGTCAATTTGCGGGCTGATGCCCACTCCCCCGAACACCACGGCGGAGCGCAGGGGCAGGTATTTGCCGTAAGTCACCACGCTTTCATGGATCTGGGCCGCCAGCTCGCGGGTGGGTGTCAACACTAGCGCCCGCACCATGCGTTTCGCGCCGGGGGCGGTCGGGGTTTCGTTGAGCAGTTGCAGCAACGGCAGGGTAAAACCAGCGGTCTTGCCGGTGCCGGTTTGCGCCCCGGCCAGCAAGTCCTTGCCTGCCAGCACGACGGGAATGGCTTGTTTTTGCACCGGGGTGGGACGTTCGTAGCCTTGGTCGGAAACGGCGCGCAGCAGTTCGGCACTCAGGCCGAGTTGGGGAAAAGACATTAATCACCTTGGATAAAAAGTAAAACGCGCCTGCCGGAATGGTTTCCGGGCCGATCCAGACGGAGGGGCAACGCAACGGGTTCGCCGCTTGGGGAATGTAACCGCGAGGGAGGAAAGCGCCGATAGGCCGGCGGGAAGATGTGGCAGTATAGCCTAAAAGCATGAAAGACAGGCGATTTTTTCCATGGATTATCGATATCTACCACGCTGATAGAGGATTTCGAAATAATCAAGCAGCCGGCCAGCCGGATTTTCTGGCAACAAGCGCCAAGCGGCATAGGCGGCAAAGCCCAGAAACAAAACCCCGCTTAACCGGTGCAGCCAGTGCAAGGGCATGCGCCGCAGCAAGGCTCGCCCGGTCCACACGCCCAGCATCGAAGTCATCGACAAGGCCAAGGTTCCGCCCAACCAGACAGGTATGGGTGGCAGGGATGCGCCCAGCCCGGCCACAGCCAGTTGGGTTTTGTCGCCGAATTCGGCGGTGAAAATCAACAGGAAGGTCGTCACGAACACACCGTGCCCGCTTTTCTCTTTCAATTCGCCGTCTTCGTCTTCCTGCTGAGTCAGCAAGGCGCGCAGGCCAAAACCGGTGAACAACACTACCACCGCTGTCCCCACCGCCCATTCCGGCACCCAACGCGCCGCCGCCGCGCCAAACAGTACGGCGGCGAGATTGAGCAAGGCAAAGGCGGCGCTCGCCCCCAGCACCACCGGCAAGGTTTTGTGCCTCGCCGCCAGGGTCATGCACACCAGTTGGCTCTTGTCGCCGATTTCGGCAGCGGCAATCAGGCCAAAGCTGCTGGCCGAGACCGTGGCCCATTGGGTCAACGCCTGTGAGGGCCTGGCCTTTGCCAGCAAACTAGGCCAATCAATGGACAGCAGGCAGGACATGGAGTTACTGCCAGCCGCCGGGCGAAACGGCTTGCACTGGCGCCGACGGCGGTAGCACTTTGCTGCCGGTTGTCGGGCCACCACCCAGCATATTGTCCAGCATCATCATGATGACGAAGCCGACCATCACCGCGAAGGTGGCGGAACGGGCCTTGCCCTTGGACTGGGTCTCGGGAATGATGTCGTCGGTGATGACGAACAGCATCGCGCCGGCGGCGAAGGCCATGCCGATGGGCAGCAGCGGGAAGAACACCGTGACGGCTGCGACGCCAAGGAAACCGCCGATGGGTTCGACCAGTCCGGTCAAGGTGGCGATGAGCAGCGCCTGCTTGCGGCTGTAGCCCAACCCTACCAAGGGCAAAGCCACGGCCAAGCCTTCCGGGATATTCTGCAAACCAACGGCGAAGGCGATGGCCAGGCCGTTGTGCCAGTCGCCCGAGCCAAAGCTGACTCCCACCGCCATGCCTTCAGGGAAGTTGTGCAGGGTGATAGCGGTGATGAAGAGCCAGATCTTGCGCAGGGAGCTGACCAGTTCCGAGCTTTGCTCGATGAAATGATTATGGGGAAGGTAACGGTCGGCCAGTTCCAGAAACAACGCGCCCACCATCATGCCGACGGCGACCACGAAAATGCCTTTCCCCGGCCAGATCTGGTTGCCGTACTGGATGCCCGGCACCACTAGCGAAAACGCCGTCGCCGCCAGCATGACCCCCGCCGCCCCGCCCAGCATGATGTACAGGGTGCGCTGCTTGACTTCCTTGAAAAACAAGGCCGGTAACGCGCCAAGGCCGGTGGCCAAGCCTGCCACAATGCTGGCCAGGGAACCGTAGGCGACGATGGGGTTGATGAAGAAATACAGGAACGCCAGGATGATCGTCGTCCAACTGGCCAGGGAGGCCACCACGATCAGCCGTTGCGCCAGCGCGGACTGGTTGTCAAAATGTTTGTAGAAAGGCCAGGCCAGAACTTTCTTGACCATGGTTTCCAGGGTATCGAGCGCGTCAACATTCATAATCGGACCCTTATTTTTGTAGTGATGAAGCGACAGCCGGAATCCATCGGCAAATACGGAATGCTAGCCCGCCGCGAGTCTTCGGGCAAGGCGGACAGCTTAAAAAGGAAAGTCCTCGCGCCTGCGCACATCGCGCAGTAACACATACACAGCCCCGGTGCCGCCTTCCGCCGGTTTGGCTGTGCAAAAAGCCAGCACGTCGGGATGCTGCCTGAGCCAGAGATTGATGCGGTTCTTCAGGATGGGATAATCCCCCTCGGAACGGTAGCCCTTGCCGTGGATCAGATGAAGGCAACGACAGCCGTCTGCCAGGCAGGCTCGCAAAAAGCCGCCCAACCGCCGCTTTGCCTCGTCCACGGTCAGCCCGTGCAAGTCCAACTCCGCATCCACGCCAAACTCGCCCGCCCGCAGTCGGCGCAACACCCGCTTTTGCAGGCCGGGAGCCATGAAGCACACCACATCGCCCATCGCCAACAGAGAAATATCGGCAGGGGTAGTGTCCGACCAATCCATCTCCTGCGCCCGCCGGCGGGGATG
Source organism: uncultured Gammaproteobacteria bacterium (assembly GCA_963753955.1). Taxonomy (GTDB): domain Bacteria; phylum Pseudomonadota; class Gammaproteobacteria; order Methylococcales; family Methylococcaceae; genus Methylumidiphilus. The sequence continues at coordinate 110,521 of CAVWEM010000020.1, forward strand.
AGGCTTGGGCAGTTTTCTTTCCGGCTGGATACGGTCGCAAACCACCGGGTTGACGTGTCCCACGGTTTCGCGGAACAAACGGCTATCGTCGTCTGACAAAGCAGGCGTGGGCCTGTTTTTTTTCGGGAGATGGACGGGTTTGCGCATGGCGGCATTATAGCCGGGAATGGGCATGTCCCCACGGACAACGGCGAAAATGCTAAAATCAAGGCCACCGCCCAGAATCGCAAGGCACAACCCAAGCAAGATGCACATACTCCTCAGCAACGACGACGGTTATTCCGCCCCAGGACTCATCGCATTGGCCGACGCGCTTAGAGAATATGCCGATATCACCGTGGTGGCCCCGGAACGCAACCGCAGCGGTGCCAGCAATTCCCTGACCTTGGACCGCCCGCTTCATGCCATCAAGACTGCCGGGGGTTTCATCAAAGTGGACGGGACGCCGACGGACTGTGTGCATCTGGCGATCACCGGCCTGCTGGAACGCGAACCGGACATGGTTTTCGCCGGCATCAACCACGGTGCCAATCTGGGTGACGATGTGATCTATTCCGGTACCGTCGCGGCCGCCACCGAGGGCCGCTTCCTCGGGCTGCCCGGCAGTGGCCATCTCCTTGGGCGGCGTCAACCCGATTCACTTTGAGGCCGCTGCGCAAATTGCCGTGCGCCTGTTGCAAAATATCCGCCGCCATCCCCTTCCGGCTGATACCATCCTCAATGTCAACGTCCCTGACCTACCGCTGGATCAGATCAGGGGTTTCAAATCCACCCGCCTGGGCCAGCGCCACAAGGCCGAGCCGGTGGTGCGCGGTCACGATCCCCGAGGCCGGGAAATCTTCTGGGTTGGCGCGGCAGGCCCGGAACAAGATGCCGGCCCTCGCACCGACTTCCATGCCGTGCGCGAAGGCTATGTCTCTGTCACCCCCTTGCAGATCGACCTGACCCGTTACGACAGTTTGGACAGGCTCGCTGCCTGGCTGCCCGAGGGAGGTATGGCGGAATGAGGCAGCGCTTCGAGGGCATAGGAATGACCTCGCGCCGCACCCGTGAGCGTATGATTGCCCGCCTGCGCGAGCAGCGAATCAAAAATCAGGCCGTGCTGGATGTCATGCTGGAAACCCCTCGCCACATCTTTGTCGAGGAAGCCTTGGGAAGCCGCGCCTACGAAGATATGCCGCTACCCATCGGGTACAACCAGACCATCTCCCAACCTTACATCGTCGCCCGCATGACCGAGTTGCTGCTGTCCAAGGGGCCGGTGGACAAAGTGCTGGAAATCGGCACCGGCTCCGGCTACCAGACTGCCGTGTTGGCCCAGTTGGTGAAGATGGTTTACACGGTGGAGCGCATCTACCCTTTGCAACAACGCGCCCGCCGGTGCCTGCAAGACCTGCATCTGCGCAATGTGCGGATGCGGCATAGCGATGGTGGCTGGGGTTGGGAAGAATATGCCCCCTACGACGGTATCATCGTCACCGCCGCACCCGCCGAAGTGCCGCAGGCGCTGCTCGACCAACTCGCCCTCGGCGGAATCCTTGTCATCCCGATAGGCGATGGCCGTGATCAAACCTTGCAACGCATCACCCGAACTGAAGCGGGTAACCAAGTGGAAAACATCGAGCCGGTGGTGTTTGTGCCCTTGGTGGCGGGGATGACCGAGGGGTGACGGATCACCCTGTTCGACGGGGACAGCCTTCACCGCCCCAACCTTCCAACCCAGCGGAGACACCGATGAAGAAAATCCAGCCAATGGTGGCGGTTAGCCTGCTCGCTCTGACTGGCATCGTCCAGGCGGAGGACATCCGGCCTGGGCTGTGGAAAATAGCGCTGGAGTCTAGGGTGGAGGCATCGCCGGATTGGAAACCGCAGCCCTTCGAACTCACCCAATGCCTGACCGCAAGCGATGCGAAAAATCCCGCCCAGTTGTTGCTCGGCATGGGTTCATCCGGTACCACCGGCTGCGACTTCCCGGACAAGCAATACTCCGGCAACACCTTGAAATTTGAAGTGAGTTGCGCGGGCACTCTAGGTATCAAAGGCCATGGAGAGCTTGCCTACACTGCCACCACCCTGGAAGGTTTCCTCGACGTCAACTTGGGCGAAACCGACAAAATCGAAATGCGCAACAAGATTTACGCGAGCTACCTGGGCGAATGCCCGGTGGGCGGTGGCGGATTGTAAGACGGTGAATCCATCCGACGGCACACACCGCCTCTGCCTGGCCCCCATGCTGGAATGGACAGATCGGCATTTCCGCTTTTTCCTGCGGTTAATTTCCAGGCGAGTTTTCCTCTACACCGAAATGATCACCACCGGCGCGGTGTTGCGTGGGGATCGGGAACGCTTGATGGCGTACGATCCCGCCGAACACCCGGTGGCCTTGCAATTGGGCGGCAGCGATCCTTTGGCCTTGGCCGAATGCGCCCGCATCGCGGAGGGTTTGGGCTACGACGAGCTGAACCTGAATGTGGGCTGCCCCAGCGACCGGGTGCAAAACGGGCGCTTTGGGGCTTGCCTGATGGCGGAGCCGGAATGGGTGGCCGAATGCGTGGCGGCGATGCGCGAGGCCGTCGCCATCCCGGTGACGGTGAAGACCCGCATCGGCATCGACGAGCGGGATTCCTACGAGGAGTTGGCCGGTTTTGTCCGTGCCGTGGCGGCGGCAGGTTGCGGGACTTTTATCATCCACGCCCGCAAGGCATGGCTGAAAGGCTTGTCGCCCAAGGAGAACCGGGAGATTCCGCCGTTGCGCTACGACATGGTCAGGCAAATCAAGCAAGATTTTCCAGAGCTTGAAATTGTCTTGAATGGCGGTATCCAGACCTTGGAAGAGGGCATAGGGCATTTACAAGATTTCGACGGCGTGATGCTGGGCCGCGCGGCCTACCACAATCCCTATCTGCTGGCCCAGGCTGATCGTCTGCTGTTTGGTGATGGGCATTTGGTTCCCAGCAGGCATGAGGTTCTGGAGGCTTTCTTGCCCTATGTGGAGCGGGAACTGGCTCGGGGTGTGCGCTTGCAGTCCATTTCACGGCATATCCTCGGTCTGTTCCATGGCGCGCCGGGTGGCCGCTTGTGGCGGCGGCATATCAGCGAGAACGCGGTGCGGGCGGGTGCCGGGGTGGATGTCTTGCGGGTGGCTGCGGCGTTGGCGCGATGACGGGGAGGAACGCATGGCTTGCTTTGCATTGGATGTTGAAGGACTTGCGTCTTTAGGCTAGGCAAGCCGCGCGCCTATTCATCGCCGAAGGTGAGCGTTACTCCGTAGATTCAAAACGAAAAACCGCCTGCTACGCCTGCGCCTTGAGGATACCGCAATAAACTGGCAAGCAATCTGCGACAATCCGGCATTCAAGAACATTCCATTCAAAGTGGAAACCAATCGGTGGGGGAAATATGCGTTGTTCCGCAAAACCACGAAGAACTGAGCGCAAGCGGCTTAATCAACAACTTCTTCAAAAAAGTCGAAATTGACTTTGCTTGACATGCAATCACGCTTTTTCCTGAAAGATTATTTTCTAATTTGGCTGGCCTTGGTGCTGATGGGGCTGTCGCTGCGTCCGTTGACGCCCGTGGACGAAACCCGCGTTGTGTCCGTGGCTTGGGAGATGTGGCAACGCGGGCATTTCCTTGTGCCTTATTTGAACGGCCAGCCATACAGCCACAAACCGCCGTTGTTGCAATGGTGCATCCACCTGCTGTGGTGGGTGTTCGGGGTCAGCGAATGGAGCGCCCGTCTGGTCGCGCCCTTGTTCGCCTTGGGCAACTTGGTGCTGACCGCCAAGCTGGCCCGGCGCTTGCTGGCCAGACGACGAGACTAGCGCCAGACTGGCCCCATTAATTCTGCTGGCGACGCCGGTATGGGCGCTGTGGACATCGCTCACCCTCTACGACATGATAGTGACGCTTTTCACCCTGCTAGGTCTGAACGGGATCATACGTGCCGCACATGGCGAATCCAGTTTGGGCTGGGGTTTGGCTGCATTGGCCATCACCGGCGGCATGTTATCCAAAGGGCCGGTGATTTTAATCCTGATCCTGCCACCGGCCCTGTTCGTACCCTGCTGGCTGAAGCCAAAGCCGCGATGGGGACGCTGGTATGGTCCCATGCTGGTGTCGATTTTGTTGGGGGCGCTTCTTGCCTTGGCTTGGGCCGTACCCGCCGGTTTCGCCGGAGGAGATGAATACCTGAAGGCAATTTTCTGGAGCCAGACCGCCGGACGCCTCAGCAATGCCTTCGCCCACCCACAGCCGTTCTGGTGGTACTTTGCTCTGTTGCCGGCATTATGGCTACCGTGGACATTCTGGCTGCCACTGTGGCGCTCGACGAAGGGCCTGGGGCTGGATTGGGGGCTGCGCTTCTGCGCCACGCAGGGTTTGTCCGTGCTGGCGGTTTTTTCCTTGATTAGCGGCAAACGCATCCATTACCTGTTGCCCATCTTCCCGGCAATGGCCTTGTTCGCGGCCCGCGCCCTGAGCCAGGCCCGCCCGACCCTCACCCGCCGCGACCATCTTCCTGCCGGCCTGCTGCTGGCCTTGTTTGGCCTCGCCTTGCTACTATTGCCGCTGGGCCAGGGTTCTGCCAACAACGAGATGGCGGATATCGCCGCGAAAACCCCGTTGGTGGCGAAGCTGATCCTGCTAGGACTGGGGCTTGCCGTGTTGTCCTGGTGTCCCGCCGACCCGACGGCAGACGTGCGCGTCTTGGCCTTGGCGATGCTCGGCTTGATGCTCACCCTCCATCTGGTTTTTCGCCTGGCCGGTTGGCAATATTATTCCCTGCAAGCTTTTGCCGAGCGGTTGGCCGTCGTGGATAGCCAAGGCGTGCCTATCGCCCATTGGCGGGAATACCATGGCGATTTCAATTTCCTCGGGCGCTTACGGCAACCCCTCGTCGTAATCGACACGAAAGGGGATCTGCTGACGTGGATGTACACCCACCGCCAGTGCTATGTGGTCTTGCTGCGCCAACCCGACCCGGCAGTCAATGAAGACGGGGTGGAATTCGCCCAGTTTTACCGGGGCGGACGCCGCCTCATGCTGTGGAAGTCCGCTGAATTGCTAAGCCGGCCGGAAACCTTGGAACGGATGCTCGATAGAAAGGATTAGAGGAGATTAAAAACGGAGTCCATCAAGTATCCAGCTTTTTACCCGACATCCCCCTGACCGGGACTGACCCATGAATAACACCAATCCCAAAGCGATCATCATCGGCACGGCGGTTTTCGCCCTAATTTATTTCATCCATATCATGATCTTGCCGTTGCTGAAAAGCAGCTTGGACATGGGCGAAGGCGACGCCATGTTCGCCGTGAGCCAAATGCTCGGTGTCGCCACCTGCTTCATCTCCGGCTACGTCTCCGCCCGCATCGCCGGGGAGCGCGGATTCTTCTATGGCTTCAATGTGGGCGCACTCGGCACGGTGCTTTCGGCCTTGGCCGCCGCCGCCTTTTCCCTGTTGGCCGGGGCCAAGCTGCCAGGCATGGGTTTGCGCACATTGCCGTTCTGGATCTTCGTCAACGGCTCCCTGGCTGGCTTCGCGGGGCTGTTGGTCACCAACATGATCGAGGAAGGGAAGCGGGAGCAATAAGGCTCAACGGTTCGCCACCCCATGTGGCACATGCCCGGTGGCGACATGTCGGCTGGCGGATTCGCAATGGCCTTTCTGGTCGTCGAAGAAGATGTCCGCACCAAAGGCGCGAAGGAACTGGCCTTTTTCCATGCCGCCGAGAAATAGCGCCTCGTCAATGCGGATATTCCAGGCGCGCAAGGTACGCACCACGCGCTCGTGGGTCGGCGCGCCACGCGCCGTCACCAAAGCGGTGCGGATGGGCGAAGCGTTGGCCTCGAACTGGGTCTGAATATGGTGCAGGGCGGCGAGGAAATCCTTGAACGGCCCGCCGGACAGGGGTTTCCTGGCGGCGGCTTTTTCGTTTTCGGTGAATGCCGCCAAGCCTTGCGTTTGATAGATTTGCTCGGACTCGTCGGAGAACAGCACGGCGTCGCCATCGAAGGCAATCCGCAACTGTTCCGAAGCATTGGCGCTGGTGCTGGACGAATAAATCGTCGCCGCCGCGTAACCCGCATCCAGCGCCATGACCACATCTTCGGCATTGGCGGACAGGAACAGATGGGCGCCAAACGGGGCGATGTATACGAAAGGCGACTCGCCGCTGGTGAAGACGGCGCGACAGATGTCGAGCCGGTAATGCGCGATGGAATTGAAAATGCGTAGTCCGGTGTCCGCGCTATTGCGGGATAGCAAGATGACTTCCACCAAAGGCTGCGGCAAGGCATTGTTGATCGCCAGTAGCTTTTGTACCAAAGGGAAGGCAACGCCAGGCTGGAGAATCTCCTCCTCGTGTTCGACTTGGTGGTGGCAATAAGCTTCCCTGCCCTCGCGCTCAAAGATGTGATGGGAATCGTCCAGGTCGAACAAAGCCCGTGAGGAAATAGCCACCACCAGTTTTTGTTTGCCTGCCATCGCTTGATCCACTGTCGCATTTTTTCGCCCCTCTCCCTGCGGGAGAGGGGGTGAGAGGGCTTTCAAGCTGAAATCATCGCTTCCAGCGCATCTAGTTCCTCGACCGTGCCCAGGGCCAGCAACTGATCCCCCGCGCATAAGACCGTTTCCGGATCGGGGTTGGGCAAGACGTTTTTGTCGCGCAAGATCACCAGGATGCTCGCGCCGGTCTTTTCCTCAACCTCCAGCGAGGAGAGGCTTTGCCCGACGACCCTGGACTCCGGGGCCACCTTGATGCCTTCCAGGTTCAGGCTTTCCTCGTCGCGGCGGATCACCGTGTCGAAAAAATCGACGACTTCGGGGCTGAGGATCAAATGCGCCAAACGGCGTCCGCCGATGGCATAAGGACTGATCGCCCGGTTCGCTCCGGCCCTCACCAGTTTCGGGATGCTACTGTCGTCCACGGCGCGGGAGACGATGTACAAGTCGGCTTTCAACACGCGGGCCGACAGGACGATGTACAAATTATTGGCGTCGTCACCCGTGGTGACGACCAAACCTTTGGCCCGTTCGATGCCCGCCTTCAACAACATCTCGTCATCGCTGGCGTCGCCCAGGATATGCAGGTAGCCATGCTGATGGGCGTAATGTTGGGCCTCGGGGCGCGGATCAATGACGGCAACCGGGATCTTAGATTCGTGCAATTCGGCGGCAGCCTGTTTGCCCACGCGCCCCAGGCCGGCGATGATGATGTGGGCCTTGAGTTTGTCAATTTCACGCTGCATTTTTTTTTCTCCCAAAGGATCGACCATGCGGCTTGAGACCAGGTAATCCATCACCACGGTGAGGCTGTAAAACAGGCTACCGATGCCGAAGATGGCGATGAACATGGTAAAAATCCGCCCCGCGCTATCGAGATGGACAATCTCCCCATAGCCGATGGTGGTGATGGTGGTCACCGTCATGAACAAGGCATCCAGCCAGGTCGCCCCCTGCTCCCGCCCCAGCCAGACATAGCCCAACGTCCCGATCACCGTCACCGCCAACACCAAACTGGCGGGCAGGAGCAAACGGATCTGCAAGGTTGCGGTAGGCTCAATCATCGAATCGGTTCCTTGAATGTCGTCTCACATGACCCAGGGGGCAAAGATACCAGATTTTCGCGTTCAAGAGAGCGAGCCATGGTAGACATCCTGCAGAAGGCGGGGCTTCCAACGCGGCTTTCAGTTGCCAGAGGCTTTGTCCGCACCGCCGCAGCCTCCATTCACAGCCGCCCATCCGCATCATTCGTTGACAGTTGCCCGCCACGACAGTACTTTTAACGGCTTTAACTTAATTGATAATCGATGGCCTGCGCGTCAGCGCCGCCTGCACCCTCAAACACAGCCCACAAGAGCCTCTGGATGGAAGAGTTTCAACGCATCAAACGCCTGCCCCCCTATGTATTCAACATCGTCAATGACTTGAAGGCCAAGGAACGCGCCCAAGGGGAAGACATCATCGACTTCGGCATGGGCAACCCCGACCGGCCCACCCCGCAGCATATCGTCGACAAGCTGGTGGAAGTGGCCCAAAAGCCCACGGCCCACCGCTATTCGGTCTCCAAGGGCATACTTCGCCTGCGCAAGGCGATCTGCAATTGGTATCTGGGCCGCTACGGCGTGGAGCTGGATCCGGACAGCCAAGCCATCGCCACGATTGGTTCTAAGGAAGGCTTGGCACATCTGATGTTTGCCACCTTGGGGCCGGGCGACGCAGTGCTGGTACCCAATCCGGCCTATCCCATCCACCCCTACGGGTGCGTCTTGGCTGGCGCGGATGTGCGCCATGTGCCGATGGTCGCGGGCGTGGACTTTTTTGCCGAATTGGAACAGGCGATCAAGCTGTCTTGGCCCAAGCCCAAGATGTTGATCCTCAATTTCCCCGGCAATCCCACCACCCAATGCGTGGAACTAGAGTTTTTTGAAAAAGTCGTGCAAATGGCCCGCGAGTATAAGATCTGGGTGGTGCATGACCTGGCCTACGCCGACTTAGTCTTCGACGGCTACAAAGCCCCGTCCATCTTGCAAGTGCCGGGGGCCATGGACGTGGCGGTGGAATTCTTCACCCTGTCGAAGAGCTACAACATGCCCGGCTGGCGCGTCGGCTTCATGTGCGGCAACCGCGAGCTGGTCGCGGCCTTGGGACGCATCAAATCCTATCTGGACTACGGCACGTTCACGCCCATCCAGGTGGCGGCCATCACTGCCTTGGAAGGCCCGCAAAACTGCGTGGCGGAAATCTGCGACATGTATCGCCAACGCCGCGACGTGCTGTGCAAGGGGCTGAACGACATCGGCTGGGCAGTGGAAAAACCCAAGGCGACGATGTTTGTCTGGACACCTATCCCTGAGCAATACCGCGAGCTGGGTTCCTTGGAATTCGCCAAGAAAATGCTGCTGGACGCCAAAGTCGCCGTGTCGCCCGGCATCGGCTTCGGCGAATTTGGCGACGACCATGTGCGCTTCAGCCTGATCGAAAACGAACACCGCACCCGCCAGGCGATGCGCGGCGTCCGCAATATGTTCCGCAAAGATAACTCGGTATAGGAGAATAGCGTTTTGAAACCCGTAAAAATTGGTATGCTCGGATTGGGCACCGTCGGCGGCGGCACCGTCACTGTGTTGCGTCGCAATGCCTTCGAGATCAGCCGCAGGGCCGGACGGGAGATCCAGATTTACCGTGCGGCAGCCCGTGGCGTATGCAACTGCGACACCACCGGCCTGCCCTTGACCGAGGACGGCTTCGAGGTCGTCAACGACCCGGAAGTCGATATCGTGATTGAACTCATCGGCGGCGAGCAGCCAGCCAAGAATATGATTCTCGCAGCCCTGGCCAATGGCAAGCATGTGGTCACCGCCAACAAGGCGTTGATTGCCAAGCATGGCAACGAGATTTTCGCCAAGGCCAGCGAGAAGGGGCTGATGGTGGCCTTCGAGGCGGCGGTGGCCGGCGGCATCCCCATCATCAAGGCTCTGCGCGAAGGGCTGACCGGCAACAAGATCGAATGGGTGGCCGGCATCATCAATGGCACCTGCAATTTCATCCTCAGCGAAATGCGCGACAAAGGCCGGGACTTCGCCGACGTGCTGAAAGAAGCCCAGGCCAAAGGCTACGCCGAGGCCGACCCGACGTTTGACGTGGAAGGCGTGGATGCGGCCCACAAGCTCACCATCCTCGCTTCCATCGCCTTCGGTATCCCGCTGCAATTCGACAAGGTGTACATCGAAGGCATCACCGGCATCACCCGCCTGGATGTGGCTTACGCCGAAGCGCTGGGCTATCGCATCAAGCTGCTCGGCATCGCCCGGCGGGCGGAGCATGGCGTGGAACTGCGCGTCCACCCGACGCTGATCCCCGAGCGCCGCCTGATCGCCAATGTGGACGGGGTGATGAACGCCGTGCTGGTGAAAGGCGACGCGGTAGGGCCAACGCTGTATTACGGCGCGGGGGCCGGCGCCGAACCCACCGCCTCCGCCGTGGTGGCGGACATCGTCGATGTGGTCAGGACGCTCACCTCCGACCCGGAGAACCGTGTGCCGCATCTGGCCTTCCAGCCGGAGTCCATCTCCGACATCCCCGTGCTGTCCATGGACGCAGTCGAGACCGCCTATTACCTGCGCCTGTCCGGCGAGGACAAACCCGGTGTGTTGGCCGACGTGACCCGCATCCTCGCCAACCACCGCATCAGCATAGAAGCCATCCTGCAGAAAGAGCCGCTGGACGGCGAAACCCATTTGCCGATCATCCTGCTCACCCAGAAGACACGGGAGAGCGAGGTGAATGCCGCAATCGCCCAAATTGAGGCGCTGGACAGCATCAACAAGCCGGTGAAGCGGATTCGGTTGGAGACTTTGGGATAAGCCATGGGTTATGCTCACGCCGACATTGAATTGTCTAACCCCAGGCTGCCTAATCTAGGCAAGCTCAAAGCGCGGGCGATGGTCGACACCGGAGCGCTGATCCTGTGCATCCCCGAGCATGTGCGGGTGCAACTGCAATTGGAGGAAGTTGAACAACGCGAAGTGACCGTCGCTGACGGTCGCCGCGCCTTGGTTCCCTATGTCGGGCCGGTGCGGGTATGGTTTGAAAACCGCAGTTGTTTCGTCGGTGCCTTGGTATTAGGCGATGATGTGTTGCTAGGGGCCGTGCCAATGGAGGACATGGACTTGATCGTCAATCCCGCGCAACGCAGCGTGGAGGTCAATCCGCAAAGTCCGAATTTTCCACAGGCTTTGGTGAAATAACCATAGCAACTTGTTTCCGATAAGCGGCGGACTGGCAGGCAAAAGGCAACCGAAAATGAGTATAAAGAAAAGCAGGGCAAACACATTGCAAGAAAAATTAGGATTTAAGGATGATGACTTGGGGACATCAGCGCATGATGCTATTTTGTTTTGATTGGATGCCAATATTGCCCAGATAGCCCCGCAATTTTTTCCGCGAGACTGGAATTCACAAAATATTCAGGATGTCGAAAATGGAGCCAAAAAAACACTTGTCGAGACGAAAAAACAGCTAGATTGGGAGCTTAAAAATGCGCAATCTTCAGTTGAGAGACAATTAAATTCTCCAAAAAATAACGAAAGAAGTCCAGCTTCTTCGTTACTCCCCCCGCGATTTTTTCCATCAAAGGATAACCTTCGGGATGAACAGAAAAAAATCAAGGAACTTGAGAGGAATATGGAGAAACTGGAATCGTGGGGCAACCTTGGTTTGTTGCCGCAGAAGCTGGTAACAGTAATTGAAAAAGTATGGGAGAGGCCTATTATTCAAGGACGGAATGATTATCTTGTAGGGTTTATTGATATGAAGGTAATATGTAATGTTCCTGAGCTTGGCTATTCAGGCAACTATTCACCAAAATGGGATGTTTATGACCACAGGCATTCGTTATTTTTTGAAGCAAAGACATCAATTAAATCTATTGGCGAAGTCATCAGACAAATCCAGACATACAAAACCTATTGCAAACAGGGAAAATATATCATTGTTTCTCCAGATGACAGGTATGCCGAGCTATTAAAAGAGCAAAACATCGGATTCTTAAAATGTGCGTGTGAGTTGCCGAAAGCAAAAGGACAGTTAGATTTTTTCACATCATAACGCCTTTACACCCATCGGCCACTGACTACCAGCAGTGGGAAGCAACACCAACCGACCAACCGGACAATAAGGCTACCTATGAACCCCCAACTACTCGCCGCCACTCGGCATCCCCTTGGAAATTGTCGGCGGCATTCCGTTGTAGGAAGTCCAGCCGGTTTATAAACACCAAAAGGCCACCTACACAAATTCTTGATTTGACACATAAGGTAACGACAAGATGAAAAGACAATCAACCCTGCGCTTAGGAGTGGTTTTTCTCGTGTTGGCAATCGGGTTGGCCGCCTGCACCCAGCCTGTCCAACCGGAAGAACCCGCAGTGACGGCGCAAACGGCGCTGCAAAACGCCAAGGATGCTTATCAACGCAAGGATTACACACAAGCCGCCGATTGGTTCCTCAAAGCCGCCGAACTGGGTGACGCGAAGGGGCAATATAGCCTAGGGGTGGCCTACAACGAAGGCAAAGGCGTCACGCAGGACTACGCGCTAGCCGCCCAGTGGTTCCGCAAAGCCGCCGACCAAGGGCTTGCGCAAGCGCAAAACAACCTAGGCTTTCTTTACCAGCAAGGCCAAGGCGTTCCCCAAGACAAAGCCCAAGCCGCCGAGTGGTTCCGCAAGGCCGCCGAGCAAGGCTATGCGCAAGCGCAGAAAAACCTGGGGCTTGCCTACCGCGACGGTTCAGGGGTGGCCAAAGACCTGACCAAAGCCGCACAATGGCTAGGCAAAGCCGCCGCGCAAGGCGATGCGGAGGCGCAGGTTGCGTTGAAGGAAACGGGCAAGACCGCGCAGAAATCCATCAAGACGGTTATGAAACACAAAGCGACGGCGCAAGGTTCCAAAACGCCGGTTGGTGGGAAGCAGTGAATCGGGCATAACCCATGGGGCAATGACGAGACCAACATCCAATTTCAGAGAATTGCAGTTTCACGCATGAAAGCTTACCGTTTTACAGATGCCACGGGATACCTGTTTGCAACCCGTAGGGTTGCCAGCTATTAGCCGGGGGTTGAGTGAAGCGACACCCCCGGCTGAGGTCAGAGGGAGTATTCGACCCCGAAGGGGTCGCTGCAATCTGACCAAGAATCTTGGCGCTCTTCCGAAACGATGAGAATGATTCGTTTCCTCTGAAGGTAACTTGATCCGTGTAGGAAAAACTGCGACTCTTCCAGGGTCGAGATTCCATATCCCATGCCATCCGGGGGTGTCGCTTCGCTCAACCCCCGGCTAATGGCTTGAACCCCTTCGGGGTTCCACTGCTCCCACAACGCCAATGCATAACGATGAGCGCTGGGTCATGGGAGCGAAAACAAAAGCCACAAGCAGAGGTGTGCCATGGAAATACTTGGAACCGACCACAATTTAGAAAACATTCTTTGCTCAATAAAAGATGCGAGGGTAGATATTGCTGTCGCCTTTGCTTCGAAAACAAAGCCAGTGGTAGACAAGTTAATCGCTAACGGAAATGAAGTTTATCTGACAATCGGTACAATCAATTGTTTCTCAGATCCAGTGTTTTTTAAAAACTGCCAAGAAATTGCCAGCCAATATTCGAAGCTAGACTTTGCTGTTGATTTTAGGTATCACAACAGAATTCACTGGAAAGTATATTTAGTTTCGCCAAATATTGTCATCATTGGCAGCTCCAATTTTACAACTGTTGGACTTTCTATGAGCCGCGACACGGCAGTGATGATCGAAGACGACAATCTTTATCGGGAATACAGGCAAATTCTTTCAAATTTGCGGGCCAATGAGCGTGTCGTTGCTTGGAATGACAAGAGATTCGATAGACTTTTTGCTGTTTACGAAAAACAGCATCGTAACAAACCGCTCCCTCCTATAAACGGGCCGGTTCCAACTTTTACCGAATGGTTTGCCAAAGAAGAAACGGATTCGCTTCCCGTGTTTATATGGGAGAATGATTTCACACCTGCGGAGAAGATTGAATTTGACACAGAAGTTATTCCACATTTGAGAGTCGATGATAATGATTCCATTGATTATTATCGTATAGGCTTTGCCTATAACGAGCCGCATGATTATGAGGGCAAGGTCATCCTGACAATGAGACGCACCGGAGCTCAAGCCAAATTTGAGTTTGTTACTAAGATAATACATAACAACGAACATTGGTGGCTATGTGGCATAAAAAGGAAAAGCTTTCAAAAGCCCTTTGTTTTGGCCAATGAGCTAAAACAAGCTATGAGGCAAGTGGCGGAAAATAATCACTGGCAGGGAAAAACAATTTTAGATTCAAATGATCTCCAAAAGTTAGTGGAGATTTGCAGGCCCAGCGATAATCTAGGCCGCATATCATAGAACCAATCCATTTGCAGGAGTCATTCCCATGCCCTTGACTATCGAACAAATAGCCGAAGCAGTCTTGGATCTACCTAGCGAGGTGCGGGCATTGCTCGCCGACCGCCTCGTCGAAAGCCTCGACCCGGCGGAAGACGGCCACATCCAACAGCTTTGGGCTGATGAGGCGCGTCGCCGCCGCGACGAAGTCAAGGCCGGGCGCGTCCAGACGATTCCCGGCGACGAGGCATTATTATCGCGGTCATGCAATGCCACCGCGAACCCGGCTATTGGCGACGGCGCATGCTGTGATGGATAGCAAACGTTACCCCTATTTTAATGATTAAGAGCAAGCTATGAAATATATTTCCACACGCGGACTGGCGACGCCTAAAACTTTCACCGAAATCCTGCTAGGCGGACTGGCCCCCGACGGCGGGCTGTATTTGCCGGAAGCATATCCGCAAGTCAGCCGCGAACAACTGGATGAATGGCGCAACCTATCCTATGCGGATCTGGCGTTTGAAGTACTGTCCAAATTTGCCACCGACATTCCCGCCGCCGACCTCAAGGCCATCACCGACAAGACCTACACCGCCGAAATCTACCGCAACGCCCGCGCCGATTCCAACGCCACGCAAATCGCCCCGCTGCGCACCCTGGCACCCGGCCTGCACCTGTTGGAACTGTCCAACGGCCCGACCTTGGCCTTCAAAGACATGGCCATGCAATTGCTCGGCAATCTGTTTGAATACACGCTGGATAAACAACATGACGAGTTGAACATACTGGGTGCGACTTCCGGTGACACTGGCTCGGCGGCGGAATATGCCATGCGCGGCAAGCGCGGCATCCGCGTGTTCATGCTCTCGCCGCACGGCAAAATGTCGGCCTTCCAATCGGCGCAGATGTACTCGCTGCAAGATCCCAATATCTTCAACATCGCGGTGCGCGGGGTGTTCGACGATGCCCAAGACTTGGTCAAAGCCGTCTCCAACGACCACGTCTTTAAAGCCAAATACAAAATCGGCACGGTCAACTCCATCAACTGGGCGCGGGTTTCGGCGCAGATCGTCTACTACTTCAAAGGCTATTTCGCCGCGACCGGCTCCAATGACGAGCAAGTCGCATTCTCCGTGCCTTCTGGCAATTTCGGCAATATCTGCGCCGGCCATATCGCCAAGCAAATGGGCCTGCCCATCGGCCAGCTAATCCTTGCCACCAACGAAAACGATGTGTTGGACGAATTCTTCAAGACCGGCGTCTACCGCCCACGCGGCACCGCCCACATCTTCCACACAAGCAGCCCGTCCATGGACATTTCCAAGGCTTCCAACTTCGAGCGCTTCATCTTTGATTTGGTGAAGCGTGACGCCGACAAGCTGCGCGAGTTCTGGGCGCAGGTAGACGAAGGCGGGGCTTTCGACATCAAAGGAACGCCCTACTGGGAATACCTGCCTAGTTTAGGCTTCACCTCCGGCAAGAGCACCCACGCCGACCGACTCGCCACCATCCGCGAAACCTGGCAAAACTATGGCGTCATGGTCGATACCCACACCGCCGACGGATTAAAAGTGGGAATTGAGCAGTGCCGCCCCGACCTGCCGCTGATCTGCCTGGAAACCGCCCTGCCCGCCAAATTCCAGGCGACTATCGTGGAAGCTTTGGGCCGTGCGCCAGACCGCCCGGTGGGGATGGAGAATATTGAATCCTTGCCGCAACGCTTGGAATTCATGGATGCGGATGTTGAGGTATTGAAAGCGTTTATCATGGCGAATACGCCGGGGTAATTTCACCAAAGCAATTGTTAAATTCAAACATGCAATAGTGAAGACCTGACTTTATTTTGCCCTTGTAGTCAATTTAGAGAGTAGCCTTGTATGGGAGCACCAGTTTTTATCAGCCATAGCCATGAAGACGAGGCAGCTTACTCTGTTCTCTGCCTTGCACTTGACAGCTCAGGGGTATCTCGATGGGATGTATCACAACTATCTTTAGGACAGTCGCTTGCCGAGGGACTTCGATCCGCAATTGAACAATGCAGCATGTGTATTTTTTTGGCAACCTCTCGATCTATTGAATCAAAATGGTGTCTTGCTGAACTGGGTGCTTTTTGGGGGTCAGGAAAAAGAGTAGTGATTTATGTCGCTGACCCGACTGTTGATGAATCTAAACTACCCCCACAGTTTCTAGGAAATCTTAGAACTACAGATGCGAATCGACTCATACACTCGATTAGTGGCACCGATAAAGATCGAGTCCAGCAAATCGAAAATGGTTACAGCGTTAGCCTTGGATCGCTAACAATCAATGTGAATTTTGGGCGTATCGAAGAGTTTAATTTTGCTGATGAAAACCACTTAATAGCGCTACCTGCCAACGAGTTCTTCGATGACGATTGCATTCATGATACACGAAGCGCCTTGGGCGCATTCATGCAATACCATTTTAAAGATAGTATCCCAACTATTCAGGCACTCGTCAAAGACGCTTTACGCGATGAACCAAGCGAGGAAGTCGAGAAAAAGCTAAAAATATTTGGCCATAGCTACGGCATTGGAAAATGCGTTTTCTTAGACCAGCCACTTTCGTCGCGTTTACGGGTTGCCATGGTAGCAGTAACCACTCAACGCAAGAATGTGGGGCTGCATGCTGCCGCACATTACGTTTTCCAGGCAATCGAATCAATTCAGCATATTATGGCAGATAATCGTCTCACGAGCCTCTATTTACCGATTCTAGGCAGCGGACATGGCGGGCTGAAGGGAGCGGTATCGCTCATCTGCATGTTGATTGCTTTTGGAGAACTTCATCTAAGAGGGACGAACCATAACATCAGAGAGATCAACATTATTGTATATAAGCGCAACGGTAATTATACACCTTCAATTTCTGAGACAATCGTCAAATCTTCGTTGGACTTGGTCAGTCGCTTACTCGAAGAATGACCCAAGTTTTGTGGTTATTAGGCAGTAATTTTTAGTTAATTTCATTCTCTGCAAAGGTCAATGCATCTCATGAACGATATATACAATCTACAGCGCTTTGTTGAAGCACAAAATCAAGTCTATGAACAAGTTATCAAGGAACTAAACCAAGGGCAGAAATATGGGCATTGGATGTGGTATATATTTCCCCAGATTAAGGGGCTAGGTCGTACTGCGACGGCACAAAGGTATTCAATTTCAAGCCTGCAAGAAGCAGTTGCTTACATAGAACATGCTGTCTTGGGGGCAAGACTGAGAGAGTGTACTCAATTGGTCATCAACGTTGAAGGGCGTAATATCGAACAAATTTTTTATTACCCTGATAATCTTAAATTTCGATCATCTATAACATTATTTAGTCATTCAAGCCAAGACAACCTAGTTTTTAAAACCGCACTTCAAAAGTATTTTGAAGGCAAACCCGATGATTTGACCCTCAATATTTTGAAGCACTCATAAGACTATATCTGCATCTCGCCTATTTGTACTAACCAGATTGTTTCCATGCCCCACCACCCCGTCCAAAAACAAATCATCCGCCGTCCGGAACCCGCCCAATCCGGCCATTTTAACAACCTCCCCCCCCTGCTGCGCCGCATCTATCTGGCCCGCAACCTGGTCGCGCCGGAGGAGTTGGAGCGCACACTGGCCAAGCTGCCCTCGCCTTGGCTATTGTCGGGCATGGAGGCTTTGGTCGGCCATCTCATCAAGGCCATCCAAACCCGCCAAAATCTGCTCATCGTCGCCGATTTCGATGCCGACGGGGCGACGAGTTGCGCGGTTGGTGTGCTTGGACTCAAGGCGATGGGAGCGGCAAAGGTATCCTATATCGTCCCGAACCGCTTCGAATATGGCTATGGCTTGACGCCGGAAATCGTCCAGGTCGCCGCGCAGTATCGACCGGATGTGCTAATCACCGTAGACAACGGCATTTCCAGCATCGAAGGCGTGCAGGCGGCGAAGGCTTTGGGGATGAAGATTTTGGTCACGGATCACCATCTGCCCGGCGCGGAATTGCCGGACGCCGATGCCATCGTCAATCCGAATCTCCCCGGCGACGAATTCCCCAGTAAAGCATTGGCCGGCGTGGGCGTGATGTTTTATGTGCTGATGGCGTTGCGGGCCAAGCTACGGGAAATCGGCTGGTTTGCGGCGCAAAGCATCGCCGAACCCAACCTGGGCCAATTGTTGGACTTGGTTGCCCTAGGCACCGTGGCCGACGTGGTGGCTTTGGATCGGGTCAACCGAATCTTGGTGCATCAAGGTTTGCAGCGCATGAGGCAAGCCCAAGCCCGGCCCGGCATTATGGCCTTGCTGGGAGTGGCCGGACGCAAACCCACCGCCGTGACCGCCGCCGACTTGGGATTCGCTGTCGGCCCGCGCCTGAACGCCGCCGGCCGCATGGAAGATATGGCGGTGGGCATCGAATGCCTGCTGTGCGAAAACTTAGCAGAGGCGCGGCTCATGGCGAGCCAACTCGACCAACTCAACCGTGACCGCCGTGAAATCGAAGACCAGATGCGGCTAGACGCCTTCAACATCCTGGAAAACCTCGACACCAACAAGCGGGCGCAGGATTTGGCCGGGTTCTGCCTGTTCGATGCCTCTTGGCACCAAGGCGTCATCGGCATCCTCGCCTCCCGTGTCAAAGACCGCCTGCACCGCCCCGTCATCGCCTTTGCTCCGGCGGGCAATGGCGAGATCAAAGGCTCGGCCCGCTCCATCCCCGGCGTGCATATCCGCGATGTACTGGCCGACATCGCCGCAGCCTATCCCGGCTTGCTGAACCGCTTCGGCGGCCATGCCATGGCGGCGGGCTTGAGCCTGGAAAGGGAAGCCTACCATGCCTTCGCCAAGGTCTTCGACGTCGAGGTTGCCAAGCGCTTGGTCGGCATGGATTTGGCGCACACCGTCCACAGCGATGGCGAATTGAGCGCGGAGGAATTGCGGCTGGAAAGCGCCGAGCTTCTGCAACAGGGCGGGCCTTGGGGCCAAGGCTTCCCGGAGCCGATGTTCGACGGCGAGTTCGAGGTGGTGCAAGCGCGGATCGTCGGCGAGAAGCACCTCAAACTGGTGCTGAGAACCCCGGATCAGTTGCGCATGATCGACGCCATCGTGTTCTTCGTGGACAACCCGGAAAGCTGGCTGGGCCAGCGTCGCCTGAGATTGGCCTACAAGCTGGACGTCAACGAATTCCGCGACAACCGCACCGTGCAATTGCGGGTGGAGTATATGGAGAGTTGCAGGTAAGGACTAAATCAGCAGCGCCTCAAAACAAGCCCTTCAACCAAGACTCGCTTTTCTCCCCTCCCGCACCCTCGGCCCCTTCCGTCCCCTCCGGGCTGCCGCTTTCCGTGCAAGCCGAAAACTGCTTCGGCTCGGAGCCTTCGATGAACGGATAGCGCCCAGCGGAGGCGCAAGCCTCGCTGGCCCTCAGGCCATTGTTGCGGTCGATCCAGACCGAGTGGACATCTTCCGGCGGATCCAGCTTCAAGGGTTCCCGGCTGATCTTGCGCATCGCCGCCCCCCAGACTTGCAAAGCGCCTTGCGCACCCGTTAGCTTGGCGGGCTGGTTGTCGTCGCGGCCTACCCAGACCACGCCCAGATAATCGCCGGTGAAACCGGCAAACCAACTGTCTCGCAGGTCGTTTGTGGTGCCGGTCTTGCCGGCCACATTGAAATCACGCGGGAGATAGGCATAGACCGGCTTGGCCGTGCCTTCCCGCGCCACCTCTTGCAGCACGGTGTTGAGCAGATACACCGCCGCCGGATCGACGGCTTGCTTTACCTTCAAGCCATAGCGTTGCAAGGACTTGCCGTCCTGCGACAAAACCGACTGGATGGCGTGGGGCGGCGTGACGAAACCGTCGCTGGCCAGGGTCTGGTACATCTGCGTGACATCCATCGGGCTGAGTTCGCCCACGCCCAGCAAGGTGGACGGAAACACCGGCATGGCCCGCTCCACGCCTAGGTTGCGCAAGGTCTTCACGGTATGGGCGACACCCACACCCATACCCACCCGCACCGTCGCCAAGTTGTAGGAATGGGCCAGCGCCTTGTGCAAGGGGACTGTCCCATGTTCGCGGTTGTCGTAGTTTTTCGGCGTCCAGGTTCCGCTGCCAGGATTGGGGACATGGATGCCGGTGTCTTGCAACGGCGTGACGACCGTATATTTTTGCGGATTCGCCAAGGCGGTCAGGTAAACCACCGGTTTATACAAAGAACCAATCTGCCGCATCGAATCCATGGCCCGGTTGAAACCGACGGCCTTGGCTTCGCGTCCACCGGCATAGGCCGCAATCTCGCCGTTGGCCCTGCGGGTGATGATCGCCGCTGTCTCCAACTGGCCGTCGCTCTTAGTCTGCTTGTCCAGTTTTTTCAACGTGGCATCGACGGCGGCCTCCAGATTCTCCTGGGCTTCCACGTCCAGCGTGGTGAAAATCTTCAGCCCTTCGGAGGTCAGATCCTCGTTGCGGTATTCCTGCTGCAACTGCCGCCGCACCAAGTCGAGAAAAGCAGGATAACGGCTGATCGCCTGATGGGCGTCTTTCACCACATCCAGAGGCTGGCGCTTGGCCTCCTCCGCCTGGTATTTAGTGATGTAGCCCAAGTCGGCCATCTCATCCAACACCATGTCGCGGCGCTTTTTCGCTTTGTCCGGGGTCTTGTTGGGGTCGTAATACGACGGCCCGCGCACCAAAGCCACCAGCATCGCGGAATGTTGCAATTCCAACTCGTCCAGGGAACGGCTGAAATAATACTGGCTGGCCAGCCCGAAGCCATGGATGGCCCGCGCCCCGTCCTGGCCTAGGTAGATTTCGTTCATGTAGGCTTCAAGTATCTCATCCTTGGAGTAACGCGCCTCCAAAATCAAAGCCATGACGATTTCGTTTAGCTTGCGAACCAAGGTGCGCTCGGAATTCAGATAAAAATTCTTCACCAATTGCTGGGTCAGTGTGCTGCCACCTTGGACGAATCCCCCGGCCCGCAAATCCGCCCACAAAGCGCGGATGATGCCCTTGGGGGAAACGCCAAAATGCTCGTAAAAATCCCTGTCCTCCACCGCGATCAAGGCGTTTTTCAGCGGCTTGGGCACTTGCTCCAATTTAATCAGCAACCGGTCTTCCTTGAGCGCCGGATAGAAGCTGCCGATCTGGATCGGCTCCAACCGCAGCAGGGAAACCTCATTACCCTTCTCGACATCATCGATGGTTTCTATGGTGCCTTCCGCAAACACCACCCGCACATGACGCGCCGGTTCGGTTTTGTCGGAGAATTTGAATTCGCGGGTATTCAGCGTGATTTCCCCGCCCAGCCGGACATAACTGCCTTGGGTGGACAGGTCGGGGTCGGGGCGGTATTTCAATTCGCCGAGGAGTGTCTCCAAGCGGGCGGCATCCATCGCCAAGCCTTCGTATAATTCCACCGGACTGGCATAAACCCGCGCCGGCAAAGCCCAGCGCTTGCCCTCGAACAGCGCACGGACGGTGTAATCCAAATAGCCCACATAGGCGACCACACCGACGACGAGGAAAGGAGCAAGGATGAGCAGCGGGCGCTTGAGCCAGACGGGAAAGCTGAATCGGCTGGGTTTGGTTTTGGATTTAACGGGGCGACGCCGTTTTTTTTGCATGTAGTTTAGGTATTTGTTGGGACAGATTGGATAGGCGGTGGATTGGGATAAACAGCGGTAGGCCGGAATAAGTCTGTTCGAGCTTTGGCGAGAGCAGGCGTTTCCGGCCTATCTGCTAAGTTGGAATATCTACCCGGCTTTCCGAAAATCCAACCAAGGTGCCAGCGAGACTTCAAGATTTTTCATTAGCGTGGTCATTTCAGGTTTTGATTCTTTAATTTTAGGCCAAGCCAAGTACTCATCGTTATCATATGTTCCCGAACTAAATTTATTTTCGAATTGAACCAAGAAACTTGTCGTGTCTTTGATGATGCTAAGGGTTTTATATACAGAAGACTCCACTCCAAACAAGAAAATGGATTCCCTATAAGCACTCACAAAATCCGTACTGCATACGTCAATTAGTTCAGCAGACTTTTCTCTAGCCATGTATGTTAAGTAGTAATTTAAAGTCTTCTCGTAGATGGAAAATCTTCTATTTTACAAATCTAATTTGAATTTGTTTTTATTGGTCTTATACTGCGCCCATGCAATCCACGCCACGATTATTGAAATCAATACTGGTGCCAATGAGATCAGGTAGTCCAAAATATCTTTAGATTGTGGCTGGCAAGTCATGAGTATTCCAATATGGGTAGTTAGTAGGGTGGGCAGCTTCTTTTCGCTGCCCACTGATCAAAAGGTTTCATGCCTTGGTACGGTGGGCAATCGCCAGTCTTGAGCGAAGTCGAAGGGATATAGTCGTTTGCCCATCCTACGAAACATCTAAAAATGGATTGACTATACTCAAGCGTCCCTCAATTATTTGTCCGTGTTGCATGTCTTCCGTCAATAATTTCTCGCAACGTGCATCCAGCGCGGCAGCGACAATCACGCTGTCATAGTGGCTAAAACCGTAACGTGCTGCGATTTTCCAGGCTTGGCGAATATGTGTTCTATGCCTACGGTTTGCAAGCGCACGACAAGCAGCAACATCTCCAATTCTTCGGCGATTTTGTCAGGACTCCAAGACAATTTGCGGCGCATGACTTGACTACACTCGTTGACCACCTGAGTTGAAATCGTGGGATATTGTGCGAGCAGGTTATTGGCAATCGGCGTTTTTATATCATCGTCCCCAAAAGCATACAGCACGATATTGCTATCCAGAAATCCGCACATAATCAATCCCGCGCTTCATCATAAAGCGCATCACGATCCTCAATGGGTTTGCCTTGCCAATGAATCCGCAGGGCGGCAATATGGGCTAATGCGGCTTGGCGCTTTTTCTCAACCTCTTCCATCTGTGCCGTAGGCTGACCATAGCGCTGCTCCAAAAATTCGATGAAGTCGAGGGCTTCTCGGGCAGCGGGTTCAGGGAGAGACAAACTATGTTGATATATGGTCTCGGCTAAATTCATGTCAGCCACTCATGAAATGGTTAATCATTCGGAATTATTCAAGTTTATTTCCATTATTGAGCAGGTAGCCAATAAAACGTTCTACCCTCCCTACAAAACCAATTCTACCAAAGCCTTCGCATGTCCAGCACTAGCATTCAAAGCGGGAATATAGCGATACTGCTCCCCGCCCGCCCCGATGAAGATTTCTTTGTTGGCGATGGCGATTTCCTCCAAAGTCTCTAGGCAATCCACCGCGAAACCGGGACAAACCACATCCACCGACTTCATATCCTGTCCCGGCAATTCTTTCAACACTTCCACGCAATACGGCTTGAGCCATTCCTGTGCGCCGAAGCGGGATTGGAACACCAGTTTCCAAGCATTCTCCTCAAGGCCAAGCTTCGCCGCGATGGCCTGGGTCGAGGCGACGCATTGGTCATAATAAGGATCGCCCTGCTGGCGGCTGACCGCAGGCAATCCATGCAAGGAAAACAGCAGCAGTTTGGATCGTCCATTGGACTGCCAAAACCGTTCGATGCTGGCGGCCACGGCGCTGATATAGCCCTCGTCCAAGTGGTAGTCGCTGACGAAGTTTATCGACGGGATATGTTTCCAGTCGCTTACGGTTTCGGCCAGTTTGTCAAAAATCGAGGCCGTGGTCGCGGCGGCATATTGCGGATACAAGGGCAGGACGATGAACTGCTCCACGCCCGCCGCTTTGTGCTTGGATAATTGGCTGGGGATGGAAGGCTGGCCGTAACGCATGGCGATGTCCACGATAAGCTCTATCTCCCCTCGTCCGCCCAGTTCCTCGCGCACCGCGTCGGCCAAATCCATCGTCAAACTCATCAACGGCGAGCCGCGCTCCGTCCAAATGCTTTGATAGGCTTTGGCCGACTTGCGTGGACGGGTTCGCAAGATGATACCATGCAGGATCAGCCACCAAATCGGCTTGGGGATTTGCACGACACGGGGGTCGGACAGGAATTCGGCCAGATAGCGCTTGACCGCCGCCGGGGTAGGCGCTTCGGGCGTGCCGAGGTTGACCAGCAATAGGCAGGTCTTAGGTGTGGCTTGGATCATGCTCGCCTCCGCTTATCTTCGTGAGTCCCCTCTCCTTTTGGGAGAGGGTTAGGGTCATCACATCTTTCAGCAAGTGCGGTTGATCAGGCTTAAGAATTCCGCACGGGTGCTGATCGACTGCCGGAAAATACCGATCATCGACCGAGGTGGTCATCACCGAATTCTGCTTTTCCACCCCGCGCATCATCATGCACAAATGCTTGGCCTCGATCACCACCGCCACGCCACGCGGATCGACGGCGGTCTGGATGGCATCGGCGATTTGCTTGGTCAACCGCTCCTGGATTTGCAGACGGCGGGCATACATATCGACGATGCGGGCCACCTTGGACAGGCCCAACACCCTGCCCTTAGGCAGATAAGCCACATGGCACTTGCCGATGAACGGCAGCAGATGATGCTCGCACAGGGAATAAAGCTCGATGTCCTTGACGATCACCATGTCTTCCGTGTCGGCCTCAAAAATCGCATCGTTGAGCACACTGTCCAATGTCTTGTGGTAGCCGTTGTTCAAAAAACGGAACGCCGCCGCCGCGCGCTTGGGCGTGTCAACCAAGCCTTCACGGCTCAGGTCTTCGCCAATGCTTTGAATCAAATGGGAAAAATGCTCTTCCATCGGGGTTTCCTGGAAAATGTGAGGCTGCATTATACCGCGTCAACGGCAGCGTGGCTGGATCGCCGATGACTTGATCCGGCAAGCAGGGAATGGCGGTGGGTGGAGGTGTTGCTGTTGGCCCAATGTTTTGTCAGGCCGGGCTAAGTACAGGACAAAACCTCCAAAGCCCATAGGAATTCCTGGAATTTCTCGCTGAGGTTCAGCACGATGTTGCGGAGGAAGTCGAGTCCGTGGCGGAACAAGGACTTGAGGGGACGCTGCAGGGTCTTTTAAAAAGGATGGGGTTTTGCCCATGGAGCAACTGGCCGGTGCGGTAAGTCCAGGCGAAGGCCAGAGCGAGCAGGCCCATCAGCTCGGCAAGGCGCTCGGGGCCGGTCAGGTGGGTATCCTCGAAGTTGAAGCCCCGGCTCTTCAGGCAGCCGAACAGGGTCTCGACCTGCCAGCGGTCGGCGTAGGCGCCGATGGCTTCGGCCTGTGGCGCGGAGGATGAGGCGATGAACAGGAGGTCGCCGTCGTCCAGGCGCGGCGCGGTGATATGAACGAAACCGCCCCAGACCGGCCTGCGCCCCGGCAGGTGCCGGCAGTCGCCGGGCTTGAGCGAGCCGAACAACACGTCCAGGCGCATCATCCGGTTCCGGCCATTGGGGGCGAGCGTGTTGCGCTTGAGGCGCTGGTGGAACGGGATGCCTTGGCTTTGCAGCCAGCGGAACCAGTCCTCGCCGACGAACTCGCGGTCGGCCAGCAGCGCCTCAATCGTGGCGACACCAAAGACTTTGAGGAAACGCCCCATCAAGGCGACGCGCTCGGCGGTGTCGGAGTTGCCCGCCTTGTCCAGGACGCTCCAGAACACCGGCAGGGCGATGCCGTGGCAGGCGATGCCGAGTACGAGGAAGTTGATGTCGGTCTTGCCGAACTGCCCGTTCGTGCGGTCCATCGTCAGCCGCCAGGGGCCGTCGCCGACCGGGCCGATGCGCACCAGCAGGCGGGCCAGGTCGTCGTAGCCGATCCCGAACGAGCGGAAAAAGCGTTGCAGGCGCTTGTAGTGCGAGTCCACCTTGGCCTTGCCGCCGAAGCCGGTGGCCAGCTCGGCCAGGCTGACGCTGCGCACCTTGAGCAGCGCCAGCAGGAATTGGGCAAGGAAGCTTATCCTCGCGCCGTGCCAAGGCAGGTGTTCGGCCAGGACGGCCTTGAGTTCGTGGATCGGGTCGTTCGGGGAGGCAGTCATCGGGCCTGGAAAAAGCTATTGGCTTACCCCATGACAATCAATCAGTTAAATTTTTGTCCTGTACTTAGCAGGCCGGGTTATTACTTCTTCACTTCTCGTTTTTGATGGGGTTTCGTATCATCGCCAAGCTGGCCCGAGAGGGTTATTCTGATGCCCTTCTTATTTTCTTAGTTTCGTGGCTACCTTTGCCGTCCCGATTGGTGAAACCGGCTTGCTCAAGCTCATTGATAAGTTCGCGCAATTTCTTCGGCATCACTTATGGCCGATTTCTTCAATCCCAGGCACAAATGCCCTACGCTGCAACCAAATCATCCCAAATATATCCACAATCCCCACCCATAGCCGCTGCCAAGTGCCGTATTTTGACACGCCTGCCAAACGGGGACGGTGGTTGACTTCTACGGAGACGACCTTGCCGCCTGCCCGTTGGGCGAGGGCGGGGAGGAAACGGTGCATGTGGTCGAAATAAGGCAGCTCGAAGAACATGGCGCGGGAGAAGACTTTCAAGCCGCAGCCGGTGTCTGGCGTGTTGTCCCCGAGCAAGGCGCTGCGAACGGTGTTGGCGACTCGGGAGGAGAACCGACGCCAGCCGGTGTCTTGGCGTTTTTTACGGTGGCCGATCACCATGGCTTTAATATTTTCCCTTTGCAATTCCAGCAATGTTTTCAGCAGCCGGGGAATGTCGGCAGGGTCATTCTGGCCGTCGCCGTCCAAGGTGGCGATGGTTTTACCTTGTGCGGCGCGGATGCCGGTCAAAAGGGCCGTGCTTTGGCCGCAGCCTTTTTTGTGGTGGAGGACGCGCAGGCGCGGAAAGCCTTTGCGCAAGGCGGCCAGTCGGGTTAGGGTGTCGTCGGTGCTGCCGTCGTCCACGTAGACGATTTCATAGTCGGATAGCCCTTCCAAAGTCTGGACGATTTCATCCAGCAGCGGCTTCAGATTCTCGGCTTCGTTGCGCACCGGCACGACGACAGACAGATCCATTCAAAGCCTTCCCGTGTAGGACACTCCCGGTTCGCCGGGGATTATCTTGCCGATGGCCAGAGGGCTTTCGCCCAAGGCCCGCAGGTGTTCCAGCGCTGCGGTTTCGTCTTCGGCGGCGACGATGGCGATCATGCCAAGGCCGCAGTTGAAGGTGCGCAGCATCTCGGCTTCCTCGACGCCGCCTTCCAGCTTGAGCCATTGGAAGACCGTTGGCAGTTTCCATGCGTCCAGGTCAATCTGGGCGCGGTGGCCCGATGTGAGGACACGCGGCAGGTTCTCGGTGATGCCGCCGCCGGTGATGTGGGCAAGGGCGTGGACGCGCACGGCCTTGAGCAATTCCAGCAGGGGTTTGACGTAGATGCGGGTCGGTGCCATCAGCCAATCGCCGAGGGGTTTGCCCTCCAGGTCGTCTTGCAGGCTTGCCCCGGCGCGTTCCAGTATTTTGCGGATCAGGGAATAGCCGTTGGAATGCGGGCCGGAGGAGGGCAGGGCGATGATCACATCGCCGGGTTGTGTTTGGCTTCCATCAAGAATCGCGTCCTTTTCCACCACGCCTACGCAAAAGCCGGCCAGGTCGTATTCGCCGTCGGGATACATGCCGGGCATTTCAGCGGTTTCGCCGCCCACCAAGGCACAGCCGGCCAGTTCACAACCCCTGCCTATGCCTTCCACCACACTGGCTGCGGTTTCAACGTCCAGCTTGCCGGTGGCGTAGTAATCAAGAAAGAACAGGGGTTCGGCTCCCTGCACCACGATGTCGTTGACGCACATGGCGACTAGGTCGATGCCCACGCCTTGGTGGCGGCCGGTTGCGATGGCAAGCTTGAGCTTGGTGCCGACGCCGTCGGTGCCTGCCACCAAGACGGGCTTTTTGTAGCGGTCCACCGGCAACTCAAAGAGGGAGCCGAAACCTCCTAGCCCGGCCAAGACGCCCGGAATCCGTGTGCGTGCGGCCACCGGTTTGATGCGTTCCACCAGCGCGTTGCCGGCGTTGATGTCAACGCCGGCGCTTTTGTAACTCAGGCCCTCCGCAGGGGTCGTGTTCAATGGCGTCACCTCATCTTAATGAAATTCATGGAATCGTTGAATCTTTCATGGCGCAGGTTGTAACGTGCCGCCGGGCATGTGTTATTGTACAACGCCATTGATTCGACGGCTTAGGTTAAAGGTCAATTCGTGCAGGCCCGGCATATTCCCAACCTCATCACAGTTGTGCGCATCCTGCTGGTTTATCCGGTGGTCCATTTTATGATGGAGCGCCGTTTCGGCCTTGCCTTGGGCTTGTTTTTTCTGGCAGGCGTGTCCGATGGGCTGGACGGTTTCCTGGCGAAGCATTACCACTGGCAAAGCCGCTTGGGCTCTTATCTGGATCCTCTGGCCGACAAGCTGTTGCTGGTGTCCAGCTTCGTGGCCCTGGCTTGGCTGGGGTTGGTTCCTCTCTGGCTGGTCGTTGCCGTGATCCTGCGGGATGTGGTCATCCTCGCCGGGGCCATCGCTTATTATTTCCTGAGCCAGCCCTTCGAGGGGCAGCCGCACTGGACCAGCAAGGTGAACACCTTTTTTCAGCTCGTGCTGGTGGTCGCGCTGCTGTTCGGGCAAAGTGTCCGGCCCTTGCCGGAGGGGCTGTTGTGGACACTGGTGTTGATCGTTTTCATCGCCAGCCTGGTAAGTGGGGCGGTTTATGTGCGGATCTGGGGCAGCCGTTATTGGCGGGAAACCCGCCCGGCAGGATGAGTCTTGGGTTTGATGGAGGGGCCATTATCGGCTAGGCGTTTTTCGCCAAGCGGCTAGAACCCGCCGAGGCTTCGCGCCGAGCATCCTTCCCCCTATGTCCTTAAGCGCCGGGACTGGATATTGATGCAGATGCTGCGTGGGGGAAGGGGCCTATCCGCACGAAGGCGTTCGGCGGCGGAAAGAAAGGCTAGTTGCCGCGTCTCGGGTGGCCCTGTCTTCGCATTTTCGCACGCTCCTGGTGCAGTTTGTCAAACTTTTCCATTTGCTCGGCTGTCAGCACGGTTTTCAGGCGTTCCCGCATCTTCTCGCGCAGTTCTTGCATCTGTTTGCGCAGGGCTTCCAGTTGCGGTTTGGTTTCCTCGAAAATCGTGCCGACTTCCTGCTTCTGCTGCTCGGTCAGCTTGAGTTCCGTTTGCAGCTTCTGTAGTGAGTGGGTTTGCTTTTGCCCATCGAATTCGGCCTGCGCGGCGGAGCAGGCGAGCATCCCGGCCAAGGCCAGGCCGATGGCGCTTGTTTTTTTCATGGCTTGATTTTTATGCTAAGGGTGGGACGGCGCTTAGATGCCGCTGTTGCTGAGGGTCATGATGATTTCATTGAGGATGCCGGTGATGTGGGGATGCTCAACCTCGAAGTGGGTGAGGGCGTCTTTCACGTCTTCGATTAGATCCTGATGTTCCTCACTGACGCCGGAGTAATCCACGTTTTGCTCGATGTTGTCCACCAGGCTTGTCAGGCGTTCCTTTGACTCCGGGTTGTCGATGTCTTCTCCTTGCTTGCGCAATTCGTCCAGCGCGTCATTGATTTTTTGTTCGGTCATGGCGGTTCGCTACCTCAACTTAAGATGTTATTGAAAGCGGACTATCGTAACATGAAACCCCGTCTTGCCTCGCCCCGGGGCGGCGGGAGAAAGTTCCATTTTCGCGCCCAGCTTCAGAAGATAAGCAAAGCAAGAATGGCGCGGAGGCGGCGCAAGACTATAATTCGCGGGCCGTGGAAAAGCGGCGGTACTTCAAACGAGTCGGCAGCGGCGGAAGGGAATCAATGCTTTTGCGCCAGACATTCCAAGAACACAGTTTGATTAACAATCAAGAGGAAATCTGAATGAGCAATAAAATTTCTTTAGTGGGGGCCATCGTAGCCGGCGCATTTGTTGTCCACTGTTGTCCAGTCGGCCTGGTCGCGGACGAGGCGATTGACGCAGGCGAGAAGCTCTACAAGCGCGAACGTTGCGAAACCTGTCACGGCGGCAATCTGCAGGGTTCCGCCGCGTTCCCCAACCTGCTGACCAGCCCGAAGACGGCTGACAAGGCGCGTTCTCCCAGATCGTTTTGGAAGGCAAAGGCGCAATGCCTGCGTTCAAGGCCAATGCGAAAGTCGCCAAAGGCATCGATAGCCTGTTCGCTTACGTCAGCAGCAAAAACCGAAATAACAACCGGTTTTTTTACTTTACCCGTGCCCATGGCCCCGGGGAATTTTTGGGTGTGATTCGCGGTCGCGGAGTGCAAGGCTTCCTTGCGATTATTCAAGCGACAGGATGAAATTCCACATATTCTCCTCTACCGGCATGATGGACAGCCGGTTGCCCTTGCGGATCAAGGCCAAGCCCTTCCAGTTCCGGCTTGTCTTTTAGTTCCGATAGCGTAATGGTGCGTTTCAATTTGCGGACGAATTGCACATCCACCATGAACCAGCGCGGATTTTCCGGTTTGCTGGAAGGGTCGAAATGCTTGTTATCGGGGTCGAAGGCAGTAGGGTCGGGGTAGGCTTCACGGACAATGCGGGCAATGCCGACGATGCCCGGGGTTTCGCAATTGGAGTGGTAGAAAAAAACCAGATCGCCGGTTTTCATCTCGTCGCGCATCATGTTGCGCGCTTGGTAATTGCGCACGCCGTCCCAATGTTCGATTTGGCCTGGGCGGCTTTCCAGGTCGTCGATGCCGAATTCGCCCGGTTCGGATTTCATCAGCCAGTATTTCATGGTTTATGCCTGCCCCGTGCGCGCTTCTGCCTTTCGATGGTAAAGCGACTTGAAATTATTGGATGATAGGGGGTGTTCCCCGCCTGCGCCGTAGTGCGCTTTCGCCCTTGAACCGGAGGTTCAGGTGGGAGGTGTTGGCAAGGAATCAGGCTTTCCGCCAAGTTGCGGACATGCTCACATCCTTGGCCGTTACTGTCCCGGGGTTAGGAATTAGGCTCAAGAAAAAACCCAGCGGACTTCGAACGCCGCAGGGAACACCCGTTGCTATTTTACTTGGTTACGGGTTGAGCGCAACACGCGGCGCGCAAATTATTCAGAACCCAAGGCTGGCGTCGATCTTTTCATGCGTGGCAGAGAGCCGTTCGCTCAGCCTGGCGGACAAGCAGCCGGTTTTGCTGTTGCAACTGGATGAATTCGTGCGCGATGTTCAGTGCCGCCATGACGGCGATGCGCTCGGCCCCGAAGACGCGGCCGGTGTCGCGAATCTGGCGCATCTTGTCGTCCAGGTAACGGGCGGCGATCAGAAGCTCATGCTCCTCGTTTTGCGGGCAGACGATGGGATATTCCTTGCCAAGGAGATGGACTTTGATCGGCGATTTCGTTTCGCTCATAATGGGGTGGTCGTGTTTGCGTGGTTCAATGTAAGAGGCTGCTATGGCTTATGATGCAAGCCCTGCTTTCGGCTGGCCTGGACAAGGTGGTAGCATAATTAAATAGTAAACGCTCCACAAGGCGAAGCCATGAATAGACCGTCATACCAAGCTGTAGAGGATATTGTGTCGATCCACGAAGCCATGGTTGGCGCAGCAGAAGCGCACGGCATGCTCGCAGGCATGTTGTGCGTCAATCCGGTTGCCGATTGCGAGCAATGGCTGTCCCAGGTTTTTAGCGAGACGCGGGATGGTTTGGGGGAGGCGGATGTGGCGACACTGCATCAGCTTTATGATCAAACCCGGAAGTTCTTGGAGGCGGTCGATTTTTCTTTCGCGCTTTTCCTGCCGGAGGATGACGCAGCCTTGGCCGAACGCGCCCAGGCTTTGAGCGGGTGGTGCCAGGGGTTTCTCTATGGCGTCGGTTACGCCGGGGCAGCGCTGGACTGGCCGGACGACTGCGCCGAGATTTTGCGCGATCTGGCCGACATTTCCCAACTGGACGCCAACGCCTCGGGCGAGGAGGACGAAGAGGCTTATACCGAGATCAGCGAATTTGTCCGCGTCGGCGTCCAGCTTATCCGTGGCGATTTGCGCTTGCAATCCCTCCCTAAAAGCCGCCTTCATTGATCGGACAGCCCATGATTACCCCCGGAGAGTTCAAGCAACGCCGCAAGCTTTTAATGCGTCGCATGAAAAAAAACGCAGTTGCCGTGCTGGCGGGCGCGCCTGCGGTGGCGCGCAACCGGGATGTGGAATATCCCTATCGCCAAGACAGCGATTTCCATTATCTGACCGGCTTCGACGAGCCTGAGTCGGTGGCGGTGTTTGCGCCTGGGCGCGAGCAAGGTCAGTTCATCCTGTTTTGTCGGCCTTACGACGAAACCAAGGCGGTCTGGACTGGCAAGCACGCCGGCCTAGAAGGCGCCAAGGAGCGCTTCGGGGCAGACGAGGCTTACCCCATCGAAGAGTTAGGCAAGGTTCTGCCCGAGCTTCTGGATCAGAAAGAGCGTGGTCTATTTTCCCATCGGTTTGGATGGCGGGTTGGATCGGGAAGTGGTGGCGGCGGTCAACGCCTTGCGCGGCAAGGTGCGCACGGGCGCGAAGCCGCCCGAGGAATTTGTCGCTCTGGATCGTCCGCTCCATGAGTTGCGCCTGCGCAAGAGTCCCGATGAAATCCGCGCAATACGCAAAGCAGTAGACGTGTCCGTGCAGGCCCACAAGCGGGCGATGGCGGCTTGCCGTCCGGGGATATACGAATACCAGATCGAAGCCGAGTTGGCGCATGAATTCATGCGCCATGGATTGCGCTATGCCGCTTATCCGTCCATCGTCGCGGGCGGCGGCAATGCCTGTGTGTTGCATTACACGGAAAACGCCGATGTCTTGCGTGACGGCGATTTGCTGTTGATTGACGCAGGGGCTGAATTCGGCAATTACGCCGCCGACATCACGCGCACCTTCCCGGTCAACGGCCGCTTCAGCGAGGCCCAGCGGCTGCTCTACGAATTGGTGCTAGATGCCCAGGCGGCCGCCATCGACAAGATCCGCCCCGGCAAATCATGGATTGAGCCCCATGACGCGGCAGTCCGCGTGTTGGTCAAGGGCTTGGTGAGGCTGGGCTTGCTCGAAGGCCGCGTAGGCAAGCTCATCAAGGATGAAGCTTACAAAAAATTCTACATGCACCGCACCGGCCATTGGCTGGGGATGGATGTGCATGATGTGGGCGATTACAAGCTTGATAATGAATGGCGCGAACTGGAGCCAGGCATGGTGCTGACCGTCGAACCGGGCTTGTACATCGCCCCCGACTGTTTGGATGTCGAGCCGAAATGGCGGGGCATTGGTATCAGGATCGAGGACGATGTGCTGGTGACCAAGGACGGATGTGAGGTGCTTACCGCCGCCATGCCGAAAACCGTGGCCGAAATTGAAGCATTTATGGGATACGAACGATGAATTACGATTTCGATGTGCTGATCGTCGGGGGCGGGTTGGCGGGTGGCAGCCTCGCCTTGGCTTTGCGTGGCTAGGGCTACGCATCGCCGTCATTGAGCCGATAACGGAAGCCCAGCGCAAAGCTTCCAGCGCGGGCGAGCGTGCTTTGGCTCTGTCCTGGGGCTCCGTGCAGATATTTCGATCAAATCGGCGTTTGGTGCGGGGCGGAGAAGAAGGCGGCGCCCATCCGCCATATCCACGTCTCGGATCGCGGCCACTTCGGCAAGTTGCGCATGAGCGCGGAACAGGAAGGCGTCCCAGCCTTGGGTTATGTTGCCACCGCGCGGACGTTGGAGGATGAGATCGCGGCGGCGTTGGACGGTAGCCCAGTGACGGTGCTTTGTCCGGCCAGTGTCGTGGGCCTGAAGGCTGGCGGCGAGGCTGTCCATGTGAGCGCCAGGCAGGGGGCGAAAGCCTCAACCTAACCGTGCGGCTTTTGGTGGCGGCTGACGGCGGCAATTCCACAGTCCGCAAATTGCTGGAAATTGGTCAATCGGAGAGGGAGTACGGCCAAACCGCCATTGTCTCCGAGGTTGAAACGCAACGGAGCGCCGATTTGACAGCTTATGAGAGGTTTACCCCGTCAGGGCCGCTGGCTTTCCTGCCGCTTGGCAAAAAACGGTATTCCGTGGTCTGGACGCAAAAAACTGACGATGCGGCGGATCTTCTTGCATTGTCCGAGGGGGAATTCATCAAACAATTGCAATCCGCTTTTGGGTTTTGGTTGGGCAGGATCGCCCCGGCTTCCCGTCGGCAGGGATTTCCCCTCAAATTGATCCGGGCGCAGCGAATGACCGACGAGCGCGTCGTTTTGATCGGCAATGCCATGCATCAACTGCATCCGGTGGCGGGGCAGGGCTTGAACCTCGGCCTGCGGGATGTCGCCCTGCTGGCCGAAATGCTGGCTACCCGGCTGGCGTTCAAAGAAGACATCGGCGAGAAGGACTTCCTTGACCACTATGCCCAGGCGCGCCGGGATGATTTGGACACGGTCATCAAGTTTACCAACAGTACAGTACGGGGGTTCTCCAACGACTCCCCGCTTATCGCGTTTGCCCGCAATGCCGGGTTGCTTGCTCTTGACCGTTTTGCGCCGGGCAAGCATTTGTTGGCACGTTATGCCATGGGCTTGGGTGGACGGATACCGCGCTTTGCCTGAGTTTTTGCGTTGAAGGTGCGAACTTTTATTTTAAAAAGCCGAAAATTGGAGTTGACTTAGTCGCCGGGGAGTCCCATAATGCGCAGCTGCTCGCGTCGGTGTTGGCTTTCGGGTCGGCCGGCGGGGGGGTCGGGCGGTTGCCGGGGTCGGCGGGTTTTGCGGGCGGGAGGCCTGGCGCTTGACGGCGGGTCGGTGTGCTGTATAATGGGCGGCTCGACGGGCGGTTCCGCTGGTGCGGGATTGCCGGGTTCTTTGACAGTTTGGCCGAATGATGTGTGTGGGCGCTTGCGGGCCTGTCCCGGCTGGAGCGCCACACTGGCCCCTTGCCGCGAGGCGGGGGCCGCAAAGACGGAAGCCCGGGGCGACCCGGGCGAGCGACATCAACTGAAGAGTTTGATCATGGCTCAGATTGAACGCTGGCGGCATGCCTAACACATGCAAGTCGGGCGGCAGCGGGTAATGCCTGCGAGCGGCGGACGGGTGAGTAACGCGTAGGAATC
>CAVWEM010000021.1:0-30632 GCA_963753955.1 uncultured Gammaproteobacteria bacterium
AGGCCACATGCTTCAGGAACCCGTCCAGCGTGGCGAGCCTCATCGGCACCGCGGGCAGGCCCGCCAGGGCCTGGCGGGTGTCCCGCAGGCGCTGCAAAAGCTGGCCGGCCCTGTCCAGATAGTCGCGGCACGCCTGCCGGATCGCCTCCTCCCGGGCTTGCCGCTTGTCTTCGTCCTTGGCCGTTGAGCATTTCAGCCGCTGGAGCTTGGTGCGGAGTTTCTTCAGTTGCCGGAGCAGGCGCGAGCCTTGTCGCCGGCCGGCAGCCCGCGCTCCGCCTACAGCTCCGCCACCGTCTCGACGGCCTTGCGGGCGGCGTCGTACAGCAGGTTGATGTCGGCCGGGTATTCCACGTGGGTTTCCACCACAAACGCGTCACACCGCCCTTCCAGCACCTGGCTTCCGTCGGGCTTTGCGCCCACCACCTCCCGGTTGATCCGGTCCAGAACCTCCGGCGTGAACAGGCGCAGGTTTTCCTTCAGGGTCAGCAACTCGTAGTAGGCCGGATCGTCCCAGTCGCCATGGCCCAGCATCTGACGGATGCCCTTGTGCCGGTTGGCCAAGTTGTGGAGGCGGTCGTAGTCGGCGTCCAGGCCCAGCCGCAACACGCCCAACACCGGGATGTTCCATTGCGCCATGCCCGGCCGGCCGGTGTGCGGGCCGGCCTTGCCCGACCCGTCCGCCTTGTCGGGGAGGACATCTCCGAGGATGGCGAACACGCGCTGGCGCAACTCGGGCGTGGTGAAGAGATGCTGCAGGCCCCGCAACAGCTTGTCGATGTCGTCACGGGATTCCGGGTCAAAGACGAGGTCGGCGATGTCGGCCAGTCCGAGCTTGGTTTGCGGGCCGTGGACGATGCGCATGGATGGAATTCGCGGGACGAAGATTTTGTGGTTTGCTGTCCCCAACCGATTTTAAGGCTTGAATCGACAGGGATTATCGGCGCAAATGGCGGGGAACAGCCGGGGCAGGATTGAAGAAGTGGAAATCTTCAAAAATTGGACGATATTATAACATGCTGTTTTGTATTACAAAACCAGCTAGAGCCGTATTTTCTTCCAAGCACTAGTTACGTTGTGCGAAAAGCACAGGAAGCCGGAGCTTCCAAGTCCGCGTTCCCAATCTGGAGATTAGGAACGCGCAAATCCTGTTATGTCCATGGTTCGACAGGCTCACCACGAACGTAACAGCTTGGATTTGCTGATTCCATTCGCGCTGGGCTTGTCGAAGCGTGAGGTTTTTCATGGGTAGCCAGAATTCTTTAGCCAAGCACCTGCCGTTCCAGCCGTCGCAAAATCCCATCAGGCTCGGCGACCGCCAGTTTCGCTATGGCGTCCGCCCGCTCCTGGCCGTCTGATACCGCATAGATGCGCAATTCGTCGGCGTTGCCGGAAGGGCGCAAATGGGCCACGTCGGCATTAGAGAAGGCAATGCGCACACCATCGACATAATTAAGCTTGATAATCTTGCCAAAACCTAATTCCGGCGTGAAAAACCCGGCAAGTGCTTGGGCGATGGTTTCCACCGTTTGAATCTCGCTGTCCAACCCTTCCAATGCTTGGCCTTGCGCATCCAGCAACAAAATCTTATCCGGCATAATAACCGCTTCGCGGATACGGGTATCATTTGGCGAATAGCGCCCGACTATCTTGAGGCTCACGGGACGGGGGAATTGTTTGATGAGCGCGGCGCAGCTGTAACGCTTTGGCAATTGCCCGAAAAGCCCGCTCAAGCTAAGACCTTGCTCCTTCGCCGCATACAACACGGCGAGGATGGGCAGCAAGGCATCCCGTGTCGGCAGGGCGGCGAGTGTCTTAGCCTTGCGAGTGGTGGCCGAGCCGGTGAGAAAGCCGCCGTTGGCTTCGAAGCCGCAAACGGCGCGTTTGCCTTGGGTTATAGCTTGCTCCATCCGGGCGATCACAAAGGGCGAACCGATCTGAGTCTTAGGGCAAAGGATGTCCTTCAACGCGCCCTGGTCGATTGCATCGTTGCAACTGATCGGCACGGCCACGGCGTCTGCGCCTAGATATTGCGCCGTGACCATGCCGACCAGGTCGCCGCCGAAGAAGCGCACTTTTCCCCCGTCCACGCCAAGGATCAAAGGCCGGTCGCTGTCGCCATCGGTGGAGACGATGGCATCGATGCGGCCATGCCGAGCCGACGTTTCGTCATGTAGCGCCTGGATGGTCTGAAGCTGCGCCTCGTCCATGTTTTCGGTGTCGATGGGGATGAAGGTCTCGCTGCGGCCTGCGGGGATGGCTTCCGCGCCTAGGCGGCGCAAGCTGTCCACCAACATATCCCGGCCCACCGCCGAATGCTGGTAAACCAGCAGGCGGATGCCTTCCAGGTTTACATCGCCGAAGAAGTCCACATAGCGGTCGATGTAAGCCGCCGCGCCTAAGCCATCCACTGGCGGCAATTCCTGGTGGCCGATTTTGAAGCGGCCTGTTTCGTCGAATAGGGATTCTGCGTAAGGCTGGCGATAAAGCCGTTCGCGCACTTGGCTCACCCGCTCGTTGATGGGAGCCTCGTGTATCTTGAGCAATTCCCCTCGAGAGGTATTGGTCTTGTAGCCATTGCGGTCGAAGGGAATATGGCTGCCCGTGACCATGATGCTGCCTTTGCCTTGTGACAAAGCATAAGCGCTCAGGGCCGGGGTGGGGATTTGGCCTAGGTTCACTGGCTTCATACCCGCATCGCGGATCGCTTGCACAATGGACTGGGCCAACTCGCCCCGGCCTTGCTGTTCCTCCACATAGCGGCTGGAACTGGGCCTTAAATCGAAGGCAAAGAAAAATTCCTCGCCAAACTTGATGCCGCCCTCGGCTAAGGGCAAGGCTTGCAGATATTCCAACTCGGCCAAGGCGTTGAGATAGACCTCCAATTGGGTCAGGTGGACGACTTCCCCGCGCCGTCCGCTGGTGCCGAACTTGAGTGCTTGCGGTTCATGGGAAAGGCGGGATTTGAGCGTATCGGTGTTCATAAGTCTCTCAGGCAAGGGTTTCGACAGTCCAGCGCCCTGCGTCCTGCCAACACAAAACTTGGCCGCTGGCGTTCCATTCGGCCAAAACAAAACGCCGGGCCGGGTTTCCATTGATTTCCAATGCGTGGACGGCGGGCCGGTGGGTATGGCCGTGGATCAAAATATTGATGCCATATTGGCGCATCGCATCACTAATGGCTTGGGGATTGGCATCCATGATTTCCAGTGTCTTCTTGCCTTTGTCTAGGCCGCTCTTGAAGCGATACCAGCGGGCATAAAGCTGGCGGACAAACAGCGGTTTGGACAAGGCATTGCGTTTCCATTCCTCGGCGCGGACGCGGAGCCGGGCGGCTTGGTAGAGCGTGTCGTCGGTGCAAAGCAAATCGCCATGGGTAATCAAAGCTTTCTCGCCATAAAGGTCGGTCACGGCATAATCGCCCAATAGTTCTACGCCGGTTTCGTGGCAAAATCGCTGGCCGACCAGGAAATCGCGGTTGCCGTGCTGGAAAAAAATGGTTGTGCCAGTCTTGGCTAGTTGTTTCAGCGCCACTTTGACTTCACGGTTTGGCGAGGAATTATCGTCGTCGCCGATATAAGCATCAAACAAATCGCCGAGGATATAAAGCCTTTCCGCCCCTTGCGCCCGGTTCTCGATAAATGAAAGGAAGCGTCGGGTGATGTCGGGTTTTGCGGCAGACAGATGCAGGTCGGAGATGAAGAGGGTTTCTTGGGGCATGGCAATGTGCGGATGTGGGGTGCGGTACGGTGAGCTTGCGAACCACACCAGCCCGAGTAAAAGGGCGCAATAGGCGAAGCCATATTGCTTCTAATGTTATAGCGGTGCTAAGGGGCCGCCTAAAAATAACCTGTACAGTGCAATCGTGGAAAACAAGCTGCCAAGGCGATTGATTAGCAGAAGTTGTACAAGTTATTTTTTGATAGGCACTAAGTCCCCAATCAAGCCGCCCGTTGGCTTTGTTGGTGTAAAAGTTCAAGCAAGAATTCTGGTGCGAAATCGGCTCCGTTGGCCCAAGCGACGGTTTTCATGACCGGGTGTTGATAAACGGAGGCGAACTGTGCCTTGTCTTTCAGCGGCTCGAACACTTCCCCCCAAAGTTCTTGCTGCAAATCCACCGACCCCGATT
Source organism: uncultured Gammaproteobacteria bacterium (assembly GCA_963753955.1). Taxonomy (GTDB): domain Bacteria; phylum Pseudomonadota; class Gammaproteobacteria; order Methylococcales; family Methylococcaceae; genus Methylumidiphilus. The sequence continues at coordinate 4,127 of CAVWEM010000021.1, forward strand.
CGCCATTGTTGAAGGCAAGCCATAGCCGGTAATCGCCTAGATAACTGACCTCGGTCGTGTGTAAGATCATATGAATTACTCCAAAGATTCGATTAAATTCAAGGGTTTTCGTTGCTGGGCCAATTCCCAATCAATCAGCAATTCATCGCGGTGAATCGCAAGCCACTCAAAGACCAAGGACAAGGCTTGTTTCGGCAAACCGCCCCTATCACCTTGCCATTAAGACTCACCAAGGCTTCGTGTTCGCCATAGCAGGCATGAACATGGGGCGGGTTGTGATCGCGCCAATTCATGTAAACGATAATACCAAAAAAACGAGCTAATTCAGGCATGACTAATCGGATATTCAGTATTTAGTGGATAAGTCTATACCGCTCTATAGTCCTTAAATTGGGGTTTAAATATTCTGGCCATAGCTAATTATTATTCTCCACCATAAACCATTCATGATAGACAGTCGCCGCGTAGAACGTTTCCCCCTGCAACCGTTCACATATCGCCATATAGCCCGCCGCGAAGTATTCATCCCGTGGGTTCGGCACATAGGTCGTATCCTTGAGAAACAACGTCAAGACGCAGCCGTCGGCGCTGGGAATGCAACGCAGGATCGTGATATTCCGGTGCTGCTCACGATCCACCGGCAGCAAGACATCGTATCCCTCGATTGACAGAAACTCAGGCTCGTCATAGCGGAGCGTGTCTTCCCAGTGTTCCGGGCCTTCGTGTTTCTCGATGATGCGATCCCAGCGCCAGGATTTAAGTTTTTCGAGGGTAGCGGGCGATAGATCGGATAGGTTCATGATTTTGCAATCCTCATTTTTATTACGAAGCCAATCAATTGCGGAGTATTGCTTAATCCGCTCCATGTGCGTTTCACCAGCAAATAGCCCGGATGAAGCTTGCGTAATCCAGGCTGATTGGTTCCACGAACGTCCCGCATTCCGCAAGCTCTGTGCGGGCTACGCTGGCTGGATTTGCGTAGGGTGGATAGCTTCTTTTCGTTGCCCACCGATTGCCGGTTTGGTGGGCAAACGATGGAGCCGTTTGCCCGCCCTACAAGACTTACCGCGTTGTTCTAGTGCGTTAGCACATCTTTGACGGATCAAAGCCAAGTCCCCAAATATTAAGAATTTCTGTAAAAGGTGGTGGGTTTAATTGATTTATTGAGATTGAAAGCAGTATCTATTTATAAACAACCCTATCACCGTGTTGTGAAGTGCTTCCAATTTTGAAAAGCAGATCGTTTTGCGCGTCAATCGCTTGATCCGGGTTCGCAACAGAAGGTTTTTGTTTTCTATTTTTTGAGCATGCTGCTTGCCAATGACGTGCTTGTCTTTAGGGATGAGTGCGGAATAGCTGCCCCAATCGTCTGTGTAATAGGTCCGGATATTGAATGCCTTCAAATTTGAGATCAATTGCTCGCACACCGCATCTTGGCGCCGCCCGAAAACGAACGACAGGACACAGCCTGTCACGGCATCGATGGCATACCGGAGCCAGCGTTGGTTCTTTTTGTCGCCGACGTAGCTCCATGGCTCGTCTGCCTGAACATCCATTGGAGAATCAAGGGGATGCCTGATTTCGACGGCGATCTCACGCGTACCGATGTAAGGGTTCACGGCGACCACTTCAGCGGAGCTTTTTTTTAGCGTGGAAATGACGGTGTTTTTGCCGATACCCAGAATGCGCGAAGTATCCCGGATGCCGCCGCCGTTCATGGCAATGTCCACAATCTGGTCTTTGACGCCAGGCTCGTAGGCCCGGTACGCGCAGTCGGTCTTGAATATTCGCCCGCACTCCTTGCAGCGAAACCGGGAACGACCGCTTTGGGTGCCGTAACGGACAACCTCGGAACTGTTGCAATACTTGCACAAAACAATTTGATACGCCATTGGAATGGTTGCCTAAGAAGCTTGAAAAATTTATGCTCTACCATACTTAATAAATCAATTAAACCCACCTCCCTGTAAAACCCTCATGCTTTGTTCCGTTTAGTTTGGTCATTTGAAAAACTTCTAATGTCCATGAAAGGTCTTCATGATTACACTTATCGATTTTTACAGGGATAATGTGATCATCGTATTGACTATGGTTTAGAGCGTAAGATAGCTCTCTCTTCACCCATTTTGATTTAACTGAAGATTGCGATAGAAGCACCAAGAACCAATCACAACGCCGCAGAGCATTACCAATCTCGTCATGCCATTGTTGTGCTGTTTGAATATTAGTGGGGCTGAACCATACTGGTACACCGTGATTACGCAGTGTTTCCGCCACACTACTAGCAATTTTTTTGTTGACAGAAGAATGTGACAAAAACACCTCTTTTGGTTTCATTTTGCCTCCAACTGTGATTCAGCCATCTGGAGGAAGGCTGTAGAAATCTCATCCGCTATTGATTTTGGAGGTTTTGTATTAGAAACATAGAGGTGATTGAGTTTTTTGAGAAGCCAAGGAAGTCGGTTAAATTCATTCTGAGATCCATCACCAATCAAAACAGGTAGAAACTTATTTTTGTAGCGATCATTGAAAAGTGCGTGGTCTAGTTCATTGCGAACGAAGTTGGAGCTGAATGACTTGGAACTCAATAACGAAATAATAAAATCGGACTTTTCTAAAGCATTCTGAATTTCTTTTCGCCAGTCAGCCCCTGACAAAATAGATTCGTCATTCAATATTTTTATTCCTTTTTCTACCAGTATCTTTGTAACTGCCTCTGCAATAAGATTATCGTTCCTGGCATAAGAAATAAAAACATTTATATCGTGTTTTTTATCGTTCATCTCGACACTCCTTAAATGCTAACTTTGAAGTAGCCCCCCAATGGCGTCTTGTAACACACCACTGCGGGGCATAACACGGAAGAAGCCCTCAAGACCTTGAAAAAACAGCGGTGTGCGCTGTTATGGGGGGGCACTCCGGGATTGTTTATACGCCTAATGGTTCCCTGGGCGGCATCAACGCCGCCCAGGAATCAAAGCCTTACTCGCTCACCACCGTCGCCTTGTTGATGACAATAGGCGTCTTCGGCACGTCGGTGCCGAAGGGGCCGCCGGAACTGGTGGGAATCTTACCGAAGCCGTCCACCACATCCATACCTTGCACGACTTCGCCGAACACGGTGTAGCCCCAGCCTTGCGGGGTGGAACTCTTGTAGTTCAGGAAAGCGTTGTCGATGAAATTGACGAAAAACTGCGCCGTGGCCGAATTCGGGTCGGAAGTGCGGGCCATGGCGACGCTGCCGCGCTTGTTGAGCAGGCCGTTGTCCGCCTCGTTCTTGATCGGGGCGTGGACGGCCTTTTGCTTGTAATCCGTGGTGAAACCGCCGCCCTGGGCCATGAAGCCGGGGATGACGCGGTGGAAAATAGTGCCGTCATAGAAGCCTTCCTTCACATAGGTGAGGAAGTTGGCGACGGTGACGGGGGCTTTCGCCTTGTCCAATTGGAGGACAAAATCGCCTTGGGTGGTCTCAAATTTAACTTGGATGGTTTGTTCGGTCATTTTTTTCGCTGCCTTGTGGGCTTTGTGGGCTTCCGCCGCCGGACTGGCGGAGGAGAAGGCCATGAGGACAAAGGGGATGAATAGGGCCGGAAGCATTCGCATGGAGGGTTTCCTTAAAGCTCTGTCAGGATAGGGGTTTATCGCTAAACGCCCGGTTTGTGGCAAGGGGCATTCTAATGCATATGGACAAGGCGGGGCTAGGGTTTGTGCCCCGCCCTGCCCGGCCTTCAGCCCGGAGGCCATTGCATATGGCGTCCGCCGAGCAGGTGCAGATGCAGGTGGAAAACCTCCTGCCCGGCATCACCCCGGCAGTTGATGACGGTGCGGTAGCCATTGTCGGCGATGTCTTCCTGCCGGGCGATCAAACGGGCGGCAAGCAACAACTCGCCTGCGAACCCGGCGTCTTCCAAGTCGTCCAGCGTGGCGACATGCTGTTTCGGAATGATCAAAATATGGACAGGCGCACGTGGGTTGATATCGCGGAACGCCAGAATGCTATCGGTTTCGTAGACTATTGTCGGCTTGATCTGGCCGGCGACCATTTTGCAGAACAGGCAGTCGTTCATGGTTTGCTCCTTGTTGAGGCTTGAGGTTCGGGAAGGAGTATACTTTATCCGGATTTTTTTATGGGGGAGGAAAGTACTATGAAAGTTTTAGTGGCAACTGACGGAACTGCCATCGCAATCGAAGCCGCCCAGGTGGCCTTGGGTTTGCTCCGTGAGGGCGCGGCAATTGTGCTGGTGACGGTGATCCAAGACTACGAGGATCCATTGGAGATGGCGGGGGGCTTCGAGGGGCCGCTGATGACGCCCGAAGAGGCGGAGACCGAATATCAGCGGCAACTCGTCGAGGGCCAGACTGCGTTGGATCGCACTCAGGCGGCGTTGGGGATCAACGCGGAAATCCGCCTGGTTCCCACCGATGCCGATCCAGGCCATGCCATCGTCGCCATCGCCAACGAGATCCATCCCGACTTGATCGTGCTAGGCAGCGTCGAGAAAGGCTTCTTCTTGCGGCTTTTGACCGGTTCGGTCAGCGAGTTCGTGGTACGGCATGCGCCGTGTCCGGTGTTGATCGTGCCTCATCATGGTACTGCCAAAGCATCAAGTTGAGCGCGTTGGCAAAACATTGTTTTTGAAAGCCCTCACCCTAACCCTCTCCCGCAGGGAGAGGGAAATGTGTGGATACCTATGCCCGGGGAGAGGGCTTAATCAGGGCTTCCTTAAAGCAACCCCGCCACCGCCTCCCGCTCGTTTATGGTCAGTTCAAAATCAAAAACCGCCAAATCTTCGCGCATGTGTTGTTCCGATGTGGTTCCGGTCAGGGGAATGATGCCGACCTGAGTCAGGTAGCGGAAGAAGACTTGCTCGCTGCTGCGTCCGAATTTCGCCGCCAAGGTTTCCAGATTTTCGTGCAGGAGTATTTGCGCATTGGCCGTGAGCGTCCAAAAGCTTTGATACAAGATTCCTTGTTGTCGGCAAAACTCACGGATTTCGCGGTCATGGCGGGTTTGCGCATAGAAGCGGTTTTGCAGCACGGCGGGTTTTATTTCGGCCTTTTCGTGCAAGCGTTCCAGCAGCGCCAGTTCATAGCAATTGCTGATCCCCAGTTGCTGGGTGCCACCGGCATGGAAAATTGCCTCCATTGCCTTCCAAACTTCTAAGGTATGCGCCTCGTTGGTCAGGGGCGAATGCAGCACGAAGCCATCAAGGTAATCAGTCCGCAGATTCTTTAGGGAAACCTCGAAGGATTGGAGGACTTGCCGGGATAGGCTGGCCTTGGGGTCATACGGCATCCGCTTCGGGTCTTGACCGTCCACAGGCGTGAATTTGCTTTGCAGATAAATGTCCGCACGGGCCAGCCCGTCAGACAGGCAGCGGGCCAATCCCTCGCCGACAGCAGCTTCTTCATAGTGCTTAGGCTGGCAGGCGGTGTCCAGGCCGCGAAAGCCAAGCCTGACCGCCTGTTCAACCAGATCCGCCGTTCGCTCTTTTTTCCAAGCCGTGCCATAGATGATCTTCGGAACCCGCACACCATAGGCGGAAACCACAAACCGGTCATTTGTCATGGAGTTTCTCCAAAATAAATTCCGCCGGTCGGCTGAGATAATCGGACTCGGCCTTTTTCGCAGGTGGCCCGGCCTGCCTGCCGCCGCCCAAGGCTTTATACAAGGCGACCAACTGGGTCGATTGCTTGGCCTGGCTGTCCACCAGTTCCCGTTGTGCCTGGAACAGGCTGCGCTCGGCCAGCAGCACATCCAAATAGGCGGACAATCCCTTGCGCCAACGTTCGGTGGAGAGGCTCAAGGAAAGTTGCTGGGCCTCCACTCCCTGCCGCAAGGCCGCGATGCGCCGGCTTTCCTGCGCGTGGGCCACCAAGGCGTCTTCCACTTCTTTGAACGCCTTCAACACGGTGGATTGATACGTGATGAAAGCCTGTTCGTCCAATGCCTCCTTGGCTTTGATGTTGGCCTGAATCCGCCCCCAGTTGAAGATCGGCAGGGTGAGGGAGGAAGCCAGGGACCAGGATTTGCCTACGGGTGTGAAGGTGGCGAGGTTGCTGTTCTGTAGCCCCAAGAAAGTAGTCAGGGTGATCTGCGGGTAGAGCTCCGCCGTGGCGACGCCAATCTCGGCATTGGCTTGGGCCAGTTTACGCTCGGCCTTGCGGATGTCGGGGCGGCGGCGCAACACTTCGGCGGGGAGATCCGCAAAGCCCGGATCGACGCTGGCCGGCACCGGGCCTGCCGGTTCCAGCCGGGGGGCGAGCTTGCCGGGCGGCTGGCCTAGCAGGATGCTTAAGGCGTGGATGGATTGCTTGACAGAGGTTTCGTAAACGGGTGCCTGGGCGCGGGTATCCGCCGTCAATCCCTCGCTTTGCGCGACTTCCAGTTCCGATGCCAACCCGGCCTGCCGACGCAGGCGGGTCAGCTTGAGGGTTTCTTCCTGGCTGCGGAGATTGTCTTCGGTCACCGCCAACAATTGCTGGTTGGAGCGCAGCTCGATGTAGTTGCGGGCCACCTCGCCGAGCAGAGTCACCAGCGCGTCGCGGCGGCCTTCCTCTTCCGATTCCAGGTTGGCGTCGGCAGACTCAACGGCGCGGCGCACGCCGCCGAAGATGTCCAACTCCCAGGAGGCATCGAAGCCACTCTGGAAGATGTCGTAGATTTGATTGCTCGTGCTGGGGGTGACGCTGACGGCGCCACTGCCGCCTTGCGTGGAGATGCTGGAATTATTGAGGCGGCGGATAAGGCTGCTGTGCGCATTGAAATTCGGCAACCCGGCGGCGATGGTGCCAGTGTAGTTGGCACGGGCCTCGCGGATGCGGCTTTCCGCCAGCTTCACATCCAGGTTCGACAGGACAGCTTCTTTAACCAGATGATCCAGGACGGGATCGTTGAACGACTTCCACCAGTCGTCCAGACGCAGAGAATCTTTTGCCGCCAAGGGCGCTTCCGTCCAGTGAGCCGGAGTTTCGACTTTGGGCGGCACATAGTCGGGGCCGACGGCGCAGGCGGTGAGCAGAACAGCGGTAGTCGCCCATGCCATTTTTTGTAAGGCGGGCTTCAGCCCGCCAAGTGGCCTGAAGGCCACCCTACACTGCACGGTTCCACCGATCATGAATGTGCGCCTCCTTTGGCCGGTGGCGTTTCGGGCGGCGGAAGGGTGTCCGGGGCTTCGATGAACACATCCATCTGTTGGCCCACATAGGCAGGCAGGCTGGCACGGTCGAAGCTGTAGAGGGCTTGCAGGACGCGGGTGTCTACGCGCTCGGTGCTGTCGCCCGTGAGGGATTTCTTCGGAACCACATAAGGCTCCACCCAAACCAAATTCAATTCCGTCTTGAATTGGCGGTTGCCGCGCAAATACGCCACGGCCCTGCCTTCCTTGCGGAAGCGCCAAGCATCGTTTTCGTCGATATCGACGCGGATATGCAATTGTTCCAAATTGCCGAGGATCATCAGGGGCGTGGCACTTAATCCCGCCAAGGCGAACTCGCCAGGGCGGACGTTCACCTGCAACACCATGCCATCGACAGGGGTGCGCACCACCAGCCGATCCAGGGTGGTCTGGGTCGCGGCGAGGGCAGCCTCGGCCTGGAGCACCTGGGCGCGGGCGCTTTCCAGCCGGGCTTGGGAAATTTTGTGGGCGTTACGGCGGCGATCCAACTCCTCGATGCTGATGGCGCGGCGGTCGGTCACCGCCTCGACCAGCTCATAAAGGGTTTTCGTGTCAAGGACGGACGCTTCGGCCTCCCCCACTCCCGCCTTAGCCTTGGCAAGGTCGGCTTTGCGCACACCCAATTCGGCCAGCGCCTCGCGGTCGTCAAGCCGGAACAGCGGCGTCGCCGGCCGTGACCTTGTCGCCCACCTTAAGCGGCACTTCCTGCACGATGCCGCCCAGCGGCGTGCCGATGGCGATGTTCTGGCTTTTGGCCTCGACGATGCCGGCCCCGGCGATGAAGGAAGGATAAGGCGAGTCTGCCGGCTGCGCCACCGCTTGGGCAACTGGCGTGGGCTGGTTGCCGTGGACCACGGAGTACACTCCGAAAGAAAACCCGATGACGGCCAGAACGGGCAAGGTGTATTTGGGTAGCATGTGCGTCTCCTGGGTTTTACTCCTCTCCCTTTGGGGAGAGCGAAGCGAGGGGGGCGAAGCCGGCCGGGGGTGAGGGGGTTAAAGCTTGTCCGCCGAATCCACCACCTTGTCGATATGCCCGTCGTCCATACGGGCGATACGGTCGGCGAAGCCGAAAATGCGGGCGTCGTGGGTGACGATTACCAAAGCGCGGTCGCGGTGCAAGGCAACCTCCTTGAGCAGTTCCATGACGTTGTGACCAGTTTCGTGGTCCAGGGCGCTGGTGGGTTCGTCGCAGACGATCAGCCTAGGGTTGTGGACCAAGGCGCGGGCAATGGCCACGCGCTGTTGCTGGCCACCGGAAAGCTCCGACGGCAACGACTTGCCCCGCGTCCCCAAGCCGACCTGTTCCAGGATATGCGCCGCCTGCCGTTCAGCCTCATGACGCTTGACACTGTTGATAATCAGCGGGACCGACACATTCTCAATGGCGTTCAAACTGGGCAATAGGTTATATGCCTGGAACACAAAACCAATATTGCGGGCGCGGAACTTCAATTTCGCGCCACTGCGCATGTGCAGCAGATCTTCGCCGAACACCTCGCAAAGCCCGCCGTCCTGGTCGAGGATGCCAGCGATCACCGAAATCAGCGTGGTCTTGCCACAACCGGACGGCCCGACCAGCATCATCAACTCGCCCATGCGGATTTCCAGGTCGATGCCGCCCAAGGCGACCACCTTGTCCCCGGCCGTGTCGTAGGTTTTCACCACGTCCCGGCAGCGCACCGCCACGGTTTCCCCTTTCGCAGAAGCCTGTCCTGAGCTTTGTCGAAGGGGGGGGTTAGAGGGGGTTTCTTCCTCGTCCATCGGCCTAGCCCTTGAAAACAATCGCAGGTTCAAGCTGGATGACTTTGCGGATGCTGAGTAGCGCCGCGAAGATGCAGATCAACGTCACGCCAGCCCCGCTGAACACCAGCAATTGCCAGGGAAACTTGAAGGCCAGAATCGTATTGCGCATCGAATAGCCGAACAGTGCGGTCAAGCCCACGCCCAAGCCATAACCGATGGAGCCGACCAGGATGGCTTGCAGCAGGATCATCCGCAGCAAAGTCCAGTTGCTGGTACCCATCGCCTTCAACACACCGAACTGGCGCAGGTTTTCCAGGGTGAAGTTGTAAAACGTCTGCCCGGCGATGGCCGCTCCGACGATGAACCCCAAGGTGACGGAAATGCCGAAATTGATGGGGATGCCGGTGTTTTTCATGAAATAGTTATAGGTCAGCTCCTTGAACGCTTGCTGCGTATAAGCCGCCAGGCCGGTGGTTGCGTTGATACGCCGGGTCAGCGTCGGAATATCCTCGCCGGGCTTGGCCTTCACCACCACGAAGGACAGCAGCTTGCGCTCCTTGGGCGCGTAACGGATCGAGCGGGAATACGTCGTGTAGATCACCGGCTGGGACTGGAAGGTTCGCGTCGTCTTGGCGATGCCCACGACGATGGCGCGATTGTCGTTCAATTCCAGCGTGTCGCCGATTTTCAACGGGGTGGGCTGTCCGCCTTGGACTTGCGGCGGCTTGGCCAGCTTATCCGTGGCCCCGTCGATGTCCACGATGACGCCGTCGCTACGGCGCAGATCCTCAAGCTTTCCTTCCAGCATGACGGGCGGGCCACCGATCAGCGTGGCATCGTCCAGGCCGATGACATTGCAAGTCTGGAAGGTTCCGTCGTCTAGCCGCGCCTTCAGCAAGCCTTTGTACAGCGGCATCGCCCATTGCACCCCGGCCACGCCGCGCACCCGGTAAAGCTCGGTGTCCTGCAACGGCTTGATGTCATCAATGAACTGCACCTTGGGATCCATCACCCATATGTCCGGCAACCCCACGTCGGAGATGAAGCTGAACGAGCGCGTCATCAGACCGACGAAAATCGCCGGTTGCTGGGTCATGATGAGGGAGGCGAAGGTCAGCCCCATGATGATGCCCAAATACTTGCCCCGGTCACCCATGAGCATCTTCAACGCGATGTAGTTCATCGTTAGGAATCTCCCTAAAAGCCCTCTCCCTGCGGGAGAGGCTTGGGTGAGGGTTCTCGAAAAGCCTTCTCCCCTTGGGGGAGGGTTGGCTGAGGGTCTTGTGCCGACAAACCTTTGAGCGCAGCCAAGGAAAATCGTGCGATATGTTCGGCGGTGTGCGCGATTTCCTCCGGGCTGGCGATGATTTCTGGGCAGATGCGGTCAATGATGGATCGGGCATGTTTGTATGCCAGGCGCTGGCCCAGGATGCTCAAAATGCAGCGGTGGATGTCCATTCCGCTCCAGCCCGGCCCCAGCAAGGCGGGCACCAGATCCCACAACAGGGCGAACTGCGGCGCGATGGCGGATTGGAGGATGCCGTCGAGGGCTCTGGTCGGGTCGGCGATCTCGCGGGCGACCAACTTGGTGTGATGGCCTAGGGCTGTCTCGTCCAACAGTTTGTGCAGGAACACACGGATGAAGCTGGTCAAGCGCGTTTCCACCGGCAGGCTGGCATCCAAGGCATCGCCCAACGGATAGCGCTGGTTCGCCTGATGGAAAGCGAAGCCCAGCGCCTCGACATAAAGCTTCTCTTTGCCGCCGAAGTAATAGTTGACCGAAGCCGCGTTGAGCTCGGCCTGGGCGCAAATCTCCCGCACCGTGGCGTCGCGGAAGCCGCGCTCGGCGAAATTTTCCACAGCAGCCAACAGCAGGCGGTCACGGCTAGGATCGTTGGTTGAAGAGTCAGTCAATATTCAAACACCAATTTTAAACGCTTGTTTAAATTAATCGTATTGAACTTGCGTTTGAATGTCAAGCTGCTGGATTCATACGGGGGCAAAACCAAGAAAATCAGGCGAGACGCCGACGCTCCACCAGCTTGGCAGGAATCGAGGTCGGGGTTTATGGGGTCTACAGGCGCGGCTTTGCTGGTTGGGGTCGAGGAGGCGGGGGGGGGCCATGTCTGGCGCGGCGGTCATGGCGGATTTCACCGCTGACCGCTGATCAAGCCTACAAACCCTTAACCCCCCGCTCGATCTCCCCCTGCTTGCGCAATTCCCGCTTGAGCAGCTTGCCGGTGGCGGTCTTCGGCAACTCCGGCAGGATGAAGATTTTCCTAGGCACTTGGAAATGGCCTAGGTTGTCCCGGCAATGGGCGCGGATGGCGGCCTCATCCGCCGCGTCCGGGACATCCAAGGCGACATAGGCCACGGGTATCTCCCCATGCAAATCGTTCGGTTCGCCCACCACCGCCGCTTCCTTGATCGGCGGGAAGCGGTATAAGACTTCCTCGATCATGCGCGGGTAGACGTTCATGCCGTTGACGATGATCAGGTCTTTCTTGCGATCCACGATGGCAAAATAGCCATCCTCGTCTGCCGTGCCCAAATCGCCGGTCAGAAACCAGCCGTCGCGGAACACCTCGGCGGTGGCTTCGGGTTGCTTCCAATAGCCTTTCATGACGTTCGGCCCGCGCACGGCAATCTCGCCCACTTCGCCTAGCGGCAAAGGCGCCACGCCCTCCTCGCCGACGATGCGCATCTCCACGCCAGGAATAGGCAGACCCACCGTGCCAGGCTTGCTTAAACCACCGACCGGGTTGACGCAAGTGACCGGCGAGCATTCGGTGGGGCCGTCGCCTTCGTAGATCTTTTTGCCGAACAGGGTCTCGAAGCGTCTCAGCACGTCCACCGGCAGGGCTGCCCCGCCGGAAATGCAAAAGCGCAAGGACTCCAGCCAAACAGCCCGCTCTGACTTGAGCCGCAGCAGTAAACTGAACATGCTAGGCACGCCGAGGAAGATGGTGGCGCGGGTTTCGTGGATGGTCCGCGCCACCAGTTCCGGCTCGAAGCGCGGCAGCGGCGCAATGGCGCAACCGTGGAGCAAAGGCGTCAACAGACCCACCGTCGCGGCGAAGGCGTGGAACATGGGCAGCACGACCAGCACCGTGTCCCCGCCCGGCCGCCATTGCATGGCTTGCCGGACACTGGCTGTGTTGGCCAGCAGATTGCCATGGGTCAACATCGCACCTTTCGGTTTGCCGGTGGTGCCTGAGGTATAGAGAATGGCAGCCAGATCTTCCTCTGAATCGAACTCAATGCCCGGAGGCGCGGCATCCATTTCCAGCATGGCTTGCCATGGCCCCGTCGGATCCTCGTCGATGACCAGCGAGAACATCAGGCAGGACACAGATGTTTGCAGAAACGCCGCCTGCTCGGCAAACACGGCATGGTGGAGCAAGCCCTTCGCCCCAGCGTCTTCCAGGATAAAAGCCATTTCGTCGCGGCTGACGAGGAGGTTGATGGGGACTACCGTCGCCCCGGCTTTGATGATGCCAAAGTAAGCAATGACGAAACCCGCGCCGTTCATGCAACACAGCCCAACGCGGTCACCCTTGGCCACGCCCCGGCCCGCCAGCGCCGCAGCCAGGGCATCGGACTGCCTGTCCAAGCTGCGATAATCCAAAAAAGCCCCATCGGCAGACACAACCGCAGGCCGTCCGGCATATTGCCGGACGGCTTCCCTAAAGGCGTGTCCGAGAGACGGCATTTAGTTGATAACGTTGTGGCCGCGACCGCGCATACAGTTGTTGAAAGCCCGCTTGTATTGGTCGTCGCCTTCTATGCCCTGCTTGGCAGCGCCGCCGATGCCGCCGACCACGGCGCCCGTCGCAGCCCCCGTCGCCGGATGCCGTAAATGGCCCCCAGCGCCGCGCCACCAGCGGCACCTACCAGCGCACCCACACCCGCGCCCTTAGCAGTCTCCGTGCCAACGCTGCCGGCTTCGCTGGCCAGCGCCTTGCACTGCTCGGTATCCGCTGGAATAGCCGCTGCGTTCGGATCGTTGTAGGTATCCACGGTCGGTTGGTACCCGCCGTAGGTGGCACAGCCGGTGGCGACTGCCGCTGCAACAAGGATAGACGCGATGACTATGGATTTCTTGAGCATATCAATTCTCCTCAGGATAAAAAGTAAACGTTAAAAAGTCCCCTTTTGGATAAATTCAATCTTATATCCGTCCGGATCTTCCACGAAGGCGATGACGGTACTGCCATGCTTCATCGGCCCGGCCTCGCGGATAACTTTGCCGCCCCGTTCCTTGACCCGTCCACAAGCCAAGTAAGCGTCATCCACTTCCACCGCGACATGGCCGAAGCCTGTTCCAAGGTCATAGCGATCCACGCCCCAATTATAGGTCAACTCCAGCACCGCACCGTCCTGCTCATCCTGGAAGCCGACGAAGGCCAGAGTGAACCGGCCGTCGGGGAAATCCATGCGGCGTAGCAACCTCATGCCGAGAACCTCGGTGTAAAAAGCAAGGGAGCGGTCAAGGTCGCCCACCCGCAACATGGTGTGAAGTATTCGCATCGTCATATTCTCCAGAACTAAGCCCCCCTCTCCCTGCTGGATAGGATTAGGGTGAGGGTTTAATTACAGCGCTTCACCAAATGGGGTTAGCAGATCAAGCCGCCAAAGCCTCGCCGACGGCCTCTGCGAGGCACCGGGCCGATTTCACCACCTGCTCCAAATCCCTGCCCTCCACCATGACGCGGATCAACGGCTCGGTGCCTGAGGCGCGCAACAACACGCGGCCCGTATCACCCAACTCGCGCTCCACCTCGGCCTTGGCCGCGATGATGGAAGGAATGGACTCGACATCGATTTTTTCCCTGATCTTCACGTTGACAAGCTTCTGCGGGTATTTTTCCATACCCTGCTTGAGATCATGCAGGGTTTTTCCAGATTGCCACATTTCCGCCATCACTTGCAGGGCGGCGACGATGCCATCGCCGGTGCTGGTGCGGTCACGGCAGATGATATGGCCGGAGCCTTCGCCGCCCAACACGCTATCATATTGCTGCATCATTTCCATGACATAACGGTCGCCGACTGCCGCCCGCTTGAGCACCACGCCCAATTCCGCCAAAGCATGTTCCATCCCCAAGTTGCTCATCAACGTACCGATCACCGGGCCGCGCAACTGGCCGATGCTTAAGCGGGAACGGGCGATGATGTAGATCAATTCATCGCCATCGACGATCTCGCCCTGGTGGTCGACCATGATGAGCCGGTCGCCGTCGCCATCCAGCGCGACGCCAAAATCGGCGGCCTCGGCCAAGACGGCTTGGCGCAACTTCTCCGGCTTGGTGGCACCCACCCCCTCATTAATGTTTAAACCATTGGGTGACACGCCGATTTTGACGACCTCGGCCCCCAACTCCGCAAAAACATGGGGCGCGATGTGATAGGTGGAGCCATGGGCGCAATCCACCACCAGCTTGAAGCCATCGAAATCAATGTGGGAAGGGATGGTGGCCTTGCAGAATTCGATATAGCGCCCCGCCGCGTCGCCGATGCGGGACGCCTTGCCCAAGCGGGAGGAATCCACCGTCGTCATCGGCTGGTCGAGCTGCTCTTCGATTTGGAACTCGATTTCATCGGCCAGCTTCGTGCCCTCCGGCGAGAAAAACTTGATGCCATTGTCATAGTAAGGATTATGGGAAGCGCTGATGACAATGCCCGCCTGGGCGCGGAAGGTGCGGGTCAGATAGGCGATGGCCGGCGTCGGCATGGGGCCAAGCATCTGCGTATTCACCCCGGCGGCGGACAAGCCTGCCTCGAGGGCCGATTCGAACATGTAGCCGGAGATGCGCGTATCTTTGCCGATCAAGACATTATGATGCGAGCCCTCCTGGGCAAACACCCTGCCTGCGGCCCAGCCCAGTTTCAACATGAAATCCGGGGTGATGGGATACTCGCCGACGCGGCCTCTGATGCCGTCGGTGCCGAAAAATGCTTTACTCACTCCAAAAATCTCCGCTCACGAATCGAAAACAAAGCCACATGACCTGCGCCATCGCATGTCGCGACCGCTAAACCTGACTTTGTATTGTAACCCACAAAGCACTTTGGCAAGACGGTTTGAGATTCGCGTAGAATAGCGCCAACGCCCCATCCACGGAAAGCCGCAATGCCCAAGCACGACCCCAAAGACGAAAACCCCGCAGGCCTGCTCGCCCCCCTCGTCCGTCTGCTGGCCGCACGCTTCCAACGGTTCTATTTCAAAGCCCGCGAATCCGTCGGCCACCATAAGCGCGACATTTTGGTATCCCGCGTGGAAAGCACACGGGATGGCCTGGAGGAAGCCAAGGAGCAATTCCAGAACGCCTTGGAGAAATTCAGCGCCCTCGCCGAGTTCGACGGCGGCGCGCTGGAAGACGTCTACCGCCAGCTCAAAGTCGAGTTCGACTACAGCAAATCCAAGGCCCTGGCAGTCTCAGACCGCATCGACGCCGTCCAGGAAGTGGCCGAGGCTCTGTTCACCGAATGGGAGGAAGAGCTGGAGCAATACACCAACCGCAGCCTGCGCAACGCCAGCCGGATGAAGCTCAAGCAGACCCAGCAGATGTATGTCCAATTGATCACCGCCATGCGCCGGGCGGAAAGCAAGATCGAACCGGTTTTGAATGTGTTCCAAGACCAGGTGCTGTTTCTGAAACACAACCTCAATGCCCAGGCCATCGCCCATCTGGAAAACGAATTAGGCACCCTCACCCTCGGCGTCGCCAACTTGATCACCGCCATGGAACGCTCCATAGACCGCGCCAATTCCTTCATGCAAAACCTGAACGGACAAAAGGCGTTGACCTCGGAGCAACCATGAAGAAAAATATTTTCTTAGGGTTGAATGCCGGTCTTTGGTTAGCACTGGCGGCACCTTGCCATGGGCAGGACTCCGGCAAACCCGACAAGGAAATCGCCTGCACCTACAACCACACCAAACCTATGACCAGTGGCGGGGCGAAACTCGGCATCACCGGCAACAAGATAAGCCGCCTATACTTCAATACCTACTATCCCGGCGAATCCGGAAAGTTGAGCTTTACCTGCGATATTGACTGGAATCGGAATGACGAGGGCTATGCCTGGCAGGACAATGCGACGGGTACCCTCATCACCATCAAGGAAACCGGCGACTCGGTGCGGTTGAGCCGCAAGAAAAAAGGCTACGTTTTGGATTTCGCCAAGCTTAACCGACTGTCCAAGTGGTGCGGGGCAGGGGCGGAAGTCCCCGAAGATGTGTTCATCCCGTTGTCCGGCAAGCCTTGCAAGGTGAGGATGCCCCGATAAAGTTGCTCATTTTGCCCCATCACGACGGAAGATTCTTAATTCTCGATAAGCCGGGTAGAGCCAGCGAAGTCCAGAATGATCGGGGAATGATTAAACGAGCAACTTGTTCAGTTCAGTTTCGGTCAAATCGCGCCATTGCCCACTCTTCAATGCCCCAAGCCTAAGATTGACAAAGCGGACGCGGCGCAAACCGCGCACACTGTAACCGAACACTTCGCACATGCGGCGGATTTGCCGGTTCAAGCCTTGGGTCAAGATGATATTGAATTCACACTTGCCCGTCTGTCGAATTTTGCAGGGCTTGGTCACAGTGTCGAGGATGCGCACCCCCCCGGCCATCCGTTTGAGGAAAACCTCCGTCACCGGTTTGTCGACGGTCACGGCATACTCCTTCTCGTGCTGGTTTTCCGAGCGCAACAAGCGGTTGATGATGTCGCCGTTATTCGTCAATAGGATCAGCCCTTCGGAATCTTTGTCCAGGCGACCGACGGGGAATATCCGCTCCGCATGGCCGACAAAGTCGATGATGTTGCCGTGAATATGCCGCTCGGTGGTGCAAGTGATGCCCACCGGCTTGTTCAGCAGGATGTACACCGGCTTAGGCTTCGTGCCAATGCGCTGCCGGTCAACCCGCACCTCGTCGCCTTCGCCGACTTGGCTGCCTAGCTGCGCCTTGACGCCATTGACGCTCACGCGGCCCTTGGCGATCCACTCGTCCGCCTCGCGGCGGGAACAGATTCCGGTTTCGCTGATGTATTTGTTCAGCCGTGTAAGAGGCGCACCGCGCTCCTTTTCAAGGTTCGCCCGCATTGACATTCCTCGGATCATCAGTCATGGCTTTTGCACCCTATTTTCTAGCAAGCGTTCATTTTATCAAATTCCGCTACGCGCCAAGAACAATCGGACACCGTTATGGCTGCGTTCGGACGTGTGTCTTCACCTAATATGCACTGTTTCCACCCTAGGGTGTGGCAAATGACTCGACCACAGCACCCAACTGGGTTAATTTATAAGCCCTACGCGTCATGCATCTTTTACGAAGGGGCAGGGACGTGCCCGGGCAAAAGACCCCCGCAAGCGGTTCGATAGCCCGAACCATCTCCATGCCAGAAGAACGTTAATTTAAAGAGAGGATTGCCATGTCCGATGAAAACCAAACGCCCGGTGAAGACGAGCCGACTCCCGTAGGCACTTGGGTGCTGATGATCCTGACGGCCACGGGCATGACGCTCGCTTGGCTGTTCCTGTATTTCGGCGTCTTCCTGCCGAGGGGGACGGTCAGTTGACCCGCATCCACCCGCGACGGTCTCCCATCACAGGAGGCCGCCACACCAGAACGACCAAAAGAGGTGACGCATGAATTCAAGTTCCTGGATAAGCAAAATAAAATCCTGGATTAACCTGTTCGAGCAGGACACACAAATCGACAATCTGGAAAAGAAATGGATTTACGTGGCGACCGGCATGGTCGGCCTGTTCGTCGCCGCGATGACGGTCACAGCGGTGGTGTTGAACGTCAACCCGCCCAGCCATGTGGAGACCATCGATTCCGCCAGCCTGCATCTGGGCGAGGATTTCGCCGAAGACGAAGCTGGGCGTGCAGCCTGCCCCGCTCCCCGACGGGACGATCCTGGTTAAATTGGTGGCAGGACGCTACGGCTTCTTTCCCCGGGAAATCAAGCTGCCGGCCTGCCAGAAAGTCAAGTTCCGCATGGCGAGCATGGACGTGCTACACGGGGCGCACATTCCGATGACCAATATGAGCACGATGATTGTGCCAGGCTATGTGTCCGAAATCACCACCGTATTCCCCAAGCCCGGCGAATATCCCCTGCTGTGCAACGAATATTGCGGCATGGGCCACGACCACATGTGGAGCAAAGTCACCGTCGTCAACCAGGATGAATGGCGCACAACCAACCCCGGAGGAAACCAGCCATGATTGACACGACGACCAAGCGCTTGACGCTTTTCAACTTTTGGATCGCCTTCGGCTCGTTCGCCCTGGCCAGCGTGTTCGGCCTGTACCAAGTATTGGAGCGCAGCGGGCTGTTCACCTTCATCCAATCCCCTGCGGTTTATTTTGCCTCGGTGAGTACCCATGGCGTATTGATGGCCTTTGTGCTGACCACCTTCTTCATCACCGGTTTCGGCTATTACACGGCTTCCACCAGCCTGAAACAGCCTATCTGGAACCCTGCCCTAGCCTGGGCCGGTTACGCAATCAGCCTGACCGGCGTGGTGCTGGCTGCGGTGCCTTTGCTATTAGGCAAGGCTTCGGTGCTATACACCTTCTATCCGCCGATCCAGGCCAATGCCTTCTTCTACATCGGCGCAACCTTGCTGGTGGTGGGTTCGTGGTTCTGGGCCGCGATCATGATCGTGATGTTCGCCAAATGGAAGAAAGCCCATCCGGGTAAAACCGTGCCGCTGCCGATGTTCGCCACCGCCACCAACGCTGTCTTGTGGTCGTGGACCAGCATCGGTGTGGCCTTGGAGGCGGTGTTCCAATTGCTGCCTTGGGCCTTGGGGCTGACGGACACCATCGACGTGGGCTTGGCACGCACCCTGTTTGCCTGGACTTTGCACCCCATCGTGTATTTCTGGCTGATCCCGGCTTACATCGCACTCTATTCTTACGTGCCGGCGGCGGCGGGCGGCAAGCTGTACAGCGACAAGCTGGCGCGGGTGGCCTTCATCATGATCTTGGTGTTCGGCCTGCCCATTGGCTTCCACCATCTGTACATGGATCCCGAGCAAGGCGCCATCGCGAAATTCGGCCATATGGTCGGCACCTTCGCCGTCGCCATCCCCACCCTGATGACAGGCTTCACCGTCATCGCCTCGCTGGAACTGGCCGGCCGCAAACGCGGCGGCCAAGGGCTGTTTGGCTGGATTGGCGCATTGCCCTGGCAAAACACCACCGTGCTGGCGGCGATATTGTCTTTGCTGATGCTGGTGTTGGGCGGCTTCGGCGGCATCATCAACGCCAGCTATGCGATGAACGCGATGGTGCATAACACCGCCTGGGTTCCTGGTCATTTCCACTTGATCTTCGGCGGCACCGTCGTCACTATGTACCTCGCCCTGGCCTATCAGCTTTGGCCCAAGCTGACCGGGAAGGCTCTGTATTGCAATAGCATGGCCTTGACTCAGTTGTGGACGTGGTTCATTGGCCTTGCGATCATGACTACCCCTTGGCATGTGCTGGGCTTGCTCGGTCAGCCGCGCCGCATCTCCGCCGTGCAGTACAACAGCCTGCTGACTCTGGCCTGGGAACCCTATGAATTGCTGATGATTTTGGGCGGATTCGTGCTGCTGGGCTCGGCTTTGTTGTTTGTGTATATTCTGTTCAAGACTCAAACCGTAGGCCTGAAAGTCGAGGCCATTGACGACCCTGCGCCAATTCAGCCGACTCAGGCTGTGTCCTATTGGCTAAACGGCTTCAAGTTGTGGAATCTGGTGATTTTGGGGCTGATGATGTTGAGCTACGGCTACCCCATCCTCCAGTTCTTCATCTTGAAAACTTACAATCCATCCTCGTGGGGGTATTGAATATGAAAGGCATTCTTTTGGGCGCGATCTGCTTGGCGCTAAGTGCGGCCGCCTGGGCGGAACCCTCCAGCAAAGTGGCCTGGACGCCGACAACCTTGGCCTCGGTGAAAAAAGGCAATGCCGACAAGGGCAAGGAGCTGGCGGGAACCTGCGCCGGTTGCCATAACGAAGGCAACGCCGCCCCTAACCTTGACGGCCAGTTGCCGACCTATGTCTTCAAGCAATTGGTGGACTACAAGACCGGCAACCGCAAAGACCCCTCGACCGTGATGAACGGCGTGGCTTCCAGTTTGAGCGAACAGGATTTTGCGGATGTGGCCGCCTGGTACGGCCAACAGAAACCCATGCAGGGGAAAGGCGGCGAGAGCGACGAGACCAGCATCGTCTCTGTAGGCGACGGCAAGCGGATGGAACCTGCCTGCTCCAGTTGCCACGGGGGTTCGGGCCAAGGGGAGAAGGTTGACACCCCGCGCCTTGCCGGGCAAAAGGCCGAGTATCTGGAGAAAACCCTACTGGCCTACAAGGGCGGGGAACGTGCCAATGACATCTATAGCCGCATGAGGCTGATCGGCTCCAAGTTGAGCAACAAGGAAATCAAGCAATTGGCCGAGTACTACTCGAAGCAGGATTGACCCCGCCATAAGGTTTTGCCGCCCGTTGTGGCGGCAAAACCATCGCGCTTAACCTGTTCCTGGATCTTTACGGACAGACATCACCCCTAAGTAGTGGCCGCCCTGCGGTTTCGCTCACTTCCCCCGCCGGCATCGCTTGCCATGCAGAATTCGTGGCCGCTGTATTCGGCAAGGCCTGTTTTCAATATAGACCATGTTTTCTCAAGTCTGTCCCTGTCCCTCCCAACCCAGGCGCTTGCGATAGATCGTCGATGGACTGACTTCCAGCATGGCTGCGGCCTTGGGGATGCTCCCGTCGCATAATGCTATCGCCTGTTCGATGGCTTCCTTTTCCACGATCCACAGCGGGCGGATGGTCGCGATGGCGACGGAAACCGACGCTTCTGCAGCCGATGGTGGAGGGCTTGCCACAACCGCGTGGGATAGAGTCCCGGAAAGTGGATTGTCCAGCGGCGGAGGAAGCATGTCGGGGGTGACAAGCTTGCCTTGGTGGAGCACGACAATATTGCGGATGACATTTTGCAGTTGGCGCACATTGCCTGGCCAGAGATAGGCGCACAGCCGTGCCTCGGTCTCGGAGGCAAAGCCGGTGAAATCCTTGCCCTCCTCAGCGGCGAAATCGGCCAGGAAACGGCGGGCAATGGGCAGCACATCGTCCTCGCGCTCGCGCATCGGCGGCAGGTGGATGGGGATGACGTGGAGGCGGTAGTAGAGATCTTCGCGGAAACGTCCAGCCTCCACCTCCTTCAGCGGATCACGGTTGGTGGCGCAAACCAGGCGCACATCGACGGTTTCGGTTTTATTGCCACCCACCTTATGGAAGGTTCCGGTCTGCACGAAGCGCAGCAACTTGCTCTGGACACTCAAGTCCATCTCGCCAATTTCATCCAGGAACAGAGTACCGCCGTGTGCCTGGGCCGCAACGCCCTGGCGCTCGGTGTAGGCCCCCGTGAAAGCCCCCTTGACGTGACCAAACAGCTCGCTTTCCAGCAAATCCTTAGGGATTGCGGCACAATTCAAGGTGACGAAAGGCTTGTCATTGCGCGGGCTTTGCCGGTGGATGGCCTCGGCACAAACCTCTTTGCCGACGCCGCTTTCTCCGGTGATGAACACCGTGGCCTTGCTGGCGGCAACATTGCCGATGACACGATAGACTGCTTGCATCACCTGCGATGCACCAATGAAGCCACAATACTGCTGGCGCACCTCCTGGTCATCGACCGGCGTATCCATTTGGCGCAACTTGAGCGCGTTGCGAATGGCATAGAGTAGCCGGTCGGCGTTGCAGGGTTTCTCAATGAAGTCGAAAGCCCCGTCGCGCATGGCTTCCACCGCCACATGCACAGATCCGTGGCCGGTGACCACCACGACCGCACAATGGATTTTCTCTTCAATCACTTGGCGAAGGATATCCAGACCATCCATGTCCGGCAATTTGAGGTCTAGCACCATGACCTGGGGCTGGTAGCGGAGCAACAGATCCAAAGCCTTGGCACCGGTTTCAGCCAGGATGATGTTCCAGTTTTCCTTGGCTAGGTACGCCCTGTAGACATGGGCAAGTGTTGGCGAATCTTCGACAAGCAATATGCTAGCGTTTGGTTGGGTGTTCATGCAGACTCTTTAAGGTATCTTAATTTTACCCGTGAATATTCCTATTTTGCGTCGCATATTGCAACCCATGATTTTCTGTTGCCTATCCCGACTGCCGGTCGGCAGACTAGCCTTGACAGGCCAACCTCGTCGGGAGTATTAATCCACAGAAGCCAACCGCCCGGAAAAAGCTTCCGCAACAAGCTTTATCCGCCGTTTTCGACTTCCTCGCTTGGAATCGAACTTTTCGGCGGCGGACAGACTTTATGCCATGAATCCGTCATGCTTCGATACAAACCCAAAAAAATCGACTTTGTTGAAAAAGTCAGACTACGCGCCTGCGACCTCCGTCCAGGCATGTATGTTTGCGAGTTGGACCGTCCCTGGTTGGAGACGCCCTTCCTGCTCCAAGGTTTCGAGGTAAGCAACGACTCCGACATCGAAACGCTCATGCAATACTGCGAGCATGTCTACATTGATATGATGCGCACCAAAGTGGTCAAGACGACCGTGTCCGCCCGACCCACAGGGTCTTTCATGGGCAAAAGAAGCCCTACTTCGTGGGCAAAAGATATAGAAGCCACCAAGGCCACACACCAGCAGACCTCGAATCTCATCAAGACCTTCATCGACGAAATCCGTTTCGGCCAAAGCCCCGACATCCAATTGGCAAAGGGGGCCGTCGCGGAATGCGTGGCCAGCGTCGTGCGCAATCCTGAAACCATGCTGTTCCTGACCCGTTTGAGCAGCAAAGACCCACTGACCAGCCAGCACGCCTTCAACGTTTGCATCTACGCCATCGTCATTGGCCGCCTACTCGGGTTAGACAACCTGAAACTGGAAAATCTTGGGACCAGTGCCATGCTCCATGACATGGGCAAGGTGGTTGTTCCAGAGAACATTTTAAACAAACCCGGCCCGCTTAATAAGGAGGAAATGGCAATCGCCCAGGGCCACGCCTTGGAAGGACGGAATATTCTAATGTCAGGACGCAACATCTTCAGCGGTGCAGTCGATGTCGCCTATGGGCATCATGAGAACCTGGACGGGACGGGCTATCCCCGCAAACTGGAGGGGTTTCAACTCAATTTGAACAATAAGATTGTGGCGATAGTCGATAAGTATGACGCCATCACCAGCGTGAGACCCTACCGGCCAGAAGGAGACCACCTGCGGGCCGTGTCCATACTTAACAAACTGGTGAAAGAGAATAAAATCGACAGGGAGCTGACCTCCAGCTTCGTCTCCTACCTGGGAATTTATCCACCGGGATGCGTCGTCGAGTTAAGTTCAGGGGAAGTGGGCATCGTCCTGGAATCCAACATCAATCAACGGCTTCGTCCTCAAATCCTGGTCGTGCGCACCCCCAACCAAGAGCCGACCCAACGCTTTGTGGATATGAGCGAAAAAACCTCCGACGACTGCGGCCAACCTTACCGCATCGTGAATGTCCGCCGTGCCAGCGATTTTGGCATTGATTTGGGGCAATATTATGACGTGATTATCCAGGCGTTTAATTGATATGCCCATAGCCGTGCCACTGGACACATCATGTGCTGAACTAGGAATAGCGCTGACGCCCTCGCAATTCAATCATCTATTTCCATTTCATCTGACCATCGGCCGAGACTTGCTGATTGTGCAGGCAGGCCCGTCATTGCAGCGTGTCTGTCCCGACGCCACGATGGGCAGCGATTTCCGTGAACGGTTCAGGCTTCTGCTACCGCAAGCCGAAATGGGTTTTGACGCCTTGGCCAAGAAAGAGGGCTCGACCACCCTATGGGAACATAAAGTATCCGGACTGAGGTTTCGGGGCCAATTGCTTCAGCTTCCGCAAACGCAATGTCTAGTCCTTCTTTGGTCTCCTTGGTTGGCTGACCACACTCTATTGCAGCGGCATGGCTTGCAGGCGGAGGATTTCGCCCTCCATGACCCGCTCGTCGAGATGCTGGAAACCCTAGAGTCCCAGAAAATCGCCCTGCAGGACGAGCGCGACCTAGCCGAAAAACTTTCCGAGCAGCGTGCAGGACTCCTCCAAGCCAACGCCGAACTGAGTCGGCAATTCAGCTTATTGTGGGATGAGTTGGTGGAATTGAAACAGATGGAGGCCGAGACATTCAAGATAGCTCTGGTCGCCAACAATACCGGCAACGCCGTCGTGATGACCGATGCGGCAGGCAGGGTCGAGTGGGTCAATGAGGGTTTTATCCAGATGACCGGCTACACACTCCAGGACATGCTGGGCAAAACACCTGGTTCTGTCCTGCAAGGAGAAAAAACCGATCAGGATGTCGTGGAATACACCAGAAAACAAATCAGCAATGGGGAGGGTTTTGGTGCCGACATTCTCAATTATGCAAAATCGGGGCGCGAATATTGGGTTCAACTCGAAGTTCAACCAATCCGGGACGAGGACGACAACATCACCAATTCGATGGCCATCGAGCGCGACATCACCGACCAAAAAATGGCGGCGCTAGCGCTGTTGGAGGCAAAAAGCGCGGCCGAAGCCGCCAGCCGGGCGAAAAGCGCGTTTCTGGCGGCCATGAGCCACGAAATCCGCACACCGATGAATGCCGTGCTGGGAACACTCAGCCTCTTGCTGGATAGCCGACTTGATGAAGAACAAGGTTTATGGGCAAAATCCGCCTATATCGCGGCCCACTCACTGCTTAACCTCATCGACGATATCTTAGACTTTTCCAAGATCGAAGCCGGCAAGCTGGCACTTAACAATGAAATTTTCGATTTGACGTCGCTGACTGCGGAAGTCATACAGCTTTTCCGAATACGCACCGAAGCCAAGGGATTGTCGCTGTCATTCGCCATCGCCGCCGACACCCCCCGGACTTTATGCGGCGATCCGTTCCGGCTGCGGCAGATACTGGTCAATTTGATTGGCAATGCCATCAAGTTCACCGAATACGGAAGCATTTCCGTGAACGTTTTCTGCCAGGAACAGACAACGGATAAAATCATGCTGAGGTTTCATGTGGCGGACACAGGAATAGGGATTCCGGAAAACGCTCATGCAAGCCTTTTCAACCAATTTGTGCAGGTGGATACCGGCGACTCGCGCCGTTACGGAGGCACGGGCTTAGGGCTTGCCATTAGCAAGCGTTTGGCAAACCTAATGGGAGGGGAGATTGGCGTAAACAGCCGATTTGGCGAAGGCAGCGAATTTTGGTTTACCGCGCAATTGGAGACTGCACACGATACGGCTGTCCATCCGGCTGAGGTTTTTAGCGACAACTTATCCAATGCCGCTCGTAAAAACACCCCAACTGATGTCGGCCAAAAACCCGACAAGGCGAAAATTCTCGTGGCGGAAGACGGCGAAATCAACCGTTTGGTCGTCACTGCCATGCTCGGCAAGGCAGGTTATCAAGTTGAAGTGGCCCAGGATGGCATGAAAGCCTTCGAGGCGGCGCTCTCCGGCGATTACGACCTGATCCTCATGGACGTGCAAATGCCGGAAATGGATGGCTACCAGGCGACTTCGGCAATCCGGGGCTTGCCCGACCCCAAGAAAGCCCAAGTACCCATATTGGCTTTTACGGCCAACGCCCTGCAGGAAGATCGCAATGCCTGCCTGGCCGCTGGCATGAACGACTTCATCTCCAAGCCCGTGGAGAAGGATCGCCTATTGGCTAGCATCGCCCATTGGCTCCGAAAAGACGCGAACAAGCAACCCAGCACTTCCGCTTCCGGCAACGCAGCCCAAGATCTAAATGTCTTGCTGGATGAAAGCGCCTTACAATCCTTGTCTGCCCAGACGGATGATAAAACCATGAAAGAAACCGTGGCCATATTCTTTGCAGACACCGCCCACAGGGTGGAAAGGCTTACGCAAACACTGGACGCAAAAAATTTGCAAGCTCTTGGATTTGAGGCTCACAGCATTAAAAGCGCTGCCATGACCTTAGGCGCATTGCGTCTCGCCACAGCCTGCCGCACTATCGAGCAAGCCTGCAATGATGGAAATCCCGAAACCGCCCTTCGCCTTTTTCAAGATTTCAAAGAAATATTTCAAGAAACACGGATGGCCTTCGTCAAGCGAGGTTTCCTAGCAGAAAGAGAACCAAGCTAAAACGGGCGGCGGCAAAATAAAAGGCCCCCCGCCTTTGTGGCGGGGGGCCTTGGGTTGGGGGCCTGGCGGTGCCCTACTTTCGCATGGGGGTCCACACTATCATCGGCGCGGGGCGGTTTCACTTCCGAGGTCGGGATGGGATCGGGTGGTTCCCGCCCGCCCTGGCCGCCAGGCAATTCTGCCGGCGCCCGGCGTCCGGCCGGGGCCGCCCCCCTCGCGGGGGGCTCGTGTTCGGGAAACGCGCACATTGTCGGATCGGCGCCTGCCCGGCCTCGGGCCGGTTGGGCGTTATATGGCCAAGCCTCGCGGGCAATTAGTGCCGGTCAGCTCCACGCGTCGCCGCGCTTCCACACCCGGCCTATCAACCTCGTGGTCTTCGAGGGCCCTTCGGGGGACTCAAGGTCCCGGGGAGGCCTCATCTC
>CAVWEM010000022.1:0-152001 GCA_963753955.1 uncultured Gammaproteobacteria bacterium
ATAGTTTATCTACTCGCTCAAGGACGGCATCAACGACGGCTATCTGACGCCGTTCCGGGTAAAGCAGATTGCCACGACGCTGGACGATTATGTCTACACCCCCGACGACACGGTGGTGGAAGGCGAGATCGAGGCGGGGAAGCGTTACGAGGAAGCCGACTTCAATAAAATCATCGAGATCAAGGAACGGGAGAAGAAACGGGTCAAGATTTTTATGGAGCAGATCAACCAGAAGGAAAAGACGCTGGTTTTCTGCGCAACCCAGGATCATGCGCTGGCCGTGCGAGACCTCATCAACCAGGCCAAGACCAGCACCGACCCCAACTACTGCCAGCGGGTAACGGCCAACGACGGGGTGCTGGGCGAGCAACATTTGCGGGATTTTCAGGACAACGAGAAAGCCTTCCCCACCATTTTGACGACTTCGCAGAAGCTCTCGACCGGCGTCAACGCCCGCAATGTCCGCAATATCGTGCTGATGCGGCCCATCAACTCCTTGATCGAGTTTAAGCAGATCATCGGGCGCGGCACCCGGCTTTATGATGGCAAGGATTATTTCACAATCTACGACTTTGTGAGGGCGCACCATCATTTCAGCGACCCCGAGTGGGACGGCGAGCCTCTGGAACCGGAAGCCTGCCCAAAATGTAACGTCTACCCCTGCCAATGCGAAAAGCAGCCACCGGAGCCTTGCCCCGTCTGCGGTCAGCGGCCTTGTGAATGTGAGAAAGAGCCATGCCCAAAATGTTTACAGCGGCCATGCGTTTGCAAGAGGAAGGCAAAGGTCAAGCTGGCCGACGGCAAGGAGCGGAACATTCAGCACATGATGGCGACGAGCTTCTGGCACCCGGACGGCACCCCCATGTCGGCGCACCAGTTCATGGAAGCCCTGTTCGGTAAGCTACCCGAATTCTTCAAGGATGAAGACGAACTCCGCGCCCTGTGGAGCGCACCCGATACGCGCAAGAAACTGCTGGAAGGTCTAGCCGAAAATGGCTTCGGCAGGGATCAACTGGCCGAAATGCAAAAGATCATCGACGCCGAGAAAAGCGACCTGTTCGACGTGCTGGCCCATGTCGCCTATGCCCTGGCACCGCTTACCCGAGCAGAACGTGCCGACAAGGCCAAGGTCATCATCAACACACACTTCAACAGCAAGCAGCAGGTCTTCCTGGATTTTGTGCTTTCCCACTACGTCAGCGTGGGCGTGGAGGAACTTGACCAGGCGAAGCTGACGCCGCTGCTGCGGCTCAAATATCATGATTCGATTGCCGATGCCGTGGCAGACCTTGGCAGGCCGGAGGACATTGGCAGGGTGTTCACGGGGTTCCAGAGGTATCTTTACCAGGAGGCGGCGTAATTTTATGCCTGCTTCAAGCGGTTGACCGCAATGCATGGCCGACCAGCACCACCAAGACCGCCCGCCTTGGCGGTTTTTTTGGGGCTGCGACCGCCGCGAACAAGCCCCGGATTTTAAAAATGCGTAGCACTGGCGTAGCACCAAGAAAAAAGGCTTGCCGTCTTTTGACTGCAAACCTTTGATTTTATGGAGCTGGCGACAAGATTCGAACTCGCGACCGGCTGATTACAAATCAGCTGCTCTACCGACTGAGCTACGCCAGCTTGATTGGAAACCATGGCGGGCTGGGCATCCGTGTCCAAGGACTTCTTGGCTGGGATGGGAAGCACCGGCAGGCTAATGAGGGTGGTATTCTACAAGGTTTTGTCCTAATCCACCATCCGCGCGGCTGGAAACTTGATCCTGGCGGATAGAAACCCACCCGCCTTGATCCCGCATGGTCTTTGGGTATCCGCAAAATCTTTAGTTGATGCCGTATTTTTGCATCCGGTACAGCAGGGTGTCGCGGGAGATGCCGAGCAGACGGGCCGCGCGGGTGCGGTTGCCTTTGGTGCGGGCCAGCGCCTGCCGGATCAGGTCTAGCTCCACCTTGTCCAGTTCGATCCCGGAGTCGGGCAAGACAAATTGCCCTTTCTGGGCAGACGCGCCTGGGAAAAGGATTTCGTGCGGCAGGTTGTTTTCTTCAATGGTGCGCCCGGCCAGCAGGATGGACAGACGCTCGCAGACATTGCGCAATTCGCGCACATTGCCAGGCCAACTGTGGTCTTGCAACCGGGCCAGGGCGGCCTTGGAAAAAGTGGAGGGCGGCAGTTTGTGTTCGACGGCAAACACCCGCATAAAATGGTGCAGCAGCAGATGGATGTCGCCCATGCGCTCACGCAAAGGGGGAATCTCCAGGGGCACGACGTTGAGGCGGTAGTAAAGATCCTTGCGGAACTCGCCCTGGGCGATCCGCTCTTCTAGGTTGGTGTTGGTGGCGGCGATGACGCGCACGTCCACATTCATGGGCTGGGTGTCGCCGACTGGCTGGATCTCGCCGGTTTCGAGGAAACGCAGTAGCTTGGCCTGCACCGGCAGGGGCAGGGAATCGACCTCGTCCATGAACAAGGTGCCGCCGTCCGCAGCCTGCAGCCGGCCGGTCTGGTTGGACACCGCGCCGGTGAACGCGCCCCGGCGATGGCCGAACAGTTCGGACTCGACCAGGGATTCAGGCAAGGCCGCGCAGTTCAGGGTGATGAAGGGTTTCTGAATGCGCGGGCTGCGGCTTTGCAAGGCCTTGGCGAGCAATTCCTTGCCCGTGCCGGTTTCGCCGGTGATCAACACGGTGACATCGGTCGAAGCGACCATTTTGGCGCTACGCAGCATCGCCTCGAAATTGGGCGCTTGCCCGATCATTGCTTCAAACATCCCCCCCCCTAAAAGCTGGCGTGCATACCATTAAAGGCGCCTGGATTGAGTCCAGGGAAAGCCGCCAACAGCGCCAGCAGTATCAAGGTGACGCCCGATAGTTGGCGGAATTTTTTCATGCTCGACAAGCGCACCAACAGGCTGGTCATCAGGCCGACGCTGACCACCGCCGGCAAAGTGCCGACGCCGAAGGCGAGCATCGTCAACGCCCCGCGCACTTCGTTGCCCGCCGTGGTGGCCAGGGTGATCGCCGCGTAGACCAGACCACAGGGTAGCCAGCCCCAGATCATGCCGAACACGTAAGCCTGCGGCAGGGTTTGCACCGGGATCAAGCGCCGCCCGTAAGGCTCCAGCCTGGACCAGATGATCACGCCGCCTTTTTCGATATAGGCAAACCGGGGAAACCAGCCGGCGATGTGCAGACCGGCCCCGGCCATGATCAAGGCTGA
Organism: uncultured Gammaproteobacteria bacterium; assembly: GCA_963753955.1. Classification (GTDB taxonomy): domain Bacteria; phylum Pseudomonadota; class Gammaproteobacteria; order Methylococcales; family Methylococcaceae; genus Methylumidiphilus. The sequence goes on from CAVWEM010000022.1 coordinate 3,217, forward strand.
GACGATTTGCAAGATGCGGTGGCCCTGGCCCTCGCCCAAAGGCAACATCAGCGCGTTGTGGACCAGCCCGGCCAGATAGCCGGCCAGGGTGTAGCTGGTGATCCTGCCAAAGTTGTAGCTGAACACGAAAGGCACCAGCAGGGCTTTGGTGTCGCGGATTTCCCTGCGCAGGCTGAGGGTGAGCGTGCCGATGATCGACCCGCACATCCCCAGGCAATGCAGGGCGCTGAACAGGCCCATGATGAAGGCCACCAGATAGGACGTGCTGAAGCCGCTGTCGAGATGATGCATGGTTGGATTCCCTTTGGATGGCCTGGCTTATCCGCCGAAAGCGGCGGCAATCTGGCTTTGCACGAGCTCCGCCGCCGCTTTGCGGTCGCGGGCATCGCGGATCGGGCGGCCGACGACAATGTAGTCCGCGCCGTTGCGGAAGGCTTGCTCCACCGTCACCACGCGCTTCTGGTCGTCATCCGGCCGATTCTCCACCGGCCTTATTCCAGGAGAGATGACCAGCAACTTGCCATCCACCTCGCCCCGCAACATGGGCACTTCCAAACCTGAGGAAATCACCCCGTCGCAGCCTAAGGCCAAGGCGCGCCGGGCGCGGGACACCACCAGCTTTTCCACATCACAGGCGAAGCCCAAGTCGTCGATGTCGCCACGGTCCAGGCTGGTCAGCACGGTGACGGCGAGGATTTTCAACTCGCCCTTCTCCCGCGCCGCCGCCTGCATGATGGCATCGTTGCCATGCACCGTGGCGAATTCCACGCCCTTGCCACTCAAGGCGCGGACGGCCCGACCCACGGTTTCCGGCACATCGAAGAATTTCAAATCGACGAAGACTTTCTTGCCGCGTTCCTTCAGCCAGCCGACCAGGCCGAAATAGTCGCCGGACATGAACAGTTCCAGGCCCACTTTATAGAACAGGACGCTGTCACCCAGCTCTTCCACCAGCAACTGGGCTTCGGGAATGCCGGGGACATCAAGGGCCATGATCAGGCGTTCGCGGATGGGAATCGGCTTGCTGGAGAGGAAATGGTTCATGTTGGCTCCGTTGTGGTTGCTTGACCCCGCGAGGATCATCCCGCTTGTTACAATGAATCTTGCTTTAAAAGCGGAGGGGGATGAAGATGCTTGCGGTGCTGACACTCATGGGTTTGCCGATCCTATGCGGGATCGGGTGGCGTATTATACGGCCTGACGGGCTGGATGCCGACCTGACCCGGCTGGTGTTGACCACCGTGGTGTTCAACATGCTGCTGCCGATGTTGGTGTTGTCGGTGCTATGGCGCTCACGCATCGGCCTAGAGTCGCTGAAAATATCCTTGTATGGCATCACCATCATCGCGTCCGGCGCGGCGCTGACCTGGATCATTGCGAAGCTGTGGCGCGTCGAACGGCGGCGGCTGGGCGCGGTCATGCTGGGCATCGCCTTTCCCAATGTCACCTATCTGGGCCTGCCGGTGTTGGAACACACCTTCGGGCCTTGGGTACGTTCCCTGGTGATCCAGATTGATCTGTTCGCCGCCACGCCCATGGTATTGATCCTAGGGGCGCTCATTGGCCGCCATTACGGCGAAACGCCCAGGGGCGGTGAATCCTCCATCCTGCGCTCCTTGCTGAAAAATCCACCCTTGTGGGCGGCATTTCTGGCCGTGCTGTTGAACCTAGCCGGCGTCGCCCTGCCGCCTTGGTTGGGCGCGATGTTGGACAGATTGTCCGCCGCCGTCGTTCCGCTCATGCTGGTCGCCTTGGGGTTGGGCCTGCGCTGGGATTCCTGGCACTGGCGCAACGCCCCCTTGTCCGCCTTGGTGCTGCTGCTCAAATTGGCTGTCGTTCCTTGGTTCGGCGTCGCCTTAGGCAAGGGCTTGGGATTTTCCGGCGATACGCTGGCCGCGCTCGTGATGGAGGCAGGCATGCCCAGCATGTTGCTGGGCGTGGTTTACTGCGACCGCTACCGCCTGGATACCTCCTTTTACGCCATGATCGTCGCCCTCACCACGCTGGCGGGGGTGTTCAGCCTGCCATTTTGGCGGGGGTGGTTGGCTTGAGCGGACTCTTAGGACATTTCCGCCAAAAACCATCCCACACGGAGCGTTGGCGGCCTGCCGACTTAGCGGTTTTGGCCGGCGAGACGCCGACGCTCCAACGATTTGGCGGGCATCGAGTTTTTTGGCAGCCGTCTTAATGAGCAGCCAAGGGGAACCCCAAGGCGTTTTTTTACGCCTGCAAAAGCCAACGCTTGCCTTGGGCGAGGCCTTGCCAAAACATGGGGGAAAATTGAACCAAGGTGCTTTACGCGGACAACGGCGCGGGCAAGGGCTGATAGCGGTCTAACAAATCCTTGAGCCATTCCGCGCCCTCAGGCAGCGCCGCATCGGCAGGGGCGTTCAAGGCTTGCCAGTGTTTATCCAGGTAAAGCCACCACGACGGGTTGTCTTGCGCGGGGGATCGGGTTTCCGCATCCAGCCAGGCTTGCACCGCTTGTTTGGCGCGTTCCCGCTCGCTCTCGCCAGCTGCGCCGGATTGCAAAGTCTGCAAATAACGCCACAGCCGGATTTCCAGTGGAAATTCCCGTTGGGCGGCGGGGTCGTAAGCGTCCAGCACATCGGCATCCCAGCGTCCCCGCGCCACCGCCTGCCGCAAGGCTTGCGGAAGCGGCAACACCCGATCTTCCCAGCCCCCTTCCAGGGGTACACCCCCGGAAACCGCCGCGGCCACCCAGGCATGGATGGTCTCGGCAAACACGCACCATGCGGCGTCGGTTTCGGGCGGGAGGCTGTCCGGGCGGGCGGGTTTTTCCTCGTCTTCCTCGAAGCTTGCCCGTTGGCCTTGCGCCGCCAATTTCTGACGCCGCAGCAGATCACCCAGATAGCCTTCGGCGTTCAAGTTCCCAGGGTAGCGGCGCACAAAGCGCTGCAAATCGGTGATGGCGGTTGGCAAATCGTCCGGCCCGTTGCGCCGGGCATAGGCGGTAGCCAGCAGTACCGCGCAGGCTTCATCGCCAGGATCAATCCGCAAACCTTGTTGGGCATGGGCCAGCGCCTGCGGCCAGTCCTGGCGGCGTATCGCCAATTGGGCCAAGGTGGAATGGGCATGTAGATCGTTAGGAGCCAGTTGCAACACTTGCCGCAACAGGCGCTGGGCCTGGACCTGATCGGCAGGGCTGCCGGATTCGGCTAGCAAACGCGCCAGATCCAGACGGCAATGCAGATCAGCAGGAAAGCGCCGCGCCATCTCCCACAGCACCCATTGCGCCCGCTGCGGCTGGCCAGGCTTGGCGCAACGCCAGTTCCCACAGCATCCACAGCCTGGGGTTCTCGGCATCCAGACGCAGGCTTAAATGTATCCATTGGAACACGCGGGCTTGGACTTCCGGGTCGCGAAGCGGGTATTTCTGGCACAGAGCGCGGGCGCATTTATCCAAAGCCCTAACGAAGTGGAACGCATCGCCGGATTTGTGCAAATAGTCTTCATGGGCGCTGAGCAAAGGACGGACAGCCTGCCAAGCTTGCGCCAAGTTGCGGGATTGGCGCACAGCGCGGACAGCTTGGTCGGCCTCATCAGCCAAGGCCGGCGGCTTGAGTTTCCCGGCATGGTTGGGGACTGTGCCGCCATAGCGTTGCACGGCCTGGACTTTGGCGAGTCCCAGCAAGCTAAATACCGACAAGGTTTTGTCCTCGCCCAGCGGGGCCAGTAACTCGACCAGGAAAGCCCGGTAGTTGGCAGCGTTCAGGCTGGGATTGCGGGCCATGACCCCGCGCAGGGATTGCGCGAGTTCTTCCTGGGCCGGGACGCCCCAACCTTTGCGGCGTTGGTAGCGGTTGATGAGGGATTGCGCTTGCAGCCGCAGATTGCGCAGGCTGTCGTCTTCCGACAGCGGCAACCGGGCCAGGGCCAATAGCCCTAAATTCAGATAACGCGCCGAGCGCAAGCGCCCCGCCTCCACGACAAACGACTGCCAGAAGAATTGCAACTGGTCGTCGGTTTGGCGAGAGGCCAACACCTGCCAGTAGTCGTATTCCGGGTCACGATAAGCGGAAAGCGTGAGCGAGGCCAACCACGCCAGCCACAGAGCGCGGTCGGCCCGCAAGGCGGCGAGGGTTTGCGGCAATTTGAAATACAGCGGCCATTGCAAGGCTTCGCAGACTTGGGCGGCATAGGCGCTGAATTTGCGGGCGGGCGGCGGGGCCGCCCCGCGTTGCGCCAACAGCCAGGCCGACAAACCGGCATCCACATAGGCGGGCAAGTCGGCGTCGGTTTCCGCCGCCTCGCTTGGCGGTTCGCCGAGCAAGGCTTGAGAAACGTTGCGGCTGCTGCGCGGCAACACCGCCAGCAAGAATTCATGCGCCGTCACGCGCTCGAAAGGCACTATATCCGCCGCCCCGCGCAACAAATCCGCCACCGCCTGCCGAGGTTCCAGGCGCAGTTCATCCGCCCAGCTTTGCCAACTCATGACAGCACCTCGCCGAAGTTTTCTCCGCCGGGCAAGGCTTGCAAGCCCTGCACATGGCGATTGCGGGTCGCCAGCAGGGCTTGGTCGCCTTGCAGCGCATGGGGCTTGGAGATGAAGCCCAGGGCCTTGAGGTGTTTGGGCTGGTAGTCAATGGGGAAGGTTAAAAGCTCGGGGGTGAATGCGTCGGAGATGGCGGGGTTCGCCAGATCCAGGGTGTAGCCGTAGCTTTCGCCGCCCGGCAGCAAGGGCGCGGGGATGAAAGCGGCGGACATTTCGCCGTCCAGCACGGTGGGACGGGCGAAGCTGGCGACCGCGCCTTTCTTGGTAGCCATTGCGCGGGACTGCCGCACTTCGTTCAGCGTGTAGCACAGCAAGGCGACCGGCAACGGCTTGCCCGCCGTGCTGGGCCAGTGAGTCAGACCCAGCCGATCCCGCAGAAGATGCGGCCAGTCGGTTTTCACCAAGGCCGTTAAATCGCCGCCGAAATCGTTGAGGAAGGTGGCGAACATCGGGCGGGCTTGGGTGCGCTACTTATTCCATTGGTCCAAAAACTGAGCCCGCAATGCCTCGTCGCTGTCGGGCAGTGTGTCTTTGCGCAGGTCTTTTTGCGAATTGAAAAAGCGTAGCCAAAAGCGCTGGGCGACATCATCGGACAGCAGGGGTTGGTTGAGCAACTCGTCTAGCGACTCCAGGCGCAACAGAAACGTGTCATCCATCCCTTCGTGCAAATGCGCCTGACCATTAAGGGCCATGAAGCACTCCGAACTTCTCGGCAGATCCTTGGCGACATGGACGAACTCACTCAGATAGCCCTTGTGTTCCGCCTGCCAATCCTCGTACGTGGCCACCTCGCCGACATAGACGTTGTATTCCTCCGCCCGCGCCGCCGAGACAGCGCGTTCCCAGCGGAAATTGGCCGCTTTGCAACGCATCGCCTCGCCCGCCTGGGAGGCGGCGGCATCTGAGCAGAATAAATAGAGGGCTGGGTTGAGGTTCATAAGCGCAAGATCATCCCTCTCGTCGGGAACCGCACTGGAGTTTAAACGTTCGGGGCGGGTTGAACAACCCGCCCAGCGTCTGACGCACTAAGGACTCCACACCGCGACGCCTTAGTCCAAATCCAGATCCTTCAGATAGGCCTTGAAGCCCTCCCGCAACTCCTCATGCTTCAGCCCCTGCTCGACGGTGGCGATCAGATAGCCGAGCTTGGAGCCGCAGTCGTAGCGCTTGCCGTGGAACTCGTAGGACAGCACGGGTTCTTCCTTCAGCAGCAAAGCGATGGCGTCGGTGAGCTGGATTTCGCCACCGGCGCCCCGGGTCACTTCGTCCAGCTTGTCGAAGATGGCCGGGGTGAGGATGTAACGCCCGACCACCGCCAGGTTGGAAGGCGCTTTTTCGGGCTTGGGTTTTTCGACGATCTCTTCCACCCTGCCCAGATGGTTGCCGATGGAGTTGGAGCGGACGATGCCGTAGCTTTGGGTCTCAGAGGGGTCGATGCGCTCCACGCCCAGCAGCGAGCATTGCCATTCGTCGAAGACCTTGACCATTTGGCTCAGGCAGCCCGAAGCGTTGTCATCAATCAGATCGTCGGCCAGGATGACAGCGAAAGGTTCGTCGCCGATGACCGCTTTGGCGCGTCCGACCGCGTGGCCCAAGCCCAGCGCCTCCGCTTGGCGGATGTGTACACAGGTGACATGGGGCGGAACGATGTTCTGCACGATTTTCAAAGTTTCGGTCTTGCCGCGCAGTTCCAGTTCATTTTCCAGTTCGTAAGCCTTGTCAAAGTGGTCTGAAATGGCCCGCTTGCTGCGCCCGGTGATGAACACCAAGACTTCGATGCCTGCAGCTACCGCCTCTTCCACGGCATATTGGATCAGCGGCTTGTCCACCACCGGCAGCATTTCCTTGGGGTTGGCCTTGGTCGCGGGCAGGAAGCGGGTACCCAGTGCCGGCGACCGGAAACACGGCTTTCTTGATGGTCTTTTTCATTGTTGTTCTCCTTTGAATGGATCGTTTGAGGTGAAGGCTCCCGGAATATAGTAGCCGTTTTGGCCCGGCCTTGTGGTGCCGACCAGACAAAAAAACCCCGCGTCCCTCTAGGGACGCGGGGTTTTTGTGACGGAAGACGCAGGCTTAGGCTGCGAAGTTCTGCGCGGCGAACTCCCAGTTCACCAGATTCCAGAAGGCTTCGACGTACTTTGGACGCAGATTGCGGTAATCTACGTAGTAGGCGTGTTCCCACACGTCGATGGTCAGCAACGGGGTCTGTCCAGAGGTCAGCGGGGTGGCCGCATTGCTGGTGCTGACCAAGGCCAGGCTGCCGTCGGCGTTCTTCACCAGCCAGGCCCAGCCGGAACCGAAGGTGGTGATCGCAGTCTTAGACAGTTCAGCCTTGAAGTTTTCAAAGGATCCGAAGGCGGCCTTGATGGCTTCCGCCAAGACGCCCGTTGGCTCGCCACCGCCGTTCGGGGACAGGCTGTTCCAATAGAAAGTGTGGTTCCAGACCTGGGCGGCGTTGTTGAAGATGCCGCCGGAAGACTTTTTCACGATTTCTTCCAGGGACAGATTCTCGAATTCGGTGCCGGCAATCAGATTGTTAAGATTGGTGACATAGGTCTGGTGATGTTTGCCGTAGTGGAATTCCAGCGTTTCGGCGCTGATGTGCGGTTCCAGGGCGTTCTTTTCATACGGCAGGGGGGGAAGCACATGGGTCATGGAAGTCTCCTGAGGTGGGTGAAAGTCGTTGTTGCCGGACAGTTCTAAACTTAGAGGCTCCGGCGATAACCAAGCAAAATACTATGAAATAACAGTCTAACACCGCCTGCCCGCCAGAGCAAAGCCTCTCCTAAGCTTTGCAATTCTGCGCCTGTGGCACATTCTGTTACAATGAAAATAAAAGTATACTGATTGTTTCCACTACCAAAACAGTTTAAGGGCTGACCCTATGGATAAACTTACCAGCATGGTCGTGTTCACCAAGGTCGCAAAGGCCGGCAGCTTCGCCTCCGCCGCCAAAGAACTTGGGCTTTCCCGGGCCATGGCCACCAAGCATGTCATGCAGCTCGAAAACAGCTTAGGGATAAGGCTGCTCAACCGCACCACGCGCAACCTCAGCCTGACCGAGGTGGGTGCGGTTTACCTGGAGCGGTGTCTGCAAGTACTCGACGACATCGAGGAGACCGAGCTGGCCGTCACTAGGCTGCAAACCGAGCCACGCGGCACGTTGAAAGTGAATTCCGCGCCGTTTTTCGGTGCCTACCATCTCGCGCCCGCCATCGCCGCCTATCACGAGATTTTCCCCGACGTGAATGTCGAGTTGGTGTTGCAGGCTGGCTATGTGGATTTGATCGAGGAAGGTTTCGACTTGGCCATCCATCTGGACGACCTGCACGACTCCAGCCTTATCGCCCGCCGCCTAGGCAGTTCGCAACGCGTGGTCTGCGGTTCGCCGAACTATTTCAAAAAACACGGGACGCCTGCCAATCCCGATGATCTGAAAAAACACAACTGCCTGGTCAACTCCGCCCTGCCGCCACGCGACCAATGGCAGTTCAGCGAACCGGAGAGCGGCAAGACCACCGTCGTCAAGGTGGCAGGCACCCTGCAAGCGAACGTGGCCGACGCCATCCGCATGGCGACTATCCACGGCCTGGGATTGGCGCTATTGCCCACTTACATGGCGGGCCAGGATTTGCGCAAAGGCCGCCTGCAAGCCGTATTGAAGCACTACATCCCCGCGCCTATGGAAATCCATGCCGTCTATCCCCACCGCAAGCACCTGTCCGCCAAGGTCAGGACTTTCGTGGATTTTCTGCACGAGCGCTTCCATCCCACGCCGTACTGGGAAGATTGGGCCATCGCAACCCAGGACTGAGCGCAGGCTTTAATTTTGGAGGTATTGACGACATGCCGCTGGAAATCGAGCGCAAATTCCTACTGAAAGGCGATGGCTGGCGCCAAGCCGCCCACGACGCCCAGCATTTGCGCCAAGGCTATCTCAACAACGAGGCGCACTGTTCCGTACGGGTGCGCACCAGCGCCGACCATGGCTGGCTGAACATCAAGAGCGCCAACCTAGGTGCGCAACGGCAAGAGTTCGAATACGAAATCCCCTTGGCCGATGCCCACCAAATGCTGGACACATTGAGCCTGAAGCCGTTGATCGAGAAGGTGCGCCATTTCGTCAACGTCGGGTCGCATATCTGGGAAATTGACGTGTTCGAGGGCGACAACGCCGGGCTGGTGGTGGCCGAGGTCGAGTTGGACCATCCTGACGAGGCATTTGAAAAGCCGGATTGGGTGGGTGAGGAAGTCACCCACGACGTGCGCTATTACAATACCAACTTGTGCAAGCATCCGTTCAAGGATTGGGCATCAGTATCCCCATGACCGTCTTGCTCGCCCTTATCTTGCTTCTGCTCGCACTGGCTACTTATGTCGGCGTCCATCTGCCCAAGTCCCATGTCGCTGCCAGCCGCATGCGCCTGGCCGCCCCGCTTGATGAAGTATGGAATGCGGTGGTTGATTTTGCAGCCTATCCAAAATGGCGTCCCGGCCTGGCCCGTGTGGAAGCCGGCCCGGAAATCGACGGCCACCCGAGCTGGTATGAATACTGCGGCTCGCGGATAAAAGTCCAGCTCCAGTTTGCCGAATTCGTACCGAAGACACGCTTGGTGACCCGTCTGGTCGGTGACCGGCTGCCCATTTTCGGCGCTTGGACTTATGAGTTTATCGCGGACGGCGATGGAACCATCCTCACCATCACTGAGAGCGACAAGATTTACAATCCGCTGTTGCGGGTCTTCTCACGGTTTATTTTCCCCCATCATGCAGCCATGGACGTGTTTCTGATCGCCTTGTCCCGCCATTTCGACGGCGATGGCAACCCCGAACACTTGAGCCTGAGGATAGGCGATCCGGCCTGAGTGATGCCAGGGTGAGTGGCTGCGGCTAGGAAAACCGCTCGCTCCATACACTAATTGCCACCGAGAACCCCATGTTCGATCCATCGCAACCGGCCAAGCGCCGGAATTTCCTGAAAGTCGCCACCTATTTTGAAGGCGGCTTGGTGCTTGCCGCCTACTTCATCGGCTGGCTGGGCGATGCGGATCCCTTGGCGAATCTGCGCTTTGAAACAGATGCCTTGCTTTGGGGCTTGGCTGGCACAGTTCCCCTGTACCTGCTATTCCTGTTGAGCTACTACCTGCCGGTGGGTGGCTTGCGTGCCATCAAACGCTTTCTCATCGACAATCTGGGGCCTTTCCTGGACACCTGCCAATGGACGGGCCTGCTTTATCTCGCCTTGCTGGCCGGCCTCACTGAGGAAATACTCTTTCGCGGCCTGTTGCAACCCCTAATGGAATCCCATTGGGGCTGGGCGGTGGGCCTCGCCGCCAGCAATCTCCTGTTTGCCTTGGCCCATAGCATCACCCCGCTTTACGCCGTGCTAGCGGGCATGACCGGCTTGTACCTGGGCATTAGCCTGGACTTCGGCGGCGAGCGCAATCTGCTGACCCCAATCTTCATCCACGCGCTTTACGATTTTCTCGCCTTTTTGGCTGTGGCCCGAACCTACCGGGCCGAGAATGGCGTGGCTTTTTAGAACCCCTAACCCTAACCCTCTCCTGCGGGGACAGAGGATTTAGGACGCGAAAGCGCTCCTGCCCAACCTCGCCCTGACCCGTTGCAAATCCTCCTCGGTATCCACCCCCGCCTCCGGGGCGCTGTCCACGGGCAGGACTAAAATGCGCTCGCCCATCCAGAGGATGCGCAACTGCTCCAGGGATTCGATGGCTTCCAAGGGCGAAGGCGGCCAAGCCACGTAGCGGCGCAGGAAGCCGACCGAATAGGCATAGACGCCGATGTGGCGCAACCAAGGAAAACCCGGCGGAATATCCCCATAAGGCGAAGCGAAGGAATCGCGGTGCCAAGGAATCGGCGCACGGCTGAAATAGAGGGCATGGCCATCGCGATCCAGCACCACTTTCACCGCATGGGGATTGAAGATTTCCGCCCGATCCTGGATAGGCGCGGCCAAGGTGGCGACCTCGGCGCTATCCTGCCGGACCAGCAAGCGGGCTAGGCGGCGTTTCAGATCCGGCGGGATCAGAGGCTCGTCGCCTTGCAGATTGACGACAATGGTATCGTCCGGCCAGCCCAAGATGTCGGCGGCTTCGGCGATGCGCTCGGTGCCGCTTTGATGATCCTCGCGGGTCATCACCGCCCGCACCGGCAGGCCGGCCACGGCCTCGGCGATGCGGGCATCGTCGGTGGCGACTACCACCTCGCTGGCCCAGGCCTCCAGCCCGCGTTCACAGACATGGACGATCATTGGACGTCCCGCGATGTCCAGCAAAGGCTTGCCCGGAAGGCGGCTGGAACCATGGCGGGCAGGAATGACGATTTTAAAATCGACCATCAATCCACCAACGCCGACCGGTGCTTGGAGAGTGCGTCGTATTCTTCCAGGCCGAGTTTGCGGGCCTCGGTTTCCAGCATCACCGGAATCCCATCGCGTATTGGATACGCCAGCCTATCCGCCTTGCAGATCAGCTCTTGTCCGTCTTTTTGGTAGATCAACTCGCCCTTACACAACGGGCAGACCAGGATTTCAAGCAGTTTTTTGTCCATCACATTTAGCCTTCAATAGTTGCAGTAATTTCTCGCAAAAAGCAACCGGCAGTCGCGCCCGCAAAGGCACGGACCAAAGCCGACCGTCGGCAAAGGCGCGGCATTTCACCGCGTCTTTTTCCGTCATCAATACCAATGCATCGTCCAGTCCTAGATCCTCTGGGATGTAGCGGTGGTGGTCGGGGAAAGCCCGCTCCTCGAAGCTTAAACCGGCCTGTCTGAGATCCGCGAAAAAGCGGGAGGGAAAGCCAATGCCGGCGACGGCGCGTAGCTTCATACCGACAAAATCCGCCAGCGGCCTTCTGAAGCTTTCATCAGCCAAATTCACCGCCTCGTCGCCTAGCAGGGAGAGCGGGTATTCGCCATCGTGTGGCTCTCCACGGCAAACCACCAAATCCACCTCGTCCAAGCGCCCCGCCGGTTCGCGCAAAGGGCCGGCGGGCAGGCAGAAGCCATTGCCGAAGCGCCGGTCGCCGTCAACCACGGCGATCTCCACATCCCGAGCCAGGGCATAATGTTGCAGGCCGTCGTCGGCGATGAGGATGTCGCAATCGGTGGATGCCAACAACGCCCGGCCGGCCTCGGCGCGGAGGGGGAAGACAGTCACCGGGCAACCCGTGCGCCGGGCAATTAGCACCGGCTCGTCGCCCGCGTCAAGAGGGTCGCTGCCTGCGTCCACGGCCAAGGGCTGGTCTTGTTTGCGTCCGCCGTAGCCCCGGCTGACCACGCCGGGCTTGTATCCCGCAGCCGCCAGAAACTCGGCCAGCCAGATCGTCAACGGCGTTTTGCCGGTGCCGCCGACGGTGAGATTGCCCACCACGATGACCGGAACCGGCAGGCGTTGCGAGGATTTCCAGCCTTTTCGATAAGCCCAGCGCCGCCAAGCCACGGCCCCGCGAAACAGCCACGCCAGCGGAATCAAGCCCAAGGGCGGGCTAGTCTCGTACCAACGGCGTTGCAACCACCCGGCCAGATCCATGCTCCCGGCCTCTACTTTTCGGCCATGGCATGGCCGAAACTGATATGCACAAAACCCAGTTGTCCTGCGGCGTCCAAAGCACCGACCACAAATTGGTGCTGGGTAGCCTTGTCAGCGTTAATGGTCACCAACGGATCTTTGTTTTCCCCTGCGGCTTCCCGCAAGGCTTTTTTCAGTGTATCCATCTGGGTGTTGATGAGTTGATGCCCATTGATGAAATAACGCCCGTCAGCCTTGATGACCAATTCGATGCCCTTGTCGTCCTCGGCAACTTCGCCGTTGGCTTGTGGCAAATTGACCCGCATGGCACCCTCACGGCTGAACGTGGTGGTCAGCACCAGGAAAATCAGCAACACGATCAACACGTCGATCAGCGGAATCAGATTCAGTTCTGGCTTGTTTTTAGCCTTGGGGCGGAAATCCATGGGTTTACTCTTCGCGCTCGCCGTGCATCCGCTCGACCAAGTGCAAGGCCTCCTCTTCCAGCCGCAAGGCCAGATCGTCCACCCGCCCGTCGAAATAACGGTGGAACATCAGGCTGGGAATGGCCACCGCCAAACCCGAGGCGGTGGTGATGAGGATTTCCGAAATGCCGCCAGCCAGATGCATCGGATTGCCAACTCCGGTGCTCTCGGAAAAGGTGGAGAACACTTTGATCATACCCAACACGCTGCCCAACAAGCCCAGATAAGGCGAGATCGAGGCGATGGTGCCCAAGGTGTTGAGATACCGGCCCATGTGATGGACTGCTGCCCGTCCGGCCTGCTCGATGCTTTCCTTCATGACCTCCCGCCCATGGGGGTAGTTCATGATGCCGGCGGCAAACACCGCCCCGAGCGGCGAGTCGCCGCGCATTTGGCGGATGCGGGAGGCATCAAGCTGGTTCTTGCGATACAGGCTCCATACCTGCGCTCCCAGATGCCTGGGCATGATCTTCTCCGTTCGCAAAGACCAGAAGCGCTCGCAAATGATCGCCATGGCGACGATGGAGCATATGATGATGGGCCACATGACCCAACCGCCGGCGACGATAAGCTCAAACACGCTGTTTCACCTTCAATTTCTCATCGGCCATCGCCGGTTAAGGCTTTGGAGGTTTTCGGATTGCGGAAAACCAGGGGCTTGGCTTCGGCGGATTCGGCATCCTGGCGGGCCGAGAAAATCGCGTCGTAGACTTTCTGGCGGTAGGGGGAGAGGCTACAGGCGGGGTCGGTGTTGTGCATATCGCCGGTGAGGAGATAAGCCTGGCAATGGCAACCACCCATGTCTTTGGCTTTTTCCGGGCAGGAACGGCAGGGTTCCTTCATCCATTCAAAACCACGGAAATGATTGAAGGCCATGGAATCGTGCCAAATCTCGCGGATGCTGAAATCTTTGACATTGGGCAGATCCAGCCCCGGCAGTTCGCGGGCGGAATGGCAGGGCAAGGCGACGCCGTCCGGGGCGATGGTGAGGAAAGTGGTTCCCCAACCGTTCATGCACGCTTTCGGGCGGTCTTCGTAGAAATCCGGCACGACATAATAAATCTTCATCTTGCCCGCGAGTTTTTCCCGGTAGTCCTTGGCGATGGCCTCGGCTTCTTCAAATTGCTCTTTGGTCGGCAGCAACTGGTCGCGGTTGATGTGCGCCCAGCCGTAGTATTGGGTGTTGGCAAGCTCCAGATAATCCGCGCCCAATTCCGTCGCCATCTCCAGGATTTGCCGCATCTGGTGGATGTTCTTGCGGTGGATCACCACGCACAGCACCATCGGATAGCCGTGCTTTTTCACCAGTCGGGCGACTGCCTTTTTATGCTCGAAAGATTCCGTGCCGGCCAGTTCGTCATTGAGGTTTTTTTCCGGCGATTGGATGCTGACCTGAATATGATCCAAGCCAGCCTCTTTCAATTCGACAATCTTCGCCTCGGTCATGCCGTAACCGGAGGTGATCAGATTGGTGAAATAGCCAAGTCCGCGGGCGTGTTTGACCAAGACCGGCAAATCCTGCCGCGCCAGCGGCTCGCCACCGGAAAAGCCCAGTTGCACCGCGCCCATGGCCCGTGCCTCGGACAGCACCCGCAGCCAGTCTTCCGTGCCCAGTTCGTTCTTGATATTGGCGAAGTCGATGGGATTGGCGCAATAAGGGCATTGCAGCGGGCAACTATAGGTCAGTTCCGCCAGCAGCCAGCGCGGGGGGGTGATGTTATTGCTGATTGATCCAATTGTTTCCTAGCGCCACTTCCAGGAAGCCGAAAATGTCGTTTTGCAAGCCGGTTTGCTCAAATTTTTTCTCAAGCTCCACGACGATGCTTTCGGCATTATGTTCGCCATCGCACAGCTTGAGGATTTCGGCGGAGGGGAGGTTCAGCTCTACCATGCCTTCGGGGTAGAGGATGACATATTTTTGCTGGGCCTCCTCCCATTGCAGGCGGTGCAAGGGGGAGAAGGCGAGTGGTTTGCTCGGATCCAGGCTCATGTCATTGGCCGATGTTGAAATAGGGTGGCTTGTTGTCGATATAAGCCAGCCACATCGCGTCCAGCATCGTCCACAGGATATCCAGCTTGAATTGCAGGATTTCCAGGGCGCGTTCCTGTTGTTCGCGGGTTTTGTAATAATCCAAAGTAATCGCCATGCCGTGGATCACGTCACGCGGAGCCTGCGACAGGCGCTTGCGGAAATAGGCCAGCCCTTCCGGCTCGATCCAAGGATAAAGATCGGGCCAGCCGCTGAGGCGCTGCTGGTGGATGGTCGGGGCAAACAATTCAGTCAGCGAGGAACTGGCGCCTTCCTGCCAGGGCGCGTGGCGGGCGAAGTTGACATAGGCGTCCACGGCGAACTTCACGCCGGGCAGGACGCGCTTGAGCGACCAAAGGTCTTCGCGCCCTATGCCCACCGCCTCGCCCAGCCGGGTCCAGGCTTCTATGCCACCTTTGTCCTCGCCGTGGCCGTCGTGGTCATGGATGCGCTGTATCCACTGACGGCGGGTGTCGCGGTCGGGGCAGTTCGCCATGATATTGGCGTCTTTCACCGGGATCATGATCTGGTAATAGAATCGATTGGCCACCCAGCCCTGGATCTGCTCCTTGTTGAGTTTCCCCTCGGCCATGAGGATATGGTAAGGGTGGTGGATATGATAAAGCTTGTCCTTGGCGCGCAACCGCGCTTCAAATTCTTCCTTGCTCCAGGCTTGTGCTTCGCTAGTCATGCGTGTTGTTCTCTTACAAGTTGATTTCCAGCCCATCGAAGGACACTTCCATGCCGGCTGCGTCCAGCGTTTTCCGCTCCGGCGAATCATCGTCCAAAATCGGGTTGGTGTTGTTGATGTGGATCAGGATTTTCCGTTTCGGGCTGATGCTGTCCAGCACTTCGATCATGCCGCCTTCGCCGGATTGGGGCAAGTGGCCCATTTCCAGCGCGAGTTTGTCACAAATGCCGGCCCGGCCCATTTCGTCGTGCCGCCAGAATGTGCCATCAACCAGGACGCAATCGGCGGCTTGCATGGCGGCATAAACATGCGGCTCGATTTCGCCTAGCCCTGGGGCATAGTACAGCTTCTTGCCTGTGGAAATCTGCTCAATGATGACGCCGATGTTGTCGCCCGGATGCGGATCGTGGCGGTGGGGAGAGTAAGGCGGTGCTTTGCTGACCAAGGCATGGGTGTGAAAGCGCAGATCGTCAATCAGCGGGATGGTAAAGCTGCCACCGTCCAAGGGGACTGGATGGTGGTTGACCTTGCAGTAATGCCCCAACATATGGAACAACGGGAAACCGCTGGACAGGTCGTTCTTCACCGGCTCGCTGCAATAAATCTCCAGCGGGACGGTGGATTCGCGCAACATCAACAGGCCGGTGGTGTGGTCGATCTGGCTGTCGATCAGCAGGATGGCCTTGATGCCGCTGTCGCGGATGCCTTGCTTGGGGTGTGCGCCGGGGAAGGCTTCCAATTGCGCCCGGATGTCCGGCGAGGCGTTGAACAACAGCCAATTGTCGCCGTCGCTGCTGACCGCGATGGAGGATTGTGTGCGCCGCTTGGCGTTCATCTCGCCGGCGCGGACACGCTTGCAGTTGTGGCACAGACAGTTCCATTGCGGGAAGCCACCGCCCGCGCCAGCGCCTAATACTCTGATTTTCATGCAGGATTCTTCTGAAGGTTTACGATTGTAGGGTGGCCTTCAGGCCACACCTAAGCTGCCTGAAGGCCACCCTACATGCCCCACAACGAAAAACGGGGCCACACAGACGTGTGAACCCCGTTTCCCAAATCAACCCCGAAATTAACGGTTGTAGATGTACATCGTTACTTCGAAGCCGAAACGCAGATCGGTATAGCTCGGTGTTTCCCATCTCATGTCGTCTACCTCCAGAAGTGGTTGTTAGGAGTTGGTCGCCTTTTACAGCTCGCCGAAAGTATACGACGGGCCATGGTGCAACGCAACAGGCGCGGATACTTCGTCTGGGAGCTAGGCTACCCTCCGAGGCAGGGTCATTTTTTAGACATCCCCGCTCTCAGGGCGTTGAATACGGTATTCCCCGCCACGGGATCGTCACTGCTAACCAGCACCGCGACGATCAACTTATCGCCAAATTGAATGCACTCGGCCACGGAGACGCTTTTTTCACTCCAGGCACGGACAGAGTCCGCGTCGCTGACGAGTTCACCGGCTTTTTGCGCGTTTAGAATGCTTTCGGCTTGTTTGACGCATTCCGTTTGGTTCGGTGCGGCCGATTCAAAATGATCCCACCACATGCTGGGCCTGGCCCACGCGGATGAGCTGCCGCCGAACAGCAGAAGGGCGGCCAGGAAGGAAAACAAGCGTTTCGTGTTCACTATGTCCATGAGGATTCCCCTTTCTTGTTATGCTGGAAATGATTGATTATCAAGACCCATGTGCTACGGTCGGTGCGATATTGCCCCCGATGCAAGCACATGTCAACCAAGCCGTCAACACAGGCGAGCGGATGGAAGGGTGGCGCGGTTTCGCGGCATGACTGTTGGGCTGGCGCAGCCTGGGAAAAAGTCTGCTTGACATATTTCAGGAATGGATGAAACACTGAAAGCTTTTCCAAGCGTCAAAATCTCCCACCCCCCTCCCCGCAACCTCAGATCTTAAAGGCAATCCTAACGTGTTACACGAAGCAATCAACTGGCTGGTCTCCACTATCGGTGCCATGGGCTACACGGGCATTTTCCTGCTGATGGCGATGGAAAGCTCGGTTTTCCCCATCCCCAGCGAAGTGGTGATGCCGCCGCCGCTTCTTGGCGCAGCAGGGCAAGATGGACATGGCGCTGGTGATCCTCAGCGGCACGATGGGCAGCCTGGTCGGCGCCTATGCCAACTATTTCGCCGCCCGCTTCCTAGGCCGCCCTCTGCTGCTGAAATATGGCCGCTATGTCTGGATCACCGAGGAGCATTTCGCCCGCGTGGAAAAGTACTTCAAAGACCACGGCGAAATTTCCACCTTCATAGGCCGTTTGTTACCCGTGGTACGCCACTTGATTTCCCTGCCGGCGGGCTTGGCGGGAATGAACCACCTCAAGTTCACCGTCTACACCTTGCTGGGCGCGGCGATCTGGGTGTCCGTGCTGGCCGGGATCGGTTATATCATCGGCGAGAATCAGGAGTTGATCCTGCGCTACTCCCATCAGGCGGTGCTTGGCGTGGTTGCTTTCAGCGCCGTGCTGGCGGGCACCTACATCTGGCTGCACAGACGCAAGCTGGCGCAGGCGGCCGCAGACGGAAAATAGCATGATCTTCGCGCCATTCTCCATCAGCCGCTTGCCGCGCATCGTATTTGGCTCTGGACAAATCGAACAATTGCCTGCCTTGGCCCGGCAATTCGGTCAAAAGGCTCTGGTTGTCACTGGCGAGAGTTCCTTCAGGCTATCGCCGCGTTGGGATCGCTTGGCGCAAGGGCTGACTGGGGCCGGGGTGGGATTCGAGGCGATCACCGTCAATGGCGAACCCTCGCCTGAAGGGGTGGACAAAGCCGTCGCCCGGTTTTTCGGGCAGGGGATCGAAGTCGTCGTCGGCATAGGCGGGGGCAGCGTAATCGACACGGCCAAGGCCATCGCCGGGCTGTTGCCCCACGGCAATTCGGTGATGGATCACCTGGAAGGGGTGGGGCGGAACATTCCTTACCACGGGCCATCCCTGCCGTTCATCGCCGCGCCGACCACCGCCGGGGCGGGCAGCGAGGCCACCAAGAATTCGGTGTTGAGCATCAAGGGCGAATTCAAAAAATCCTTCCGCCATGAATGCCTAGTCGCCGAATACGCGGTGGTCGATCCGGATCTTTTGGCCTCTTGCCCCCAGGATCTGATCGCGGCGGACGGCATGGACGCCTTCACCCAGTTGCTGGAATCTTTCGTGTCCGCCAAGGCCAATCCGTTCACCGATGCCTTGGCTATGGGTGGTATGAAGGCTTTCCGTGATGGATTCTTCGATGCTTGGCGCGGCGGCGACAGCGTCGCCGCGCAAGCCGGACGGGCTTCGATGGCTTATGCGGCGCTAGTGTCCGGCATCACACTGGCGCAAGCCGGTTTGGGTTCTGTGCATGGCTTGGCCGCGCCGCTGGGCGCGTTTTATCCGATTCCGCACGGCTTGGCCTGCGGAACCCTGCTGGCCGAGGCCACGGCTTTGAATATCCGCGCCTTGGAGGAGCGTCATCCAGGCCATCCGGCCTTGGGAAAATATGCCGAAGTGGCCCTATTGCTGAGTGGTCAGACGTTTGCATCGCAGCAAGAAGCCTGCGCCGGTTTGGTGGCTTTGCTGCGCGAATGGACGGACAGGATTCAACTCAAGCGGCTGGGCGGATATGGCGTGGAACTTGGGGCTGTGGACAAAATCGTCGCCAATTCACGCGGCAACAGCATGTTGACTAACCCGGTTTTGCTAACGGATGCGGAGATTGCCGAACTGGTGCGGACTAGGTTGTGAGTTTGGCAGAATGGATCACGACCAATCTTTCAAAAACCTGATCCTCGATTATCCGGCGGCGGCGTTGGAATTTTTTGCCAATGCGCATGATCTCGTCGGAGCGACTATCACACCGATACGCGAAGAACAGTTGCAAGAAGTCCTCGGCAGCCGCTACCGCAAATTGGATGTGCCGTTGAAGATCGAGTGGCCAGACGGGCGGCGGGCTGGCGTGGTGTTTATCATTGAAGAGGAAACCAACCCCCGGCGCTTTTCCATCCACCGCTTGATCCATTATTGCGTGGACTTGGCGGAATTGTTAAAAACCACGCAGGTAGTGCCAGTCGTGGTGTTCCTGCACAGTGGCAAATTTCCGCAAGAACTGCGTTTGTGCAACGGCGAGGACATCTATTTGTCCTTCCGTTTCATCCATTGCGAGTTGGCACGTTTGCCAGCGGAGCATTATTTCGAAAGCGGCAATATCGTGGCGCGGTTGAACTTGCCCAATATGCGGCATCCCCGCGACAAGCGGGTGGTGGTTTACGCCCACGCGATTGATGGCTTGGCGACCTTGGAAAGGGACTGGCACAAACAGCAGAAATACGCCGAATTTATTGATGCTTATGCTGACTTACACGAAGACGAGGTGGCGCGTTACCGTGCCGAATATATCGACAACACAGGAGGCAACACCATGGGTTTAGTAGCCATTTTGCGTGAAGAGGGACGGCAGGAGGGACGGCAAGAAGGCGAGGCCGCGATATTGCTACGCTTGTTAGCCCTTAAGTTCGGGCTGTTGCCGGAGCCGATAGCGGAAAAAATACGCCGGGCGGACGCGGAAACCCTGCTGGCGTGGAGTGAACGGGTATTGACGGCGGCGACGCTGGAAGATGTGCTCAAGGAGTAAAGTCGCAGCAAAAAGCACATCATTGATGGGGCATAGACATGCGGAAGGGCGCGGCGGAAATCAGCCTTGGCTTGCGTTCGTAGATCGTGAATTGGCGATACTGGCCGGGGCGGTAACGGCCTCTCCGTAATTCGTCTTGCAGACTCAGCAGTTCCGGCTCCAATTCGCAACTGAATCGTGCCACTTCGTCGCGGCCGCGCTTACCGCGCCTTACGGTAAGCCAGCAAGAGATTATCAAAGGCGGTGATGTTGTCCCACAGCTTGCCTAGGCGTTTCATGTCAACTTCCGCTGTGTTTGCGCCAACCGCCGATTTGCGCCCCCAACGAAACGATAATGAAAGGCTCGCGCCAAGCGCCTATTTTTTCTTCCACCCCGCCCCGATCAACCGGCGGATATCCTCCTCCCTTTTTCGCTCCAACTCCCGCTTGGCGGCTTCCTCCGTCTCGCGTTCGGCCTGTCGCCGTTGGATTCTGCGCTCCGCCGCGATGGGTGTGCCAGCTGGGGTTAGATTGGCTTTGGTCAGCAATTGGTCAACATGCCCCCAGCGCGGGGGCTGGGCGAATTCTTTTACTAGCCTAAGATTCAGCGCCTCATAAATCGGCAGCCAAGTTTCTGCTTCGGCGGTTTTGCGGCGCACCGACAAATCCGGGTTGAATTGATACCAGCCTTGCTTGACGCGCCAGAACAACCGCCGGTTGTAGGCATAGTCGCGGTCTATTTCATTGCGTGACAGCACATTGGACAGATGGGCGCGTTTGGCGCGTTCGGGTTTCAGAACGTGGGGCGGCAAATGTTGCCATGCCTCCAAGATCGTGCCGGTGTCGAACGCCGCCCAATCGCCCCAGCCATGGGTGTGGAAACGGGCGGGGAATAGCGTCCACAAAGTTTGCAACAGAAAGTATTCGGTCAAGTGGCGGTCGATGCGCACCAGCCGGTCGCCGGCCATGAGGTCGATGCTGGCCGGGGCGATGCGTTCGTAAATCGCCGCGAACGCAGTCTTGGCGTATTTGGGTTCGCGGAAGGCTTCGCGCAGCGCCCAGTGCAGGGCGTTGCGGCCTAAATGATCGGCCAACTCGGGGTTGGCCCCGCGTTCCAGCAGAGCTTCGACCAGTTCGACATTGCCGACGGCGGACGCGGCCATCAACGGTGTCAGGTTCATCGGGGTGCGGTAGTCCACGCCGTGCCGTTCGCATTGGCGCAGGATGTCTTTGAAGCTTTTCGCGCAATACGGAGCCAAATGCTTATAGCCCAAGGTCTGGCGCTGTAACTTATAGCTTCGGGCTGGTTCGTAATGGGCCTCTTCGATCAGGTAATAGGCCAAGACTTCCTCGCCTTGGCTGACGGCGTATTCGTAGAGTTGCTGCTTGAATTTGGAACCCGGCACTTGCTCCCTGAATACCTTGGCCAAGGTTTCGCGCAAATGCGCCTCGTCGAACACTGGCCATGACACCGGGGTTTGTTTGAGGATGGACTTGCGGATGGCATCGGCTTGTTCTTGTTTGCCTTGCAATTCCAGCTTGCGGGCTTCTTTTTGCCAGTCGTCCAAGCTTGAGTTTTTCGCCGTCACATCCACCTTGTCGCCACCCGCTTCCAAGTCGAGCAAGTTGAGCAAGGCATGGCGGGTGTCGGATTCGATCAAATAGACGTTTTGGGTCGCCCGCGTCAGCGCGACATACAGGGCGTTGACATAGAACTTGTAGACTTCCAGCGATTTGTCGGTTTTGTCTTTGGCGCGGCGGTATTCCAAATCATCGCCGAGCAAATCGTCGCGGCTGACCCCTTCGGCGATGTCGGCAAACTCGGCACGGTGGTCGGAGAGGAAGCGATAGAGGACGATGTTTTGATATTCCAAGCCCTTGGCTTCGTGGATCGAGAAAATCAGCGGGGTGTGGAAGAATTTCCGAGCCTCGCTTTTATCCTCGTCGCGCATGACCAGCACGGCGAATTGGGTCGAGCCTTTGGTTTTTTGGTTAAGGTCTTTTTTCACCGCGTCCTTGTCGTTCAACACCGTCACCGTCCCGGCCTCGCCCGCCACAGCGTCCACCAGGAAATTGCTTTCGCGGTCGATGGAGCCAAAACGCTGGTGCTTGATCTTCAGCAAGGTATTGGCGACCCGCGTGGCTTGCTGGCTGTTGCGGAAATTGGCCCGCAGCACTTTCAGCTCTTGCCGCGATGCTTTGGCCGGATCGCGCCAAAATAGCGACTTGACCTTGCTCCACGAGAAGAAATTCGGGTGGACGATCTGGTTGGAATCGCCGCAGAGCAAGAAATGGCCGGGCTTTTTCAGCGTCTTGAGGATCAACGCAAGCTGGGCATTGGTGAGGTCTTGCACCTCGTCGATGACGATGAAGTCGTAGCGTGGCGCGGCCTCGGCCCGCCAGTCGTGGGAGAGCAAGTTGAGGTCATAAAGCTTTGCCTCGGCCAGCCAAGCGCGATATTTCTCGAACAGTTCGTACAGCTTGCCGCGCTCGCTGGCCGGGAAAATGGACTGGCGCACACCGAGTTCCCGGTAGGCTTCCAGTGACAACACGCCATCGGCATCGGCGGCGACCACGCCCCGGATTTCCTCAAATGCTTGATGGGCCTCGATGCCTTTGAATTGCTGGCGCATCCGCCCGAACCAAGCGGCGAAATCCCTCCATTGCGCTTCGCGGCCTTTCGGCACCCGGATGCTTTCGAGGAATTCGCGGAACGAGAAGAATGTCGCGTCTTGGCCTTCCTTGTCGAAGCCGTGCGAGTAATAGAGGTCGCGGGCGCTTTGCGCAAGATAGGCGGAATGGGTGACGTACAACACCTCGCCCTCGGTGTGCTTGAGCTTTTCCAAGGTCAGCGCGGTCTTGCCGCTGCCCGCCGAGCCGACGACGATCAGCGGCGGCAGCAGACGGTAGACGGTTTCCTGGGCATCGTCGAAGGAGATGATCTTGTCGAGCAGGTGGATGTCGCGCCGGTCGGGATGGACATAGCGCACGGCTTCGGCTTCCTTGGCCGCCGACCCGGCTTCGATGGCGGGCAATTTGTCGTCATCGACCTCCGCACCACGCAGGAAGCGGGATTTGTCGTAGGCGTGGTTCTCGATGATTTCCAGCATCAGCGCATAGACTTCACCATTGTGACTGATGATGGAAAACAGCAGCCGGTTGGTGTAATCCAATTTGGCACGGTAAAACCGGCCATGGGTGATGTTAGCGAGCTTTTTCACATCCGCCGAGCGGAAATCATCCCGCGCAATGGCATCAATGGCTTTTTTATACGCGGCTTGGTGCCGGGCGGTATCGAGACCGGTGTATTCGAGAATTCTCATGATGTTGTCAATTTTGCGGGTCTTTGGGTATTTTACCTTGGAATATGGTGTTGGCGATGTGCCGTCCCCAACCGGCCCTTTACAATCGCCGCAATATTCATCCGCCCGCTTTCCCAGTAAAATCGCAGTCCCTGTTCCCCATCGGATGACACTGTGAGCGAAAACGCAAACCCGCACTACCCGCCCGAATGGGCGGAACAATCCGCCGTCCTCCTTGCCTGGCCCTACGGCCAAGGTGATTTCAGCCCCTGGCTGGCCGAGGTCGAAGCCAGCTATGACGCAATCGCCTTTAGCATCGCGAGCCGACAAAAGCTAATCATCGCCTGCCAAAACGCCCAGCACCGGCGTTTGATCGAAAGCCGCCTGTCCATCAGCGGCATCAATCTGGCCAATGTCCGCCTGGTGGAAATCCCTTACAACGATGTGTGGGTGCGCGATACCGCCCCGCTCACCGTGGAGACCGGCAAGGGTGCGAAAATGCTGGATTTCCGCTTCAACGGCTGGGGCGAAAAATACGAGCATGGGCATGACGCAGCCTTGGCGCGGAACCTCCATGACACCGGGATCTTCGGCGGGACGCCGATGGAGGCGGTGGATTTCGTGCTGGAAGGTGGAAGCCTGGAAACCGACGGCGAAGGCACCCTGCTCACCACGGCCCGTTGCCTGCTCAATCCCAACCGCAATCCCAACTTCAGCCAGAGCCAGATAGAAGGGCAATTAAAAAACGCCTTTGGCCTGCAACGGATACTATGGATCTATCACGGCCACGCCGAGGGCGACGACACCGATGCCCATGTGGACACCCTGGCCCGTTTCTGTTCGCCGGACACCATCGCCTACACCGCCTGCGACGATCCGCACGATCCGATTTATGCCGGATTGAAAACCATGGAGGATGAATTGAAAGGCTTGCGGACTGCAGACGGCCAGACCTACCATTTGGTTCCCCTCCCCGTCCCAAAATCCATTCTCAGCGAAGACGGCGACCGATTGCCGGCCACTTACGCCAATTTCCTCATCATCAATGGCGCGGTGCTAGTTCCGGTCTACAATGATCCGGCAGACACGACCGCCTTAAGCCGCCTGGCGGAATGTTTCCCTGGACGGGCAATCGTCAGCATCCCCGCCACTCCGTTGATCCGCCAATTTGGCAGCATCCACTGCATGACCATGCAGTTCCCGCAATCTGTGTCCGTGAGTTGAAGGTTGAAGCATGAAGAAACCCCTCACCGTCGCCCTTGTCCAGCAAGCCTGCGGTTCCACGCGGGAAGCCAACCTCGCCGAATCTATCCAGCACATTCGGGAAGCCAAAGCACTAGGCGCGGAATTGGTGCTGCTGCCGGAATTGCATCTGGGGCCGTATTTCTGCCAAGTGGAGGACACCGCCTATTTCGACTTGGCCGAACCCATCCCCGGCCCGGCCACCGAAACACTCGGGCAAGTCGCCAAGGAATTGGGCGTGGTCATTGTCGCGTCTTTGTTCGAGCGGCGCGCACCGGGGCTTTACCACAACACCGCCGTGGTGGTGGAAAATGACGGCAGCCTGGCGGGGAAATTCCGCAAAATGCACATCCCCGACGATCCCGGCTATTACGAGAAGTTTTATTTCACCCCCGGCGACATCGGCTTCAAGCCCATCGCCACTTCGGTCGGCAAGCTAGGCGTCTTGGTGTGCTGGGATCAATGGTACCCGGAAGCGGCGCGCTTGATGGCCCTAGCCGGGGCGGATTTGCTGCTCTACCCCACAGCCATCGGCTGGAACCCGGACGACGCTCCCGAGGAACGGCAACGGCAACTGGACGCTTGGATCACCGTCCAGCGCGGCCACGCCGTTGCCAACGGGCTGCCGGTGCTGTCCTGCAACCGCATCGGCCATGAGCCAGATCCCAGCCCGAACAGCCGGGGCATCCAGTTCTGGGGCAATAGTTTCGTCGCCGGGCCACAAGGCGAATTCCTCGCCCATGCCGACGACAAAGAAACCCGGTTGCTGCTCGTCGAAATCGACCGCCGGCGCTCGGAGGATGTGCGCCGCATCTGGCCGTTCCTGCGCGACCGGCGCATCGACGAATACGGTGGCTTGGTAAAACGTTTTTTGGACTGACACGAAGCAACGACCATGAGCAAACGAAAATTTGAACGCGACCCGGACAATCGGATCATCGGCGGCGTGTGCGGCGGACTGGCGCGTTATTTCGGCGTCAGTTCCAAGCTCGTCCGCTTGGCTTTCATCGCCTCGATTTTCTTCGGTGGCCTAGGCTTTTGGATTTACTTGCTGTTCTGGCTCATCGCGCCCTTGCGCCGTTCGGTGCGTGAAAACCTGTCGCGGGATCTGCGCAAAAAAGCCCGCAACCTGGATAGGCTGGTGGCGGAGGCCAAAGAGCGCATCAGCATTCCCGGACTCTCGGCACGGCTGCAAAACGTGCAGGAACTCATCGAAACGCTGCTGCCCGATTTTGAAAAGCGCTCATTAGACCACACGCCGGAATTGCGCCCGGTCTATGAAGCCGCCTTGGTGCATTTGCCCGAGTTGCTCGACAACTTCTTGGCGCTACCCGCAGGCTATGCCAAGGGACAGCCGATCCAAGGTGGGCAGACCGCGCAAGACCAACTGGCCGGGGAATTGCTGCAACTGGAGAACACTTTGCACAATGTCATGAAGGAACGTTACGGTCAGAAATTCACCCAGACTGCCGACGCGCTGGACAGCCTGCAAACGCGCTACGAAGACGACCCGACCGCGCCATTCCGGCAGAAGCTGGAATCCCTGCAAAGCCGCACGGCTGGAAGGCTAGACCCGGAAGCTGCAGCCAAGATCGGAACCATCAAAACCTCGCTGCTCGCCGCGCTGGGACGGTTGATGGAAACCGCCGACGAGACCGACCAAAACCTTTACAACGTCCGCCAGATCGCCCTGGAATATCTGCCCAACACGGTGGACAAATACCTCGCCCTGCCGCCCGGCTTCGCCAGTTCCGAACTGACTCAAGGCAAAACCGCGCAAGCCGCCCTGCACGAGCAGTTGGATGTGCTGGATGGCGCATTGAGCCGACTGGTGGCCAGCCTCTACCAGGAAGACGCCCAAGGCTTGTTCGTGCATGGGCATTTTCTGCGGGATAAGTTTATTGACCAGCAGATTGAGTGGATGGGAAAATAAGTCTTTTGCCTCCGCCTTTGTAGAAAAAAACCGTCTGCGTTTCCTGTGTCTATACCAATAGCAGGCGGCCCATCGCATCCAAGTCGCCGTTAAGATATCTATAACGGCGGCAATACCCGCCCCATAAAGCATGGTCAAAAGCGGGCGAATTCCTGCCCATTAGCTATCGCAAATCCCCTTTTCATCCTTCGCTAGGGTTTGACGGCGTTTCATCCCTCGTCTATCATTTGGATGCCATGGGGGAGTAGGCCGATTGAATTTTATTTACTTCATTTTTATGACAGTATAATGACATTAAAATGGAGCTTTTATGTCGACTTCATTTTGGCACTTGCTCTGGTTTGGCTACCTTCATTAAACGCTATCAGCGGAATAATTTTGTTCAGAGAATTACTCAATTCCCAACCCGGCTCAAGCCCAATAAAAAAAACCCACTAGGAAACATTTTGAAAATGCGCACATCTATCAACCACCGGATTCGCTACCCATATCGTGGGGCGATCATTCCGTCCATCGTGTTTTCTTCCTGTTTGCTGATCGCCGTGGACACGGCTTCCGCCGCATCGTTCAACATCAGCAACGCCTCGACCACCAAGCAGACGCTTGCGGCTGGCGATACCGGAACCGTAACCTCCACCGGCTCCTTGACGGTCACCTGAAATAACGTTGCGATTTCCGTCACCGGCAACTCCACCATCACCAACAACGGCACGATCCAGCAGACCAGCATTCTGACCGGCAGCAATGCAAGCAATAGCCGCGCCATTCGTGACAACACCGGCGGCCTGACCCTCACGGTCAACAATGGCAGCAGCAGCAATTCGGCCGCATTGATCCAAACGGCGGACGCGGATGTCATCCAGATTAAAGTGGCGGGCAGCACCGTCATCCTCAACAACTACGGTACGCTCAATTCGCAGAACAGCTCAGGCCGGGGCAATCAAGCCATTGACTGGGCTTCGCTCACTACAGCGGTGGGCAGCAACACGCTCAACAATTATTCCACCGGCGTGATCACCGCGACCGAAGCGGACGCCGTGCGCCCCGGCGTGAACGGCTACGTCTACAACGACGGCCTGATCAAGTCCACGACCACGACCGGCAGCAGCAGCGACGGCGTCGATGCGCAGACCAATTCCGGCATCACCATTGTCAACGCCAACGCATTCAGCGGTGAAACCGGCACCGGCACCGGTACGATTGAAGGCGCCCGCCACGGCATCACCGGCGGGGACACCAGCGGTGGCGTCTTCAAGATGAGCATTACGAACAATCTCGGCGGCACGATCCAGGGCGACAACGGATCGGGCATCAACATCGACGGCATCAACAGCAACGAACTCGTCACCATCGTCAACCACGGCACGATCACCGGCAAGGGCGTCACCGGCGACGGCGACGGCGTGGATGTGGACAGTCTCGTGAACATCACGAATACCGGCACGATCAAATCATTGAACGCGCTGAATGACACCAGCGAAGGCGTCACCGTAGGCTGCGGCACCATTATCAACTCCGGCACCATTCAAGGTTCCATCAGCACCCCCACAGGCAACATATGGACGGGACGCGGATCACCATCGCCGGCGTGGACAAGGACACCAGCGGCAATCCCATTGCCGTGCAGGCACCCTATGGCCCCACCACGATCACCAATAGCGGCCTGATCAAAGGTGATTCCGATGCCGACATCGCCTTCACGTCCGCGCTGGCGAGCGGCTTCAGCAACACCATCACCAACACGGCAACCAGCACCATTGAAGGCGGCGGCACGACGGCGGTCGCACTCCAGACCGGCGCGGACAACGATACCATCAACAACTCCGGCCTCATCAAAGCCGACAGCAGCGGCAAGGCGATTGACATGGGCGCAGGCAACAACACGCTCAACATCCTCGGCGGCGCAGCCTCCATCATCGGCGACATCAGCGGCGGCAGCGGCGGCACCAACGTGATGACGATCAATCCCGGCGTCGGCAACAGCTTCTCCTATGCCGGCTCGATCTCGAACTTCAGCACGGTGGAAGCGCAGAGCGGCCTGATCACGCTCTCGGGTGTGAGCAGCTACACCGGGACGACGAAAGTGACCGGCGGCATCCTCACTCTTGCCGTTGCCAACCTCCTCTCCTCCGGCAGTGCGCTGGACATGAACGGCGGAACGCTGGCAATCACGAACGCAGGGGGCGCAAATGGACAGACCTTCGCGAGCCTCGAACTGCACAACAACTCGGTGATTGATTTGGACTTGACGTCGCTCACCTTCAACGCCCTTGGCACCATCGCCACCGGAACGACGCTCACGATCCTGGATTACCAGGACGCCATTTCGCCCGATTACGCGTTCCGCTTCCTCGGCGACCTCACATTGAATACCGACTTTCTATCCCTGACCAGCAAGACGACAATTGACGGCCTCGCCGTCAAATTCACATTCGATGGCACATACACCGACGTAGTGCCTGTTGACGTGGCGTCTGTTCAGGAACCCCCCACCTTCGCCATAATCGTACTCGGCGGCTTGCTTTTGCTTGCGTTTCGCCGCAAGCGCTGTTGAGCGGGGTGGGCTAGGGCGCACAATATAATCTGCACGCTGTCGAGGGGGCGTATGCGCATTTTCTACACGCCTTTGCGGCGCGGAACAGCCTGTTCTCCAAAAGCCAGGAAGGCCGTGCTACGCCCTTGCACGGACACCGGCAGCGCCGAACATGGCGACAGGTCGACATAATGTGTTAAAGCAAGACCCGACCCCATTCTTTCTCACTACTCGACTTGGGGGTCAATCCTTGTATGCTTCCACAGGCACCAACACTCTGACCTCGTCACCGACGCCGGGCAGGTATTTGACCATCCCGAATTCCGACCGCTTCAGGGTCGCTTCGATATCGGCGGCGCAGAGCTCCTTTTGATTCATGGGATTATTGCCGCAGGTGAATCGACGGATTGTCACCTTCACCGGTTTTGTGATGCCCAAGAGTGTCAGCCCGCCTTCGGCGGAAACCGGCGTGTTTCCTTTGAAAAGCAATTTGTCGGAATGGTAGGTGACGGTCGGAAATTGGGCGACATTGAAGAAATCAGCCGACTTCAAGTGGTCATTCCATTTTGCCAGCCCCATGTCGATGGAATCGGCGTCAATCGTCCAGTCCACCACACCGGCTTTTTTCTCCCTGTCCAGTTGGATCTTGCCTGAGGTTTTATCGAAGCGGCCCCGTTGCGTCGTAAGTCCTAGGTGATTCACTTCGAACACCGGCAGGGTGTGGTTGGGGTCGATGGTATAGGAATCGGCCGCCATGGCAGGAGTAGCCGAGAGGGCCACAAAAAAAAGTAGTATGACTTTACGCATGTTTGACTCCGGGTGGATTGATAAATGGTTTTGCGAACGAAAAGATGAATCGCCAACGTGTCAGCAGGCATAATAAAACCTCTAGTGATTCCCTTGGGCAATACCCTTTCTGCGATAGCGGCAACCTCTTCGGCGATTTCAATTTCAAGGATGCCATCCAAGGATTTCATATGAAGAGGCTGATCCTCGGTGTATCCAACCAAATCAAGATCATCAAACAAATCAAAGTTAAGTTGTCTATATTCCAAGTTTATGAGCCCTAAATCTTGACGCACGAGGTGTGCTTCTGGGTTCAAGACAAATCCAGCGGAACGAAGGCGATCAACTAATTTTGGAACGGCTTCTTTATATAAGCAAAATGATACCGATTGTCCGACCAAGGCAATCGCGCCATCTGGAGTCTGCCAGGAAGATTGGCATGGCATCAAACCAACAACCCGTCTTCCATATGCAGGATGCGATCCATCTTCCCCGCCAGATGCGCATCATGGGTGACTACCAGGAAACTGACGCCATATTCCTGGTTCAATTCCAGCATCAATCCGTAAATCCGCTCGGCGGTCTTGCTGTCGAGGTTGCCGGTGGGTTCGTCGGCCAATACACAGCGGGGGCGCGTGACCAGGGCGCGGGCGATGGCGGCGCGTTGTCGTTCGCCGCCGGACAACTCGCCCGGCTTATGCTTGACACGTCCGCCCAGCCCCACCCGTTCCAGGATCTCGGCAGCCTTGCGGCTTGGCTTCCGCGACACTATCGCCTCCGATCAACAATGGCATAGCGACGTTTTCCAACAGGCTGAACTCGCCCAACAAATGGTGGAACTGGTAGACGAAACCTAGTGCGCGGTTGCGCAACAGCGCCAGTTTCTTCTCACCGAGACCGCCAATGTCCACACCGTCCAGGATCACATTGCCTGAGCTGGGTGCCTCCAGCCCGCCCAACAAGTGCAGCAGTGTCGATTTGCCCGAACCCGAAGCGCCCATGATGGCGACGCGCTCCCCGGCCTCGATGGCCATGTCCACCCCTTGCAGCACATCCACGTCCAAGCCGCCCTGGTCGAAACGCTTGCGCAGGTTGACGCATTCCACAACCGGCTTATTCATAACGCAGCTCCTCGGCAGGTTTGATGCGCGACGCCTGCCAGGCCGGATATATCGTGGCCAGCAGCGACAACAGGAAAGCCATGGAAGTGATCTGCCAGACATCCGACCACAGCAGTTTGGAAGGCAGTTCGCTGATGTAGTACACATCGGCAGCCATGAAATGGGTGCCGAACAGGCGTTCGATGGCGGGGACGATGGTTTCCACATTCAACGCCAACGCGATGCCGCCAACGCAACCGAGCAACGCCCCGGACACGCCGATGACCGTGCCCAACACCATGAAAATGCCCATCACGGCGGCGGGTGTCATGCCTTGGGTGCGCAGGATGGCGATGTCGGCGCGTTTGTCGGTCACCACCATGACAAGGGTGGAGACGATGTTGAAAGCGGCGACGGCCACGATCAGCAGCAGAATGATGAACATGACGCGCTTTTCGGTCTGGATGGCGCGGAAGAAATTGCTGTGCGCCTGGGTCCAGTCGGAAATGTAATAGCGTCCCGGCAGGCGCGGGCCGATGTCGCGGACGATCTCGCGCACATAGAACAGGTCGTCCAGCTTCAGGCGCAAGCCCGACACCGCGTCGTCCATGCGCAGCAGCTTGGCGGCGTCGTCAAGTTGGATCAGGGCGAGGTTGCGGTCGAATTCAAACATGCCGACTTTGAACATGCCAACCACGGTGAAGCGTTTCAAACGCGGCAAGATGCCGGCCGGCGTCGAGGTGATTTGCGGCGTGATGACGGTCACTTTGTCGCCGACCATCACGCCGAGATAAGTGGCCAGCTCCTCGCCCAGCACGATGCCGAACTCGCCGGGCCGCAGATCCGCCAGCTTGCCGCTCGGAATATGCTTGGCGACTTCGGAGACCCGTGGCTCGTAATCAGGCAGGATGCCGCGCAACATGCTGCCTGAGACCCGGTGTTCGGAACTCAGCATGGCTTGGCCCTCGACGTAGGGTGCCCAGCCCAAGACGCGCTTTTCCTTTTGCAAAACAGGCTCCAGACCACGCCAGTCGCGCAGCTCGTTATTTTCGCCGGTGATCGAGGCATGGGATGTCATGCCGAGGATGCGCTCGCGCAATTCCGCCTCGAAGCCGTTCATCACCGATAGTACGGTGATCAACGCGGTGACGCCTAGGGCGATGCCCAGCACGGAAGTCAGCGTGATGAATGAGATGAAGCGGGTACGCCGCTTGGCCCGCGTGTAGCGCAAGCCGATGTAGACGATGAGTGGTTTGAACATATTCCTTAAAACTTGTTGCTCGCCCCTCCGGGGGAGGGGCTTGGGAGTGAAGGCGACGGATCAAGCGACAGGCACACAACCTTGGCATTGCTGGCACAAACCGTACAGGCAGAGGGAATGGTCGGTGAGCTTGAAATTGACCGCTTCGGCGATTTCCCTTTGCCGCTGCTCGATCACTTCGTCCCTGAATTCTTCGACCTTTCCGCATTTGACGCAGACGATGTGGTCGTGGTGCTGGCCGCTTTCCAGTTCAAACACCGAGTTGCCGCCCTCGAAATGGTGGCGCTTGACCAAGCCGGCTGCCTCGAACTGGGTCAGCACCCGGTAGACCGTCGCCAAGCCGACCTCCTCGCCTTCCTGCAGCAAGGTTTTGAAGACCTCCTCGGCGGTGAGATGGCGCTCGGCGGAGAAGCGGTTTTCCAGCATCTCCAGAATTTTGACTCTAGGCGAAGTGACCTTGAGTCCCGCCTTCCTGATGTGCTGGCTTTCCTTCTTACTGATATTTTCAGGCACTAAGCCAACCCTCAGGCTCGTTTTTATCCACTTGAATCGGGTATCATGGCACGATTATGCACCTACAGAGCCGCAATCATACCATGGGCAAGTCTCTAGTTCTAATCGCCTGCCTGGCGATCACCGCCTGCTCCAACGCCTTACGAATCCCCCTGGTCTACCGGATTGACATCCACCAAGGCAACATCTTCGACCAAGAAATGGTCGACCAGCTCAAACCCGGCATGACCAAACGCCAAGTGGCCTTCATCATGGGCACACCGCTGCTGTCCGATGCCTTCCACAGTAATCGCTGGGATTACGTCTATTCTAACGAGCCGGGAGGCGGGGATCGCGTGGAAAAGAAGTTCTCCGCCTTTTTCGAGAAAGACGAATTGGTCGGCCTGGAAGGCGACTTGCGTCCGAGCAACAGCCCGTCCCAGGAAGGAAAAAAGGAAGTCACTGTCAATGTCCCTAAAATTGAAAGGGCCAAGACACTTTGGGAATCCATCAGCGGCATTTTCGGCAATTAGCCAAACCTTCCAAAATAGCCAACGCATGGGTTTTTGAACATGAAGACTGGAATCGATCTGGGCGGCAGCAAAATCGAACTCATCGTATTGGACGAAACCGGCGGCGAAGTCCTACGACGGCGGGTGCCCACCCCCCAAGGCGACTACGCCGCAACACTGGACGCCATCCAAAACCTGGTGGACGGTGCCGAAGCAGTATTGGGCATCAAAACCAGCGTAGGCTTCGGCACGCCCGGCGCGATTTCCAAGGCAACCGGGCTATTGAAAAACTCCAATTCGACCTGCCTGAACGGCCAGCCTTTGGCCCAAGATCTGGAAAAACGCCTGGGTCGACCCGTCCGGATTGCCAATGACGCCGACTGCTTCGCCCTATCGGAAGCCACCGACGGCGCGGCGGCGGACGCGGGCGTGGTGTTCGGGGTGATCCTCGGCACGGGCGTAGGCGCGGGAATCATCGTCAATGGCAAACCGCTGTCCGGCCCTAATGCCATCGCCGGCGAATGGGGCCACAATCCCCTGCCTTGGCCCAAAGACGAAGAACGGCCCGGCCCCGCCTGTTATTGCGGGCAACAAGGCTGCATCGAAACCTTCCTCTCCGGCCCCGGCCTCGCCCTTTCCCACTTGTTGTCCACTGACCAAAGCCTCGCCGCCGTGGAAATCGTGGCCCAAGCCGAAAACGGCGACACGGACTGCGAGGGGAGTTTGCGGGTGTATGAAGACCGCCTCGCCCGCTCCCTGGCCCATGTCATCAACATCCTAGACCCCGATGTCATCGTCTTGGGCGGCGGACTCTCCAACTGTCGGCGCCTGTATGAAAATGTGCCTAGGCTCTGGGGTCGCCATGTCTTCTCCGACCGCGTGGACACCCGGCTAGTCCCGCCGAAGTTTGGCGATTCCAGCGGTGTAAGGGGCGCGGCCTGGCTGTGGGGAAATTAACGGTGGCGAATTGATGTTTTTTTGTTGATCCAACACCCAAACCAACGACGAGGCTACCCAAAGACCACCCCATGCGTAACTTTCTTCCCGCCTCTTGGATTGTCCTCCTGGTTTCCGTCTTGCTGTGCGCAAGCTGCGCCGACCGGCCCCTGAACGATCCCTACCCGCAAGGCCAGGCAGAGCAAAACATCCTCTACACCGCCTTCACCGAACGGCCCAAGCACCTGGATCCGGCGCGATCCTACAGCGAAGACGAAGCGCGTTACGTCGCCCAGATTTACGAGCCTCTGCTGCAATACCACTACCTCAAGCTGCCCTACACCTTGGAACCCTTGACGACGGCAGCCATGCCCCAGGTCACCTATCTGGATCGGGATCTCAAACCCTTGCCCGAAGACACAGCCGAGCAGGCGATTGCCTTCAGCGAATATGACATTCAATTGAAGACCGGCATACGTTTCCAGCCGCATCCTGCATTCGCCCAAACACGGGATGGGCGATTGCGCTACCATAACCTCACGGAAGAGGAATTGCGGAGCATAAAAACCATCGCCGACTTTGGAGAAACCGGGAGCCGTGAACTGACGGCGGAAGATTATCTTTATGGCATCAAGCGCCTGATCCACCCGCAACTGCATTCGCCCATCGGCGAGTTGATGCAGGAGCATATCGTTGGCCTTAAAGCGCTGTCCGGGCAGGTGGAAAAGGATTTCCGCGCCAGCCCGGACAAAGCCGGATTTTTTGATATCCGCAATTATCCACTGCAAGGTGTGACGGTCATCGGCCCCCATCATTTTAAAATCCGCCTGAACGGAAAATATCCACAATTCCGTTATTGGCTGGCGATGACTTTTTTCGCCCCCATCCCTTGGGAAGCGGATGCCTTTTACAACCAAGCCGGGCTGCGGGCGAAAAACATATCCCTAGACTGGTATCCTGTCGGCACCGGTGCTTACATGCTCACCGAAAACAACCCCAACCGCCGGATTGTGTTGGAGCGTAACCCCAATTACCATGAGGAGTTTTATCCCTCCGAAGGATCGCCGGAAGACACCAAAGCCGGTTTACTGCAAGACGCGGGCAAAAAGCTGCCGTTCATCGACAAAGTGGTTTGCATACTGGAAAAGGAAACCATCCCTTATTGGAATAAATTCCTGCAAGGTTATTTCGATGCATCCGGGCTGTCTTCAGACAATTTCGACCAAGCCATCAGTTTCGCCGGACAAGGCGGACCAGAACTGACCCCGGAAATGAGGGCCAAAAAAATCCGCCTGGAGACCGATGTGGAAGCTTCCGTTTTTTACATGGGCTTCAACATGCTCGATCCGGTTGTCGGCGGGTATACCGAAGCGCAAAGCAAATTGCGGCAGGCTATCGCCATCGCAGTGGATTACGACGAATTCATCGCCATTTTCGCCAATGGGCGCGGTGTCATCGGCCAAGGCGCATTGCCGCCGGGAATATTCGGCTACCAGGAAGGCGAGGCAGGCATCAACCCTTATGTGTTCGACTGGAAAGACGGGATGCCCCGCCGCAAATCCCTGGATCTGGCAAAAAAGCTATTGGCTGAAGCCGGGTATCCCGAAGGCATCGACCCCAAGACCGGCAAACCCCTAGTATTGTATTACGACGTGACCGCCGCCGGGGCGGACAGCAAATCTTCACTCAACTGGTATCGCAAGCAATTCGCCAAACTCGGCATCCAACTGGTGTTGCGCACCACCGACTATAACCAATTCCAGCAAAAAATCGCCGCCGGCAACGCGCAACTGTTCACCTGGGGCTGGAATGCCGATTACCCCGACCCGGAGAATTTCCTTTTCCTGCTCTACGGCCCCAATGCCAAAGTCGGCGCAGGTGGCGAGAATGCGGGAAACTATAAGAACCCCGATTATGACAAGCTGTTCGAGCGTATGAGGAATATGGACGACGGCCCACAACGGCAAGCGATCATCGACCAAATGCAGGAAATCCTGCGCCATGATTCGCCTTGGCTGTTTGGCTATCACCCCATGAAATTCGCCTTGTATCATGATTGGTATAAGAATCAAGCCCCCAATCTGATGGCGCGGAACCGGACAAAATATCAACGCATAGATGCCAGCCGCCGGGCGGAATTGCGGGCCGATTGGAACAAGCCGGTCTATTGGCCTTTGCTGTTAGGGTTGGTGGTTTTAGTCGTGGCGGTTCTGCCAGCTTGGCTGAGTTACCGCAAGCGGCAGCGGGCGACGGCGTTATGAATCGTTTCCACGCAGAGCCCGGAAACGAATAAAATGGAGTGCAAGGCTTGCCTTACAATCGTTCCCACACTCCGCGTCAAAGTCATTAACTTAAGGATTTCGCACCGGGAAACACTGTTCGTAGTCCCGGCTTCAGCCGGTTCTTTCCGGTCAGTTTTCCGCCTAAAGGCGGGACTACGAACGCTTAAGTTGATGGCTTTGACTCTCCCCGCGTGGGAACGCATCCCGCGACGCTCCAACGTCGCGGATTCTTGCAATATACCAGACACAGAGCGTCAAAGGCAGCATTCCCGCGCAGAGTGAGGGAACGATTAACGAACTTGATGACAACGATGATTAGAAAAATCCAAATAGAAAATTACAAGTCGATTGACAAGCTGGAGTTTGAACTCGGCAGGGTCAATGTCTTGATTGGCGAGAATGGCGCGGGGAAAAGCAATATCCTTGAAGCTATTGCCTTGGCTGGAGCGGCAGATGCTAATAAGCTAGATAACGAATTTTTGACTTCGTGCGGTATCCGGGTCACTCGGCCAGAATATATGCGGACTGCATTTCCTGGATTTAATCCTTTGGTCACTATTTTTATAGTACTAGAATCGGAAAAGTCTGAAAATTATTCGTTTGAACTAACTAATGAGAACACTCCTTGCTCCAAATGGAATATTTTTACAATTACAACCAGAAACCTTGCTTTTGAAAACAGTAACTACCAACCCCCTCAAAAATCCGCTATTCTGCACCCATGCCCGAACTGAAGCGCCCGACACAAACTGACCTTGACCGAATGAGCCATGCCGAGAAGGATGCGCTGGTCGTGTCGCTGTTTGACGTGTTGGAGGAGTTCGGTCGTAGGCTGAAGGAACTGGAAGGCAAGGTCGAGAAGACCAGCCGGAATTCGAGCAAGCCGCCGTCCTCGGACGGACTGAAAAAGGAGGCGGCGAAGCCGCGCAGAAAGGGGGAAAGGCCGGTGGGCGGCGTACCTGGTCACAAGGGGGCGACGCTGGAGATGGTGGCCCACCCCGACCGTGTCGAAGAACTGTGCCCGCAGCAAGGGTTCTGCCAATGCGGCGCCTGCCTGGAAGGGTTGGAGGCGGTGGCGGGCGAACGGCGGCAACAAATCGAGATGCCGGAGCCCAAGGCGCCGGTCACGGAATACCGGCAGATGCGCCTCGACTGCCCGGGTTGCGGACGCGTCCATGCGGGCGTGTTCCCGGCTTCGGTCACGCCCAACGCGAGCTACGGCCCGCGCCTGAAGGCCTGCGCGGTGGGCCTGGCGCAGGGGCACTTCGTGGGGTTGGAAAAGGCCTGCGAGACCGTCGCGGACCCGTTTGGCGTGCAACCCTCCGACTGGTCGGCGCAGCAATGGATCGCCAAGGCCGGGCAGTTGCTGTCCCCCCGGTATGAGGCCGGACGGCAGGCGGTCGCCGCTGCGGAGGCGGCCCATTTCGACGAGAGCGGGATGCGGGTCAACGGCACGCTGACGTTCCCGCCATTTTCAGCGGCGACCGGGACGGCGGTGCATTACACCGCGCATCCGAAGCGCGGGCGCGAGGCGATGGACGCCGCAGGCATCCTGCCGGGGTTCCAAGGCATCGCCGTCCATGACCACTGGAAGCCCTACCGGGTTTACACGCATTGCTCGCATGCCCTGTGCAACGCCCACCACCTGCGTGAGTTGAACTATTGCGAGGAGTTGACGGGGCATTGGTGGCCGGTCGGACTGCGCCGCGTCCTGCTGGACGCGAAGGACGCGGTGGCCGCCGCCCGGGCCGCCGGGCAGACCGCCCTGGAGCCTGCGCAATTGGCCGGTTTGCAGACCCGCTACGACGAGCAGGTCAAGAACGGCCTGGACGCCTGGCCGGTGCGCCCGCCGGCGCCGGGCGGAAAAAAGGCCCGGCCAAGCAGCACGACGCGACCAACCTGCTGCTGCGGCTGCGGGACTATAAGGATCAGGTTTTGCGGTTCGGAGGTGGGTTTAATTGATTTATTAAGTATGGTAGAGCATAAATTTTTCAAGCTTCTTAGGCAACCATTCCAATGGCGTATCAAATTGTTTTTTGCAAGTATTGCAACAGTTCCGAGGTTGTCCGTTACGGCACCCAAAGCGGTCGTTCCCGGTTTCGCTGCAAGGAGTGCGGGCGAATATTCAAGACCGACTGCGTGTACCGGGCCTACGAGCCTGGCGTCAAAGACCAGATTGTGGACATTGCCATGAACGGCGGCGGCATCCGGGATACTTCGCGCATTCTGGGTATCGGCAAAAACACCGTCATTTCCACGCTAAAAAAAAGCTCCGCTGAAGTGGTCGCCGTGAACCCTTACATCGGTACGCGTGAGATCGCCGTCGAAATCAGGCATCCCCTTGATTCTCCAATGGATGTTCAGGCAGACGAGCCATGGAGCTACGTCGGCGACAAAAAGAACCAACGCTGGCTCCGGTATGCCATCGATGCCGTGACAGGCTGTGTCCTGTCGTTCGTTTTCGGGCGGCGCCAAGATGCGGTGTGCGAGCAATTGATCTCAAATTTGAAGGCATTCAATATCCGAACCTATTACACAGACGATTGGGGCGGCTATTCCGCACTCATCCATAAAGACAAGCACGTCATTGGCAAGCAGCATGCTCAAAAAATAGAAAACAAAAACCTTTTGTTGCGAACCCGGATCAAGCGATTGACGCGCAAAACGATCTGCTTTTCAAAATTGGAAGCACTTCACGACACGGTGATAGGGTTGTTTATAAATAGATACTGCTTTCAATCTCAATAAATCAATTAAACCCACCACCGTCGCCGGTTTCGTAGTACAATTGCTTGAGCGATTGCACCGTAGTCGGGCTGACTTGGAATAGTTCGGCGGTTTGTCGGACCGGGTGGACTAGACCGTAGTTTACAATCCTCTGCCGCAAATCTCTGGAATGCGTAGTCATGGCCCCCTCCTCGCGAATTATGGCTTGGTTACGCTATTGGAACATGGAAAGATTCAAATCATCTATCCGATAGTATCGTACAGTTAAATGGCTGTTGCCCGCTGGTTTCTATTATAAAGTAACAGTTAAGAATTGAAAACGCTATATTTCCAACATAGATATAATATTACAAAAACTAGAAAAGTTAACAGTAGAAGATAGTATATCCTCGCTATCTCAGGAAGCTATTGAGGAAATTAATGAAGTATTTAATGAAATGTTTTATAATCAGAAAAATAACACTATTTTTTGTAAATTCATTGAAAGTTTCCTAACTTTTTCTCCCGAAAATTCCGCCCTCCGCACTTTCCAACGCGAAGGCCAAATCGAGCCTCTAGGAATCAATGGCGAAGGGCTGTTAAAGCTGCTGTCCGTCCTTTCACGGCCAGAATATTCGGAAGCTTTGCAAGAGATAAAAGCCTCCCTGCAAGTCTTAGGCTGGCTTGAAGATCTCCGCTTGAACGAAACAGATCCCTTCGCAGGCAGCCGCCTTGAAATCAAGGATCGCTATCTGGACGAAACCCGCCGCTATTTTGACCAGTTAAGCACCAACGAAGGCTTTTTGTTCCTGCTATTTTATTTCGTACTGTTTTCCACCGATTTGACGCCGAAGTTTTTCGCCATTGATAACATCGATGCTTCGCTAAACCCCAAGCTTTGCGAGAAGCTGATGCGGGAATTGGTCAAGCTTGCGGAAAAGCACGACAAACAGGTAATTCTAACCACCCACAACCCGGCGGTACTCGACGGCTTGAACCTTGAGGATGACGAGCAACGCCTGTTCGTAGTGTCGAGAAACAAAAATGGCGCGACGCGGATGAAGCGGGTGAACAAACCCACGTCAGCCGCAGGCGAGGGTCCTACCCGGCTTTCCGAGCTTTTCTTGCGCGGCGTCTTGGGCGGATTGCCCAAGGGCTTTTGAGCATGGTAAGCTTTGCGTTGATTACCGAAGGCATCACCGACCAAGCGGTATTGGAAAACATTCTGGCTGGGTTGTACGGGGATGATGTGGAAGTCAAAATTCTACAACCGCTACGCGATGCGACCGATGAAAGCCGGGCCAAGTCGGATTCCCTAGGCGGTTGGTGGCAGGTATTTAAACATTTCCAAGATGAAAATTTTCACGTAATTTTCGGATACAACGATTATGTAATCATTCAAATAGAAACTGACGTATGCGAAAACTTCGGAGTGCCACTCCTCCATAACGGCAATGAACGACCGATTGTGGACTTGGTTAATAATGTTCGCGAAAAACTAATTGAAAAGATACGCCATCCTGCCTACGACAAATATAAAAGCCAATTTAACTTTGCCATTGCCGTAGATTGCTTAGAGTGTTGGCTATTGCCTTTATATGCTAAACAGCCAGCACATTTCGTCAAAAACAAGCACTGTTCCAACCAACTAGAAAGGGATACCAAACGGCTTGGTCTGGATTATCGAAAGGACTACCGTACATATGATGATCTAAATAGCTGATACCGCAATCCAAAAGAACTTGAAAAGGCAAAACAACATCACAAACAAAGCCTCGCCCTATTCTTGGACTCGCTGCCAACCCCATGATCCAATATCTCATCCGCCGCATCCTCTACGCCATACCCTTGCTGATTGGCGTGAATATCATCACCTTCGTGCTGTTCTTCGTGGTCAACAGCCCCGACGACATGGCCCGTATGCACTTGGGCCAGAAACATGTCACGCCCGAGGCCATCGTCAAATGGAAACATGAACGCGGTTATGATCTGCCACTGTTCAAAAATGACAAAGCGGAAGGCGTCAGCCAGTTGACCAAAACCATTTTTTATCAAAAGTCTGTTGGCTTGTTCCTGTTTCGTTTTGGCCGGGCTGACAATGGCGAGGACATAGGCGCGGACATCAGCCAACGCATGTGGCCTTCGCTCGCCATCGCCGCGCCTTCGCTAGTGGTGGGGCTGTTAGTCCATATCAGTTTGGCCTTGTTGCTGGTATTCTTCCGCATGACTTATCTTGAGTTTTGGGGCGTGGCGCTTTCCGTGGCGTTGATGTCGGTATCTTCCATGTTCTATATCATCGGCGGTCAGTATCTCATCGGCAAACTGCTCCAGCTTACCCCGATTTCCGGCTATGACTTGGGTTTAAACGCCTTTAAATTTTTGATATTGCCAGTGGTCATCAGCGTGATAGGCGGCACAGGTTCCGGTGTACGTTGGTATCGGACTTTGTTTTTGGAGGAAGTCGAAAAAGATTATGTGCGCACGGCGAGGGCCAAGGGTTTGAGCGAAACCTATGTGCTGTTCACCCATGTGCTGAAGAATGCTATGATTCCCATCCTGACCGGCGTGGTGGTGGTCTTGCCTCTGTTGTTCATCGGCAGCTTGATCACTGAATCGTTTTTCAGCATTCCAGGACTGGGGAGTTACACGATTGATGCGATCAGCAAACAGGATTTCGCCATCGTCCGAGCCATGGTCTTTTTAGGTTCGGCACTGTATATTTTAGGCTTGTTGCTGACCGACATTTCTTATACTTTGGTTGATCCCCGTGTGCGACTGGGTTGAGCCATGATTTTCTTCTGGACAGACACCTTGTTTTTCATCCTGCTTGCCATGCTGGCAGGAACTATATTCCGCACACGATCCAAAGAGCATCTGCGTCGGCCTTGGCGCAAAGTGGCGCGTAGCCGTAGCGCCATGGTTTCCCTGACAGTATTGATATTTTATCTGGGCTTTGCCATTTTGGATTCCATCCATTTCCATCCTACGGATAACCAAGGTAGGGAAGGAAAATTCAAGACCGAAGCCATGAGCCTGCTGGACGGCTGGGCCAGTCCCTTGCGGCAACGGGTGGAGAAGACCTATTCCGCGCCTTTCGCCACGTATGCTTATGCCCGCGAGAATATCCGGGGCGCTGACGGCGTTTCCCGCTGGGCCTATCCCCGCCTGCAATACGGCGGGGCGCATCTGGCAAACCCCGCGCAAGACAAAACAGGCGATATTCTGCTGACTGGCATAAAAGGCTTGGCCGAAGGCTTGTTGGCCTGGTCGATCCTGACGCTGGCATTCGTCGTTGGGAATATGCGTTCGCCCGGGATGGGCTTTGCCGAAGCTTTCCATGGCATTGCCACAGGTAAATCCGAAATCCCTTGGCGGGCGGTCTTGTTGACCGCATTGCTGCTATTTTTGGCTGGTTTCGGACTGGGTGAATTGAGCCTGAAATACCATGTGTTTGGCACTGACAAAGTAGGCGAAGATGTTTTTTTCCAAAGCTTGAAAAGCATCCGCACCGGTTTGCTGATTGGCACTTTGACTACGTTCATCACCCTACCCTTGGCTTTGATCCTCGGAATACTTGCCGGATATTTCCGGGGCTGGGTGGATGATGTGATCCAATACATCTACACGACTTTGAATTCCATTCCCGGCGTCTTGCTGATTGCCGCCTCTATGTTGCTGATGCAAGCCTACATGGCCCGTCACGAAGAGGAATTCGCCAGCCTCGCCCTAAGAGCAGATTTCCGCTTGCTGTTTTTGTGCATGATCTTAGGGCTGACCAGTTGGACTGGCTTGTGTCGCTTGTTGCGGGCGGAAACCCTGAAACTGCGCGAGATGGAATATGTGCAAGCCGCCCGCGCCTTGGGTGTCCACCAAGGTACGATACTGCTGCAGCATATCCTGCCCAATGTGTTCCATTTGGTGTTGATTTCCGTGGCCTTGGATTTCAGTTCCCTGGTGCTGGCCGAAGCGGTATTGTCCTATGTGAATATCGGCGTCGATCCGACCACGGAAAGCTGGGGCAATATGATCAATAGCGCCCGCTTGGAAATGGCCCGTGAGCCGGTGGTCTGGTGGTCTTTATCGGCGGCGTTTGTGTTTATGTTTGCCTTGGTGCTGGCCGCCAATCTGTTCGCCGACGCGGTGCGGGATGCGTTTGATCCTAGGCGGGTGGAGTGATATTCCTCGTCTCTTGCGCCGCGTGACGGTTGGCTCGAGCCATGGATACCAGGCAATATATAGCCCGCATAAAATTTTATAACACTAGAAAATACGCCTCCCCTGATGATTCAGAATTCTATTGGCGATTAATCCCATCTATTCTGGTTACTCTTCTACTAAGCGACTCATTTTAAATGTTAGATTAAATAGGAAATAACGGGAAATGCCTAGGCTCGTATCGCCGTCGATTGACCAGTTAAGCAAATTACGCCAACCTATGACTAAAGGAGAGCATTCAGTATTCGACTTTTTTAATACTCATCTTTCACAGGAATGGGAAATCTACTTTCAACCACACTTAAATGGGTTGCGCCCAGATTTTGTGTTGCTTAACCCCAATGCTGGTATTGCTGTTTTTGAAATCAAGGATTGGGATTTGGATGCGATGGAATATTGGGTGGAGGGGAGGCTAGGCAAATCACCTATACTGCTTGGAAAGAAAGATGGAAAACGTTTTTCGCTTCAAAGTCAAAACCCCATTGAAAAAGTATTTAGATACAAACAAGAGCTTTATGATTTATATTGTCCTCGGTTAAAAATGAATGTTGGATTCGGAGTCATAACTGCCGGGGTAATATTTCCATACGCTAAAGATAAAAGAGTTAATGAATTGTTGTCGCCATGCTTGAATTATCGGTGCACGACTAAAAACCTAAAATACTACCCTATATCCGGTGCGGATTCTATTCAAGAAGGCAATATATTGAAAGTATTTCCAGAAAGTCCCCGCCGCAGATCTGGCTGCATGAACGCGGAGATGGCAAAAGATCTAAGAAACTGGCTTGTAGAACCAGACTTTTCCGCCTCTCAAAGACAGCCTCTAGAACTTGATAGGAATCAACGATTCTATGTAACTTCTAGAA
This sequence comes from uncultured Gammaproteobacteria bacterium, assembly GCA_963753955.1. Classification (GTDB taxonomy): domain Bacteria; phylum Pseudomonadota; class Gammaproteobacteria; order Methylococcales; family Methylococcaceae; genus Methylumidiphilus. Next base: position 47,230 of record CAVWEM010000022.1, read on the forward strand.
CGGAATCAGGATATCGAAGAATGAAAGGTCCGGCAGGCTCAGGAAAATCCCTAATTCTTGCTGCACGTGCTGCGCAGTTGCTTGGTGAAGGCAAAGAGGTTCTCGTTGTTACATTCAATATCACATTGCTCCATTATCTTATGGATATAGCTGTTCGATGGTCATCGTCGTCTGGTAAAACCAGAAAAGATATTACTTGGTTGAATTTTCATTATTGGTGCAAAAGAACATGTCAAGAAAGTGACCACGATGAAGAGTACAAACAGCTGTGGAGACATCACAATGAAGAGAACGAGCGGGAAAATGAAGACATATTGAATCGACAACTTCCCGATCTAGTTTCCACGATCATAGAAAATGATACCGCAGAGCTAATCCCTAGATATGACGCTGTTCTGGTGGATGAGGGACAGGACTTTCTGCCAAGTTGGTGGAATGTTCTTAGAAAAGTATGCCGGGAAGGCGGAGAGATGCTGCTTGTCGCAGACGCAACTCAAGATATCTACGATACGGCGAAGTCATGGACTGATGAATCAATGAGGGGGATTGACTCGGGTTTCCCTGGTGGCCCGTGGGCGCAATTAAAGATTAGTTACCGTTTACCACCAATGGCACTGAAATACGCACGAGCGTTTGCAGAGCGATTTCTTCCTCAGGATACTGTGGATCTCCCCTATGAAACAGAATCAGCGCAAGGTGAACTGATGTATCCTTGTAAGTTAAAGTGGATACAGACGGATGCTGATCATGCGTTAGGAGTATGTATGGATGAACTTTTTTCCATGGCTCCGAATGCTGATCCAGGGTTGCTTGCAATTTCTGATATAACATTTCTGACTGGAAATCAGAAATTCGGACACAAAGTTATTATTGAAGTTGGTGCAAGAGGGGTGAAGGCTGTTCACACATTCGGCGCTGATAGCCGAGATTCTCGCAGAAAAAAAATGGGCTTCTTTATGGGAGATTCGCGTATCAAGGCAACAACAATACATAGCTTCAAAGGTTGGGAGTCCCGTGCTCTTGTTATATTTATTGGTCAAACCGTGGACAAAAAGACGTTGGCTCTTATTTATACTGGACTAACTCGTATTAAGAGGCATGTAGAAGGGAGTTATTTAACCGTCGTTTCGTGTGCGCAAAAACTAAGAGAGTACGGAAAAACATGGCCAGATTTCGACGAGCAACTTTAATCGAAATTACAGTGGATACCGAAAATAGTCTAACTATGTCATGAACGAAGCGTAAGGAGATTTGCAATGTCATAACTCACGTTTTATAAATTATTATGTTATTAAATCGTCAACGATCCCCGATAGGCTTCAAAGCGCGGCATAAGAATCTGTATCGGTACTTAAGCACCGAGTATACTGACTGCCGATCAGTCAAGATGGATTCTCACGCCGGAGCGTGGGAACGAGAAAACCACTTTAGAGAATTTTAACACCTATGAACTTTCCAAATATAGCACTGCACGTCCCCACTATTTTATTGCCCAATTGCCAAGTCGATCTTGAGCGATGGGCGGTCATTGCCTGCGACCAATATACTTCGCAGGGGGATTATTGGAATAGAGTCGAAAAGCAGGTCGGCGACGCGCCTTCAACCCTACGCCTGACTTTCCCTGAAATTTATTTGGAAGATGCCGACAAGGACGAGCGGATCGCCAAGATCAACGCGACGATGCGGGCTTATCTAGCGGATCGGGTTTTGCTGGAACAGAAACCGGGATTCATCCTGGTGGATCGGAAAACCAGCCATGCGCTTTCCCGCAAGGGTTTGGTGGTGGCTTTGGATTTGGAACACTATGATTTCAGTGTCGATTCCAAAACCCTGATCCGCGCCACCGAAGGCACCATCGTCGAGCGCCTGCCGCCAAGGATAAAGGTGAGGGAAAACGCGGAGATTGAGTTGCCACATATCATGGTATTGATCGACGATGCAGATAAAACCGTCATCGAACCCTTATTTGATTTGCCGTTGGCTAAGGTTTACGATTTCGATTTGATGTTGGATGGCGGACATATCAAAGGCTTTCTGATCGACAATCCGGAGCGACTCGCATCGATCGCCGAGGCACTCGCCAAACTCGCCGGGATTGATTTGGCAGGCGAACCGGCCCAAGACGTGTTGCTATATGCGATGGGCGACGGCAACCATTCCTTCGCCACCGCCAAGGCGATTTGGGAAAAACTTAAGGCGGAGGCGGAAGACAAGGAAGCCATCCTGTCGCATCCGGCCCGCTATGCTTTGGTGGAGTTGGTGAATCTGCATGACGAAGGATTGCAGTTTGAAGCCATACACCGCGTGGTGTTCAAATCGTCTTTGCAGGCTATATTGACTAGCCTGGAGCAGTATTGCGTGGAAGGCGGAATGAGGTTTTTCCGGCAAACCTGCGCGACTTTGGATGAGGCGAAGGCGCTGGCGGGCGCGGACACATCCGGGCAGAAACACGCCTTGCCTTATTTGGCCCAAGGCGGTTATGGCGTGGCCTTCATTGAAAACCCGAAGCTCACCTTGGAAGTCGCCAGCTTGCAGACTTTCCTGGACGGTTTCCTCCAGCAAAACCCCGCTGCGGAATTGGATTATATCCACGGCGAAAACGCGGTGGAAGAATTGAGCGCAAACCCCGGTGCCGTCGGCTTCCTCCTCCCTGCCCTATCAAAATTCCACTTTTTCAAGAGCATTGCCCAAGATGGCGCTTTGCCGCGCAAGACTTTTTCGATGGGCGATGCAGACGAGAAGCGGTTTTATTTGGAGTGCCGGAAGATTACGCTCTAGTTTATGAATACTCCCCTACTCTCCGTCGAAAACCTCCACGTAGCCTTCCGCCAAGGCGCGGAGGCGATTTCCGCCGTAAACGGCATCAGTTTTGACATACACCAAGGTGAAACCTTCGCCTTGGTCGGCGAGTCGGGTTCGGGCAAGTCGGTGACGGCTTTGTCGGTGCTGCGCCTGCTGCCTTTGGGCGGACACATATTGCAGGGTTCGGCGAGGTTGGACGGCACCGATCTGTTCAGGATACCGGAATACGAAGTCTGCAAAATCCGGGGCGGGCGCGTGGGGGTGATCTTCCAAGATCCGATGAGTTCGCTGAATCCGGTGATGACCATCGGCCAGCAAATCGGCGAGGTGTTGCGCTTGCACAAGGGTTTGCGCGGGGCGGACTTGAGAGCCCGCGCCGTCGAATTGCTGGATCAGGTGGGGATGCCGCGCCCGGCGCAGCATTTCGACGAATACCCGCACCAGTTTTCCGGCGGCATGAGGCAGCGGGCGATGATTGCCATCGCCTTGGCCGGGGAGCCGGATTTGCTGATCGCCGACGAACCGACCACGGCTTTGGATGTGACGATCCAGGCACAGATCCTAGCCTTGCTAAAACGCTTGCAACAAGAGACCGGCATGGCCTTGTGGCTGATCACCCATGACTTGGGGATAGTCGCTACCATGGCCGACCGGGTGGCGGTGATGCGCCAGGGAGAGATCGTCGAGGCGGCGGAAGCCGGGCTGTTTTTCGCGCAGCCTCAGCATCCTTACAGCCTGCAATTGTTCGACGCCCGTCCCAGCCTGGAAAGCTGCCTGGGCCGCGACCATGCCGAACCCGCTTCGCCGTTGTTGGAAGTGCGGGATTTCAAGGTTTACTACCCGATCAAGAAGGGCTTGCTCCAGCGCGTGGTGGATCATGTGCGGGCCGTGGACGGCGTGTCCTTCACTTTGCCCAAAGGCCAGACCTTGGCCTTGGTGGGCGAGTCGGGCTGCGGCAAGACGACGCTGGGAAAAGCCATGCTGAATCTGATAGCCAGCGCCGGCGGGCAGGTCATGTTCGACGGGCTGGACGTGACCGGCTCAATTGGTGAGGCGCGGCGCAAGCGTTGCGGCGAGATGCAGATCATCTTCCAAGATCCGTTTTCCTCCATGAACCCACGCATGGTCGTAGGCGACATCATCGAGGAAGGCATGAGGGCCTTGCTGCCGGAACTGTCGGAGGAACAACGCCGCGAACGTTCGGAGGCACTACTGGAAGCGGTGGGTTTGCCGAAAGAGGCCAGGCTGCGCTATCCGCACGAATTTTCCGGCGGGCAAAGGCAGCGCATCTGCATCGCCCGCGCCCTGGCGGTGAATCCAAGGCTTATTGTCTGCGACGAGCCGACCAGCGCCTTGGATGTCTCGGTGCAAAAGCAGATCATCGGCCTGCTCAAGGAATTGCGGCGGAAACAGGGTTTGAGTTTCTTGTTCATCAGCCACGACCTCGCCGTGGTCGCCGAACTGGCCGACCAAGTCGCAGTGATGCAGGGGGGAAAGATCGTGGAAATCGGGCCGGTGGAACAAGTATTGTTTTCGCCTGCCGATGATTACACTCGAAAACTGTTGCAGGCCGTGCCGGGACGGCGGGAAAAGCGTCCAAGGTAAGGCGGTTGCTCCGCCATTTATTGGCCGCTTTCTGCTTGCCAAGGCATCAAACCGCGTGCTGCGTAAAGCCGCTGAAGCCCTGCGCAACAAATAAAGCTTTTGCCGCGGATTCATCCCCAAAGCCCACAGGCGGCGTGTGACTGAATTTGCTGTCACCCTTTGCCCGCCCTTCAGGATCACCAAAGCCGCCATACTGCTTGCACTTTGGACATTTGATCACAAAGAGATAGGCCCAAGTCCAAGTATGGCCGCAGTTTTTACATTGATAGTTGAAAATTTCTTGCACTGTGACCCCCAACAAGCATTTTTCCAGTAAGGACCAAATCCACTGGACGCAATCATTCTGTGAAATCTTACCCATCTACCCCGTCAGTATTTCCTGGGCTGGCAATTCTTAAACAAGTAGCGTGCCATGGGTGGTCAAGCAAGCCTGGGATTCCCTTCCCCTGTTGCGGGCTTTTCTAGCCCGGCTTTTGCAGGTTGATGCTGATTTTCAGCCCGATGAACCGACCTCCCATCCGGGTCATTTCATCGGTTTTCGGGTCGAAGTAAAGCTTCACATCGGTGATGCGGCGGTCTTGGTAGTCCTTGTCGATATACGGGCTATCGACCAGGAATCGATAGATGTACAGTTTTTTCCCGTTCTCCTCAGTCTTTTCCAAAGGCTCGCCTAAAACGGCGATTATTTCTTGCGCCGTCGGCGGTTTCACGGTGATTTTGGCCTGGTCTTCCGCATCCACCCTGAGATTTCGGCTGGCTTCATCGACCTTGCCCTTGGCCAGGGAACGGATCGAATCCTCGAAGAACTGCGCAGGAACCATGGCCATGAACACCGGAGAGAAATCCCAGCGGATCAGGTAATCATCCTGGTCGAAATCCAGGGTGAAGAAAAAATCCACCCCCCGCTGCGGCTTGCCTAGTCTGTCGATCTTGTGGAAAGCCTGAATCCAACGGCTGCCGCCGGGAGTCGGCGACTTGCTGGTGGGTTGGAGCTTGGCGAGTTCGACGAAGTCGTCGTTGAGCAGCATGGGGTTCTTGAAGACCAAGGTAAAGTGGTCGCTGACCTCGGTGGCGAAGTTTTCATCGAAGTGCGCCAACTGATGCTTCAACTCCAACAGGCGCAACCAGACGCAACTGGCAAGGCTTAAGGCCAGCACCAAGAGGAGGAATAAGCGTGGAAAACGTTTCATCGCATTGATCCAATGGCAATCGGGAGCGAATGCCGGACACACTGCTCCACTTATGCGGTTATGACCAGTCTGAATCGTCGCTGTCGTCGGGCAGCGGCTCAGGATCGTTGTCGGCAAGGAAATCACCCACATCGTCGGGCTGCGACCAAGCGTCGTTGCGCACCGACTCGTTGTCAGCGGGAGTGTCGTAATAATTGTTGATAATGGTCTGCTCGGAAACGTGTTCACCGGCCGCATCGCCCCAAGCCGAGGAAGCCGACCCATGATGGCCACCTATGAGGTTTTCGATGCCCTGGAACAGGAATCCACCCGCCACGACGCCCGCCGCCGTGGTGGCCACACTCCCTAAGAAACTGCCGACGCCGCCCCCGGCAGGGGCTGCGGCGGGTGCCGCATTGAACATGGAACCTCCTCGGGGAACCTGGTAATTGCCCGCGCCAGGAACGCCCGCCGGATTCGCCCCGCCGTCCAAGGCCTGCGCCCAGGGATTGCTTCCGCCTAGAAAGCCGGAATCACGAGTGCCAGCCGAAGCATTTTGCGACTGGTTTTGCAGTTGGCTTTGCAATTTGGCAATCTGCGCCTTGGCTGTATTCAGCGCCTGCTCCACCAACATGGCGCGCTGAACCAGCAGGTAAGCGGCGTCGGGTTGTTTGGCGACGGTCTCTCGGATGAGTTCGTCCGCTTCCGCTTGCTTCTCGCCGACGCGGGCCTCGCCTAGCTGTTTAAGGAACTGGGTCAATTGATCGCGTTCTTGTGGACTCATTGCTGCCTCGTTGTGATGGGACGGATTGTCGTAAATCAGCCTGTATTGTTGGGGGCTGGATTCAAGAATTCAAGGGGGCTGAAGTAGATGGCCAGCCGTCCGGGTGTAGGGTGTCTCTTTCTTTTCATCGGCCCTCGCCCTCCATCCTGATAAAATGACCACATTTGCCCATGCGTCCCGAAGAAGAGCCTCCCAGATGACCGACCGAAACCAACGCACCGAACTGTTCAAGCAACGCCTGGCGGAACGCATCCTGTTCCTGGACGGTGCCATGGGCACGATGATCCAGACTTACAAACTGGCCGAAAAGGATTACCGGGGCGAGCGCTTCGCCGATTGGCCGAAAGATCTCAAAGGCAATAACGACCTGCTGGCGCTGACCCAGCCGCAGATCATCCAAGCCATCGAACGGGCTTATTTGGATGCCGGCTCGGATATTCTGGAGACCAACACCTTCAACGCAAACCGCATCGGCATGGCCGACTACGGCATGGAGGAACTGGTCTATGAACTCAACGTCGCCGCCACCCGGCTGGCCCGGCAGGTGGCTGACGAGTTCGAGGTGAAGAATCCGGCCAAGCCGCGCTTCGTCGCCGGGGTGCTGGGGCCGACCAGCCGCACCGCGTCGATCTCGCCCGATGTCAACGATCCATCCTACCGCAATGTGACCTTCGCCGAGTTAGTGGAGTATTACACCGGGTCCATCCATGGGCTTGTGGACGGCGGCGCGGACATCCTGCTGATCGAAACCATCTTCGACACGCTGAACGCGAAAGCAGCCATCTTCGCGGTGGAGCGGTTCTTCGACGATCAAGGTTTCACGTTGCCGGTGATGATTTCCGGCACCATCACTGACGCATCAGGCCGCACGCTGTCCGGCCAGACCACGGAAGCCTTCTGGAACTCGCTGCGCCACGTCAAGCCGATTTCTTTCGGCTTCAACTGCGCACTCGGCCCGGACAAGCTGCGCCAATATATCGAAGAGCTTTCCCGCATTGCCGATACGAACGTCTCGGCGCATCCCAACGCCGGCCTGCCCAACGAGTTCGGCGAATACGATATGACGCCGGAGGCCATGGCGAAGGAAATTGCCGACTGGGCGGAGAACGGCTATCTCAACATCATCGGCGGCTGCTGCGGCTCCAGCCCGGCGCATATCAAAGCCATCCACGACGCCGTCGAGCATTTCCCGCCTCGGCGCATTCCAGAAATCCAGCCGCAATGCCGGCTGGCCGGGCTGGAGCCGTTCAACATCGGCCCCGATTCGCTGTTCGTCAACGTCGGTGAGCGAACGAACGTCACCGGCTCGGCCCTGTTCCGCCGCCTGATCCGCGAGGAGCAATACGAGCAAGCCCTCAGCGTCGCCCGCTCGCAAGTCGAAAATGGTGCGCAAGTCATCGACATCAATATGGACGAAGGCATGTTGGACTCGAAGGCGGCGATGATGAAATTCCTGAACCTGATCGGCTCCGAGCCGGACATTTCCCGTGTGCCGATCATGCTGGACTCGTCGAAATGGGAGATCATCGAAGCCGGTTTGCAGTGCATCCAAGGCAAGGGCATCGTCAACTCCATTTCGATGAAGGAGGGCGAGGAAGCCTTTATCCACCACGCCAAATTGGCAAGGCGTTACGGCGCGGCGGTCATCGTGATGGCTTTCGACGAGCAAGGTCAGGCTGATACCGAAGCACGGAAGGTGGAAATCTGCACCCGTGCTTACGAATTGCTAACCGGTATTGGTTTCCCGGCGGAAGATATTATCTTCGACCCGAATATCTTTGCCGTCGCCACCGGCATCGAGGAACACAATAACTATGGCGTGGACTTCATCGAAGCCACCCGCCGCATCAAAGCCACCCTGCCCCACGCGCGCATTTCCGGCGGCGTGTCCAATGTGTCGTTCTCGTTCCGAGGCAATGACCCGGTGCGCGAGGCGATCCATGCCGTGTTCCTGTACCACGCGATCCAAGCCGGTATGTCCATGGGCATCGTCAACGCCGGGCAATTGGCGATTTATGAGGAAATCCCCGCCGAACTGCGCGAGGCCGTCGAAGACGTGATCCTGAACCGCCGCGCCGATGGTACCGAACGCTTGTTAGCCATTGCCGAAAATTACCGCGCCGCGGCGGAACAGGCGGAGAAGAAGGAAGACTTGGCGTGGCGCGAATGGCCGGTCAAAAAGCGCCTGGAACATGCGCTAGTCAAAGGCATCGACGAGTACATCGACATTGACACCGAAGCGACGCGACTGGAAGTCGAGCGGCCCTTGCATGTCATCGAAGGCCCGTTGATGGACGGCATGAACGTGGTCGGTGACTTGTTCGGCGCGGGCAAGATGTTCCTGCCGCAAGTGGTCAAATCCGCCCGCGTCATGAAAAAAGCCGTCGCCCATCTGATGCCCTACATGGAAGCGGAAAAGGCGCTGCTCGGCGAAGTACAGTCCAACGGCAAGATCATCATGGCTACGGTGAAAGGCGATGTGCATGACATCGGCAAGAACATCGTCGGCGTCGTGCTGCAATGCAATGGCTTCGACGTGGTGGATCTGGGCGTGATGGTGCCTGCCGACAAAATCCTGCAAGCCGCCAAAGCCGAGAATGCCGACATGATCGGCCTGAGCGGCCTGATTACCCCGTCGCTGGACGAGATGGTGCATGTCGCCAAGGAAATGGAGCGCCAAGGCTTCATGATGCCGCTGTTGATCGGCGGGGCGACAACCTCCCGCGCCCACACGGCGGTGAAGATCGAGCCAAACTACTCCGGCTCGACCGTCTATGTCACCGACGCCTCCCGCGCCGTCGGCGTGGCCGGCAGCCTGTTGAGCGAGGACTTGGGCGACGACTACCGCGCCAAAATCAAAAAGGAATATGAAGAGGTCCGCCTGCGCCACACGGGCCGCAAGCAGCAAACCGCGATGCACCCGCTAGCAGCCGCCCGCGCCAACGCCTTCCACGGCGATTGGCAGGATTATATTCCGCCGAAGCCGAGTTTCTTAGGTGTCCAAGTCTTCGACCGTTACCCGCTGGCCGAATTGGCCGAGCTCATCGACTGGTCGCCATTCTTCCACACCTGGGAACTGGCCGGGAGCTACCCGAAGATCTTGGATGATGAAACCGTCGGCGAACATGCCCGCAATCTGTTCAACGACGCCCAAGCCATGCTGAAAATCATCGTCGAGCAAGACTGGCTGCAAGCCCGCGCCGTGGTTGGTTTCTACCCCGCCAACCGGGTCGGCGATGATATTGTTTTATACACCGACGACAGCCGCAAAAAGGTATTGACGACACTGCACCACTTGCGCCAGCAACACATCAAACCGCCCGGCCAGCCTAACTACTGTTTGTCGGATTTCGTCGGCCCGAAGGGCGATGGCGGATTATATCGGCGCGTTTGCCGTGACCACCGGGATGGGGATTGAGAAGAATTTGGATAAATTTGCCACCGAGCATGACGATTACCAGGGCATCATGCTGAAAGCCCTAGCCGACCGCCTGGCCGAAGCTTTCGCCGAAGTGTTGCACAAGCGGGTCGACGGGAATTTTGGGGTTACCGCCGGACGAGCATTTCGGATAATGAGCAGTTGATCGACGAAGAATACCGAGGCATCCGCCCGCGCCCGGCTATCCCGCCTGCCCGGATCACACTGAGAAACCCACGTTGTTCCGGTTATTGAATCCGCTGGAAAATGCCGGAATATCCTTGACCGAAAGCTTTGCGATGTACCCGGCCTCCTCAGTATCAGGCTGGTATTTCTCACATCCGGCCTCCAAATATTTCAATGTCGGCAAGATCAATCAAGACCAGTTGGAGGATTATGCGAAGCGTAAGGGGATGGGCGTGAAAGAGACTGAGCGCTGGCTGGGGCCGGTTTTGGCTTATGAGCCGGAGTAAAAAGCCATCGATAACATCCTTTAAGGTTTGCGTTGGGCAAAAGCGAGCGGAATCCGATGACCAAAATGACCCGCTTCAACAAACTTGTGTATTGGGAGAAACCATGCCCCACCTTGACCTGTCGGCTTTAAACCAGAGATTCGCCCTTCCCGGCCAGTTGGATTTTCGGGAAAACCCTGGCGGTTTGGTGGTGGCGGAGATAAACAACACCCACGGCCACGCCACGCTGTTCCTGCAAGGGGCGCATCTGACGGATTGGACGCCACACGGACAAGAACCAGTGATTTGGCTGTCGCCCAAGGCCATGTTCGCCGAAGGCAAGGCGATACGCGGCGGAATACCGGTCTGCTGGCCTTGGTTCGGTGCGCACACCAGCGAGCCGGACTTTCCAGCCCATGGCTACGCCCGCATCACGCTTTGGGAGGTGACAGAAACCGCCGGGCTGGAAGATGGCACTACGCGCATAGCCTTGCACCTGCCGTGGAATCCGTCGCTGTGGCCTTATGACACCCCAGTGGAATTCCTACTGACCGTGGGCAAGACCTTAGGCATGGAATTGACCACCCGCAACCAAGGGACGGAAGCGGTCGTCTTAGGCCAGGCTTTACACGCCTATTTCCAAGTGGGCGACGTGCGCCGGATCGAAATCGGCGGACTGGACGGCTGCCCCTATGTCGACAAACTTGATGGGCAACGCAAGAAACAGATGGGGCCGGTGGCCATTGGCGGCGAGGTTGACCGCATTTACCTGGATTCCACCCGCGATTGCGTGATCAGCGATCCAGGTTTGGGTCGCCGCATCCGCATCAGCAAACGGGGGAGCCATTCCACCATCGTCTGGAACCCTTGGGTTGAGAAGGCCAGTCAATTGGGCGATTTGGGGGATGACGGGCATCTCGGCATGGTTTGCGTCGAGAGCGCCAACGCCGCCGAAGATGTGGTAAACCTGCATCCCGGCATGGAACACCGGTTGTGGGTGGAATATAGCCTGGAAGCACTAAGGAATGGTCCCGTTCATGGTTCGACAAGCTCACCACGAACGGAATCAATAACCCACCGTTCGCCCTGAGCGTGTCGAAGGGTTTAAATAGGAATCAGGCGGATGGATCTGTGGGCGGAGGTGAAGCAGTGGGCGTTTTTTTCAAGGGGTGGAGGCGGGTTCTCGATTCGCGGAACACGCCGAACCCCCAGATTCCCCATGACGCCGTTTTCAGCATGAGCAAGGGAATGGCGACGGTGTTCAGCCCCCATAGGAATATCGCCACGGCGCTGGCACCGGAAACGCACCAGGCCAGGATACCCAAAGGCCCGCCGACGGCGACCCGACCCCAGCGCACGAGCTTTCCCGACAAATCCGGCATTACGATATACCCCGCTTTGGCAATATTGGACGACGGCTTGAAGTCATGGCCATTCGGGGCGATCAGCATGTGGTCGCGGGCAAGAACCAAGAAGCCTGAGGCTTGCGCGGTTTTATCCGCCCAACAGGAAAAGGATAATCCGCAATCAAGAAACAATCGTAACAATTCTGTCACTGGGGCGCAAATAGGCAAAGCCGCAGACACTTAACCCGAAGCGGCAGGTGTGCCGAACAGCATGATCAACAAATTCCAGGTGAACGCCACATAGACGATGGAAAAGCCGCAAGCCGACGGCCAGAGTCTGCGACAAGGCGTGGCGCAAGATGTGGGCCACCACCGCTATGTGCCAGAGCATCAACAGCAGAAGAATCACATAGATGATGTTGTATTGCGGATCGGCCAGCAGGACGGCTTGCATAGGTATGGCGAAACTGCTGAGGAGCGCATCCGTGCCTAGCATGGCGCTGACTGTTTGCATCAAGCGGCCCCTCTTCCCCGCCATCATCACGCTTATCCATGTGAAACCCAGTAACATCGCCCCTTCAACCACAATTTGGAGGATTCCTTCCAGCCACTGGTTTTCCAAAGACGTCAGCACCAAGCCCACCAAGAAATACGCCGCCAGCGCCAGCCTGAGCAACAGGGTGGAGGCAGGGACATCTTGCGGCCCCTTGCGGAACAGGCAAATCTCCATGAACACTTTAATCAAAGGCATAAGCTCCCTCCGCCTCTGGGACAGGATTGGGGTGAGGGCCATAAGCGTTTTCAGCGGTCTCCAACGCCTCACCCGCTTCCAGCCAGGCCGTCTCAGTCTCCTCCAACTGGCGGCTAATGCCCGCCTTCTCCAGCAGCAGGGTTTGCAGGCGTTCCTTGTTGCCCGGCTCGTAAATGGCGGGGTCGGCCAGCCGGGATTCAACCTCGGCCTTGGCCTTGGCCAGTTTTTCCAAAGCGGCCTCGGCCTTGCCCAGCGCCTGCTGGAAAGGACGCAATTGCTGCCGTTTTTCCGCGTCCTGGCGGCGTTGGTCCTTGCGGGACACCGCAGGCTTCAAGTCTTCCGTCTCCGCGCTGGCCTGGGCATTGCGGCGTTCGCCGAGCAGTTTGCGGTAGTCTTCAAGATCGCCGTCGAAGCGCCGCCCTCCCGTCGGCCACCAGCCAGAAGCGTCGGCGACGGTGCGCAGCAAATAGCGATCATGGGAAACCACCACCACGCCCCCTCAAAATCTTGCAAGGCGCGTTAGTGCATGGCGCATTTCCAGGTCGAGATGGTTGGTAGGTTCGTCCAGCAGCAGTAGGTTGGGCCGTTGCTAGATCAGCAGGGCAAGCGCCAGGCGGGCTTTTTCCCCGCCGGAAAACGGCGCGATGGGAGTCAGACGCCATTATCGCCTTGAAAATCGAAGCCGCCAAGAAAACCCGCAACTCTTTTTCCGTGGCCTTGCGGATCGAGCCGCATGCAAATGCCGCAACGGCGCTTTCGTCCATGGTCGCAGTTGTTCGATCTGGTGCTGGGCAAAGTAGCCGATGGCAAAGTCCTGGCCTTCGATCCGCTTGCCCGGAACGCAAGGGCAGACTCCCGGCCAGCAACTTGATCAGCGTGGATTTCCCCGCTCCGTTGGCCGCCCAACAGCCCCATGCGTTCGCCCGGGGGACAAGGTGAGCTCGACAATTTCGATAGAATGGCCTTGCTCACCATAACCGGCATCGCGACATCATCGAGAACCAACAGGGGATCCGGGGCATATTCGGCGGCGGCAGGAAAGTCGAAGTCGAAGGGACTGAGTCGGCATGGGCCGGGGAGATCAATTCCATCCGCGCCAGCGCCTTGAGTCGGCTTTGCGCCTGGCGCGCTTTGGTGGCCTTGGCGCGGAAGCGGTCCACATAGCTGTGCAGATGTGGGCGATTTCGCGCTGTTGTTTCTCGTAAGGCCGCCTGCCGTTGCGCCAGCATTTCGGCGCGGCGCGTCTCGAAAGCGGTGTAATTGCCGGTGTACAGGGTCGGCGTCTGATTCTCGATGTGCGACGATCTGGTCGGCGATGTCGTCAAGGAAATCCCGGTCATGGGAAATCAACAGCAGGGTGCCCGGATAGCTCGCTCAGCCAGTCTTGCAGCCAGATGACGGCGTCCAGATCCAGATGGTTGGTGGGTTCGTCCAGCAGCAGCAGGTCGGAGCGGCACATCAGCGCGCTGGGCCAGGTTCAGCCGCATGCGCCAGCCGCCGGAAAATTCCGCCACGGTTCGGTTCTCGTCGCCAGGCGTTGAAACCCAAGCCATTCATCAGCCGCCCTGCCCTGGCCTTGGCGTCATAACCGCCGATCAGCTCAGAACGGCCGAGCAAGTGGGCATGCCGCATCCCGTCCGCGCCTGCCTCCTCGTGGTCTAGCTCGTTTTGGATGGCGCGGTATTCGCTGTCGCCGTCCAACACAAACTCAATGGCAGGTCGGGCGTCCGCCGCCGTCTCTTGGGCCACATGGGCGATGACCAGATTGGGCGGCATGGCCAGCTCGCCATGGTCGGCATGCAGCGTTCCCAAGAACAGCCCGAACAGGCTGGACTTGCCAGCACCGTTGGCACCGGTCACGCCGACTTTCTGGCCGGCATGGATGGTCAGGTTGACATCCTCGAACAACAGCCGGGAACCCCGGCGCAGGGCCAGCGATTTGAAACCAATCATGATAGCAGCCGGTCAGTGGAAGGGAAAAGCCCCTCTCCCTGCGGGAAGAGCGTAGCGAATGGGGCAAAGCCGGTTGGGGTGAGTGGCATATTTAAACGATCAATCCGCCTTCTCAATGCTCTCGTCCACTGCCTTGACGAATTCGTGCAGGTTGCTGCCTTTGGCCAGGGTATCGCGGGGAATGATCAGGGCGGAACTGAGCGAGACATAGACGAAGACATATTTCTTTTCCACTTCGACGCGCAATATCTTTTTCCAAGACAGCTTGTTGGTCGTGCCGTCGGCACCGATTTCAACCAGTCCAGACGGATCGGCCTTCAAGGTGTAACGTCCGAGGATGTTGGCCTTTTCGGTCTCGGTGTACATCTGGCGGATCTGCTTGCGCATGCTCCACTTCAAGAAAAACGGAACCCCCAGCCCCCAAGCCATGGACAACAGGATGGCATAAATAGCCGATGGGATGTCCTTCAAATAAAAGAACAAGATCAGGGCGATGACGGCGATGATTGCCGGAATCAGGGCTTGGTGGCGGCGGATGACTTTCTGGATGCGCTCGGAATTTTCCAGCAGGTGTTCATTGAACGCGATCAGGTCTTTCTCGCGCACTTCGTAGTCGATTTCTGTCATGATGAATCCGTTGGAATAGGGTGGCAAATCCACCCCCTGGCGGCATTGCCCTAAGGATGGATGAAGAGTCGCCAGAACACCAAGGCCCGACGCTTTTTCGGGTGACTAGTATACGCATTTCTGCTTAAATTTACCCTAAGCGGGAGGCGCGTCCGCCCCCCTCTCCCACCCACGAAGGAGCCGGACATGAAAGGCCATCCACAAGTCATCGACCATCTGAACGCCCTGCTCGTCGGCGAACTCACCGCCATCGACCAGTATTTCATCCACTCCCGCATGTATCAGGATTTCGGGCTCGACAAGCTGTACACTCAAATAAGCCACGAAATGGCAGAGGAGCAATTGCATGCAGACCTACTCATCAAACGCATCCTGTTCCTGGAAGGCGCCCCCGACCTGTCCAAGCGCGACCCTCTCTTGGTCGGCGAAACCGTCCCCGAAATGCTCCGCAACGACCTGGCCTACGAGTACAAGGTCATCCCGCATCTGCGCGAGGTCATGGCCTTCTGCGAATCGGTGCAGGATTTTGAAACCCGCGATATCTTGTTGAAATTGCTCAAGGACACCGAAGAAGACCACACCTGGTGGCTGGAGAAGCAATTGCGCCTAATCGACAGCATCGGCTTGCCTAACTACCTGCAATCGCAAATGTAAGCCTCGCAAAAAAATAAAAAAAGAGCCACATTGGCTCTTTTTTTATTGATAATTGTTCTCATCTGTACTATGATTTTTCGCAGTCCAACTTGAAGCGCAAACAGCCATGTACATCTGCATCTGCAAAAATGTGACCGACCGCCAGATCCGCAAAGCGGTTTACGAGCGCGATGTGGGCAACCTGCGCCAATTGCGCGAATGCCTGGGTGCCTGCGACCAGTGCGGGAAATGCGCCCGCGATGCGAACGAAATCATCCGCGACACGGCCGCGGAAAAAAAGATGGTCGAAAGGCCCACCGCAATGGCTGCCTGATTCCGTCTTAGCCTTGTGTAAATAAAAAATGCGCCTTCCGGCGCATTTTTTATTTACACGCGGGACATCCCTGTCCCTCAACCAAGCGGAGACTTAGAACGTGATCACCGCGTCGGTGGAGAACAGGAACTGGGCATCTTTGCCGTTGCCGAAAGGCTTGTAGGTGGTTCCATCCGCGTTAGTTCCGTCAACCCAGTCGTAGCGAACGTTGGGTCGCAAAGTTACCCATTTAAGGGGCTTATAGTTCAAGCCGACGGTGAAGGCATAATAACTGGCGGGAGCACCTGTGCAGGGAGTCTGCGATGCAAAATTGTAATAGTTACCCGAACTGTCGACATTGGCTGCCGCATTTACGCGGCCCGGTGAACAAACACGGAAACCGTTATTGTCTCGGAACCATTCGCCTCTGACACCAACGCCTAGATTGTCCAAGATGTCATAGAGTAGGTAGGTGTTTACACCGTACCATCTTGCATCCTGGGTCACCCCGTTTATCAGTACGCCGTTGGCGAAGCCATGGTCATGCTGCACAATCGCGTGCAATTGATCGGTCAAGTTATGCTTGGCCACAATACTGTACAGCGCCCAAGTCGTGCTGCTGTGCTCCGAGGTAGCGCCGTAGGTGCTGGTGATATTGAGTGAGGTAGCCTTGTCTTCGGTGTTCCAAGTGGCACCGAGCAAGCCTGACCAATTGCCAAGCTGCTGATCCCATCCGCCGTCCCAACCGCCGGTCGCGCTGCCGGTCAACAAACCGCCAATGGCCGACCAGTTTTTATCGAAGGTGTAACTCGCCAAGAGACCGGTGTGCGTAAAGGGTTCGCCGTATTGGAAGGTGTAGGGCTTGGAGTAGAAGAAATTATCCGGTGAGGTGACCACTTCATAGCCGACGGGAGTATAAAAATGACCGGCCTTTAGGTTCAATCCATTGCCCACGGGGATATAGGCCTCCAAATACAACTGCGGCAGGGCGATGTCATAGAAACGGCTCTTATTATGGAGGAAATTCAAATCCCAGGTGCTGCGCTTCAAGGGGTTGCCGCTGTTCACGTCGTAAGAGGGTACACCGTAAGCCTGGGTGAAGATTGAATCCGAACCGAACATGAAGTCAAATCGGCCACCAAAGCTAAAAGCATCGCCCTCGGTGGCGCACCGCCTTTTGCAGAAAGAGATAAAGCTGGTTCAACTGGAATTCGTTGGCGCGGTCGCCGAACGTGACGGGGCCGTTGTAGCCATTATTTGGGCTGCCTGCGTTATAGGTCACGCCTCCCTGTACCCAGCCGCCGAGGGTCACGCCCAGTTGTTTCATGAACTTGGTGTCGTTGATGTTCAGCCCCGCAGCGCTGAGTGCGCCAGTGGGTTCATCAACGGGTTCAGCTTTTGGCTCGGTCGGCCCTGCATGTTCCTCTGGCTCCGCCGCCATCACCCCTCCTACGGCGAGCGCCAAGGACAGGCCCGCGACCAAAGGGCGCAGTCTGAAAAACGCGGATTGAGTATGTTTCGTCATGGGTCATGTCCTCATCTTGAAGAAGGTTGCGATCAGGCAGAAAGCCTCTAAAAAACTTACAAGCAACAGATATGCCATCTTTCTGTCACATATTTTTCATAAGCTTATAGGCAAATTCCCAACCACCTAGCCGCTCCAATATTGTGCACAAAGACAGATGACGCCCCGAAACAAGGCGATGCACACCCACTATCTCACTGCCCAAGCGCCTGCTGAAGCAAACCGTCAGACTTTGCCAAGCCGCCCTAATTCCGCGTCGGTGAAGCCCGCCTGACGACGCAATTCCTGATTGAACGGCCCCCTTGCCTGGCCTTTCAAGTGGCGGTCGATCAGGGCGAAATATTCCGCCTCCGGCTCCAGCCCGCGTTGGGCGCACAGCCAATGGAACCAGCGCGAACCTAGGGCGACATGACCGACTTCCTCACGCAGTATACGCTCAAGGATTATGACGCCGGCCTCATCGCCGATGGCTTGCAGTTTGGCGATCATCCCCGGCGTCACGTCCAGACCCCGCGCCTCCATGAAGCGCGGCACCAGCGCCATACGCGCCAGCACATCGTAAGCGGTGTCGGTGGCGACACTCCACAGCCCGGCATGGGCGGGCAAATCGCCATAATCCACGCCGAAATCCCGCAACCGTCCGCGCAGCAATTCGAAATGCTGTGCCTCTTCCTCCGCCACGCCCAGCCAGTCCAGGTAATACTGCTGCGGCATGTCGCGGAAACGGTATATATGGTCAAAAGCCAATTGAATCGCGCTGAATTCGATATGTGCCACGGCATGCAGCAAAGCCACCCGGCCCTCGGCGCTGGCCAGCGTGCGCTTGGGCAATTCGCGGGGATCGACTAGGATAGGCCGCTCGGGAAATCGGGCGGCTTCGGTTGGTTGCGGCGGAACGTCGTCAGAATCAAAAACCAAAACGCCGTTTTGATGGCAGCGCCAGGCTTCGTGGGCCAAAGCCAGTTTGATTTCGACTTCGGGGGAAGTTAAAGCCTGTTCGGCTAGGGAGAAGAGATTAGGCATTTGGATGCCCAGCTATGAGGGTTCGTCATACTCATTGGCATATGATTCACTTGTTACCTGCTCCCGATGGTAAGAAATAATCTTCAGCACAATTTCTCCGTTGTCAGTGACCAGCAATTCCTCTCCAGTGGTTTCGACTTCCCGGAAGAGCTCGGTCATCCTGTTTTTCAATGTGCTTTCTGACACTATTTTCATTGCGGTCTATTGACAAATTTGGTGATTGGAAAACTTGCAAGGCGCGGGTTACCAATCTGAATTCTGGTAGCCCGCTTGTCCGTCCAAAAGGGATGACTCAGGCCTTGCAAGCTCAGGCCACTTCCTCCGCCTTGTCGGCAAATTCCGGCAACTGGTCGAAGTTGAGATAACGGTAAGTGTCCTCCGCTTTGGCGTCGATCTCAGCGACATAGTCCATATATTCCTGCACAGTGGGAATGCGGCCTAGTATGGAACAGACGGCAGCCAGTTCGGCGGAGGCTAGGAACACTTTCGCGTCTTTGCCTAAACGGTTCGGGAAATTGCGGGTGGAGGTGGACACCACGACAGCATTGTCCGCGACCCGTGCCTGATTGCCCATGCACAACGAGCAACCGGGCATTTCAGTCCGCGCCCCGGCTTTTCCGTAAGTGCCATAAAAACCTTCTTCTTTCAATTGTGCCTCGTCCATCTTGGTGGGCGGGGCGACCCACAAACGGCTGGGAATCTGCTTGCCGAATTTCTCCAGCAGCCGACCGGCGGCGCGAAAATGGCCGATATTGGTCATGCACGAGCCTAAGAAAACCTCGTCGATGTGGGTGTCCGCCACTGTGGACAGCGGCTTCACATCGTCCGGGTCGTTCGGGCAGCACAGCAAAGGTTCGGTGATTTGATCGAGGTCGATTTCAATAATCTCGGCATATTCGGCGTCGGCGTCGGCTTCCAGCAAGACCGGATTCGCCAGCCAGTCTTCCATGGATTTGATACGCCGTTGCAGGGTGCGGACATCGCCGTAGCCTTCGGCAATCATCCAGCGCAGCAAGATCACGTTGGAACGCAGGTATTCCGCAATCGGCTCCTTGTTCAGCTTGACCGTGCAGGCGGCGGCGGAGCGTTCGGCGGAGGCGTCGGCCAATTCAAAAGCCTGCTCGATTTTCAAATCGGGTAAACCTTCGATTTCCAGAATCCGGCCCGAATAGATGTTTTTCTTGCCCTTCTTCTCGACCGTCAACAGTCCGCGTTGCAAAGCGGCATAAGGTATCGCATGGACTAAATCACGCAGCGTGATACCCGGCTGCATCGTGCCTTTGAAGCGCACCAATACCGATTCCGGCATGTCCAAGGGCATCACGCCGGTCGCCGCCGCGAAAGCCACGAGGCCAGAACCCGCCGGGAAGGAAATGCCAATGGGGAAGCGCGTATGCGAATCGCCGCCCGTGCCGACAGTATCCGGCAGCAACATTCGGTTCAGCCAAGAATGGATGATGCCGTCGCCGGGACGCAACGAGACCCCGCCACGGGTCATGATGAAATCCGGCAGCGTGTGGTGGGTCTGCACGTCCACCGGCTTCGGATACGCCGCCGTGTGGCAGAACGACTGCATGACTAAATCGGCGGAGAAGCCCAAGCAGGCCAGATCTTTCAATTCGTCGCGGGTCATCGGACCGGTGGTGTCTTGCGAGCCGACCGTGGTCATATGCGGTTCGCAATAGACACCGGGACGGATGCCCTCGACACCGCAGGCTTTGCCGACCATCTTCTGCGCCAGCGTGTAGCCCTTGCTGGAATCGACCTGGGCCTGGGCTCGGCGGAACACGGTGGATGCAGGCAGTCCCAAAGTCTTGCGGGCGCGGTCGGTCAGGGCTCGGCCAATAATCAGCGGGATGCGCCCGCCGGCCTGCACTTCATCCAGGATAATGTCGGTCTTCAACTCAAACCGGGTGAGTTCCGCGCCGGTTTCATGGTTGCGGATGACGCCTTCATAAGGATGGATGTCGATCACATCGCCCATGTTCAACACGGTCACATCGCACTCGATGGGCAATGCGCCGGAGTCTTCCATCGTGTTGAAGAAAATCGGCGCGATCTTGCCGCCGATGCACACGCCCCCGGCCCGTTTGTTCGGCACATGGGGAATATCGTCGCCGGTGAACCACAGCACGGAGTTCGTCGCGGATTTGCGCGAAGAACCGGTGCCGACCACATCGCCCACATAAGCCACCGGGAAGCCCTTGGCTTTCAAATCGTTGATCTGCGCCTCGGCATTGTGGATGCCTTCGCGTGGCACTTTCAGCATGGACTTGGCATGGAGCGGAATATCCGGCCTAGACCAAGCATCCTGAGCCGGGGAAAGATCGTCGGTGTTGGTTTCGCCGACGACTTTGAACACGGTGACGGTGAGCTTTTCCGGCAGTTTCGGGCGGTTGGTGTACCATTCCGCCTCGGCCCAAGACTTCAACACGGCTTGGGCATGGGCGTTGCCCGCCTCGGCCTTTTCTTGAACATCATGGAAGGCGTCGAACATCAGCAATGTCTGCGACAGACCTTCGGCGGCGAGCTTGGCAAGCTTGGGGTTATCCAGCAGACTGATCAAAGGCTGGACGTTGTAGCCGCCGAGCATCGTGCCGAGCAGATGCGTCGCTTGCTCCGCGTTCAAAATCGGTGACTTCGCCTCGCCCTTGGCGATGGCGGCCAAGAAACCGGCTTTGACATAAGCGGCTTCATCCACACCGGCCGGCACACGCTCGGACAATAAATCCAGCAGAAATTCCTCTTCGCCGACGGGCGGGTTTTTAATCAGTTCCACCAGTTTCGCCGTGAACTCGGCGCACAAGGGTTTGGGAACCAGTCCTTCCGCCGCCCGTTCGGCGGCGTGTTTGCGGTATTCTTCTAACATGTCAGTCTCTATTAGGAAAAATTCTTCACTCACGGCGCGGGAGCGCCGCCGGATGCGTTCCCACGCAGGGCGTCAAAGCCATTAACTTAAGGACTTCTCAGCGGGAAACACTGTTCGTAGTCCCGGCTTCAGCCGGTTCTTTTTGGTCAGTTTTCCGCCTAAAGGCGGGACTACGAACGCTTAAGTTAATGGCTTTGACGCAGAGCGTGGGAACGATGAAACTACTTCGCCAAAGCCATCGGAATATTCGGCACCGCTGGATTCACTGCAAGCCGTTGCTCTCAGGGCAACACCACCAAATCCATGTCTTCCATCGGAATCGCCCCCAACAACACTTGATCGCCTATGACCAAAGCGCCGACCTCGGTATCCTCTAAGCAAATTTTATTCCCTGCGGTGCAAGGCCGGAACTGCCGTCGATTATGGGCTTGAAGCCTATCGAAAGGCAATGCTTGGCAACCTTAAGCCCGCAAGCAAAGCGGACCGCGCCAAAGAAGAGCAAAAGAGATTAAGGATTAGAGGGCCTTGTTCAGCGCATCCACTGTCAAAATCACGGCTGGCCGGGTTTTGCGAATCTCGCTGCCTACCATGGGATCCAAGCACACCCACCAAATCTCCCCGCGCTTCAACGGTCATCCTCCAAGCCATCGGCAACGACCGCATCCCAGTCTTGCAGGCTTTCGTTCAGGGCTTGGTCTTCTTCCACGGCCAAAGCCAAGTGATATAAAATAAAGCATCGTCCTCTTCAGGAAGCGCCTTTCTCAGCAAGTCAGCAATAAACGCACTGCGCTGCCTAGATGGCACGGTGGCTTTAAAACGCGCCGCCAAATCGTCGGGGATATGGGCAAGAATTTGCATGATGGGCCTCGGGGAAGATCATTGCTATTGATAGTAATAGGGGTCATGGAAGAGTGCAAAGCCCTTATTGCTTCAACTAACTCGGCAATTCGCTATCGCTATTGCGTCTTACAACCCTGCAAAGCAGCCCACCCCACGAAACTAAATCCAAACCAGCAGCCAGGGCCAGATCAGGTGTTCGATTTCCGTCGGGTTGCGGGCGCGGATGAAGTCCAGGGCAAAGGCTTCGCCGAACAGGAACAAGGCGACGATCATCCACAGCCTAAGCCGTTCCACCCCACTGGCGCGAGACTCGAATTCCTCCCGTTCCTGTTCGCTGAGTTCACTGTATCCCTTGGGGGAGCCTAACACCTTGTCGTAAGCGGCCAGCAGATTCTTGCGCCGCCACGCCAAGGCCAAGGCAAGCAGAACCACCAGCCAGAGCAGCCCATAGCGCAGGCCCAACGGCGGCGGCTTCAGCAGCCCCAAGAGTTTTTGCGTAGTCTCGGCGGCGGTGGGCCACAGCAGCACCAGCCATTCCTTGAGTTCGGGCCACAGCGACAACAACAGCCAGACCAGCAGGGTCAGCGGAAGCAACAACGGAAAAGCCCAAGCGCCCCGGCTCACCACCGCCGCCCGCTCGCGCCGGGCGTAGCCGTCCATGCCCTGGAACGGCGGCGTCAAGGCCAATGCCAAAGGCCACAAAAACCAGGCGCTGGCCTTCAGGCTCCAGCGATAGGCTAAGGCGGGGAGATACCAGGCGGCGATCAGGATTGCCGTGACCACTTGATCGGATCCTGTTTCATCGGCCATCCTGTGCCAAAGACCGGCGACCGTGAAGTCTTTGCACACACTTCCCGCCTGAGGCAGGAGTTCGGGGGGATGGCCTAGATCCACGACCAATAGATTCTCGCGCCAGTTGTGCGGCAAGCACCGCAGGCCGCGTGACAGATGGCACAGGCTGGCTTTCCAGCGGATAGTTAAGGCGCGTAGCAATGCACCCAGGGCGAAAGCTGAACCGACTAATAGTGAGGAAATTCCACGCACACTCGCACTCGCAACCGTACCTCCAACCGCAACCGTACCCATAACCGCAAACGCACCCGCAAACGCAAACGCAAACGCAAATGCACCCACATCTACAACCGCAACTGCATCTGCAACCGCACCATCAACCGCATTTGCAACCGCAACCGCAGCCGCAAACGCAACCGCATCTGCAACCGCAACCACAATCACAACCGTACCCATAGCTGCAATCATGCCAATCATGCCCGCACGCCAGTACAAGGCCCAACCGACCTGACCCGGCAACCATGCCTGGGCGAGGCAATAAGCGATCCAGCCACCCACTAGCGCGGTGCTCAGAACCATCACCGCTTTTTCCCAGCGGCTCCAGTCGCTACCCTTCCGGCCTGTCCATCGCCGCAACATCTCCACGCCCAGTTCCACCGACTCCTCTGATCGGAGCAGCAGCATCGGCGCGGCGATCAGGCTGACTAGGGAAAACCAGTGCCACTCGAAATGGAAGGACAGCCACCAGTACAAAGCCACGGCGGCCAAGGTTTCAGCCAGGGCCAATAGCGAGATTTGCCCGGCGGCGATGGAATCCTCCGTGCAGTGCCATACCCAGCGGCGGGGTGGAATGGCCTTAGGTGCGTCGGGTGCTTGCGGGGCGTTCATGCAAGAACTCCCTCGCGTCCTGCCCGGCAGCGGAAGGCGGGCGCGGGCAAAACGATTGAATTAAACCGGGAGGCCGGAATAAGCCTGCCCAACCCGTGGGAGCGGTTTCTAACCACGACTGAGTGTGCCGGTAACGCCAAAAGTCGCGCTTGCAAAGCGTTCCCACAGATGGGGGAAAGTGCCATGTTCATTGTTATCTCCATTGGCCGCTGCCTGCGCGGCGTATTCCGCGAAAAATCATACCTCGAAAACCGCAATCGTAAGCCGGAATAAGCCTGCTCGTGGGAGCGGTTTCCAACCGCGACCGAATCCTGCGGGCAACTCCAAAAGTCGCGCTTAAAAAGCGCTCCCACCCCGTGGAAACCGCACCTCGCGGCGACTGGCTGCGCCACAGAACAGCAAGCCAAGTTCCATCGCCTCGGGGACGAGGCTCCCACGAGATGTCCGGCCACATCAGCGGAATGGTGGTTTTTCTTCCCTGCCTTGCGCACAATAGCGCTTCCCTGCCATCACCCCCGAACCATTGCCATGACCACGCTGTATTTCACCCATCCCAGCTTCTTGGCCCACGACACCGGCCCCGGCCACCCAGAAAACGCCTTGCGCCTGAGGGCCATCGCCACTGTGTTGGACAGGCCCGCGTTCGTCGGCCTGGTCAAAAAGGAAGCACCCCGCGCCGAAATCGGGCAAATCCTCAGGATTCATAGCCAAGCCCATATCGAAAAGGTGCTGGGTTCGATACCGCAACACGGGATTGTCCATTTGGATCCCGACACGCCGGTTTCGCCCGGTTCGGGGGATGCCGCCTTGCGGGCCGTCGGAGCGGTGTGCGCGGCAGTAGACGCGGTGTTCAAGGGCGAAGCCAACAATGCCTTCTGCGGCGTCCGCCCGCCGGGGCATCATGCCGAACCCGGACATGCGATGGGCTTTTGCCTGTTCAACAATATCGCCATCGCAGCCGAACACGCCCGCCACACACATGGCATCAAGCGCGTCGCCATCATCGATTTCGATGTGCATCACGGCAACGGCACCCAACATGCGTTCGACAAAAACCCGGAAGTCCTCTACGCCTCCACCCACCAGCACCCTTGGTATCCGGGCAGCGGCTTGGCCTCTGAGACCGGCGTCGGCAACATCTTCAACGCGCCTTTGCCTGCGGGCAGCGGTTCAAAGGAGTTCCGCGCCGCCATGGAGGGAAAAATCCTGCCTGCGGTGGATCGTTTCAAGCCGGAGTTGGTCTTGGTTTCAGCAGGCTTCGACGCCCACCGGGACGACCCGCTGGCCTCGTTGAATTTGTTGGAAGACGATTTCGCTTGGATCACACGGGAATTGCTGAAACTGGCCTACCGACATTGCGGTGGAAAACTGGTGTCGGCCTTGGAAGGAGGCTACAACTTGGAAGCCTTGGGGGAAAGTGTGGGGGCGCATGTACGGGAATTGTTAGCTGCGACGAAATGACCAATCGAGTTGTCGAGGAATGCACTGAGGAACGAAACGCATCCTTCCCGTCCTTCGCGTTATTCACCGCCCCGACACCCGCGCGAAAGAAGCTTTCGACCAGCGTTTGAAAGAATTCAAGCAGGAAAGGCGGTCATTCAAAAAATTCCTCGTCAATTTTTTTCAGGTATAGCGTTTCTTCGATCCTACAACCGACATTGTATCGAATCATGAGTTTTGCGAGTGTCGATCCGTCAATCAGAACGATTCGTTTGCTCAGATATTCAGCCGTTTCTTTGGCGGACGAAGAAAATCCCGAAGTAGTGACAAATAGCCCTTTTGCCGCCTTGTGCCTGTCCAAGCTTCCAAAAAAATCCCTTATCGCGCCCGATCCTATGTTGTTGCCTAGGGCATATCGCTTGGCTTGAACGTAAACCCGATCCAGCCCAAGCGCGTCTTGGTCTATCACGCCATCAACCCCGTCATCGCCGCTCCTGCCCAAAGCCCGACCCGCATTTTTGGCCGACCCGCCATATCCCATGCTGATTAGCAAAGAGACGATTAGATTTTCAAAAAACGCTGGGGGAGCCGAGAGAATCCTCTCCAAAAGCTCTTGCCCGAGGGCTGCTTCTATGCGTTGGTGCGCCAAGCGGATAATTTCGTCGGGAGTATGGGTGTCTTGCGGACTTGGTTGACCACCTGCTTGTTCTTCTTCTCCGTTATCGTCGGCTTGCCGGATTTGGCGAAACTCTTCAAACTGATTATGCATTAGCGATTTAATATCAATGCGACTTGGACTCTGCGCCAACACTTGCCTGCCACGCTCATTAATGACGAAATGCGCTCTCTTTGTCGCCGCGATAAGGCCTGCTTTTAACAAATAGGCCTTCGCCCAATTGACCCGGTTTGAAAAAACAGCCTGCTTGCCCGAAGGCAGCAATTCAGCCCGTTCGTCAGGAGTCAGATTGAACTCGTCCGCCAAATGCTGCACCGCATCGCTGATGCGGACTTCTCCGCCACTTGAAAGCTTGAGCACTGGCAACATTAGGCTTTGAAAATCAGGTATTGCCATATTTTTATTTATCCCTAAAAGCCAGGCAGGGTGAGCAAACCTGCCAACGCCACATCAACCCGCCCCAACGCGCCGCGTCCGGCCTCGACGAAGCGCCTACCGCTCTTGCCTTTCCGCTCGCGCTCTTGCGGGTCTTGCAGCAATGCGCCGACCTGCCGGACTAATTCCTTGGCATCGGCCACCCGCAAAGCCCCGTCCGCCTCTACCAAGCGCCGCCCAGCCTCCTCGAAATTGAACATGTGCGGGCCGAACAGCACCGGCACGCCGGCCATGGCAGGCTCCAGGACGTTATGCCCGCCCACGGGAACCAGGCTGCCGCCGACGAAGGCGATATCGGCGGCGGCGTAGAACAATCGCAATTCGCCCAAAGTGTCCACCAAGAACACATCGGCGTTTTCCGCCTCTTCTCCGCTGCTGCGGCGGGCCAGATTCAAACCTTCAGCCAGGCAAAGCTCCGCCACCCTGTCGAAACGCGGCGGATGCCGGGGCACCAGCACCAGCAGCAAATCGGGATAATCCACGCGCAGCCGGGCGAAAGCCTGCAATACCAGGGCCTCCTCGCCTTCGTGGGTGCTGGCGGCAATCCACACCCGCCTTCCACCAAACAGGGATTGCCGCAATAAGATGGCCTGCTGGAAATAATCCGTCGGCAATTCCAGGTCGTATTTGATGTTCCCCGCCACCGCCACGGCTTCCGCCCTTGCGCCCACCGCCAGGAAACGTCCGGCATCAGCCTGGGTCTGCGCGGCAATCAGGCTGACCAGGCCCAAGGTTTTGCGGGTGAATCCGCCCAGTCGCCCGTAACCTTTGGCGGAACGCTCCGACAACCGGGCATTGACGATGGCCAAGGGGATGCCCCGAGCGGCACAGGCTTGGTAGAGATTAGGCCAGATTTCAGTTTCCATGACGACCGCCAAGCGGGGCCGGAAAGCCTTAAGAAAACGCGCCACCGCGTCGGGCAGGTCGTAGGGGAAGTAGACATGGATCACTTGATCGCCCAACACTGACCGTACGCGGGCCGAGCCGGTGGGCGTGGTGGTGGTGACTAGGACGGAAGATTCGGGGAAGCGCCGGGCCATCGCCCGGATCAACGGAAACGCGGCCTCGGCTTCGCCTACGGAAACGGCGTGGAACCAGATGGCACCGTCGCCAGGCTTGGCGTCGCGATAAAAGCCAAAACGTTCGCGCCAGCGTTCCCGGTAGGCCGGTTCATGCCGGCCACGCCAGTAAAGACGCGCCAGGATAAGCGGCACCGCCAAGTAAAACAGGAGCGTGTAAAGAAACCGCACGGGCCGATTTTCCGATTAAATGCCAGTATTCCGGATCGTGCGGTCGAAGCGTCGAAAGCTCGGCCCTTATTGCCCGGCGATCTTCAGCGCCAGGACGGCGTCCAAATCGGCGTGGACATGCAACTTGATTTCGTAATCGCCCACTTGGCGAATCGGGCCATGGGGAAGGCGGACTTCGTTTTTGTGCAATTCCACACCGGCAGCGGTGACCGCGTCGGCGATGTCCTTCGCACCCACGGAACCGTAAAGACGGCCTTCTTCGCCGGCTTTTTGGGTGATCGTCACCGCCAGCTTGGCCAAAGCCTCTGCCCGGGCCTGGGCGGTGGCGAGTTCGACGGCGGATTTTTTCTCCAATTCCGCACGGCGCTGTTCAAACTCGGCCAGCTTTTCAGCCGAGGCGCGCACCGCTTTGCCTTTGGGGATCAGAAAGTTACGGCCATAGCCCGGCTTGACGATGACTTTATCGCCCAGGTTGCCCAGTTTCGCGATTTTTTCGAGAAGGATGATTTCCATTGTTTGCAATGCCTCAAATCGTTGCTAATTCGGAATGTTCGTTTGTATGTTTGTCCGGCCTACCAGCCAGCCCGACATCGGGAAAATCTTTGCGGCCTGCTTACGCCCGCCTGGAATACTTGCGCCAGTCCAGCCAGGCATCGCTTAGGCCTAGCAAGGCGACGGGGGGCAGCAGGAACTGCGGGATAATCAGCAGCGCCATGTAAAACCCCACGATCCAGAAACCTTTGCTGCCTAACATGGCGTGAAGAATAGAGAAACCGACTATCGTGAACACCATTAAAAACACGATGTTCAGATTCCAGGCGATTTCCGCCAAAAGCCCGCTCCCCAGGCCCCCCGCCAAAAGGCAGGCCACCGCCGCGTAAACCACACCGCTGTGCGGGCGCAACGCGACGAATTCGCTCCTGAACCCGCCCGGATTGAACAAGACGGCCTGTTGCCAGCGGGCGATGAGCAGTGCGAGGATGACGCTCATGGCCGAGCTACCCGCCGCCACGCCGCCTAGGTAATGGGAGAACAAGTCCAGCGCTTGCGCCAAGGCCGCGGCGTCGAAATCCGCCGGGGCGTTCTCCAGCATGGGCCGCACGAAGATCTGCAAACGCTGCCGCCACATAGCCGCCGGATCATCGACCAACAGATAGACGCCGAAGACTGCCAGCAAGGCCAAACCTGCGGTGGCCTCCATCGCCCATTCCAAGCGGCGGGTTTCGCGCCACAAGAGGGCCATGGGCCACACCGGTAGCCAGAGCAACACCCCGTAGAGGATGGCCTCCAAGGCATCACCCGCCAGCAAGACCCCGCCCAGCCCTAAGCTCAACAGCGAAAGCAACAGCACCCAGGCGCTTTTCTTCGCGCCTTGGCGCAAAGCCACCAAGGCCAGTAGGGCGGAACTGATCAGGTTAAGCGGCGGCAGCACCAAGGATGCGAGAGCCAAACCACAGATCGCGGCCAGCGCCTGCAACCTTCCCCGCATGACGAAAGCCGCCAGGAATCGCATCGTGACTTTCTTTCCTACGAGCCTGGCTGCGACGAATCCCGCCGCTTACTGGGGATGCGAATCGCAGAACGGCAACAGCGCCAAAAAGCGCGCACGCTTGATGGCCGTGGCAAGCTGCCGCTGATATTTCGCCTTGGTGCCGGTGATGCGGCTGGGCACGATTTTCCCGGTTTCGGAAATGAACTCCCGCAGGGTTTCCAGATCCTTGTAATCGATTTCCTTCACGCCTTCGGCGGTGAAGCGGCAAAATTTTCTGCGTTTGAATTGACGGGCCATGTGCTGATTTCTCTATCTAAAGTTTTTTCGACGGATGACTTATGCGAGCGCGGACTCGACGGCGGCCTCATCGGCCAGGGGCGCGTCTTCCTCGCCCTCGTCAGGTTTGATGATCTCGACTTCGGTTTGGCCGGATCTCGACAGTGTCGAAGGCTCGGTGACGGCTTCGTCGCGCACCAGGGTCAGACTGCGCAGCACCGCGTCATTGAAGCGGAAGCCACTTTCCAGCTCGTCCAGCGTGGGCTGGTCGATCTCGACGTTCATCAGCACATAATGGGCTTTTTGCACTTTGTTGATGGGGTAGGCCAACTGGCGGCGGCCCCAGTCTTCCAAACGGTGGATCGTGCCGGAAGCGGACTCAATGACGGCGCGGTAGCGCTCGATCATCGCCGGAACCTGCGCACTTTGGTCAGGATGGACAAGAAAAACGATTTCGTAATGACGCATGAATGCTCCTTTCGGATTGGAGAGCCTTCCGCCCGAAGCGGTAAAGCAAGGAGAGACGGCTTTGCACAGCCATCGCTTAAAAGCCGGACACTATACTAAAGCGGTGCCAATGAAACAAGCGCAAAGAAGAATGGACTGGAAGGCAAGGCTTGCTTTGCGCGGGCCGTAAGGGACGAGGCAAGCCTCGCACTCCGGTGCGGCCACTCGGTGGCGACACCCAAAGTCGCCGAGATGGCGCCTGCACGGGGCAAAACAAGGAAGGGTATTTTTCTCTGCCTAACCCGCCGGGGTTTTGTCCAAGGCCAGGAATATGATCAAGGCCGCGACCACGAAAGATAAAAATCCATAACAGCGGCC
Organism: uncultured Gammaproteobacteria bacterium; assembly: GCA_963753955.1. Taxonomy (GTDB): domain Bacteria; phylum Pseudomonadota; class Gammaproteobacteria; order Methylococcales; family Methylococcaceae; genus Methylumidiphilus. Next base: position 77,414 of record CAVWEM010000022.1, read on the forward strand.
AACAACCTAGCCGGAACAAACTGCCGACAGAACTCCAATGCCAACATCCACTTGAAATATCGGGTCACGGTATCTAGGGATAGATAGCCGATCCAAATCCGCCTCCAAGTTGCTTGCATCGCACGATCCCCGCCCAAAGCCCGCTCTTCATCCAGGTATGATTGGATCGCTTCGCAGGCCATGGCGGCATGGCCTCCGGCGAGGTTGTCGATGGACAGATGCAGGGTGACGATGAGCGGGTTGATTCCCCAATAGCGCAATTCATCCGCCAAGCGTAGATAACCCACACCCAATCCACTTAGTTCAATGGCAAGGTTCAGGCCCAGGGTTTCGGGAAAATAAGTCTTGGGAAACTGGGAAATGGCGAGGAGATAGCCGGGAAGGTCGAAAGCGGAATCCATGAAACTTGGGTGCCTGGCGAACGCCTCGGTTTCGAGCGCGGGCAGGACCATGCCCAAACCATCAAGCAAGTCCCGGTATATCTTGGGATGGTTCCATTCCACCCGGCCCTCGCCCAGTTCTTCCGCATAGATGCGGTGCAGCAGGCGATGGACGCGGCTGTCTTGGTTGGCCGCTTCACCTTGGTGGCGCAGCCAGCAGCCATCCACCAGGATCGCTGGGGCGAACTGGCGGATGCCCCAGAGATATTCTTCGCGGCGCAGTTTGGGCGGGGCTTGGAAGGCTTTGTGTTTGGCGATTTCTTCGTCGTGGATTTGCGCGATGCGTTCGGCGAAGACTTGCGGCGAGTAGTTGAAAAATTGTCTGCCTGGCAGGCCTTGCTTGTTTAAAGCCTGGCTGGATTTGGAGAGTGTTTTTTCGACAAGGCAGCGGGCGGCATCGACGGTTTCCAGTGACGGATCGTGGTTGATTAGGCCATGGAATAGCGCCCGCTTGTCCAAATTTCGAGAAACGCCTAGGTCTCGCCGGCTTTTTGGGTTTGTGCCAACGGGATGCCTGCGCTCCGGCAGGTTTGGCTCGGCGGGGCTTTGGCGCTCCGTTCCGGTCCGCGCTGTAGCCAGCCAAGTATCGATCAAGGCTAGATCTTCCCGGTCGAATACGCCAAACATGGGGCCACCGAAAGCCGTCAGGAAGTCAAAGGAACGTTGTTCCGCCTCGCCTGCGGCATAGGGCGAGGCGGCAAAGGCAGCGAGGAAACCCTCCGCGTCGAAGCGGGCAGCGGCGAACCATTCTTCCAAGCTTTGGCCACCCAGCCGGACTCCGGCATGATAACCCTTGGCGAAACGAAGTTTGCGGCGGAAGATCCCGGCCACCTGATCGGCGAGTGTGGCACCGGTTATGGCATAGTGGCGCAAAGCGGCCAAGTAGTCAGTTTCGGCGGCTTGATATAGCCAGTATCCCCGCTCCAGTCGCGGATGTCCGCCGCCGTCGGCCAGCAAGGTTTGCCAGGCATTTTGCGCATGCCGCGCCATTGTTTCCAGGATTTCGCGGCGGCGCAGCAAGAAGGGCAACCGCCAGGGGGAGTCGCTGTGCAGATAGGCCAGTGTGAAACCTAGGGTTTCCGGGAAAAAGCTGGCGGCGTGATGCCCTAAAGCCAGTTGCACACTGGCAAAACGCAAGGCCGGTTCGCCGATGCGCGGGTCTTGGGCGAACTGCCAGGAGGTGGCTCTGCCCAAGGCGACGCCATGCAAGTGCAACCGTCCGCGATAGGCGAAGGCAGGGGAGGCTGATTCGTCCACGCCTAGCAAGGCCAGATAGGCGGAGGACAATTCTGCGACCGCTTGCTGGTGTCCGTTGATGGTCTGGGCTGCGCCTTGCATCCATGCACCTTCCAGCAGGGCAAGGGGGGCGTGGAAGGCGAGCAGTTCCGCCCTCCCCCCCGGCCCCTCTCCCAAAGGGAGAGGGGAGTCGGTCGCCCTGCCCTCCGCTCCCGGCGGGAGAGGGGCCGGGGGGGAGGGAATCAATTCCAGCGGCACGCTGGCCAATAGCATCAACAGCCACTCCCGCGCTTCGGCCAGCGTCGCCGGGTCTTCGCGGGCGTTGGCCAGACGGTGGAACCATTCGCGGGCCATGCCTTCCTCGCCTGCCGCAGGCATGAACGACCCCCTCATAACACCCCCGGTTTGGCGAACAGCCAATCGTCGATGACCAGCATGTCCAGCCCGGAGGTCATCAACACGGCTACTGCGTCCTCCACCGCATGGATTATGGGTTTGCCCATGACGTTGAAGCTGGTGTTGAGCAGCAACGGGACGCCGGTTTCACGGAGGAAGGCGGTGAGCAGGCGGTGGAAGCGCGGGTTCCATTCTTTTTTGACAGTTTGCAACCGCCCCGTGCCGTCCGCATGGGCGACCGCGGGCACCCGTCCCGCCGCTGCGGCCCGGAAACGCAGGGCGCGTTCCATGTAAGGTGTCTCCCGGTAATCCTCGAAATACTCCTGCCCATATTCATGCAGGATGGACGGGGCGAAAGGACGGTAATCCTCGCGGAATTTCACCGCCGAATTGATCCGGTCCTTCATGCCGGGGTCGCGGGGATCGGCGAGGATGGAGCGGTTGCCCAAGGCGCGCGGCCCGAACTCGGCCCGCCCTTGCACCCAAGCCACCAGCTTGCCACAGGCCAATAGGCGGGCGGTTTCCTCGCAGATTGTTTGCGGCAGATGGCGCACTTCCAGCCCCGATGCATAGCGGGCCAGCCGCGCCAGCGCCTCGCCGGACATCGACGTGCCGAGATAAGGGAGCATCGTCACCGGTTTGCGCGACAGGCCGAAGCTGGGATGGTCGGCACGAAAAGCCAGCCAAGCCGCCCCCAAGGCCGTTCCATCGTCAGCCGGGGCGGGCGGGACATACACTTTGCCAAACGGCGTTTTGGCGCTTATCTGGCCGTTGAAGGAGGAGTTCAATGCGCAACCGCCCGCCAGGGCCAGCCGGTCGTCGGGATAGGCGGCGTGGAAGTTGGAGAGAAGCTCCGCCATGATTTCGGCGAAATAATGTTGGCCGGTGGACGCCCAGTCGGCGGGGGCAACTTGTACCGGCGCGGCGCTTTTCCGCCAACGCAGCCAGGGCGGGGAACAATCGCCCGCGTGGATGTTCCAATCCCAGGCCGCGTACCCGCAGGACGTCACGCAGCAGCGTGTGGATTTCCCCGTCTAGACGGCCATAGGCTGCCAGCCCCATGACCTTCCATTCCTCACCCTGCATCCAGTCGAAGCCACACAGCGCGGTGATGTGCATGTAATATAGCCCCAGGCTCCCCAAGCCTCGCGCCTCATGCAGCCTGTGCAGGCGTCCGTCGCGGTAACGGTAAAAAGCACAGGAGCCGTTTTCGCCGTAGGAATCCACCACGGCGCAAACCGCCTCCTCGAAGGGGCTGGCATAACAGGCGGAGGCGGCGTGGGTGTCGTGATGGCCGAAGTCACGGAACTCAACGGCACAGGCGTGATGGCGGTCGCGCAGGATGCGGGCCAGATTCAGTCCGCCACGGGCAATGGCGAGGTGGTTACAGGCCATCATATGGTGGATCTGGTGGTTATCCAGCGGAGAGCCCAGCCGCTTGAAGCCTTGCTGGGCAAGCCCCCGCGCACTTAGCAAGCCGAGGACGGAAGCGGCGCGTTCGTACCAGGGCCTGCGCCTGCGCCAATTGCTGGCCAGCACGAAACGGCTGGCGTCGGGGCAAAATTGTGCTAGCAAGCCCGGTAGCCGGGACAACGGGTCGGGGTCGCCGTTGAGTCCGCGCTTGGACTGCAGATGACGTTCGGCAGCCTCGGCGAACAACGGCTCGCCGCTTTCATCGACGATAGCCAAGGCTGGATCGTGGTAAGTCACGCCTAAGCCGATGTAATAAGTTTTAGCACCCATCGAGCCATTCCGAATGTCGGTTTTTTAAGCTAATGTCCAGTGCGTCCTCAAGCATGGCAACAACCCTATCCGTCATGGCGGCGGGCCGCATCGTGCGAGGCTGGATCGAACCGCTACTTTGTTTCATCCTGCCACTCTCAACACTGTTCTTCTTAGCCACCGGCCCCCATGCCTGGGATGCCGCGTTGTTGTGGACATTGCCGGTCTGGCTGTGCGTCGCCGCCGATTATTGCAGCCCCGCCGATCACTCCGCGCCCGATCCAGGCTGGCCGATAGGATGGTTGGACGCCCGGCTTTACGCTTTGTTCAGTTTGCAACTGGCAAACACCGTTCTGCTGCTGGATGCCGCCAGCCACTTGGCGTTCGCTACGCCATCCGAGTGTGCCGCGAGCGCATCCACGCTCGTCGCCCTGCGCATCCTGGCGGGCACGACCTCCTGTTGCTCAGGGATAGCCGTCGCCCACGAGTTGATCCACCGCCGCCCCTGGCACCAGCGCTGGATGGGCAGGATATTGCTATGGACAGTCTGTTATGGCCATTTCGCCATCGAACACGGGCGGGGACACCATCGCCAGGGTTCCACGGCGGCAGATCCCGCCACTGCGCGTTTCGGCGAAAGTTTCGACGATTTTTTCAGCCGCAGCGCACGTGGGCAATGGATAGACGCCTGGCGGCTGGAAAACAGGCGTTTGCGGGAGGTTCTAGGCCCTGGCCGGTGGCTGCGGCATCGTGTCTTGCAAGGCTTGGCGATCCAGCTCGTCTTGCTCGCCCTGATTTTCGCCTATTTCGGCCCGCTTGCGTTAATCCTGTTCCTCTACCAATCCTGGGCCGCCGTGCGCCTGCTGGAGGCGGTGAACTATGTGCAGCACTGGGGGCTGGTCCGCGCCGGCCCCAAATTCAGTGGTGGCGACGCTTGGGCCACCGATTCTTGGTTCACCTTGCATTGCTTCATCGGCCTGTCCCGCCATGCCGACCATCACATGCATGCCGGCAAACCCTGCCACGAGTTGCGGCAGCTTGAGGAAAGCCCCAGGCTTCCCCACGGGTATTTCGTCATGGCGCTGATGGTCCGCCTGCGCAACGACCGCTACCGTGAATTCGTCGGCCGGGAGTTGCGGGAAAGGGGCTTGGAGCCTTTCCGGCCTGGACACGCAACGGATACAGCCGTGTGCTGAAGGCATTTTTTCCCGTGGGATTGTCTTTGCCGACGGTTCGGTTAAAGTTAGCGGCTGCGCGGCTCGGACGATTCGAAGCCAGCTTGCCCTTTGGTTTCTGGAGAGGATGATCTTAATGTTCAAAAACAAACCCAACCTGGCCGGATTCATTGTCACTGGGCTGTTGGTGCTTGCCTGTTTTTCTCCCGCGCAAGCCGGCGTTTACAAATGCAAAGACGCACAGGGCCGGACTTTTTACCAGGACAAGCCCTGCCAAGATCTCATCACGACGACACTGCCTAGCTGGATGACCCAACTCTCGGGCCGGGAGGAGGAACGCGCCTTCCTCTGGAAAGCGGTCGGAGAGAAGGGCAGCCTGTATTTGCTAGGCACCCTACGGTACGGCACACAGTCCCTGTATCCCTTGCCACAGATAGTCATGGACACTTTCGGCACTGCCCAAGTCGTGGTGGTCGAGGCGGATTTATGGAACCAAGGCGACAAAGAACGCTCGGCTTTGCTCAGAGACAAGGGCCACTATGAGGATAAAAGCAGCTTGCAGGATCACATCAAACAGGTCACTTGGGCCAAGGCAGTGGAGATGGGCAAAAAACTGGGGGTCAACGAAGAAATTCTGCGCCAGTATAAGCCTTGGTTGGCAGCCCTGATCCTTAGCGCCGAGTCGTTGAAGCAGGCAGGCTATACCCCGGATCTGGGCATCGACCAGACCTTTATCAGGGAAGCCCAAGGCAAGAAGCCGGTCATGGAGATGGAAAGCATCGAAGAACAAATCAAGATGTTAGAGGAGTTTCCCGACCGGGAGCAGGAGCAAATGCTGCTGCAAATTTTGGCGGATTTGGGGCGCGGCCCAGAATATTACAAAAACATGGCCGATGCCTGGAAGAAGGGCGATGCGGAAGCCATGGATCAGATCACCCGGCAAAGTTACGATGACGGGGAGATGAGTTCCAAACTGTACAAGGCTTTTTATGAGGATCGCAACGAAAGGATGGCGAACCGGCTCGCGGAAATGGCCAATGACAATAAAATCTATTTCGTCGTGCTCGGGGCGGGGCATTTGGGGGGCGACAAGGGCATCCTAAAGCTGCTGGAGGACAAGGGCTTCAAAGTGACCCAGCCCTGAGAAACGGGTTTACCCGCCAGTGGCGCTCATATGCCGGAAAATGACCGGTTTTTCCCCCAGATCAAACTCATGGCTTTCCGGTTTGATCCGCATGGCATCGACGATGGCGGTTTGCAGCTTGCCTGTGTCCCCCGGATGCGCTCTCAACACCCGCTTCAAATCCACCGAATGCTCGTTCCCCAAGCACAGCAACAGGCGTCCCTCGGCGGTCAGGCGCACCCGGTTGCAGTCTCCGCAAAAGTTATGGCTGTGGGGAGAAATGAAGCCGACACGGGTGTCCGTTCCGGCGACACGGTAATAGCGCGAAGGCCCGCCGGTGTTTTCCACCGAGGGCAGCAGGGTGAAATGGCTTTCCAGGTCGGTGCGGACGGCGTCGCTGGAATAATACTCATCGGCGCGGTCATGGCCGTCCACCACGCCTAAAGGCATTTCTTCGATGAAGCTGATGTCGATGCCCTTGGCGACCGCGAAAGCCAGCAGCCCGACCGCCTCGGTATGGTTGCGGTTTTTCAGGATGACGGCGTTGAGCTTGACCCGCCCGAAGCCGACGTCCAAAGCCGTGTCGATCCCCCGCAAAACCTGCCGCAAGTCGCCGACGCGGGTCATCTGCCGAAACAGCGTTTCGTCGAGGGTGTCCAGGCTGATGTTGACGCGCTTGACCCCGCAGGCTTTCAACTCGCCCGCCATCGCCTCCAACTGCGAGCCGTTGGTGGTCAGCACCAGCTCACGCAAGCCCTCAAACCGCCCAAGATTGCGCAGCAGCCCCAAGGCACCCTTGCGCACCAAGGGTTCGCCACCGGTGACCCTGATCTTATCCACGCCCAAGCCAACGAAGGCGCGGGAGACGGCCTCGACCTCCTCCAGGGTCAGGATCTGCACACGCGGCAAGAAGCTCATGTCCTCGCCCATGCAATAGATGCAGCGGAAATCGCAACGGTCGGTGATGGAAACGCGCAGGTAAGTGACACGCCGCCCGAAGCGGTCGATGAGCGCGGGAAAAGGTGCCTGGATGGCGGTCATGTTCTCAATGCTTATGTAGGATTTGCGGGACATGTTTTATTTTACAGGCTTGGACACCACAGCCAAGTAAAATGCTCGGAATTTATTTCCATCCCAGGCGCTTCGCCGGCTTGACCAGTTCAGTCTTGGCTCTGAAATCTTCGCTGAGGATGCTCTGGGCTTTGCGGGCAGCTTTCTCCTCCAGAAACGGGCCGACAACCATCCGGTGCCGTCGGTTATGGGTAACCATGCGGGCGGGAATCCTCGGCCCCAGATGGTTGAGTTGTGCGGCCAGCCTTTTCACCCAAAACTCGTCGTCGGTTTCCGCCGTACGTAGCGTCCAGCCACTCGCAGGCACGTCCCCATCACTCGGCTGCCCGGTCAATTGTCCAGGGTGCGCCAGTTGGGTGGCCTCGTCCAGCCGTTCGGCCAAGCTTGCCGTCTGCTCGAAGATGGGGACTGGAATCCCCCGCGCCTGCTTAAGCGTTTCCTCGATCTTCGGCCAATCCAGCTTGCGCGGCTGCTTCTTGCCAATCTGGCGCAATTTTGCGAACAGGTTGTTCTTTGCCTGCTTCACGTCAATCTCCTCAAACGGCTGGTGGGCCTCCAGGTATAGCGTCCCGTCCAGCCAGCCCAGCAAATACGGTTGGTTGACCACCACGACCGGGGTCTTCGTAGGGATTTCATGAAACGCCCGAGCTATGTCTTCCGGGTACAAGCGGACACAGCCGTTGCTGGCGCGCAGGCCGATGCTGAAAGGCTTGTTGGTGCCGTGAACGAGGTAGCTGGGTTTGCTGAGATAAAGCGCATAATCGCCCAAAGGGTTGTCGGGGCCGGGCGGCACAACGGCAGGCAGCGGGTCACCTTGTTGTTCATGGGTCCGGCGGATCGATTCGGGCACGTACCAAGTGGGATGCGCCGTTTTGCGCTCCACTGTCATGATGCCTAAGGGCGTGGAGCGGCCTTCCCGGCCTATGCCGATAGGCCAGGTGGAAAGGCCGGGATGCTGCTTGTCGCGGGTAAAATAAAACAGCCGCATGGTGGCCAGGTTGATCACGACGCCCACACGCGGCGCGTCGGGTAGGATGAATTGCAAAGGCAGCAGGGCGCGTTCGCCTTGTCGCGGAATCCAAGGATCAAGGTCGGGGTTGGCATCGACGATGTGCTGGTAGCCCAGGCCAAAGTGTCGGGCAAGATCGAGCAAGCTGTCGCCTTCTTGCACAGGCACACGGGCCAAGCGCCCGACGACGCTGTCCTCCCCATTCAGGTAGAAGCCGTGTGCCTGGATCGCCTCCCTGGTGGGTTCAACCTTGAGCACCAGCCGGGGCGAGGACTCGAAACCAAAATACGGACTCCACTCGGCGCAACCCGACAGCAAGCCGCACAACAACAGGAGCAGGAGCAAAGTTTTGCTTTGGCATCGGAGCGATGTTTCGGTCATGGCGTGTCGTGACGTTTTTTTACGGCTTTCGGCCTGCCATGCCGCCCTTTTTTCGCATGGTGGGTGGGATGCCGGGCTGTCTTGGCCGCGGCCTCGTCAGCTTGGGCTTCGGGCGGCGCTCCCAAACCGGTGGTGGCGGTTTCAAACGCCTTTTCCTCCTGCTCGATCCTGAGCTTCCGGGTTTCGCCCATTAGCCGCAGGGCTTCGTCCTTTTGGCCGGGCGTGATTTCTTCCTCCAGGCTCTTGCGGCCTTTGCCGCCCTCCGGGTCACCCTGCTCCTCGGCCATGGTGTACCAATAATACGCACGGGCCAAATCCTGGGGCACACCATCGCCAGCGGCATACAACGAGCCTAAAATGGACTGGGCGCTGGCTACCCCCTGTTCGGCGGCTTTTTGGAACCAACGCGCAGCCTCGGCAGGATCCTTTTCCACCCCCAACCCGTGGTAATAGAGGATGCCCAGCTTGGACTGGGCCATGCGCTCGCCTTGGTCGGCGGCACTGCGGTACCAGCGCCGGGCCTCCGGGTAGTTCTGCTCCACACCCAGACCTTTCATATAGAGATTGCCCAGATTGACTTGGGCTGCGGCGTTGCCCTGTTCGGCCAAAGGCGTGAAGGCTTGCAGCGCGGCGGCAAAATCCCGGCGGGCGATGGCCACCAGTCCGGATTGAAAATCGGCTTGCGCAGGCAGTGACGCCAGCAACGCCGCAGCCAATAAAACCTGCCTGATGGATTTCATGATGATGCCTGTAGGACTATCTTGCCGATGGGAACGCCGCTTTCCAGCAAACGGTGCGCCGTCGCCGCTTCGCGGAGCGGAAAGACGGTGTGTATGACAGGTTTGACGCGCCCGGACTCCAGCAGCGGCCAGACATTTTCCAGCAAGGCCCGCGCAATGGCCGCCTTTTCCTCGACACTGCGGGGGCGCAGGGTGAAACCGGTCAAGGTAAGGCGCTTGAGCAGGATCGGCGTCAGGTTGATCTGGGTTTTCGGGCCGTTCTGGAAGGCGATCTGCACCAGCCGCCCACCCGGCTTCAAGCAGGACAGGTTACGCTGGAGGTAATCCCCGCCCACCATGTCCAGAATCACGTCCACGCCTTCGCCTGCGGTCGCCGTCATGAGGGCCTCGACGAAATCCTGTTCCCGGTAATTGACGGCAAACGCCCCCAGGCTTTCGCAAAAGCGGCTTTTCTCCTCGCTGCCCGCCGTGGCGAAGACCCTGGCCCCGAATTCCCGGGCCAGTTGAATGGCGGCCACGCCGACGCCACTGGCTCCGCCGTGGATCAGCAGGCTCTCGCCCGCTTGCAGCCGACCCCGGTCGAAATCGAACAAATTTGTCCAAACGGTGAAAAAGGTTTCCGGTAGCGCCGCCGCTTGCACAAAATCCAAGCCTTGAGGGATGGGCAGGCACAAGGGAGCGGCCGCGAGGCAATGCTCCGCGTAGCCTCCGCCGGCTACCAAGGCGCACACCCTATCGCCTACCGCCAAGTTGGCGACGCCTTCGCCCACGACAGCCACTGTGCCTGCGATTTCCAGCCCCGGAATGTCTGAAGCGCCAGGTGGCGGCGGATAAAGCCCCTGCCGCTGCATCAAATCGGGGCGGTTGACACCGGCGGCGGACACGCGAACCAACACTTCGCCCGGTCTCGGCTCAGGGATGGGGCGGCGGCAAGGCTGCAACACATCCGGCCCGCCGAAGCCGGTTATTTCAATCGCGGTCATGGATTTCATTGGAAGCTTATGGCTGTGCATTTGTAGGCTTGAGACTATAGGCCACAGAACCCCAAGTCTCAAGCCTGTGGAGCCTCGCGTTGGGAGCGCGTAAACTAACCCGTGCCTACACAGCCTAAAGACTCGTCTACCGCCATGCTTGAAGCGCTTGCCCAGATTGTCAAAACCGCCGCCCGCGAAGAACTGCTGCCGCGCTTCGCCGAGTCCGAACGCCGCTTCAAGGCCGACGGCAGCATCGTCACCGAGGCCGATGTCGCCATGCAGCAGCGGCTGACCGAGGAGTTGTCGGTCTTTGCGCCGGACATATACCTTATTGGGCGAAGAGATGACCGGAGAAGAGCAGCAGCAGGCTACTGCAATCCGGCGACGCCGGGCTGTGGTGCCTGGATCCTTTGGACGGCACCAGCAATTTTGCCAGCGGCATCCCGTTTTTTTGCGTTTCCTTGGGGTTGCTCATCGGCCGCAAACCCGCGCTAGGAATGGTCTACGATCCTGTCCGTGACGAATGCTTCGTGGCGCAAGCCGGCCAAGGCGCCCATCTGAACGGATGTCCGCTGCGTTACCGTCCCACTGGACTGCCGTTGCGCAAAAGCATCGCCGTAGTGGATTTCAAGCGCCTACCCTCAGACATGGCGGCTGCCCTGGTTTCCTGTCCACCCTACAGCTCGCAGCGTTATTTCGGCTCGGGGGCGCTGGAATGGGCTTGGCTGGCCGCAGGCCGCTTCCAGGTTTATCTGCACGGACGGCAAAAGTTGTGGGACTACGCGGCAGGTGCGCTGATCCTGGCCGAAGCGGGGGGGTGCTCGGAAAGCCTGGAGGGCGGGCCGATTTATACGCCGGAACTGCAACCGTGTTCCACTGTGGCGGCCTGCGGCACCGGCCTGTTCCAAGAGTGGAGGCATTGGTTGGATTCGCATATTACGGACGATTCCCGGCCCCTCCCCCTCTTGTAGGGTGGCCTTCCTCCTGGCTAGTGGCCTGAAGGCCACCCTAGAAACTGGACACATCCCCTCCCCCCTGCCTGGATTCAGCCAGATGGCTAGGTTTCTTGCGCCGACTTTTGGAAATATGTTCCAGGTCATTGTAAAATGCCTATTTTACCGGCCCGGAGTCCATTAAGCCGCCCCGTCGGCAACCGATGATGCGCTTGCGCCCCCCGCTTCCCCAAAATTCAATCATCCAAATAGATTTAGGAAACCCCAAGATGACTTTCGTAGTGACCGAAAATTGCATCAAATGCAAATTCACCGATTGCGTGGACGTCTGCCCCGTCGATTGTTTTCGCGAAGGCCCCAATTTTCTCGTGATCGACCCCGACGAGTGCATTGACTGCTCCCTCTGCGAACCCGAGTGTCCGGTCGAGGCCATTCATTCCGAAGACGAGGTGCCGCCAGACCAGCAAGCCTTCATCGAACTCAACCGGGAGTTGGCAAAAATTTGGCCGGTCATCGCTGAGGTCAAGGCCCCCCTGCCTGACGCTGACGCATGGAAGGGCAAACCGGGAAAATTGGAATTTTTGGAAAAGTAAGCCCCGCCGTTTTCCGCGCTGACTTGGGGTTTCCCCAAGTCAGCGTTTCAGCCCGCACCGGGCTTTTCAGTATGATCGACCCACTGCGCCCCCTCGACCGGGCGGGCCGCGTCTTCTTCCCTTGCGAACGCCATGAAACTTCAGCAACTGCGCTACATCTGGGAGATTTCCCGGCACGAACTCAATGTCTCTGCCACGGCGGACAGCCTTTACACCTCGCAGCCCGGCATCAGCAAGCAAGTCCGCCTGCTGGAAGCCGAACTGGGCATCCCCATTTTCGCCCGCAACGGCAAGCACCTGACCGAAATCACCGACGCCGGCAAACAGATCGTCGCCATCGCCGGCGAGATTCTTGGCAAGGCGCAGGACATCAAGAACATCGCCCAAGACCACAAAGACAATAAAGTCGGCACTTTGTCCATTGCCACCACCCACACCCAGGCACGCTACGCCCTGCCGAAGGCGGTGCGCGTGTTCATGGAACGCTATCCAGGCATCCAATTGCACATAAACCAAGGCACACCCACGCAGATCGCCGAACTGGCCTCACGCGGCCTGGTCGATATGGCCATCGCCACCGAGGGCATGGATCTGTTTGAAAACCTCGTGCAACTGCCCTGCTACGAATGGAACCGCTGCATCCTGGTGCCGCAGGGCCATCCTCTGACGGAAAAGGCCGAGATCAACCTGCATGACGTGGCCGCCTACCCAATAGTGACCTATGTCTTCGGTTTCACCGGCCGCTCGCAATTGGACCAAGCCTTCGAGCAGCATGGCATCCACCCCCAGGTCGCGCTGACGGCGGTCGATGCCGATGTCATCAAGACCTACGTCCGGCTGGGCTTGGGCGTCGGCATCGTGGCGCGCATGGCTTACGACCCCGAAACCGACGGCGACTTGGTCGCCTTGGACGCAGGGCATTTGTTCGGGCACAGCGTGACCAAAATCTGCTTGCGCCGGGACATGTTCATCCGTGGCTTCATCTACGACTTCATCCGCCTATTCGCCCCCCATCTGACCCAGAAAATCATCAACCAAGCATTGGCTCTGCGGGAAAAACACGAGATCGAGGCTTTGTTCAAGAGTATCGAGCTGCCGGTCAGGTAGCCTCGCAGCCTCCAACGACCCGCTTTGCCCATGCCATAATTCCTTTTCTTTTTGCTGATGCGAAAGCGCCCGCACCAGTAGTCAGTCCTTCGCCATGGCCGCTCCACCGTCCGCCCGTTCCCGCAGCGCCTCGTAGAGCTGCGCCGGGCCAAGCAGGATGTCTCGCAGACCGCTGCGAACCTTCTCGGAATCCAGCGCCTGCTTGCTCATCGTGCTGTGTGCCGCGAAGGCATCCATGATGGCGTTCATCAGTTCGCTGGACGAGATCGGCGAGTTGGCGAACTGTTCCTTGGTGTTGTTGGTCGCCTGCTGCACCAAAATGTCGGATTCCAGCAGTTTCCCCTTGATGACGTTGTTCACGTAGACCAGCCGGTCATCCTCGGTCAGTTCGCCCTCAAACAGGTCGTTGACCTTGGCGATGATCTCGGCCAGGTAGAGCCTTCTCTTTTTCCTGCACCGAGCCGCTGCCAGCTTCGGTGAGCGGGGTCAGTTTGGGATATTCGCCGCTCGCCAGCGCCAACTTCCGCTTGCCTTGGTTCTTCAGATTGATGGTGCGTCAGCACGACCTTGGAGAGGTCGATCCCTTCGCGCTCGCGCCCGAATTCCAGCAGCGGCAACAGCCGCCGGTAGAAGATGAAGCGCTTTTCGATGGCGGTGTTGCCGTAGTCGAAAATCTGCGAGAGGAAGGCATACAGGCGCTGAAACGCGCCCATGTCATGCTTGAACAGGATCAGGCGTTCAGCTCGTTCTGGGCGTCTTCGGTCGGCTTTGCCATCGTCTTTGGCCTTGGCGGTTTTCAGCTTGTTCCTGTGCCGCCTTGTACCGATGCAGCAGCCGCGACACGACCGGCTCCAACGCGCCGGCCAGGTCGCTTTGCTTCGACCTTCGGGTTCAACTCCACCTCGACCACACGGTTCACCTCGAATTCATCGTAGAAGCCCGCGGCATCCAGCTTGCATGCGCAGGTCGAACACCAGATTGCGGGTCAGTGACATCCGCCAATTCGGCGGTGTCGTAATAGGTCTTGAACGCGGCGAGGATTTCCTCCGGATCGTTCACGAAGTCCACCACATAGGTGGTGTCCTTGCCCGGATGAGCGCGGTTCAGGCGGGAGAGCGTTTGCACCGCCTGGATGCCCGCCAGCCGCTTGTCCACATACATCCCGCACAGCAAGGGCTGGTCGAAGCCGGTCTGGAATTTGTTGGCGACCAGCAGGATTTGATACTCGTCCGTGTCGAAGGCTTCGCGGATGCCCCGCCCTCTCAGGTTTGGGTTCAGCGTCTTGCTGGTTTCGCTGAACGGGTCGGGGCCGGATTCCGGATCGTTCACCTCGCCGGAAAACGCCACCAGCGTGCCGATCTTGTAGCCTTGCTCCTTGATGTATTTGTCAATCGCCAGCTGCCAGCGCACCGCCTCCACCCGGCTGCCCACCACCACCATGGCCTTGGCCTTGCCGTCCAGCAGCGGCGCGACGTTCTCGCGGAAATGCTCCACCACCACCTGCACCTTCTGGCTGATGTTGTAAGGATGCAGCCGCACCCAGCGCATGATGCCTTTCAGGGCTTCGCTGCGTTCGACTTCCTTCTCGTCCAGTTCCTTGCCCTCATGGGCCAGCTTGAACGCCAGCTTGTAGGGCGTGTAGTTCTTCAGCACATCGAGGATGAAACCCTCCTCGATCGCCTGGCGCATGGAATACACATGGAACGGCGCGGGCAGATTGTCGGCACTGGCGGGCAAGTCCGGGTTGGGGCGGCGACCGAACAGCTCCAAGCGTCTTGGCCTTGGGCGTGGCGGTGAAGGCCACATAGGTGATGCCGCTTGTCTGCCGCGCGCGCCGTCATCTGTGCGGCCAGCATGTCTTCGGTGCTGACCTCGCCGCCGTCGGCCAGTTCCTGCAATTCTTCCGCGGACAGTACGGCTTTCAACTTCGCCGCCGCCTCGCCGGTCTGCGAGGAGTGCGCCTCGTCGGCGATCACCGCGAAGCGCTTGCCCTGTGTCGCGGCCAGTTCCTGCACCGCCTTGAGCGCGAAGGGGAAGGTCTGGATGGTGCAGACCACGATCTTCTTGCCGCCGGCCAGCGCCTCGGCCAGTTCGCCGCTCTTGCTGGCGCCTCTCGCCCTTGATGGTGGCGACCACCCCGGCGGTGCGCTCGAAGTCGAAGATGGCTTCCTGCAACTGGCTGTCCAGCACGTTGCGGTCGGAGACCACCAGCACCGTATCGAACAGCTTGTCGTGGTCGGCATCGTGCAAATCGGCCAGGAAGTGCGCCGTCCAGGCGATGGAATTGGTCTTGCCGGAGCCGGCCGAATGCTGGATCAGGTATTTGCCGCCCGGCCCCTCCGCCAGCACCGCCGCCAGCAGCTTGCGCGTGGCGTCGAACTGGTGGATAGCGCGGAAAGATGATTTTCTTGATCTGCTTTTTTCTCGTCCTTTCTGTGCCACCATATAGCGGCCCAGAATCTCCAGCCAGCTATCCCGCGCCCAGACCTCCTCCCACAGATAGGCGGTGCGATGCCCGCCTGGTTCATTCGGCGGATTGCCTGCCGCACCATGGTCGCCCCGATTAAACGGCAGAAACTCGTCGCCGGCCCTTCCAGCCGCGTGGTCATCATGACTTCGCATGTTGCTGACGGCGAAATGCACCAGCGCCCCATTGGGGAAGGACAGCAGCGGTTCGGCGCTGCCCTGGCCTTTGGGCGTGGGCTCGCGGTCAAAGCGGTATTGATCCACCGCGTCCTCCACCGACTGGGTGAAGTCGGTTTTCAGCTCCGCCGTGGCGACCGGAATGCCGTTGAGGAACAGGCCGAGATCGAGGGCGTTTTCGTTGTGCAGCGAATAGCGCACCTGCCGCACGACGCGCAGCCGGTTGGCGGCGTAGCGGGCCAGGATATCTGGATTCATCGCCAGAGCCGGTTTGAACTGGGCCAGCAGCAAGCGGCTGGCGCAGGCCAAGCAACTCAATGCCATGGCGCAGCACATCCAGCGTGCCGCGTTGGTTGATGGAATCCCGCAGCCGCCCGAGCAGGACCTCGGCTGCCTGTGCGCCGTGGTTCTTTGTCAGGGCGTCCCAAGCCTTGGGCTGGGTTTCCTGTACCCATGCCAGCACATCCGCTGGAAACAGCGCCCGCGACCGGTCGTAACCCGCCGCGTCGCCTTCAGCATAGAGCCAGCGGTTAGCGGCGAGGTGTTCGCAGATTTCGGTCTCGAAGTGAATTTCCTTATGCAGGCTCATACCAGTATGACTTATTGGGTTTCAGCGGGAACCAGACCGAGCTTGACGGCCCAAGCGCGAGGGATCTTCACTTCGACGTTTCCCGGTGATGAAGCGGTAAATTCGACGCCATTCAATTCAACCTAAAAACGGCAGTTTGAATGCAGAAAAAGCCGTTCGTGCTGAGCCTGTCGAAGCATGGACGGCTTTTTCCGCGTTCACCCGTTGGGTGTGGTTCCAAAACCCTTTCACCCTTCGACAAGCTCAAGGCGAACGGCTTTTGGAACCACGAAACTGCCGTTTTAGGTTCAAGGTAAACCGGTTCCTTGCCCACCATGTCGTCCACCATGAATGAATCCATTGCGTCGGTGAAAAGATGATAGCCAGATTGGGTTTCATCATCCCATAAGTGTTGGATCGTGAATTTTGTACTCATTTGTAGGGTAACCTTTCTTCTAGCAGCCCAGGTAATTTTTCAAACTCAGGATCTTTATGCACCAGCGTAGCGCCTTTCTCCAGTACCGATGCGGCAATCCACGCATCCGCCAATGACAGTGGATGGGTTGCCTTTACCGTAGCGGCACACTCTAGCAGTTCATGAGACTCATGTATCCACTGAATGGGCAAAGCCAGGCAATCAGAATAGGCTTCGCGTCCGGCTAATTCCCCTTCGTCCTTCCATACTCGATAGAACACCTCTATTAACGAGATGAAGCAGCCATAGCAAGGCAAGATTCCATCATGGGCCTCACTTAGTATCTGGCTGACGCGTTCAGCGCCCGGTTCATTATCTCGCAAGGCCAACAAAGCAGACGTGTCGAGCAAAAACCCGCTCATGCTTCCTTCTCGCGGTCAGACTGGCGATCCAATAATAATCTTGCCACCGCTCCGCCCTTGCCCTTACCGCGAAATGTTTCGATGGCATCAGCCCGCGCTAGAGCGGGCGAAGCCTGCCCTGACTCTGGGTCAAGGGCAATGAAAATAACCTCCATGCGGCGATGGCGCAGTTCCGGCGGAATGGGAACGGCATCTTGTGGGTCTTCGATAATCTGGCGGATGGCGAACATAAGGTATCTCCTTAGAGATTCTAGGATTGGCTGAAACCGCACACGTCGAGCTTGCCGGTGACGGCGGCGAAGATTAGGGAATTATTCATTGCGGTTGGGAACGAAGATAAAGGGTTTCCGGGGCAATATCCAGTTCGCCCGGCCAAGTCACCGTGCCGAACTCGATGCGGGCCTGGGCGAACAGCTTAGGCTCCTTCAAACGGGTGAACACACCCCGGTCAAGATAGGGCGAGGCATCGAAAAGCCTGGCTTCGCCATTCTCGTATTCCAACAACAAGCGGTATTCAGGTTTAACCCGCACGGCGGCGATTTGGGGAATCATGCTTAAGCTCCTCACTTCAAGGGGTCGATACGGAAGGGAGCTTCGCCATTTACCGCAAGTTCCCAATCCGCCAGCAGTTCATCCCGGTGAATCTCGATCCAAGCCTGAACCAGGCGAAGCTTGGCGGGTGGAAAAGAGCCCGCCAGGCAAGCGCCGTCGTCGATGGCGAACGAGGCTTCCTGTCCTTGATAGCGCACATGGATATGCGGGCGCTTGTGTTGCTCATCGTCGAAAAAATACAGCATGACGATGATGCCGTAGAACATGGAAATCACAGGCATGGCGGGTTCTCCTGATTATCGAGGGCTGACCGCACATCAATCTTGCCGGTGACGGCGGCGGAAATCAGCGCGGTGCGGCGTTCTTGCAGCAGGGTGATGGCGGTTTGGGCTTCGGCGGTTAGGTCGTCGAGTTTGGTGGTTTGGTTTTGGAGAAAAGATGTGATTTTTTCTTGTTCATCGAGCGGCGGCAGCAAGAAAACAAGTTCATTCATCGCTCCCAGAGAAAGCGCGGGTTGAGCACTGCCGTTTACAAGAAGGTCAATTTCTCCGTTTGCTTTCAAGTTAAATAGCTGCCAATAGGCCCAAAGGGTTTGGCAAACTGCATTTTCAACCGTTAATTTCATTGAGTTCCCTGAAACTACTGCTGGTTTATCAATTTCAGGGAGTATTGTGGCTTTCCCAAATTGAGCACCAATTTTGGCAATTATGATGTCTCCGTCTTTTGTTTCACTACGTCGAATTGTCTCGAAATGCTCACTGGCAATTGTTTTTAGCTCCGAAGGTTCTAGTCGTCCTTGTGTGGCGAAATTACTTTCTATGACATAAACATTTCCATCATCAATAAAATGCTCTGATTTAAGGTTGCTTCCAAAGGGGCCATCAACAAATGAATTTGGTGACAGGGCTTTAATGTGTTTGAGTCGCTTAATAGCCCAATGCTCCGGCACTTCGCCTAGCCATTCGATGCCGGAATCCTTCATCGGTGCGTCGGGGTTCAGGCCTTTGGTGACAGCGTGGGAGATGACCGCCTGCCGCTTTTCTTTCAACAGTTCGATGAGCCGTTGCTGTTCGGCAATCAGCGCGTCAATCTTGGCGGTTTCACGGTCAAGGAAGGCGGCGATGGTTTGCTGTTCTGGAATGGGTGGCGCTGCCAAAACCATGCCGCCCATAAAATCCCAACTAGCGCGAGGCATTTTTGCGCCAAAAGTAGAGCCGTCAACAATGGCGATAAATTCACGGTTCAATATTTGATACTGGGCGTACCTGCCAACAGTGTTTTTTGTCGGGCGCATAACATGAAAATCGCCAACAGCTTCGCCGGAAGTTTCTGCTAAATATACTTTTGCAAGGTATGGCCGCAGTTTTCCAAACAAAATATCGCCTTGCTCAAAAGCTACACCTTCTCCTTCAAATGTGGTTTCGGTCTGAATAAAACGTCCAGACCAGCTTTCGATATTTTCCAAAGCAACCGCATTTTCACGCCGATCAGTTTTTTCGGTTAATAGTCGAAGAATATGCTTGAGCCGTTTCACATCCCAATGCTCCGGCACCTCGCCCGGCCATTCCACCCCGCTGTCTTTATATTCCGAATATCGCGGGAAACTCATAGCCCGAAGCCCCCTCTCCCCCGGCCCCTCCCCCCAGGGGGAGGGGGGCTTAAAAGCGAACTAAAAGCCCCTCTCCCTTGAAGGGAGAGGGGTTGGGGTGAGGGTGTCTCCCCCAGCCATTCAACCCCGCTGTCTTTATATTCCGAATATCGCGGGAAACTCATAGTCCGAAGCCCCCTCTCCCCCAGCCCCTCCCCCCAGGGGGAGGGGGGCTTAAAAGCGAACTAAAAGCCCCTCTCCCTTGAAGGGAGAGGGGTTGGGGTGAGGGTGTCTCCCCCAGCCATTCCACCCCGCTGTCCTTGTATTCCGAATATCGTGGAAAACTCATAGTCCGAAGCCCCTTCTCCCCCAGCCCCTCCCCCCAGGGGGAGGGGGGATTAAAAGCGAACTAAAAGCCCCTCTACCTTGAAGGGAGAGGGGTTGGGGTGAGGGTGTCTCCCCCAGCCATTCCACCCCGCTGTCCTTGTAACTTTCATAACGCGGGAAGCTCATACACCCGATGCCTCTGAAAATGGGTTTAACAGCTTCACGCCGCTGCGCTCCACATCCCGCACATTGCGTGTCACTAAAACCAGATCATGCGCCAGTGCCGTGGCGGCGAGCAGCCCATCAATAATCGGCAACTTGTCAGGCACATTTTGGGAAAACCAGTCACGCACACCCGCGTCGGCTCTAGCGCCTTTTCTGATCCCCGACAAGACGTTGGTATCCATCAAGAATCCCATTCTTGCACCCTGCCATAGTCCAAAGGACGCGAAAAATCTTCATCAACACCCAAATCTGGCATTGCAGCCAGCAAGGATTTCCAGCTTTCCCCTGTAGTGGTTTGTGCGGGCTCTTCAACGAGGATCAGCACCCGCAATGAAACCCCCTCCGGCACTTGGTCGGGAACCCTAATAGTATGCTGGGAAGCCTTTGCTTCAAATTCTATCGCGTGCATGGTGTTCTCCGGTTTCAGTTTTGTGGAGCGGACACGACGGTTTGTCCGGCCTGATAAAACTCTGCGCAGGACTTAGGCAGCTCCCCCAGCCATTCCACCCCGCTGTCTTTATATTCCGAGTATCGTGGGAAACTTATAGTCCGTAGCCCCCTCTCCCCCGGCCCCTCCCCCCAGGGGGAGGGGAGCTTAAAGCCCCTCTACCCCGCACTACCCCTTCGCATTACTCCTCCCCAAGAGGAATGGGGGTTTAAAAATGAGGATGGTTCACCTACCGGCGCGTCGCCGTCTTTAGCCCCTCCCCTTGGGGGGAGGGGTTGGGGAGAGGGGTTTCTATTTTTCAAACAAACCTCCAATATCCTTTCCAATACACCATTAGTATTTGTCAATATCTCATTGTTCCAGAATCGCAATACTGTGAATCCACGCTGCCTAAGCCAATCATCCCTATTTTCATCATAGCCAATTTGTTCAGCATGTTGTCCGCCATCCGCTTCAACAATACACCGTGTTTCAAAACAAATGAAATCAACAATGTATGGGCCTATTGGCTGCTGTCGTTTGAATTTGAAGCCTTGCAAGCAATGCGCACGAAGGTGAAACCATAACCGTTGCTCGCATTCGGTTGCATTCTTGCGTAAATCTCTAGCATATTGAGTATTCATTTCCCGAATTCGATAAAGCAAAATTTTGAATATACGTTTCGTAAATGTATATCTCACTTTCTCGGAACTGATACTTGGACATGATGCTGTTCCATGAGAGCCTTAGCCTGCTCTCTTATTTGTTTGGATTGAACCGGCTTGTAACCTTCAATGCGCATTGAGGTTTGCACGGCTTTGATGAGCTTCTGATTAAGATTTTCGGTTATCTTCATGGTTTTTTATGAGTATCTGTTGGCACAAAAAAGTAACCCGCCAGTTTGAGGATATGCTTGCGCACATAGCCTTGGCGGGTTTTGTTGCCAGGAATTATAGGCGGACGATTGCCGTTGGCAAGGAAAATCTTGGCATTTTTGTGGGTCAATTCTGGGTCGCGTGGCATCACTTTCATGCCGACAACCCCGCAATCATCGTCAAAATCCGGTCGGTGCAGCGCTTCAAATCGGCGTCTATCGCGGCCAGTTCACGGGGTGGCTCGAAGACGTAGAAATGGCGGTTGAAGGGGATTTCATAGCCGACCTTGGTTTTCTCGTGGTCGATCCAGGCATCCGGCGCATGGGGCAGCACTTCGCGCTTGAAATAGGTTTCGACGTTTTCGGAGAGCGGGACGTTTTCGCTGTCGCGCAGGCTGCTGTCCGGCTGCGGCTTGCCCTTCAGCTTGCCTTTGCTGCCCAGCACGACTTTGCCGTTTTCGTCGCGCAAAGGACGCTCGACGGTGATGGTGCGGTAGCCAAAGTCGGTGTTTTTGAAGATGCGGGATATGGGTTTCTTCCCCCTCTCCCCCGACCCCTCTCCCGCTGGGGGAGAGGGGAGTTTATTTGGCCCCTCTCCTGGGAGCGAGGGGGGGTCGTAGGCTTCGACGAACTGGCCGAACAGCCGGGTGATTTCGGCGATATGTTCGTCCGACAGTTCCTTGCGCTTGGAGCCAAGGCTCTTGCGCATTTTCTGCCAGAAGCCAGAGGCGTCGATCAGTTGCAGCTTGCCCTTGCGGTGTTCCGGCTTGCGGTTGGAGAGTATCCAGACATAGGTGGAAATGCCGGTGTTGTAGAACATGTCCGTGGGCAAGCCGATGATGGCTTCGACCAGATCGTTTTCCAGCACATAGCGGCGGATTTCACTTTCGCCGGAACCGGCCCCGCCGGTGAACAGGGGGGAGCCGTTGAGGACGATGCCAAAGCGGCTGCCGCCATCCTTGGCTTGGCGCATTTTCGAGATCAGGTGCAGCAGGAACAGCAATGAGCCGTCCGACACTCGCGGCAGGCCAGGGCCGAAGCGCCCGCTGTAGCCTTGGCTTTCGTGTTCCTTGCGGATTTCTTTCTCGACCTTTTTCCACTCCACGCCGAAGGGCGGATTGGACAGCATGTAGTCGAATCGCTTGAACGGGTGACCGTCGTCTGAAAAGGTATTGCCGGATTTGATGTTGGCGACATCCTGCCCTTTGATCAGCATGTCGGCCTTGCAGATGGCATAGGACTCGTCGTTGAGTTCCTGCCCGAACATGGTCAGGCGGGCTTGCGGGTTATGTTCCTCCAAGTATTCCCCGGCCACCGACAACATGCCGCCCGTGCCCGCCGTGGGGTCGTAGATGGTGCGCACCACACCGGGCTTCGCCAGCACGTCATCATCCTCGATAAACAACAAATTGACCATCAGCCGGATCACTTCACGCGGGGTGAAGTGTTCCCCGGCGGTCTCGTTGGAGATTTCCGCAAACTTGCGGATCAGTTCCTCGAACACCAGCCCCATCTGGCTGTTGCTCACTTGGTCGGGGTGCAAATCCACATGGGCGAAGCGCTCGGCCACCTGATACAGCAGCCCGGCCTTGGCGAGGCGGTCGACCTGGGTGTAGAAATCGAAGCGCTCGAAGATGTCCCGCACCGCCGACGAAAAACCTTGGATATAGCTGAACAGGTTTTCTTTGGTGTGATCCTGGTCGCCCATGAGCTTCTTCATGTCCAGGGGCGAGACATTGTAGAAGCCTTGTCCGGCCTTGCGCAGCAGGAAGGGGTCGGCATTCAGGCCCAGCTTGAGCTTGTCCCAATGCTCGGCCAGCACGGCTTCCTTGGTGGATTCCAGCACACAGTCCAGCCGACGCAGGACGGTGAAGGGCAGGATGACCTTGCCGTATTCAGATTGCTTGTAGTCGCCCCGGAGCAGGTCGGCGACCGCCCAGATGAACGCGGAAAGAGATTGATGGTTCATGCGTCCTGGGTTCCTACTTTTTGCTTCCACGGGATTCTTGAGGCACTCCACCCCCCCATTCCTTTCGCGCGATATTGAACCGGTGCGAAAGAAGAGTGCGTTCGATACGGATGGTATTTGCGCCAAGCTTTTGTGAACGCCTTTCGCCGCGATAGCGGGCGATGTCCATGCCCCGCATGGGGACGGGGCTGCGTTTGGCCAACGGATGCTTTTGCAGTCGGGCGATGGGGTTCGGCTCACGATTGCCGAACCTCTTGCTGCCACGTTTGCGGGATGGATGCCATTTCCCCTCCCCTGTGGACAAAATGCCCACCGCACTGGGTGAAGGAAAAACAGAAAGAATTAGAGATCTAAAGCATTGATTTGGCGGAGAGGGAGGGATTCGAACCCTCGTGGGGCGGTTAGGCCCCCATCCGATTTCGAGTCGGCGCCGTTATGGCCACTTCGGTACCTCTCCAAGTCTGGCCGCGCATTATACACAACATCATCGCCAGACATAAGGGCGCGACGTGGATTCCACGGCGACCCCCGTCATTTTTTCGAGCAGATTTCCTCGGCTTGCCCCGCCTTGATCATCAGCGACATCGGATATTCGTTCTCCTGCACGAATTTCTTCGCCTCCTGCTTGGTGAGATGCTTGGATTCTTCCTTGGCGATGCACTCGCAAAGCGTGGCCAGGGCCTCGTCCGCGACATCGAGATTGCCGCCGGTCGGATGTTCTTTCTTCCTTAAGGCCAGTTCCTTCTTGACACACAGGTCTGCGGATTTACGCTCAAACGCTTGATGATCCAAGTTGTCGGCATATTTGGGCGCGGCGGCGCTCTGGCTCGGGCTAGCCTTGCCAACCGCCTTCTCCGGCTCGTTTTTTCCACAACCGGAAAGCGTCAAGAAGACCAATACAGTCAGCAGGCAGGATGTGTATTTGTGATTTTTCATGTGCGGCTTGTCCCGATGATTGATTTTTTGGAATTTCGACCGCGAAAAGTACCTTTATGTGAGCGGGCTTGTCAACCACCGGGAGAAATCCGTTTGCGATAAGCCGCAAATAGCCGGAAAATGGGCAGTTGCCCGGATTCGGCTAGGAACGGGCCGTGGCCGCACCGACCCACATCAAACAAGCAACCGATACACTTCCCATGCACAAACAAACCAGCGCCGCCCCCACTCTTCCCCGGCCCCGTGTCACCGTCGCCAGCGTGGTCGAACGGGACGGACGTTTTCTAGTGGTCGAGGAGCGTCCCGAGAGCGGCGGCGGCTTGGTCATCAACCAGCCGGCAGGCCATGTGGAACATGGCGAAACCCTGATGGAAGCCGTGATGCGCGAGACTTTCGAGGAAACCGCCTGGCGTTTCACCCCTGAATTCCTCGTCGGCATCTATCTGTGGGCACACCCCAGCGGACGGGTTAGCTATCTGCGCGTGTGTTTCGGTGGAACGGTTGACGGACATCAGCCCGACAGCCCGCTGGACGAAGGCATAGCACGGGCAGTCTGGCTGACCCGTGACGAACTGCTGGCCCAGCACGAACGTCTGCGCAGCCCGCTGGTCTTGGGCGTCATCGACGACTACCTGACCGGCGAGCGTTATCCGCTGGGTGTCCTCAAATCTTTCCTGGCCCAAGCCGCGCCATGAGCCAGCATGTCATCGTCGGCCTATCCGGCGGCGTGGACTCTTCCGTCACGGCCTTGGTGTTGCTGGAGCAGGGCTACGAAGTTTCGGCGCTGTTCATGAAAAACTGGGACGAAGACGACGGCACCGAGTACTGCACCGCCCGGCGGGATCTGGAAGACGCCCAAAAAGTTTGCGACAAGCTGGGGATTCGCCTGCGCTCGGTCAACTTCGCCGCCGAATACTGGGATCATGTGTTCGAGGTTTTTCTGCGAGAATACGCCGCAGGCCACACCCCGAACCCGGACATCCTGTGCAACAAAGAAATCAAGTTCAAAGCCTTCCTGGACTATGCGCAAGATCTGGGCGGCGAACTCATCGCCACCGGCCATTACGCCCGCGTCGAGGAGCGTGGAGGGCGTTACCGGATGCTGAAAGGCGTGGATGGCAACAAAGACCAGACCTATTTTCTATGCGGCCTCGGCCAGCCGCAATTGTCGCGCACCCTGTTCCCCATCGGCGGCATGGAAAAGTCTGAGGTGCGCAAGATCGCCGCCAAGGCCGGTTTCGACAACGCCCGCAAGAAAGACAGCACCGGCATTTGCTTCATCGGCGAACGGCGCTTCAAGGATTTCCTGCAACGCTACCTGCCTGCCAAACCGGGTGAAATCCAGACGGTGGAAGGCGAGGTCGTTGGCCGGCACGAAGGGCTGATGTATTACACCCTGGGCCAAAGGCGCGGTTTCGGCGTAGGTGGCGTCAAAGGCGCGGGGCAGGAAGCTTGGTATGTGCTGCAAAAAAACCTGGAGCGAAATGTCTTGGTCGTCGGCCAGAGCCATGACCATCCGCTGTTGTTTAGCGACGGCTTGGAAGCCGGGACGATGGATTGGTGCGACAATCTGCCATTGGCTGCGCCGATGCGCTGC
Source organism: uncultured Gammaproteobacteria bacterium (assembly GCA_963753955.1). Taxonomy (GTDB): domain Bacteria; phylum Pseudomonadota; class Gammaproteobacteria; order Methylococcales; family Methylococcaceae; genus Methylumidiphilus. The sequence goes on from CAVWEM010000022.1 coordinate 102,877, forward strand.
GCCGCGAAGACCCGCTACCGCCAGCCGGATCAGGATTGTCTGGTCGAACCCTTGGACAATGGCCGCTGCCGCGTTGTATTCGACCAGCCCCAACGCGCCGTCACACCGGGACAGTCGGTGGTGTTTTACCGGGGCGAGGAATGTTTGGGCGGCGGGGTGATTGAGCGGACGAAGGAATCGACAATAACCCTCTAGGAGGCAGCAATGGGCCAGCCAGAAATTACCACAAAGTATCCGATGCTGGACTTTAATTGACCACCCTAAAATTGAAGGCAATCCATGAACGCCAATCTCCATGAAACCGATTTCTACGCCTGGACTCGCCAGCAACTGCAATTGCTCAAGGCCGGTCAGTTAAGCGCATTGGATGTGGCAAACCTGATAGATGAGGTTGACGATATGGGGGAAGCATCCATAACCAACTTGAAACCCGGTTGGGCGTTTTGTTGATGCATTTATTGAAATGGCAATATCAACCGAATTTTCGTGGGCGTAGCTGGCAACTGACGATCAAGGAGCAGCGCCGCAAGATAGAAAGATTGATCCGCAAAAATCCAAGTTTACAACATACTTTAAATCAGATCCTTGCCGATGCTTATGGTGATGCCATCATTTCCGCAGCCAAGGAAACCGGTTTGGCGGAAAGTATTTTTCCGGAGCAGTGTCCTTATTCTGTCGAGCAGATTATTCACTCTGATTACTTTCCTGATTGACTTTACCAGAAGCATGTATTATGACCCTCACCAACCTTTCCCCCATTGACGGCCGCTATGCCGACAAAGTCGATTCCCTCCGCCCCATCCTCAGCGAATTCGGCTTGATCCGCTTCCGCGTCTTGGTGGAAATCCGCTGGCTACAGGCTTTGGTCAAAGAACCTGCCATCGTCGAGGTTCCGCCTTTAGGCGAAGAGGCCAATGCCCACTTGGAAGCCATACTTGCCAATTTCCCCGTGGACGATGCCGGGCGGGTGAAAGCCATCGAGAAGACCACCAACCACGATGTCAAGGCGGTGGAGTATTTTTTGAAGGAGCGCATTGCCGGCCAGCCGGAGTTGGCGAAGATCAGCGAATTCATCCATTTCGCGTGCACCTCGGAGGATATCAATAATCTGGCCTACGCACTCATGTTGAAAGATGCGCGGGAGAACGAATTGCTGCCGGACATGGCCGAGCTTATTGAGGGGATTTGGGTTTTGGCCCACGATTATTCGGCCCAGCCCATGCTCTCGCGCACCCACGGACAGCCTGCCACACCCACCACGGTGGGCAAGGAATTCGCCAATGTCGCGGCCCGCCTGGAACGGCAATACGGACAACTGGAAAAAGTGGCACTGCTGGGTAAAATCAATGGCGCAGTGGGCAATTACAACGCCCATGCGGTCGCTTATCCCGAGGTGGATTGGCCGTCGTTCGGACGGCAGTTCGTCGAATCACTGGGGCTGGCCTTCAATCCCTACACCACCCAGATCGAACCGCATGATTATGTCGCCGAGTATTTCCATGCCTTGGCGCGATTCAACACAATATTGATCGACTTCAACCGCGATGTCTGGGGTTATATATCGCAAGGGTATTTCATCCAGAAAACCGTGGCGGGGGAAGTCGGCTCATCCACGATGCCGCATAAGGTCAATCCCATCGACTTTGAGAATTCCGAGGGCAATTTAGGGCTAGCCAACGCCCTATTCGGCCATCTTGCGGAAAAGCTGCCGATTTCCCGTTGGCAGCGCGATTTGTCCGATTCCACCGTGTTGCGCAATCTCGGCGTCGGCATTGCCCATACGCTCATCGCCTTGCAATCCACGCTGAAAGGCTTGTCCAAATTGGAATTGAATCCTGCCGCGCTGGAAGACGACTTGGACAATAACTGGGAAGTGCTGGCAGAACCGATTCAAACGGTCATGCGGCGTTATGGCGTGGATAAGCCTTACGAAAAACTGAAGGAACTGACCCGGGGTCGACGCATCGGCGCGGCAGACCTGCAAAAATTCGTCAACGGGCTGGACATTCCAGAAGACGCCAAGCAACGGCTATTGGCGCTAACGCCTAGGGATTATATCGGATACGCGGAAACCTTGGCGAAGCGCATTTAGCCGCGCCATATTCTTGAGGAGAATCCCCATGGGCCTGCCACAGACCAACCCTGTTTATAGTTTTGATGATTACCTTGCCCAAGAGCGTGAGGAAGAACTCCGCCATGAATATCTGGACGGGCAGGCTTACGCGATGGCGGGGGAAACGCTGGAACATAGTACGATCTGCTTCAATCTTGCGGTCATTCTAGGATCGCAACTTCGCGGCAAACCTTGCCGTGGACTTTCCCCCAATATGAAAGTCTTAAGCGGGAAATATTCCCCAAACCAGACCAAGGGCTTGTTTTCCTACCCGGATGTCAGCGTGGTCTGCGGTGAGCCTAAATTCCACGACGAGCGGCGCGATGTGCTGTTGAATCCCACGCTCATCATTGAAGTCCTGTCGCCCGGCACGGAATTGTTCGACCGGGGCGAAAAATTCCACCGCTATCGCACTTGCTTGGAATCCCTGCAAGATTATGTGTTGGTTTCCACGAATTCGCCTAGGGTCGAGTTGTTCCAGCGTCAAGCAGACGGGTTTTGGCTGTACTCGGTGGCAGCGGGATTGGACACCCGCATTAACTTGCCTTCCATTGCTTGCGAATTGCCTTTGGCGGACATTTATGAGCGCGTTGAATTCCTTGCAGACACTGATGACATTGAAGACCCCTCCCGCCTTGAATACTGAACCAGATGAGCTATTCTTGACATTTGCCTCCTTTGTTTGGATAGATCCCATGATTAAATTTCTGACAATGGCTGTTTTGTTGGCTATCAGCTTACCTGCCGTGGCCGAAGACAGCCCCATCCAGCGCCTGCATAACTTCCTTGCCAAGGCGAACAGTCTGCAAGCCGATTTCCGCCAAGTGGTGGTGAACGAGAAAGGCGAGGCTGGCAAGCAAAGCAGCGGCGAGTTCTACCTGCAAAGGCCAGGCAAATTCCGCTGGAATTACACCAAACCTTACCAACAGGAAATCGTCTCCAACGGCGGCAAGGTTTGGTTTTACGATGTGGACTTGGCGCAGGTGACAGCCAAGAAAATCACCCAGGCCATAGGCTCCACCCCTGCCCTGCTGCTCAGTGGCGAGGTGGCTTTGGAAAAGAATTTCACCATCCAATCCCAGGACAAGGAGGAAGGTTTGTACTGGATCAAGCTCATTCCAAAAGAGGAGGAAAGCGGATTCAAACAGGTGTTGATTGGGCTGGACGGGGATAACTTGACCGGCATGGAATTGAGCGATAATTTTGGCCAGTCCACGCGGATTTATTTTTCCAATTTGAAACTTGGAGTCAAGCTGGACGCGGCGAAGTTCGACTTCAAACCGCCTGCCGGGGTGGATGTGTTTGAAGATAAATAAGGATTTTTTGGCAACTTTTCGCCTAGGAAATAAAAATGGGATCAAAGTATCTCTTGCTGTTTGTTTTCATCGTTATCATCGTCGTTTTGGCGATCCTCAAAGCTAAAGCGAGTCGTGGCATTGATGATGAAGTATGGCCTTTCTATGCCAAGAAACCTCTTTCGCAACCTGAGCAAATTCTCTATTTCCGGCTTATCCAAGCTTTGCCCGAACATATTATTCTCGCACAGGTTCAGTTATCCAGAATGCTCGGGGTGAAGAAAGGCAACAACTATCAAGCTTGGTCTAATCGCATCAATCGCATGAGCGTTGATTTCGTGGTGTGCAACAAGGATTCCAGCGTTGTCGCCGTTATCGAACTGGATGACTCCACACACCAAAGGAAAGATCGCCAAGCCGCAGATGCTAAGAAAGACAAAGCATTGCAGTCTGCGGAAATCAAAATTGTGCGATGGCAGGCTAAGGCGATTCCAGACATACCGAGCATCAGGGCTTCTTTTATGCGGGATGCTGCTGCGGCAAACGCACGGCAAGCGGTGTCCCATACTGCTTAAACGTTATACACCCGTGCCACCCGAAACCCACAAACCCCTGGCCGAACGCCTGCGCCCCGCGAACCTGGACGAGTACATCGGCCAGTCGCATCTGGTCTCGCCGGGTAAGCCCTTGTATCAGGCCATCAAAGCCGGGCGCCTGCATTCGATGATCTTTTGGGGTCCGCCCGGCACAGGCAAGACCACCCTGGCCCGGCTCATCGCCCATCACGCCAATGCCTTTTTTCTAAGCCTGTCGGCTGTACTGTCGGGGGTAAAGGAAATACGCGAGGCGGTGGCATCGGCCAAAAAAGTGCTGGCCGAAGAAAACCGCCGCACGATCTTGTTCGTGGACGAAGTGCATCGCTTCAACAAATCCCAACAAGACGCCTTCTTGCCCCATGTGGAGGACGGCACATTTTTCTTCATCGGCGCGACCACCGAGAATCCGTCCTTCGAGTTGAACAACGCCTTGCTGTCGCGGGCGCGGGTTTATGTGCTGAAAAGCCTGGCCGAGGAAGACCTGCTGAAAGTCATTGAGCGGGCTTTGCACGACGAAACCCGTGGCTTGGGGTTGCCGGCTATCCAGTTCCCTGAGGAGCTGCGCCGCTGGTACATCGCCGCCGCCGATGGCGATGCCCGCAAACTATTGAACCTGATGGAAATCACCGCTGATTTGCTGGACGGCGAGGAGCGGGCCATCACCGAGTCCGTCGCCAAGCAGGTCTTGGCCGGCGGCAGTGTGCGACGCTTCGACAAGCAGGGCGAGGAGTTCTACAACCAAATCTCCGCCTTGCACAAATCGGTGCGCGGCTCCGCACCGGACGCGGCCTTGTATTGGTTCTGCCGGATGCTGGATGGTGGTTGCGACCCGCTTTACCTGGCCCGCCGCATCCTCCGCATCGCCTCCGAGGACATCGGCAATGCCGACCCCCGCGCCCTGCAACTGTGCCTGAACGCCTGGGATGTGCAAGAGCGGCTGGGCAGCCCGGAAGGCGAGTTGGCCTTGGCCCAGGCGGTGCTTTACCTGGCCAGCGCGCCGAAGAGCAACGCGGTCTACACGGCCTACAACACCGCCCGCGTGGATGCCGCCAACACTGGCAGCCTGGAAGTGCCGGTGCATTTGCGCAATGCGCCGACCAAGCTGATGAAAAGCCTGGATTATGGCAAGGCTTACCGCTACGCCCATGACGAGCCGGACGCTTATGCCGCCGGGGAAAACTATTTCCCGGACAAGATGGGGACTAGGCACTATTACCACCCGGTTCCGCGTGGGTTGGAAATCAAGATTGGCGAGAAGCTGGAGCGGCTTAAGGAATTGGACAGGGCATCGCGGACAGGCAAGGAATGAAGGCCATGCAATTCCCTCCCCAACGCAAAGCGCTGCTGAAACTGCTCGCCGACGGCAGCTTTCGTTCCGGCACGGATCTGGCCACAACCTTGGGCCTGAGCCGCACGGCGGTATGGGGGATGATCCACGAACTGCAAAACCTTGGCCTGGAAGTGGATGCCCGTCTCCGGCAAGGGCTACCGCTTGGCGCGGCCTTTGGATCTGCTGGACGAAGCGGCGATCCTGGGGGAATTGGCCGAAGCGGCTAAAACCCGGCTAACCCGCTTGGAGATCCACGACCAACTGGACTCCACCAACACGTACATGATGAATCAGGCCGCTTTAGGCCAGCCCAGCGGCTGTGCTTGCCTAGCCGAGTTCCAGACCGCAGGCAAAGGCCGGATCGGGCGAAGCTGGCTCTCGCCTTTTGGCAGCAATATCTGCCTGTCCCTGCTGTGGCGCTTCGAGGATCATGCCGCCGTCGCCGGACTCAGCTTGGCCGTGGGCGTCGCCTTGATTCGCGCTCTGCGCCGGGCCGGGGTGGATGGCTTGGGGCTGAAATGGCCCAACGACCTGCTCTGGCAGGAACGCAAGCTGGGCGGCATCCTGCTGGAAGTGTCCGGCGAAGCCCATGGGCGTTGCGCCGTGGTCATCGGCGTCGGCCTCAATGTGCGGATGACCACCGCCACAGCGCAATCCATCGACCAAGCCTGGGTAGACCTCGACCAAATCAGCGGCGGTTCGCCGCCGTCGCGCAACCGCCTCGCCGCCCTGCTGCTCGGGGAACTGTTGCGTATGCTGGCGGATTATCCCGAACTAGGATTACGGGCTTGCATCGAAGAATGGCGGCGATGGCATTGCCACACCGGGCGCAGGGTGGTCTTGCAAGTGGGCGGCAAAGCGATTGTCGGCGCGGTAGCCGGGGTCAGCGACGCAGGGCTGTTGCTGCTGGACTGCGAGGAGGGTGGCCGCAGGGAATTCGCCTCCGGCGACATGAGGCTGCGTCTACATGACTAGCCTATTGCTCATCGACATCGGCAACAGCCGGGTCAAATGGGGCCGGGCCAGGCGGAGCCGGATCGAGGCGGGCGAGCCTTTCGCCAGGCTTGGATGCCAAACAGCTTTTGCGGATCACTGGGAAAATATGCCACCGCCCGCGCAAGCGCTGGTTGCCAATGTGGCCGGATCCGACATCGCCGATGCCCTGGAAGACTGGATGGAACGCCATTGGCATCTAAAACCCCGCTTCATACGCTCCGAGGCGAAGGGCTTTGGCGTGACGAACGGCTATGCAAACCCTGAAAAGCTGGGCGTGGACCGGTGGGTGGCCTTGGTCGGCGCGCGCCATGCCTGCCTAGGCGCCGTGTGTGTGGCCGACTGCGGCACGGCCATCACGTTCGACGCCCTGGACGAAGAAGGCAAGCACTTGGGTGGATTGATCGCCCCTGGGTTGGGTTTGATGCGCGAATCGCTGGCACGAGGTACCCACGGATTGGACTTGGCAAACACCCGGCCCAGAGACCGCCTGGCCCGCGACACCTCCGCCGCCATTGCCAGCGGCACACGCCAGGCGGCGGCGGGGCTGATCGAGCGCGCCTTCCGCACAACCGTGCAGAGCGTGGGAAGCCAGCCAAGTCTGCTGCTGACTGGCGGCGACGCGCCCCACATCGCCGCCGCGCTGGAAATTCCTTGCGAATTGCGCCCAGACCTGGTTCTCGAAGGGCTTTGGGTGATGGCGGCATGAAATACCTGTTTTTCTTGCTTGTCCTTCTCAATATCGTGTTTTGCCTGTGGGAAACGGGGGCGGGCCGCCCATCGACAGAGGAACAGCAGGTCAAAGCCCCACCTGCCGAGGAACGCATCATGCTGGTCAAAGAATTGGCGGAAGTGTCCGGCAAAAACCCCGAACCGCCCGCCCAGCCCCAGCCCCAGGCGGGGGCGCAGACCCAGACATCTTCCCCGCCCCCGCAAAGCATCGAGGCCGTTATCGCCGCCCATCCGCCTGCGCCTCCCGTGCAGGCTCCATCAGAACCCGCCCCCGTCGCGGCAGAAACGTCCGCCACAACCACGACGCAGGCCAAGGGAGACAGTCCGCCGCCCGCCGGTGAGGAGAAGGGGGAAGCCTGCCACCGGCTGGGTCCATATGCTTCGGCCAAGCAAGCCCAAGTGGCACTGGACATGCTAGGAACCCGCCAAGGCCAGGTATTGAAAAAATCAACAGAGGTCGAAAACGGTTATGTGATCCTTTATCCGCCTACGGACAGCCTCGAAACCGCCCGGGCCAACCGCAAAATGCTGGTTGAAAAAGGATTCAAGGATGCCTGGGTGGTGGAACAGGGAGAAAATAGCCACGCCATATCATTGGCCGTTGTGCATGACAAAGACCAGGCCGACGAGGCGGTCAGCCGCTATCAAGCCCAAGGCATCCAAGTGTTGCTTAAACCCCGCATAGGCTTGGCCAACCGATGGTGGCTGGAAGTCCGAGGGCCGACAGGCCGTGCGTCGCTTGAAGCCATCGCCGCCAAGCGGAGCCGGGGCCAAGCGTGGCGGTGGTCAAGGATTGCGATTGAATGAGACTACTGCAACAACCGCCGCTTGAACCGCCAAATCGCAAACAAGGCGCAAACCACGGCAAACCCGGCAGGCACGGCGAGATGGATCAACATAGGCCATGCAAAGCGGCCTGACACCAAAGACCGGATTAACTCCACCACATGATGCAAAGGTAGGCAGGCACTGCCCAGGCGCACCGCTTCGGGCAGGGAGTCCGGCGGGAAGAACACGCCGCCTAGCAGAATCATCGGCGTGACCCCTAAGGTGATGTAATAAACAAAAAAGTCGTAGCTGCGGGCATAGGAAGTGACCACCAAGGCCATGGCCCCGAAACAAAGCCCGGCGAGGAAGGCCACCGGCAGCACCCACAATGTCGCCCACCCGGCGGTGAGTCCCGCGCCTAGGGCGACCAACAGGATCAGGCTGGCGCTAATCAGGCTCTTGCTGCCCATCCACAGCAACTCCCCCATGACCACGTCGGCGACACTCAAAGGCGCGGCTATCATGCCGTCCCAAGTATTCAACACCGCCATGCGGGTATAAGCCAAGTAAAGCCCTTCGAAGGTGGCCGCATTCATGGCGCTGAGGGACAGTATGCCGGCGGTCAGGAAGGCGATGTATGGCGTGCCTTTGACTTCGCCGACGAAGCCGCCCAGACCGTAGCCTAGGGCGAAGAGACTGAACACCGGCTCGGCGAAACCGCCTAGCAGCGCTGTCCTGATGGACTTGCGCCAAACCAAGGCATTGCGGCTCCACACCGCCAGCCAACGCGGCAAAAAACTAGGCATCGCGCAGTTCCCGCCCAGTCATCTTCAGGAACACATCTTCCAGATTGGCGGGACGATAGGCATAGCGCAAGCCTGGCCAGCCGTCCAAGGTTTTCACCACAGCCGACAAATCCGCCCCGTAATAAAAACAAGTTTCACCCACCTGCTCGCAACGGATCGGGGCGCTCAATGGATTAGCTTTTTGCCAAGTGGAGAGGCTGGTGCCGTAGACCTCCAGCACATGTGGTTCAATGCATTCGCGCACCAGTTCTTCCGGTGTGCGGTCGGCGAGAATGCGGCCATGATCCATGAGGATGATACGCCCGCACAAGCGCTCGGCCTCGTCCATATAGTGGGTGGTTAGAATGATCGTGAGGCCTTCCTTCTGCAACTGGCGCAGCAACTGCCAGATGTTCTGGCGGATCTGCGGATCCAGCCCGGTGGTAGGCTCGTCCAGGATCAGCAACTCAGGCCGGTTGATCAGGGCGCGGGCGATGGACAGTCTGCGTTTCATGCCGCCGGACAACTGGTGGAGGGTGGCGTCCGCTTTTTCCTCCAAGGCGGAGAAAGCCAGCAATTCCGGTATCCGCCGTTCAATGTCAGAGCGCTTCAGGCCGAAATAGCGGCCATACACACGCAGGTTTTCCACCACGGTGAAATCTTGATCCAGGTTATCGGCCTGCGCCACCACGCCAATACGCTGGCGCATGGCACGGGCCTGCTTAGGAATGGGCAGGCCCAGCACCCGCAACTCGCCACCGCTGGAGGGCGTGTTGCCCACCAACATCTTTAACGTGGTAGTCTTGCCGGCACCGTTCGGCCCGAGGATGCCGCAGAAATCCCCCTGGGCTAGACGGAAGGAAATCCGGTCGACGACACAATGCTTGCCGTAATGCTTGGACAGGTTGTCGGCCTGGACGATGGCGGGTGGGAGGCTGGACACGAAAAGGGGATTGGTTGCGGGAAAATCGGAGCCGCAGCTTTAGGCTCTCTGGCGTGCCTGCGATTATACACGAATCCCCGCCCTGCCCCGTCGCCCTCAATTTTGGCGCGACTTGCGGCCCGAGCCGTCGAAAGCATCGGACGGGCGAGGTAGAATAGTCCTGTGCTTTGCAATAAGAATGTGGAAACCAGCCCTTCACCATGCCTCCACCCAAAACCCGCGAAATCAAAACCAAGCTCCAGGTCACCTGCCAAAACTGCAGCCTTAGCGAGTTGTGCATCCCGCGTGGCCTTAGCCATAAAGATATCGAGCGCATCGGCGCTATCGTCAGCCGCAAAAAATCGCTGCATAAGGGCGATTACCTGTATCGCCAGGGGGACAAGTTTCGCGGCATCCTGGCCATAAAATCAGGCACCGCCAAGCTGATGACCATGGATCTATACGGGGGCGAATTCCTCACCGGCTATTTGTTGCCCGGCGAACTGCTCGGCTTCGACGCCCTCGCCGACGACCGCCACCATTACTCGGCCTTGGCCCTGGAGCCTTTGGAATACTGCGAAATGCCCAGCGAGGATCTGGACAGCCTGTGCCGCGAAGTGCCCAACCTGTTGCGGGAGCTGTTCCGCCATGCCGGCAAGACCCTCAACATGGGGACCGACCGATTCGTGTTAAGCCAGCGCACGGCGGAAGAGCGCGTCGTCAACTTCCTGCTCGACCTCTCCGATCGCCTCAGCCGTCGCGGCTTCTCGGGGGTGGAGATCAAACTCAGCCTCACCCGCCAGGAAATCGGCAACTACCTAGGGCTGGCCCTGGAGACCGTCAGCCGCGCCCTTAAAAGCCTGGAAGACTCGGGGTTGATCACTGTCCAAGCCAAGCTCATCCGCATCCTCGACAAGGATAGGCTGTGCGCCCTCAGCGTGGCACCATAAGAACCATAAGAAAAGAATCAAAGCCTGCTTTTGGCCTCCTGGTAGATTTCCTCGGCAGAGATGTCCATGCCCGCCAAAAGGGCGTCGAGTTCGCCGATGCGCTCTTGGACGAAAGCCTCGTCCTTGATCGCCCCGGCATTGACGTAGACATTCAGGGCGGCGCTTTTCAACGCGCTATAAGCGGCCAAAACCGCCACGCCAGCGTCGCTGACGACATTTTTGTTGCCCTTCTCGGCGACCACCCGGCTGAGGGCGATGAGTTCGGCGCAGGCACGGGCGCAATCCAAAGGCACGAGGGTGGCGGACTTCAGTGCGGCCTGGATCGCATCCACGCGGGCCAGCTTCTGTGCGTCGGTGTCCTTGGGCAGGCCGTAAGCGCCCATGACCTGGCCGAACACGTCCGCGTCGGCACGGATCATGTCGGCCAAACGGGCGCGGAGAGCTTCGGCCCGTTCCAGCGTCGCCTTCATCTCCGCTTCCACGGCCTCATAATTCTTCTTGCCAAGGGTGAGATTGCAAACCATGCTGACCAAGGCCGCACCCATCGCGCCCATGACGGCAGCCGCGCCGCCACCGCCGGGAGTCGGTGCCTTGCTAGCGAGTCCGTCGAGAAACTGCTGAAGAGTCTGGTCTTTAATCATGGCAAGGTTCTCCTGTTGGCCGTTCAATGCATTAAAATAGCCGACTATTATAGGATAGCGCTCCGACGAGGCATAAAACTTCTAGCAGGATCATTGATGAAAAAACTGTTGTTCCAGTTTGACACCGACCTCCATCCCTCCGTATTCGACACTGTGGTCGGCTATGACGGCGGTGCCGACCATGTCATCGGCCATGGCGGACTGACCCCGGAAAATGTCGGTGCGCTGGTCGAAGGGGCGATCTTCACCCGCTCGCCGAAGGACAAGAAAAACACCGCAATCTTCATCGGCGGCGGCAACATGGCCGCCGGGCAGGCGTTGCTGCAAGCGGTCAACAGCCGGTTTTTCGCAGGCTTCCGCGTCTCCGTGATGCTGGACAGCAACGGCGGCAACACCACGGCGGCGGCAGCCGTCGCCAAACTGGCCGCAAGCGGGGCCATCGCTGGCAAAAAAGCGGTGGTGCTGGCCGGCACCGGCCCGGTGGGCCAACGCGCCGCCGTCATGCTGGCCCAGGAAGGCGCCGCCCACGTGCTTGTCACTTCGCGCAGGCTCGCCCAAGCCGAAAAGACCTGCGCCGACACGAAGACGCGCTTCGGCGTCCATCTGATCCCGGCGGAAGCCATCGACGAAGACGCCCGCGCCAAGCTCATCGAAGGGGCGCACATCGTCTTCGCCACTGGCGCGGCAGGGGTTGAATTGCTAAAAGAGGAACATTGGCGCGACAATCCCACGCTGGAGTTGATCGCCGACGCCAACACCACCCCGCCCTTAGGGATAGGCGGCATCGACATGTTGGACCGGGGCGCAGCCCGCCACGGCAAGATTGTCTGGGGGCCGCTAGGCTTCGGCCCGCTCAAGCTGGCCCTGCACCGGGCTTGCGTCGCTCGTTTGTTCGAGCAAAACGACCTGATCCTAGACGCGACGGAAATCTTCAAAACCGCGAAACAAATGGCTTAAAAAAACCGGAGAAAACCATGCCTGAATTTAAAAAATACCTGTGTATCGTATGCGGCTTCATTTATGACGAAGAACTGGGCGATGAGGATTCCAATCTGGCGCCTGGAACCCGCTGGGAAGACATCCCCGAGGATTGGTCTTGTCCGGATTGCGGAGCCAGCAAGGAAGATTTCGAGTTGATCGTCGTCTAGGGCAGCCCCATGCCTAAACACATCGTCGTGGTCGGATCGGGGATAGCCGGCGTCACGTTCGCTGAGGAATTCCGCAAACTGGAACGGGAAACATTTATCACACTGCTGACCCGCGAAACCTATGGCTATTATTCCCGGCCCTTGCTATCCCACGGCTTCAGCCGTGGCGACATCGAAACCAAGATCGTCCTCAAATCCTTCCCCGTGCTGATTGGCAACCACATCGCCGTGGAAGGCGGGGCGGAGGTCTTAGGGTTGGACAGGGGCGCGAAAAAATTCGTTTTCCGCAAAGACGGCGAGGACATGACCCTAGGCTACGACACGCTGGTGCTGGCCACCGGTTCCGCAGCCTGGGTGCCGCCGCCGTTCCGTTCACAGGCTGGCTTGTTCCATGTGCTCAACAGCCTGGCCGACCTCGCCGCCTTGCGCCGCTTGCGCGAAGACATCCAACGCCAGCAGCCGCGCCCGCGTTGGGCCGTGATTGGCGGCGGCTTGATCGGCTGTGAAATCTCCGCCGACCTGGCCAAGGCGGGAGACGAAGTGGTTTTGTTCCACGCCCTGCCCCGCCTGATGGAAAGGCAGTTGGCGGAGGAAGACTCGGCCACCCTGCTAGGCACCATGCGCGGTGACTTGGGCATAGAGGTTCTGCGGGACCAGACAGTGCAAGGATTTGCAGGTTCGGGGACAGATTTGGCGGTGAAGCTGGCCGATGGCCTGCGATCCGGATTCCATGGCATCATCGTCGCCTGCGGCTTTAAACCCCGGACGGAATTGGCGGAATCCTGTGGACTGGAAATCCGCCGGGGCATTGCGGTGGATCAATTCCTCGCCACCGCCGACCCCGACATCCATGCCATCGGCGACTGCGCCGAACTGCCCGACGGCAGGATCTACGCCTACGTCACACCGGCCCGCAGCCAAGGCTTGTGGCTGGCGAAGCACCTGGCGGGCCAGACCCAAGATCCGTGGGCTGTTCCCGCCTTCAAACCGAAGGCCAAGGTGCCGGGTTTCGAGGCGGCGCATCCTTACCTGTTCTGACGCCGCCCCAAAAACGCCGCTTGAAAAAAACCAAGCTGTCCCAATATTCTATTGGCAGGCCACAAGCAGGCCCACACCGACAACCCAAACCAACGAGGAAAACGAATCACCATGACTGTTGCAGAGAACAAAGTCACCCTAGGATTTGAAGCGGAAGTCAAGCAACTGCTGCACCTGATGATCCACTCCTTGTACAGCAACAAGGAGATCTTCCTGCGCGAACTGATCTCCAACGCTTCCGACGCCGCCGACAAGCTGCGCTTCAGCGCCTTGAGCAACGAAAGCCTGTACGAAGGCGACAGCCAGTTGAAGATCCGCGTCGATTTTGACAAGGACAAGCGCACTGTCACCGTCACCGACAATGGCATCGGCATGAACCGCGACGAGGTGCGCGAGAACATCGGCACCATCGCCCGCTCCGGCACCCGCCACTTTTTCGAATCGCTGACCGGCGACGAATCCAAGGACAGCCAGTTGATCGGCCAGTTCGGCGTCGGCTTTTACTCCTCTTTCATCGTCGCCGACAAAGTCACCCTGGAAACCCGCGAGGCTGGCGGCGACCCGGAGGAAGGCGTGCGTTGGGAGTCCACTGGCGAAGGCAACTTCACGCTGGAAACTATCCATAAGCCAGACCGGGGCACCAAGATTACCCTGCACCTGCGCGAGGGCGAGGACGAATTCCTTGATGGATGGAAACTGCGGGGCATCATCCGCAAATTCTCCGACCACATCTCCCTGCCCATCGAGATGAAAAAAGAGCATTACGGCGAGGACAAGGACGAAAAGCCAGATGAATACGAGACTGTCAACAGCGCCTCCGCGCTGTGGGCCAAGTCCAAGGATGACATCAGCGAGGAAGCCTACAACGAGTTTTTCAAGCATGTCTCCCACGACTTCAAGGAACCCTTGGCCCGCCTGCATAGCCGGGTGGAAGGCAACAACGAATACACCTTGCTGCTGTACATCCCATCCCATGCGCCCTTCGACCTGTGGGATCGCGATGCCAAGCATGGGGTGAAGCTGTACGTGCGCAAGGTGTTCATCACCGACGACGCAGACAAGCTGCTGCCGCGCTGGCTGCGCTTCATCCGTGGCGTGATCGACTCGGACTCCTTGCCGCTCAACGTCTCCCGCGAACTGCTCCAGGAAAACAAGCTGCTGGAGAAGATCCGCTCCGGCGCGGTGAAGAAATTGCTGGGCCTGTTCGAGGATCTGGCGCACTAACGAGCCGGACAAATACAAAGCATTCTGGAAAGAATTCGGCCAAGTGCTGAAAGAAGGCGTCATCGATGACTTCAAGAACAAGGATCGTCTTGCCAAGCTGCTGCGCTTCGCGTCCACCAGCACTGACGCCCAAGAAGTCAGCCTGGACGATTACATCAGCCGCATGAAGGAAGGCCAGGACACTATCTATTACATCACCGGCGACAGTTTGGCAGCGGCGAAGAACAGTCCGCATCTGGAGATTTTCCGCAAAAAAGGCTTGGAAGTCCTATTGCTGGGCGAGCGTGTGGACTCTTGGCTGGCGGATCACCTCACCGACTACGAAGGCAAGCACCTGCAATCCATCGCCAGGGGCGACCTGGATCTGGGCAAGCTGGAAGACGAGAAGGAAAAGGAAGAAATCGAGGCGGTCGGCAAGGATTTCGAGGAAGTGCTCGGCAAGATCAAGAAAGCCCTGGATGGCAAGGTCGCCAATGTGCGCCTCAGCCAGCGACTCACCGACTCTCCCTCTTGCCTGGTCAGTGAGGCCTATGGCATGAGCCGCACCATGGAGCGCATCCTCAAGGAGGCCGGACAAAACGTCCCCGGCAGCAAGCCAGTGTTGGAGATCAACCCAAACCACGCCTTGATCGCCAAGCTCAGGGACGAAGCCGACGAAACCCGCTTCGCCGATCTGACGCAGATCTTGTTCGACCAAGCCGTGCTCAGCGAAGGCGGCACCATCGAAGACCCTGCGGCCTTTGTCCACAAGCTCAACAAGCTGCTGCTGCAAGCCATCGGCTAGGCAGTCCCACCACACGCCGGACGGGGTATGGACTCCGTCCGAGACGTCTCAGATGCCGAGCCCCATCACATCATCGGCGTCCGCCGCCCCATCGCGCCCTTCACCCCGCGCATCATGCCCGCCAAGCTGTTGCCCTTCTTGAACTTTTTCATCATCTTTTGCATCTGCTCGAATTGCTTGAGCATCTTGTTGATTTCCGGCACATCCGTGCCTGAGCCTTTGGCGATGCGGTTCTTGCGCGAACCGTTGAGGATATCGGGGTTGGCGCGCTCCTTTTTCGTCATCGAATCGATCATGGAGAGTTGTTGGTACAACTCCTTCTCGTTGATCTTGTCCTTCACATGCTGTGGCATCGTGGCGACGCCGGGCAGCTTGTCCAGCATGGCCATCACGCCGCCCATGCTCTTCAACTGGTTCAACTGGTCGCGGTAGTCCCCCAGGTTGAAGGCTTTGCCTTTGTGGATCTTCTTCGCCAGCTTCTCGGCCTTTTCCCGATCCATATTGCGTTCCACATCCTCGATGAGGGACAGCATGTCGCCCATCCCCAAGATGCGGGAGGCGAGGCGGTCGGGATGGAACAGTTCCAAGGCGGCGGTCTTTTCGCCCACACCTAAGAATTTGATCGGCTTGCCGGTGATGTGGCGGATGGACAATGCCGCGCCGCCTCTGGCGTCACCGTCGGTCTTGGTGAGAATGACACCTGTCAAAGGCAGAGCGTCGTGGAACGCCTTGGCGGTGTTGGCTGCGTCCTGTCCGGTCATGCTATCGACCACGAACAAGGTTTCAATGGGCTTGACCGCCGCATGGATTTGCTTGATCTCGGCCATCATCTCCTCGTCGATGTGCAAACGCCCGGCAGTGTCGACGAGAACCACATCGAAATATTTCTTGCGCGCATGGTCGATGGCAGCCTTGGCGATGTCCACCGGTTTTTGCGAAATATCGCTGGGGAAGAACTCAGCTTTGACTTCGCCAGCCAGGGTCTTCAACTGCTCGATGGCCGCCGGGCGGTACACGTCGGCGGACACCACCAGCACCGACTTGCGCTCGTTTTCCTTCAGCCAACGTGCCAGCTTGGCGACGGTGGTGGTCTTGCCCGCGCCTTGCAAACCGGCCATCAGGACGACTGCCGGAGGCTGGCAAGCCAAACTAAGCTTCACATGGGCGGTACCCATGATGGCCTTCAACTCTTCGTGGACGATCTTCACCAGCGACTGCCCGGGACTCAGGCTTTTCTCCACCTCATGGCCTAACGCCCGCTCTTTGACCTGTTCGATGAAGTCCTTGACCACGGGCAAGGCCACGTCGGCTTCCAGCAGCGCCGAGCGCACCTCGCGCAGGGTGTCCTGGATATTGCCCTCGGTCAAACGGCCCTGGCCGCGAATCTTTTTGAGCGAGTCGTTAAATCGTTGGGTTAAGTTATCGAACATGTGAATGTTACCTTTAGCGAGGCGAGGGGTGTCGGATTCCGGCTGGCGCTTAGGTTTCTTGGAATTCGCGCCAGCATCAAGGGCGCAATTTTACTCCGAAGGGCGGCGGGAAGTGTTGTTTTTTGCTCTTGCGGGATGGTTTGGGTTGTTTCCCAGGGCAATCGCATCAAGCAATAGCTTGAATTCCCAGTATTTTTGCCCTATAAGCGTCATCCCAGCCCGCTTTCAGCCGCTTGTTCTTGATGCCGACCTTGGCGGTCTTGTCCAGTTTCAGCAGATTCAGCGTGATGCGGCGCAGGATCGAGAAGTCCTCCGCCGAGTTGCCCTCGCGCATCCGCGCCTGGTCTTCCCCATAGGCGACATCCAGAGACCCGTTTAGGCCGTTATCGACGCCCCAGTGCCCGCGCACGACCGTCCCCATCCGTTCTGATCTTGCCACAATAACGTGGACACCTCATTTATGATGACAATCAGAGAGGTGTTCAATGAGTTCAAGCGAAAAGAAGTCACGAGGGAAGTTCACGCCCGAATACCGGCTTCAAGCAGTGAAACGGGTATTGGCGGGGTCAGCCGGTGGCCGTGGTGGCGCGGGAGTTGAGGAACGGGGGCAGCCTGCTGCACAACTGGGTGACCCGCCACCGGCTGACGGAAGGCGGCGGTGCGCTCCAGGCCGAGCAGGCGGCGGAGATCGCCCGGCTGAAGCGGGCGCCAACCCAGAAGGAAGAAGAGGCCGCCATCCTAAAAAAAGCGATGGCGTACTTTGCCAGGGAATCCCGGTAAGGTACGCCTTCGTGCAGGCCCACGAGAAGGTGTTTTCGGTGTCGGCGCTGTGCCGCGTCCTGGGCGTGGCGCGCAACGGCTACTACGCCTGGAGGCGGCGAGGGTAAAGCCCCCGCGACGAGGAGAACCGTCGGCTGGACGCCGACTTTCAGCGGATCTTCGCCCTCCTCAAGGGCCATTACGGCGCGCCGCGCCTGGCCTTGGAACTGGAGGCGGAAGGATGGCAGGTGAGCCGCCGCCGGGTGGCGAAGCGGATGCGGGCGCTGGGCCTGCGGGCCAAGGCGGCGAAGAAGTTCAAAGCCACGACGCAATCCAAGCACACCCTGCCGGTGGCCCCGGATCGGTTGGGGCAAGACTTCACGGGGCAGAGGCGGCAAACCAAAAGTGGGTGGCCGACATCACCTACGTCTGAACCGAGGAAGGCTGGCTGTACCTGGCGGCCGTGCCCGACCTGTATTCCCGCGCCGTGGTCAGGTGGGCCATGGACAGGCGGATGACGCGGGAGCTGGTGGTCTCCGCCCTCACCATGGCCGTCTGGCGGCGCAGGCCGGAGGCCGGACTCATCGCCCATTCCGACCGGGGCAAACAGTATGCCTCGGGGGACTACCAGGCCGTCTTGGAGCGCCACGGCTTCCTGTGCAGCATGAGCAAAAAAGGCGATTGCCACGACAACGCCGCCATGGAGAGCTTCTTCCACTCGCTGAAGGTTGAGCAGGTGAACGACTGCCACTACCAGACCCGAGAGGAAGCCAAGGCGGACATCTTCGAGTACATCGAAGCCTACCACAACCCCGTCCGGCCGCACTCGACCTTGAACTACCTATCGCCCAGGGACTTCGAGAACAGGAAGGCCGCTTAATGACAACGGTGTCCACAAAAGGGTTGCAAGATCAGTTGCCTGTTGCCTACGCGAAATGATTTCGGTATGGACGGGCGGCACCGGGAGCGCAAAGGCGATATTTGATGGGTAAGGCAGGACTGCTGACGGCGGATTGACCGCCAAAGGCTACATAGGGGCTACATGGGCATAAAAAAGCAAAAAGGTTTACCGATTTTCATCAGTAAGCCTTTGTTTTTATTGGTAGCGGGGACAGGATTTGAACCTATGACCTTCGGGTTATGAGCCCGACGAGCTACCAGACTGCTCCACCCCGCGTCGATATGAAGAATTGTACCAATTCGGCGTAGGATTTGCAACAGTTTAATGGATTTTTCTTTTCCGAAGGCCCACATTGTTTCGAGGAAGAGCCTTAGATCTGCGTCGGCCAAGGTGGGTGGCACCGCATACAGAGGTTGCCAAGCGCGGCCCAATAGGGTGAAATGCCTGAGTTTCCGCGTAGCGGAGGTTCCGCGTCCAGAGGTTATCCTCCCCCGTCCATTTTCCGACTAGTCTCTTCCCCTATCCGCATGTCTCTGTTTCGCCATTATTATTCATTTGATCCTTGCTATGGCCACACCTTGCAGTCCTTGCTCACGGTGGTGCCTCCGCCGGAACCGGACGGTTTTTCGGCTTTCTGGACGGCCCGTTACGCAAGGGCCTTGCGAATACATCCCAAGGCCGATTTGTCCGCAAGCCGTGAGACTCATCCAGGTTTCGAGGTCACGGACATCGTTTATGATTCCACCGACGGCTTTCGCATCGGAGGCTGGCTGTTGACGCCGAAGACGGGGCCGGTTCGGCGGGGATTGGTCGTCGGCCATGGCTACGGCGGGCGCGACGGGCCGGATGCCGATCTGCCGATAAGCGAGGCGGTTTATCTGTTCCTTTGTTTTCGCGGCTTGTCGCGCAGCCGCCGACGAGGATGTTTCCGACAACCCGGCTTATCATGTGCTGCATGACATCGACAAGCCGCAGCGCTATCTCATCGGCGGTTGCGTGGAAGATGTGTGGGTCGGCGTCTCGGTGTTGCAGGCGCTGTTTCCCCAGGTCGAGGGGCATATAGGCTACCAGGGGACGAGTTTCGGCGGCGGCATAGGGGCCATGGCGATGGCCTGGGACGGGCGCATCCAGCGCGGGGCGTTAAATGTCCCGACTTTCGGCCACCAGCCCTTGCGCCTGACTTTGCCCACGATAGGCAGCGGCGACGCGGTGGCGCGTTTTGAGCGGCGACGCGGTCATGTGATGGAAACATTGCAATATTATGATGCGGCCTTGGCCGCCCGGCACATTACGGTGCCGACGCATGTGACGGCGGCCCTGTTCGATCCCGCAGTGGCACCTCCCGGGCAGTTCGCCGTGTACAACGCGCTGGCCGGCCCAAGGAGTTGTTTGTGGTGGACGGTGGTCATTTCGATTATCCTGCGAAGGTAGAACAAGAGTCGCGGCTGTTCCATGATTTGCAACGCTTCTTTGATCCCTTATGAAACGAGAATATCACCGCTGGCACAGCCCGCGCCTGGGGCGCGACATGGAGTTGTTGGTGTTTGGCCATGCCGGGGCGAAGGTGCTGGCTTTTCCCACCCGCGACGGACGGTTTTACGAATACGAGAACATCGGCCTGGTGCGGTCTTTGGAGCAAAAGATCAACTCGGGGCAGATCCAGTTGTTCTGCGTGGACAGCATCGACCACGATAGCCTTTATTGTTTTTGGAAACACCCTGCCGACCGGGTCCGCCGCCATATGCAATTTGAGGATTACGTCCTCAACGAAGTGCTGCCGTTCATGGCTTCCATCAACCGCCATCCCTGCACCATCGCCCACGGTTCCAGCCTGGGGGCTTACCACGCGGCCAACCTCGCCTTCCGCCATCCGCATTTGTTCAAAAAGCTCAGCGCCTTCTCCGGCCGCTACGATCTGACCCTGAATGTGGAGTCGTTCCGGGACTTGTTTGACGGTTATCACGACGAAAATGTTTATTTCCACAATCCCAGCCATTTTCTGCCGAACCTGCACTGCGAACAGCGGTTGGGGCATTTGCGCACCATGGACATCGTCCTGACCATAGGCCGGGACGATCCCTTCCTCGACAACAATCTCGAATTGAGCCGGGTCTTGGGCGAAAAAGGCATCCGCCACGCCTTGCATATCTGGGATGGGAGGGCGCATCGCGCTTCGGCTTGGCGCAAGATGGCCCCGCTTTATATTTGATAAGGATATTATCCGGTGTCGGTGTTAGGAATTGCCGGGCGGAACGCGCAAGGTGAACGTCACCGGCCCGTCGTTGATGAGGGCAACTTGCATGTCCGCGCCGAACTGGCCGGTGCCGATGCGGGGATGCCTCTGCCGCACCTGCTCCACGAAATAACCAAACAGCCGCCTGCCTTCGTCCGGTGCGGCGGCAGGGGTAAAGCTAGGCCGTGTCCCTTTGCGGGTATCGGCGGCTAGGGTAAATTGGGAGACCAGCAGCAATTCGCCGCCGATATCCGCCACGCTGAGGTTCATGCGGCCTTCGACGTCGGGAAAGATGCGATAGCCCAGGATGCGCTCGGCCAAACGTCCGGCCTGGGCTTCCGTATCGCCACGTTCCACTGCCACCAGGGCCAGGATGCCGCGCCCGATTTTCCCCACTTTCGCCCCTTCGACCGCCACCTCCGCCTGTGACACCCGTTGGATCACGCTAATCATATTCAATAAGTCGGCATCGATGCATCGACTTGTCCGGCCCAAGCGGCCACGCCCCCAGCCAGATTGATGACATTGGCAAAGCCTTTGCCAATGAGAAAGTTGGCGACCTGTGCGCTTCTCATGCCGTGATGGCAGATGACCACTGTTTCCCGTTGCGGGTCTAGCTCGGCCAACCTGGCGGAGATTTGGCCCATGGGGATGTTGACACTGCCTTGGATATGGCAGTAGCCAAATTCGTGCGGCTCACGCACATCCAGCAGCAACGGAGAGGCTTCGCCGTTGCGCAGGCATTGGCTCAGTTCGGTGGCGGTGATTTGTCGCATGGCGTTCGTGGCTCCGTTCAAAATTCCGGAAAATCCGGCAATGACGGCTATTTTAGGCCAAAACAGCGGACATCAAAAAAAACCAGGGGCGGAGTGAGGGAAAACGAGAGGGATAGGTTAGGATAGGCAAGAAAAAAGCAGAATCGTGATGGTAGAGTAGCCGGCCCCTGGGTTGCAGTCCTGAAGAGAGGTTATGCGATGTATAATACAGCACTCTCCATGCCATTCCCTGGAACCATTGAATCCCAAGACTTTAGCCCAATCGTGGACGCATACGACCAACAACTGTATGTGATATGCCACAGCAGAATTCGTGAAACCCCACTATGCAACGCTACGGCGGAGAATTGATTTACCACGGGCGAGACGCAGACGGTGTGTTGGAAGTGGTCGATACCTATGGCGTCCGCGCCCTGCACTTCGGCACCTCGCCCCGGCAAAGCGCCCTGTCCCTTGAAAATCCGCAACGCCTGGAATTGGCCTACATCCGGGCCATGCTCAGCCCGCTGCTGTTCGTCGGCGACCCGCGCAGGGTGTTGCTGATAGGCTTGGGCGGTGGATCGCTGGCTAGGTTCCTGCTGGAACAATTTCCCGACTGTCGGCTGGATGCCGTGGAACGCAGGGCCGGGGTCGCCGAAATCGCCCATGCCTATTTCGGCCTGCCCCGCGTCGAGCGCCTAACCATCCACATCACCGACGCTTGCCAGCAAGTTGAGGCCCTAAGCGCGCACAGGCCGCAGGATTATGATTTGATCCTGGTCGATGCCTACGACCATCTGGGCATGGATGCCTCCGTCAACGCCCCGGATTTTCTTGCCAACTGCGTCCGCCTTTTGCGTCCCCAAGGCGTCTTGTCGATGAACCTATGGGGAACCCACGCGGTCACGCTCAGGCAATCGACCGTTTTGCTGAAACGCTATTTTCCAGGGCGGGCGCTCAGGCTGGCGGTGCCTAATCGGGGCAATGTGATCGGCTTGGGGCTGGGCGAAGAGGTCGACCCATCCAACCTACGACGGTTGCATCCCCATGCCCGCGAGCTGGAAATCCGGATGGGACTGGAAATGCCTTATTTTCTGCGCAATTTGCGTCCCATTGCTTAAACGACCATGACCGTCGAATCCATGAACACATCGGAAACCAACAGGCAACGACCCATCCGCAGTTTCGTGCTGCGCCAAGGCCGCATCACCTCGGCGCAGAACGCGGCGCTGGAAAATCTCTGGCCGGTTTTCGGCCTCGACCCCGAGCTGGCTTTCAAACCCCAAGAGGCTTTCGGGCGGGCAGCGCCGTTGATCCTGGAAATCGGCTTCGGCAACGGGGAAAGCTTGGCGCAGATGGCACTGGGCGCCCCGGAGAAGAATTTCCTCGGCATCGAGGTGCATCGGCCGGGAGTGGGGCATTTGCTGCTGAAGGTGGAAGAGCTAGGCTTGCGCAATGTCCGGGTGTATTGCACGGACGCGGTGGAAATCTTGCGCGACAGAATCGCTGAAAACAGCCTGGACGGCATCCAGGTTTTTTTTCCCGACCCCTGGCATAAGAAACGCCATCACAAGCGGCGGCTGATCAACAGCGAATTCGTAGCCCTGTTAGCCGACAGGCTGAAGCCCGGCGGCATCCTGCATTGCGCCACTGATTGGGAAGATTACGCGGAAAAGATGCTAGAGGTCTTGGAGGCCACGCCTAGCCTACGCAATCAGGCGGGGAAAGGCAGCTTCAGCGAACGGCCGGTCTATCGGCCACCGACCAAATTCGAAGCGCGCGGCCAGCGCCTAGGGCATGGCGTGTGGGATTTGCTGTTCGAGAGGATTGGCCGCAACCACGCCTAGCCGTGATCGGGATTAGCGGTCTGGATCTCGTCAGATTCTGGGGACAGGATATGCTGGATTTGCTTCAGGCTACGGTACTGCTTCTGCAATGGCACCAACTTTTTTTCCAGTTCGGCTATCTCGACATCCAGGGTTTCACTAGACTCGTTCACCTTGCGCAGAACCTCCAGCCGACTTTCGATCATCCGCTTGCGGTCTTTGATGCGGCGCACCAAAGGGGCCAGTGCGCTGGCTCCCCAAGCGGTGGCCTCCTGGTTGGCTTGGACGAACAGGTCGCGGGCTTCCGCGATGACAGTGCTATAGAGTTTGTGAACCACGCTGCTCTGCTCCATCAGCGTGGCGGCGGCACTTTGGCGGAACTCCTCGCCTTCCTCGAAAATCCTCTCCAACTCGACTTGGTGATTGCGCAATGAAAAAGCCGCCGGCTTCAAATCGTTGAAACCATGCTCGTCTTCAAACCGGCTATAGATGGCCTTAGTCAGTTGCCGGGTTTCCTCAGTGATTCCCGTGGCTTTTTCCATCGTTGTATGCAACTCATCAAAAAGTTTTTTCATCTCAACTTTCATGCCCACCGTGGTCAGGCTGGTCACCATCTGCTTGCGGGCGTTTCTGACGATGGGGTCGATGGTGCTTGCCGATAACGCTTCAACCAACAGCCTGACCTGCACCACGAATACTTTGCGTCCGGATTGGAAACTGTCCACGCTGGCCAAATAACGGGTTTGCTGCTCGCGGGTTTCCGCCATCAAGTGGCTGGTCATGTCCTGGTTTTTCACATCGATCTGGCGCATCCCTTGCAGTTGGCGCTCGGCGTCCACGACCTCGATTTCGAGATGACTCAAGGACTCGTGGATGAGCCGCCCCACACTAGCGGTCACCGTCTCGCGCAGCAACGCCTGCCGGTCACGGATGACGGTGCCGGACAAATATTCCTCGATGTTCTTCAGCCTGCTTTTTTCCAGCAACACATCATCGCGCTTGACCTTGGCCAACAAGGCCTGTTTGGCTGAAACCGGGAAGATCAGCACTTCGTCCACACCCAAGATCTTGGCGGTCTCGCTGACCTGCGAACGTATGGATTTTTCCGTCGCCTCTTCGCCCCCCAGATCGCCCCACATGGAGTCGATCTTGTTCAACACCACTGCCAAGCCTTTTTTGCCGGCATGGCGCGAGCCGCGCACATGGTTGCTCCACATGTCGAGGTCGCTTTTGGTCACGCCAGTGTCGGCGGCCAGCACGAAAATGATCGCTTGGGCGCTGGGCAACATGCGCAAAGTCAGTTCCGGCTCCGCGCCCAAGGCATTCAGGCCAGGCGTGTCGAGTATCGACAAGCCTTCCTTGAGCAATTTGTGCGGGAAACTGATCAAGGCGTGGCGCCAACAGGGAATTTCTACGGTACCGGGCAAGCCAGACGAGCCGCCTCCGTGGATTTCCTCGTTGTAAAGCCCAAGCTTGACGGCATCACTGTAGGAGACTTTTTTGACCGCCGCCAACTCCTGGAAAGCCTCCTGCATTTGCACGGGAGAAGTGTGGTCCAAGTCGATCTGCAACCAGGCGAACGGGCGCTGCTTGTGTTCGCTCAAGGTGATGTCGCTAAGCCGGGTTTCAATCGGCAGCAGGCGGATGTAACTGCCCTCCGCAGGGTCATAAAAAATTTCGGTGGGACACATGGTCGTCCGCCCCGGCAGGGAAGGCAGCAGCCGCACCCCCGTGTCCGAGAAGAAAAGGGCGTTGATCAGTTCCGTCTTGCCACGGGAAAACTCCGCCGCGAACGCCACCACCAAGCGGTCGTTACGCAGGCTTTCCCGCATGTTCTGAATCGTCTCATGAATCCCTTCGCCGCCAACCTCATAGGTGTCAAGCCACTGGGTGTACTGATCCATCGCCTGAATCAGTTGTTCCCGCCACTGCCCGTATCCGTGCAGTTTTTCTTGGAGCTGAATGATGCTCATCTCTGGCCTTTGATCATGTCATCCCGTCAAACAGGCTATAAGCCCACAAGTGAAGCTAAATTTTAGAGCAATTCCGTTCGCAGTCTAGTTTAACATGGCGATCAGTTGCTGAAGAGGCGGCAAAATCACCATTTTGGCGAACTGAAGGACGATCAGCGCCAACAGAGGGGAAAGATCCACCCCCCCCATCGGCGGCAGGACACGGCGGATTCCGCGCAACAATGGCTCGGTCAAATTATGTAGCAAGGATATGGCCGGATTGTAGCCGCCGGGCGCGAACCAGCTCAATAGCGCGGAAATGAGGATGGAAAAAAAGAAGATGTCGTACAGCACTTCCAACAACTGCGCGAATGCCGCCACGGCCAAGCTGGCTGGGCTAATCCGGAATTGCTGGAGGGAGGATACTAGATAGATGTCCAGAGATTGCAATACCAGCATCAGCACCACGGAAGCCGTGTCCATGCGACCGATGGATGGAATGAACCGCCGCAACTGGCGCAGGGGCGGATGGGTTAGCTTCACCAGAAATTGCGAAATCGGATTGTAAAAATCCGCTTCCTGCCACTGCAACAGGAAGCGCAACATCAAGGCAAAAACATAAAGGCCAAACAAAGTCTCGACGAGGAAAACCGCCGGGCCGGCCAAGTAGCTTTCGCTCATTGTCCATCCCCCAGTTCCCTAGACAACTCGACCGCGCGGTTCTCGGCCGCCCGCATCGCATCCAGGACCAATGTCCGCAACCCACCCTCCTCGAAGCTCCCTATGGCCCGTTCCGTGGTGCCGCCCGGCGAAGTCACTTTGCGGCGCAGATCGGCGGGGGATTCGTCCGACTCGATGGCCAACCGCGCCGCACCCAAGGCGGTCTGCTGGGTCAACAGGCGCGCCGTCTGCGGTGCCAGACCCAATTTCAACGCAGCCTCCTCCATGGCCTCCATGAATAAGAAGAAATAGGCCGGCCCGCTGCCGGACAGGGCGGTGACGGCGTCCAGCAACTCTTCCCGCTCCACCCACACCGCCACACCCACCGCCCGCAACACCGCCTCGGCGCGGCTGCGCTGTTCGGCGCTGATGTTATCGTTGCCATGCAAGGCGGTCGCGCCGGTTTTCACCAGGGCCGGGGTATTCGGCATGCAGCGCACGATGTCGTTGCCGCCACCCAGCCAACGGTCGATGGAAGCTTCGGTCACGCCGGCGGCCAGGGAGATGACCAACGGCTGGCAGCGTTGCACCGTGGCCGCCAGCCCCAAGGAGACCTCGCGCATGGCTTGGGGTTTGACCGCCAACACCAGGACTTGCGCGTTCTCGACCACGGTCAGGTTGTTGGCCGTGGTGTTGACGCCGAAACGGCTGGCGAGCGAATCAAGCTTTTCCGAGTCGGGATCGGACGCCCAGATTTTTTTAGGGTCGTAGCCGTCCGCCCACAGCCCGGCAATCAAGCTGCCCGCCATATTGCCCGCGCCGATGAAGCCAATAGTCTGTTGTTTCATAGCTGTCCGAAGTTGATCCGTTAAATGCCGCATATTCTAACCCAGAGAATGCGCTTGCCGTAAATCGCCGGGAATTGAGGATTGCCCAAGGCACAAGCAGAACCGCAGAAGCCCCGCCAACTGGCACACTTCATCATTCCGTCACCGGCCCGTAACGGTTTTATCACTTAGCCTCCGTATCTTAGGTAGTTCAAATGCCTATACGGGAGTTTTCATGTCAGCACTAGAGAAAGAAGCGCACAAAGTCCGGACTCACCGTTACTTGGCGGAAGTCGCCCGAGACGAAAGCACAATCCGTGCGACCCAGGGATTGCGTTACCGGGTTTTCGCCGAGGAGATGGGGGCCCGCCTGCATACGCGCATAGCCGGGCTGGACTATGACGAAATCGACGATTATTGCGACCATCTGCTGGTGCGCGAAATCAACACCGGCCACATTGTCGCATGCACCCGCTTGCTGACGGACACGCAAGCCGCAAAGCTCGGCCATTTCTATTCTGAAGATGAATTCGACCTAACCAGTGTGCGCACCCTGCCCGGCCGCTTCCTGGAAATTGGCCGTACTTGCGTCGATCCCTGCCATCGTGGCAGCGTCGTGCTGTCCACGCTCTGGAACGGGCTGGCCGAGTACGTCTACCGGGGCGGCTTCAACTACCTGATGGGTTGCGCCAGCATCACGCCGGGGCCGCATGGCTTCGCGGTCGATGCGGTTTACCGCCAGATCGAACCCCGGCAATTCGGCCCGGAGGAACTGGCGGTCCGGTCGAAAAACCCGGTTCCCGCCTGGAAGCGCTGCCAGCAAGATGAAAGCGGCATCCCGCCATTGTTGCAAGCTTATCTACGCCTAGGTGCGCAAGTCTGCGGAGACCCTTACTGGGACGAAGACTTCAACGTCATGGATGTGTTCATCCTGCTGGATTTGACGCGCCTGCAAAACCGCTATGAAAAACGCTACATCGCCACCAAGTCACAGGATGTCCATGCGACGATCACGGCAATGGCTTAAAGCCGCGCTTATCGCGGGCATGTTCCTGTGGGGCGTGGCCGCGACGGGTTTCATCTGGCCTTTGTCAACCCTGCTATTGGGTCGCCGGGCGGTTTATTTGCAAGAACTCATCCGCCGCCATTGGTGCCATACGATCTGCCACATCCTTAACATCCAGGTGGAAACCGTCGGCAATCCCAGCCCGGAAACCCGGCTATGGGTCGCCAACCACATTTCCTGGTTGGACATCATCATTTTAGGGGCTAGGCACCCGCTGCTGTTCATCGCCAAGGCTGAAGTGGCCGATTGGCCGGTGATGGGTTATCTGGCCCGCCGCCTAGGCACCTTGTTCGTGCGCCGGGGCGACACGGAGCAAACTTCCTCCATCGCGGAACAGATGGCTTGGCAGTTGCGCCAAGGTCGGCAGATCATGCTATTCCCCGAAGGCACCACGACCGACGGCGGGCGTGTGCTGCGCTTCCATTCCAAACTGCTGCACCCGGCACAACTAACCCATGTCCAAGTGCAAGCCATTGGCTTGGAATACCAAAGCGAGGCCAGGGAATACGCGCCCTTCATCGGCGAAGAAGATTTCTTTCCCCATCTGCTGCGAATCCTCAAACTTGAGCGCATCCCCCTGCGTGTCCACTACTGCCAGCCATTGCCCTCCGGCCTGCACCGCGATGTCCTCGCGCAAACCATGCGCAAGCAAGTCTTGGCGGCCCTTTTTCCCCAGCCTGAGGATAAAAGCCGCAAACTTGGCAATGCGGAGGCATGAAGCCGCCCACGACGTGGGCAGTTATGGCGATCCTACACCTTCGCCAACCAATCCCAGACCGTCGCCGCAACCCATTCAGGATCGTCCAAGGGCAAATCATGCCCGGCCCAAGGATGGGTTTGTGGTGCCAAATTCCACAACCGGGCAATGGCTTCCGTGCATCCGGGATCGACCATGCGGTCGCCTAAGCTGTTCAATAACAGCAGCGGAATAGCCGGTTTTTCATGGGGTGGGCGAAACCGGGCCGCCGCCCACAGTTGGCGGAACACATTGTCGAGCCGCACGGGATGGCACCGGTGGATGGCGACGCGGTTTTCGATCAGGCCGGTCTTCGGCGGACTCAGCGCGGAAGTCAGTTCGAGGATCAAACCCTCACGTTTCGCCACATCTGCCGTCGCGGCGATGCGGGCGAGCAGCGGCCAACAATACCAGGAAAGGCGTTGGCGCAAGGGACTCAGGCCGCGCAGGCTGGTGTTTATCAGCACCGCCCCGGCCAGCTCGGCGGGATGCCGACGTGCCCATTCCACCGCGACCATGCCCCCCAAAGAAATGGACAGCAAATAAAACGGTTGTCCGGCCTGCCCTTCCGCCTTCATCAGCTCCAAGGCATCTTGACGGGCCGCGTCCACCATCCCGCGGAGGGAAAGCGGGCTGGGCTGCCGCCAATGCCGGCCGTTGCCGGGCAGATCGACCAGATGTATCCGTGCGCCGGGAATGGCTTGGGCGAAGCGCACGGGGAAATCATCCCAGTGTGCGCTTTCCCTGACCAAACCGCGCAGGAAAACCCAGTGGGCAAGCTTACTTTCGTCCATACCAAAGCTCTAGGCCCTGGGCGATGCGGCGCTCGCGCCGATGTCCGTCGGGAAATGCCCAAGGTTCCGGCGACTGCGTGGCACGGTAGAGAAAATCGAGCAGGTACAGATGCCGCCGCAGGATGCGCCGCTCCCGGTGCGGTATGCGGGGGTTGAACAGGCCGATGCGGGAGAAAAATTGCCACCAGTTTTTCTTCACCCAAAGCCAAGAGCCCAACTCCAGGGTGAAGGGAATGAAGCAGCCTTCCGGCTGGGCTACACGGTATCCGTCGTAGAGGTAATCCCACAAATCGCCATGGGCGAGATATTCCCGCGATTGCGGTTCGATGTGGTAGACATGACGGGCATAGGCGCGATCCAGCAAGTGCTTCAGCGCAAACACTTCCGCCACCCCGGCGAAAGGTTCGCGGGTCTTGGCGTAGGGAAACCACAGGCGATCCACGACGCCATAGCCGGAATGGATGTCGATGCCGATGGCCAGCTTGGCAGGGAAAATTTCGCGGCGGACAAAATCACACACCGCCTGGGTCTCTGCTTCCATCGGAGCGCCCTCAATTCCGCGATACCAAGGCAGGCGCGGGGTCAGCCGGTGGCCACCGAACAAATGCCAAGGCTGCAAGCCGACCGCATCCACCGGCGCGTTGCGCATCAAATCGACGAAGTTGCCGTTGGCGCGCAGATGCAGCGACATGCCGACCGGATTGACCAGCGGTATCATCAACAAACGGGTGGACTCGAACATCCTTTGTGTGCTGCGATCCCAGCGGGCCAGTTCCAGCAGCGTTTGCAGGTAGGACAGAACCACCCGTGTGCCGATGCGCTCCAGCCCATGCACACCGCCAAACACGGCAAACACCGGGGCGGTGGGATCGTCGGGGCCGAAACTCAGTGCGAGCAGCGGAAGGGAGACGCCTTGATCCTCCAAGGTGGCGAGGGTTTCCACCCGTCCTAACCCGTGCATATGCTCGGTCATGAAGAGAAGTTCATCTAACTCGGGCAAGCTCTTGGCACCGTCGCGCCGATGATCGCCGGGATTCACGCCTGTCGCTCCTCGCTTAAATTAGGACGGGTGAAGCTTAACATGCCAATATGACAATCCTTCACCGCCACGCGGGAAATACCTGAGTGTCATCAAACCGCCATATAACAGTTACCTCCCTGTCATATCGACCCGCTATCCTTACAAGAGGCGCGAGGACATCCTGTAGCGTCCGCAATGCGCCGAATCCCATTAAGCGCCGAACTATAGTGGTCACCGTCAGAGGAATCCCGAGTTGAAAATCGCCCTGATCACCGATGCCTGGCGACCACAAATCAATGGTGTCGTCACCACCCTGCAAAAAACCTGTGAGCATTTGCGCAAGGTCGGCCATGTGGTCGAGACCTTCACGCCGGATCAGTTCGCCAACTGGCCCTGCCCCGGCTATAGCGAAATTAGGCTGGCGCTGGGCTGCGGACGCAGGCTTAGGCAGCGGCTCAGTCAATTCCAGCCTGAAGCCGTGCATATCGCCACGGAAGGACCGCTGGGCTTGGCTGCCCGCCGCTATTGCCGCGACCAAGGACTCCCGTACACCACGTCCTTCCATACCCGTTTCGCCGAATACCTCAATCTCCGGTTCAAATTTCCCTTGGGCTGGGGTTACGCCTTCCTGCGCTGGTTCCATTCCGGCAGCGAACGGATCATGGCGGCCACCCCCGCCTTGATCGATGAATTGCGACAACGTGGCTTCAAGAACCCGGTGCTGTGGTCGCGGGGCGTGGAGACGGAATTGTTCCGGCCCCGCGATAAAGCCTATCTGGACGCCCCCCGGCCGATTTTCCTCTACACCGGCCGGGTGGCTGTCGAAAAAAACCTGGAAGCTTTTCTGGGACTGGATTTACCAGGCACCCAGTACATC
This sequence comes from uncultured Gammaproteobacteria bacterium, assembly GCA_963753955.1. Taxonomy (GTDB): domain Bacteria; phylum Pseudomonadota; class Gammaproteobacteria; order Methylococcales; family Methylococcaceae; genus Methylumidiphilus. The sequence continues at coordinate 134,033 of CAVWEM010000022.1, forward strand.
GTCGGCGACGGCCCGCAACGGGAAGAACTGGAAAAGCAATACCCCAAGGCGCGTTTTGTCGGCTACAAGCTCGGCGAAGAGTTGGCGCAAACCATGGCCGCCGCCGATGTGTTTGTATTCCCCAGCCTGACCGACACCTTCGGCCTGGTTCTGCTGGAGGCGCTTTCCTGCGGCGTGCCGGTCGCGGCATTTCCGGTGCGCGGCCCCGTCGATGTGATCCTTGACCCTAAAGTAGGCTGCCTGGACGAAGACTTGCGAAAAGCAGCACTCGCCGCATTGCGCCTAGATCCAAATGATTGCCGCGAATACGCCTTGAATTACGCTTGGCAAAACTGCGTCCGCCAGTTCGAAGGCCATCTCGCCCCCATCGGCACCCCCTCAACGCCCCGTCCAGTGGCTTGGTGGCGTCGGTATTCCCCTAACTGACGGGGTTGGCGGCGGGGCCTGCCGCCTAAATTCTCGCTCTCAAAACTAGTAAAGGGCTTAAGCGTCAGCTTAAGCCCTTTTCTTCGCAATCCCCCGCTCTTCAAATCCCGTGCTTGGTTTCAAGCCGCCCGACGGCATAAAATGCGACACTACGCCGGGATTTCCCGCCCACCCCCATCAGTCCGCAGCCTTTCATGCCAGCCCATAACGACCATCCTTCCGCCAACGACACCGTCCGCGCCCTGCATTGGACTGGCAACGCTTTGCGTGTGCTGGACCAACGCCAGTTGCCCGGTTCCATCGAATACGAAGACTTCGACAGCGTCGCCGGTGTCGCCGAGGCCATCCGCACGATGCGGGTGCGTGGCGCGCCGGCCATCGGCATCGCAGCGGCTTATGGGGTGGTACTGGCCGCCCGCGCCCGCCATGCCGAGAACCCTGCCGACTGGAAACGCCTGATAACGCAAGATTTGGACATTCTCGCCGCCTCGCGCCCGACGGCGGTGAATCTGTTCTGGGCCTTGGATCGGATGCGGGAAGCCATAGCCGTCGCGGGTGGCGAACCCCCAGCATTGCTGGCCGTGGCCGAGGCCATCCACCAAAACGACATCGCAGCCAACCGCCACATGGGCGAATTGGGCGCAGCACTGTTGCAAGGGGCCGCAGGTGTCCTCACGCATTGCAATACCGGCTCGCTCGCCACCGGCGGCTATGGGACGGCCTTAGGGGTGATCCGCAGCGCCTATCGATTGGGCGTGAAAAACATCTACGCCTGTGAAACCCGACCCTGGCTACAAGGTGCGCGGCTGACCGTCTGGGAATTGGATCAAGACCGCATTCCCGCCACCCTCATCGCCGACTCCGCCGCCGCCTGGCTGATGCGTTCCGGCGCGGTGCAGTGGGTCATCGTTGGCGCGGATCGCATCGCCGCCAATGGCGACACCGCCAACAAGATCGGCACCTATTCCCACGCCGTCAACGCCCGCCATCACGGTGTCAAGTTCATGGTCGCCGCGCCGACTTCCACCATCGACTGGAATACCGCCTCGGGCGGACACATTGAGATCGAAGAACGCGACCGAAGGGAATTATTAAGCGAGCAATTCCAGCGGGCAGACAGCGTGATCACCGCCTGGAATCCGGTCTTTGACGTGACCCCCGCCGGGTTGATCGACGCCATCGTGACAGAGAAGGGCGTGGTGTTGAATCCGACGGCGGAGCGGATGCGGGCGTTGCTAAAGCCATGAATCAGGTGATCGCCATTGCCGCCGGCGGTTCCATCGGGGCCTTGGCCCGGTTTTGGATCGCTAACCTCGTTTACGAGTTGTTGGGCCGGGGCTTTCCCCATGGCACCCTGTTCGTCAACGTGTCCGGCTGCTTGCTGATGGGTGTGCTGACCGAATTGATGCTACAACGCTTCGTCTCCACCACGGAATACCGCGCCGCCGTGCTGGTGGGCTTCTTAGGCGCTTACACGACCTTTTCCACCTTCGCCATCGAAACGCTCTATCTGTTCGAGCAAGGCGAAACGCCGAAGGCACTGCTCAATATCTTCCTCAGCGTGGCGCTGTGCTTGGCTGCGGCGTGGTTTGGCCTGCTGTGGGGTCGCAAGTTGTTCACTGGGGAGTTTATGCCTTGGCTGGGGGATGGCTTGCCTTGGGGCTTTGTCTTTTTTTGGGTGGCGACCGCCTTGGGGTTGGGTGTCGGTGCCGAACTGGGCTTGCGCCGCCTGCAATGGCTCGAACAGACGCAAGTCCTGGCGGTTATCGTCTTGTTGGGCGCAGTCGCCACGGCGTCTAGTGTAGGCTTGGCGTTAAAGCTGCCACAAATCAGTGGTGGCTGGCGAGGCGGTCTGCCCGGCTTGTTCGCCCTCAACGCCTTAGGATCGGCCGTCTTAATGTGGATTGGAATGTTATTGGGGAGGCAGGCATGAAAACCGAAACTGTGACCGTAGTGCGAATCTATATCCGCGAGAAAGAAAATCTGCTGGAAAAAGTCTTCAAGTTTCTGCGCGACGACAGCGAAGTCGCCGGCGTGACCGTACTGCGCGGTGTCGAAGGGTTTTCCGAAGCAGGCGAAACCCATACGGCCTTCCTGCTCGACCTGTCCTTGGACTTGCCTTTGGTCATCGAGTTTTACGACGAGCCGGAGCGGGTTGATAAAATCATCTATTCCCTGCTGCGGCGGTTTCCTTTGCAGCATATTGTCAGCTGGACGGCCACTAGCCACAGATAACATCCCTTGCAGGGATGTTATCTGTTATTTTATTTTTATCAATCTTTAAACTCCCTGGTAATCACATGCTAGACCCCCGTTTATTCCGCACCAACCTGGACGAAGTCGCCGTGCTTGTGGCAAGGCGTGGCTTGCAAATCGACAAGGCCGCGTTTGTCGCCTTGGAAAACCGCCGCAAGGAAATCCAGGTATTGACCCAGAATCTCCAGAACGAGCGCAATACCCGCTCCAAGTCCATCGGCCAAGCCAAGGCGCGAGGCGAGGATGTCCAGCCTTTGCTGGACGCCGTCGCCCACCTCGGTGACGACCTGAAGAAAAACGAACAGGAATTGGAGCTTATCCAGGCTGAACTGGAAAACCTGCTGCTGAATATCCCTAATATCCTCGACTCTGATGTGCCGGACGGCAAGGGCGATGAGGACAATGTGGAAGTCAAGCGCTGGGGTGAACCACGCAAATTCGATTTTCAGCCAAAAGACCACACCGAACTGGGCGAGCCTTTGGGGATGGATTTTGAGGCGGCGGCGAAACTGACCGGAGCGCGTTTTGTCGTGCTGCAAGGGCCGCTGGCGCGATTGCAACGGGCTTTGACCCAGTTTATGCTGGATCTGCATTCTGGCGAACACGGTTACACCGAAACCTATGTGCCATTTATGGTCAATGCCGACAGCATGAGGGGCACAGGCCAGTTGCCGAAGTTCGAGGAGGATTTGTTTAAGATCGTCCGCGAACCGCCCTATTATTTGATTCCCACCGCCGAGGTGCCGGTGACGAATCTGGTGCGCGATGAGATCGTCGAAAGCCTGCCATTGAAATATGTCTGCCACACACCCTGTTTCCGTAGCGAGGCCGGTTCGGCGGGCAAGGACACCAAGGGCATGATCCGCCAGCACCAATTCGAGAAGGTGGAACTGGTGCGTATAGAACGGCCCGAGGACTCCGCCGCCGCCCACGAGGAACTGACCCACCATGCTGAAATCATTCTGGAAAAACTGGGCCTTCCGTATCGCCGCATGGTGCTGTGCGCGGGAGATACGGGTTTCTCTTCGGCCAAGACTTATGATTTGGAAGTATGGTTGCCGGGGCAGAATGCTTATCGGGAGATTTCTTCGTGCAGCAATTTCCGTGACTTCCAAGCCCGCCGCTTACGCGCCCGCTGGCGCAACAACGGCAAACCGGAACTGGCCCACACCCTTAACGGCTCGGGTTTGGCTGTAGGCCGGACTTTGATTGCGGTGATGGAGAACTTCCAGGATACCGAAGGAAAGATTCGGATTCCTGAAGTATTGGTGCCTTATATGGGCGGCATGACAAGCATCGGTTAGCCTGGATCGAGCAACCCTAAGCAACACGATTGGAACGGACGGGATCGGTAGCTTCTGTTTCTGCTTTGCCTGGCTTGGCGATGTTTTTGTTAAACAGCGGGCTTCGATTCTTCAGATAAGTTGCCATGGACAGCCATCCCATGGCAAGCCGGAAAACCCGCGAATTCTTCAGCCACGGCAGTCTATCCACATAATCAATGACCGGCATCAGGAACTGCGTCGTTTTTTTCGCCCAACCCGGAGGATGTGGATGTGACAGCACTCTATATTCCGGATGGGTGAGGATGAAGGTAGTGAACAGGCGTTCGATGATGAAGGGGAAAAGCTCGGCCTCGCTATCGTGGTAGGTGGCTTGAAAAAACCGCGAGGCGTGACTGTCGTCGATCATATGATGGTACACCGGCAGCGCAAATGCCATGAAGTCCTCCCAAAACTGCGGTGTCGCCACCCAAAAATTGGAAAAACAGGTGGTCTTGAGATCCGTCCTGGGGAAGGCTTTCAAGTCGATTCCATACCCCAATATATCAAAGGCCTCCTGCGCCAACGGCATGATTCCGCGATGGGATTTCTCGCCTTGCTCCCAGATATTGAAAAACCTGTACACAGTCTGCGGAAACGGATTGATGAAATAGGCGTCATAGCCGGGATTGTCTTTGATCCAGGCGATGAATGCCTCGCCCGTGACCTGCGTTTTCTGCCGGAATTTATGCGAGACGAGGCCCGTCAAATCCGCGTCGGCGTAGGCTTTGCTTTGGTAAAACCGCTCAAAAAGGAAAAACTCCCGCCGTTCTGGAAACGGATTGTCGAGGTTGGGCATGGGAATGAACGCCGGTTCCAGCGAGGATTCCTGCCCTTGCGCAAAATAGATTTGATGGATCCCCACCTTCATATCGTTAACCTTATTGAGGCCTCTTGAGCCGGTATAGTGCCGAGATGTCTTCGTCGCCGTGGCCTTGCGCCATGAGCTCGGCATATTCCCGCAAAGTCATTTCGCCGAGCGGCAAGGGCATGCCCAGCTTCTTGGCGGTCTCCAGACAGATTTTCAGATCTTTGTGATGCAGGCTCAGTTTGAAGCCGGGGGCGAAGCTGTCCCGCGTCATGGTAGGGCCGCGTTTGTCCAAGAACCAGTTGCCAGCGGCACCGCCGGCCACGGCTTCGACGACCTTGCCCAGATCCAATCCTTGCGCCGCGCCGAAGGCCAGCGCCTCGGTGACGGCCTGGTTGATCCCGGCGCACATGACTTGGTTGACCGCCTTGGTGGCTTGGCCAGTGCCGACCTCGCCCATATGGACGATGCGCGAGGCTTCGGCTTGCAGGATCGGGCTGACTTTCGCCAGGGTTTCCGCCTTGCCGCCGACCATGATCGCCAGGTTTCCGCTTTTGGCACCTTCCACGCCGCCCGTCACCGGGGCGTCGAGGAAATCCACCCCGCAATTTCCCAGCGTTTCGGCTACCTTACGGGCAGTCCCGGCGGAAACGGTGGAATGGTCGATGACGATGCCGCCAGGGGTGAGGCCCGGCAGCAGGGCATCGACCACAGCCAGCAAGTCGGCGTCGGCGGATACACAGACCAGCACCACATCGACCTGTCGCGCCAGGTCGGCAGGCGAGTCCACGTTGGTTACGCCCAACTCCACGGCTAGCGTGTCCGCAACCGATCCTGTGCGATTCCACACGGCTTCCAACAGCCCGGCTTTCGCTAGGTTGCGGGCCATGTTCGCGCCCATGGCACCCAAGCCTATGAAGCCTGCTTTCATGTTTTATTCCTCTTGATTGGCAGTCAATCCAGCATCTCCAATCGCGCCCGCACTTCCTCCCACGAACTACCTGCTGAAGGGTTGGCTGTAAATTGGGCAAGTCGCTCATTGATCAAGTGTTGATGTGACTGTGGCATGGGTATGCTATGAGCTTCCAAAGCTACGGAATCCCAGATAGCCTCAACAAGCTCTATTCGTTCATCCAATGCCAAGTTCTTTGCTTCAGAAAGTAGTTGCGTATTCATGGATAGTTGCCGTTAATGTTGAAAAAAGTGTGATGGCTTTGCTGGCAGAAATGTTCTTTTCGCTGTTTTTTCTAAAGGTCTGAAAATCAAAGCGCCAAAAAATAGGTTTTCAACTTCTCAGCCATCAGTTTACGGCGTTGCTCGAGAAACTCGTCGTAATCCGGTATGGCATCCGTAAGCATCGCTTCAGGTATGCAGTTCTGCCTCAGATTGGCCTTGAGCTCAGCAATCTTAGTAATGCCGCCATATTTCTTATTGCCACCATTACATTGATTGAGTAATTCTTTAAAATACAGTACGGGCGGCTTATCACTTATGGCGATATTGATTTCCGTCTGTGCAATGACATAGTTAGCGATTTGATTGTATCGTCCGCGACTCAACCCCTGTTTTTTTAGGTGGTTGCTTGGGTAAACGTGATGCAAGTCACTCTTGTTGAGTATAAGATCAAGCACAGTGATGTCTCGTGAGAGAAAGCCACGATCCCCAAGCTTAACCTGGGCGGCACGGAAAACTCGGAAATAGGGACTGCTAGATGAGGATGTATTCATCTCTTGAGGCAAAAGGCTATCCCAATAAGCATCAGATAACTCCCCGGCAAAAACTGCGCTGCCGTATACATCGAAACCTTGCTCATGGATTTGACGTATGTCATAGTCGAATGAACTCTCTGGCGAACCCGAATATCGACCGGTTAGAGCCGACATGACAAACCATTTGCGTACTGCCTTCGCAATATCTTCTGCTGGAATGCCTTGGCCGCGTAGCGTGAGATAAAGTATGTAGGAGAAATTCAGTGCATTCTGCGATCCAATCAACGAGGCATCAATGAACCCAGCCGAGCGGATAATCATTATGAACCGCTTAAAATGTGTTTCATTGATAAAGTTCACCACCCCGGACTTGAGGCGGTTGAAGGATTCTTCGGCGATGGTATCTTCGAACTGTTTGGTTTCAAAGTTGCGGCCTGATAGCAATGCAACCAGATCAGCTAGCTTACCCCGTTTGAACTCGGAGGTAAAAGCGACCCGTAGCATATCGGTATAAGATGGATCGTAAATATCATCATTTTCCTTCCTGAGCCAACTCATCTTTTGGAAGAATTCCGTAGCGGCAAAAGCACTGTCGTTTTGTTTTATCTTACCGTAGAAGTGCGGGGCTACAGCCAGATGACAGAAGTAATCAATCGCCTTGCGCAAGGTATTTCCACCATAAGTTTCGTTGCTGGCAATTTTCGACATGGCGAAATCGGCTTGACTCAACTCTGCGCCCGCCGAGTTCACCCGGATAAAAATCTCCGTTACTGTTTCAATGTCCAAGTCACCATCCAGTTCGATTACTCCTACCAGATTGTTTGTAATCTTACGCAAAGTTTCAATGATTTGGAATACGGAGTCTTGTTGTGTGCCAGGGTTTCTAGCACAGTAGTCGTTAACGAGAGCAAACAGACTTGCGTTAGGTGCAAATACCTCGGACACATCGGAAATCCAAATTGGATTGTTAGCTGTGGCTGCGTTAGAAACCTCAAAGCACTCATCCATGGGGGTTGAACGCGATACGAATGCGTACTTGCTCATAGTCCTTAGTCATAACCTGCTGCCCCAATAATCCAGCCATTAGCGCAGTGACTCGCTGCTGACCGTCTATGAGTACACGCTACCTGCCGAGGATGTGCCGTCTTTAAGTTTTACAGTCGGATTACGCCAAGCGATGAGATAGCCTACCGGGTAACCACGATAGAGCGAATCAAGCAGATTACGGACTTTGGTGGCATCCCAAACAAAAGACCGTTGAATTTCAGGGATAGCAATCTCTCCGGTTTTTACCCAAGTAAGCAAGGTTTCAATCGGGTGCGGGGTTACGGTGTATCGTTGAGTGGCTATGGTATTGGCTCCATTTTAATATTTCAATTGGGGGCAAAATAGCTATCGACTATTCTTCCAAATAAGTATAAGCACTCAACCCCGCAATCAACTCGCTCTCAAACAGTTTGCGCTGGTCGGCAGGCAGTTCCGCGTCCAGCAGTTTCTTGCGGTAAGCGCGTTCCAGTTCTTCCGGTTCGATGTGGACGTAGCGCAGGGAGTCGTTCGCGCCGTCGCCGCGCATGGGTTGCACCAGCCGCCAGCCGCCTTTGACGTCCAGCTCGATGTTGACCGAATGGGTATCACCGAACAGGTTGTGCATGTCGCCCAGGATTTCTTGGTACGCACCGAGCAGGAACGCGCCGATCAAATAGCCCTCGCCCGTCGAGACTTCGTGCAGCGGCATCGTGGTTTCGATGCTTTGCCGGTCAAGATACGCATTGATTTGGCCGTCCGAGTCGCAGGTCAAATCCTGCAAAATAGCACGGCGGACGGGTTCCTCGTCCAGCCGTTGCAGCGGCATGACCGGGAAGATCTGGTCGATGGCCCAGGCGTCGGGCATGGATTGGAACACGGAGAAATTGCAGAATACCTTGTCCGCCAGCCGCTCATTGAGTTCGTCCAGCACCTCGCGATGGGCGCGCAGGCGGATGTCCAGGCGTCGCCGCACGATCTGGCAAATGGCGGCGTTTAGGCGTTCGGCTTCGGCCAGATCCTTAAGGCTCAACTTGCCGCGCACATACAAAGCCCGCGCTTCAGATAGGTCGAATTGGGCATCCAGGTACAGCGCCAGCGGAGGCTCGTTAGGGACGCGACGCAGCAACGCACACAGATCCTGTAGCGGCTTTACTTCGGAACAGGTGGGTTCGGGGATGTCTTCGGCGACCGATTCGACATTGATGATGTTGGTGATCAGCACGGCGTGGTGGGCGCTCATCGCGCGGCCTGACTCGGTGATCAGGTTGGGGTGGGGCAGATCGTATTCCGAGCAGATTTCGCCGAAGGCGCGGACAATGCCATGGGCGTATTCTTCGATGCTGTAATTGATCGAGCATTCGCTGTTGGAATGGGTGCCTTCGTAGTCCACGCCGAGGCCGCCGCCGACGTCGGCATAGTCGATGGGTGCGCCCAGCTTGCGCAGTTCGGCATAATAACAGCCTGCCTCGCGCAACGCAGCCTTCACATCGTTGATGTTGGCGACTTGTGAACCCATGTGGAAATGGATGAGCTTGAGCCAGTGCAGGCTGCCGATCTCTTCCAGTCCTTCCACAAGGCGAAGGACTTCACTGGCGCTGAGGCCAAATTTGGATTTTTCCCCGCCGCTGTTCTGCCATTTGCCTGCGCTGATTGAGGATAGACGGACGCGGACGCCCAATTGCGGCTCCACCTTCAATGCCTTGGATTCTTCGATGACCAGCCCGAGTTCGGCGGATTTTTCCACGACAATGAAGACATTCAGCCCCAGCCGGGTACCTATCAGGGCAAGGCGGATGTAAGCGCGGTCTTTGTAGCCGTTGCAGATGATAGTGCCGCCGCCCTTGGACAGAGCGAGGATGGCGAGGAGTTCGGATTTGCTGCCGGCCTCCAAGCCGACTGCCGCCTGTCCGCTGTCGAGGATGCCTTCGATGACGCCGCGCTGCTGGTTGACTTTGATCGGGTATACAGGGGTGTATTCGCCGCCATAGTCCATTTCCTGTATCGCGGCATCGAAAGCCTGATGCAACAACTGGACGCGGTTGCGCAGGATGTCGGTGAAGCGCACCAGAACAGGCAGGGAAAGCCCTTCATGGCGGATCTTGTCGGCGACTTCATGCAGATCCACCACCCCCAGAGCCATGTCCCGGTTGGGATAGGCGACCACGTGTCCGTTCTCGTTGATGTCGAAATAGCCGTCGCCCCAATGTTCGATGGCGTAGGTTTCGCATGCCTTTTGTATGTCCCAAGCCTTGTCTGTCATCACTCAATATGCCTTGCTGGTCTGAAAATCTCCCGTTCGGGAGATGCTGAAAACTCGACTGCAACAGTAAGCGTTGCTATTCTGTTTGCCGTTTCATCATCCGCTGAAGCCATGCGCCGATCCTTTGCCGGTGAATGCTTTGGGCGGACGGGATGAAGATTGAAACAATTATGTGGAATATTGTCCGATTTTTCCAATGACAGGATTTTTGAAACATGCTGAATGAGAACAACTGGTTCACCGAGGTCTATCCCAAGCACGGCAGCGCCTTGAGCATCGAAGTCAAGGCCAAGCTCCACGAGGAGCAGACGCCCTTCCAAAAAATCGAAATTTATGACACCGCCTGGCTAGGCAAGCTGATGGTCATCGACGGCTGCACCATGGTCAGCACCCGCGACAATTTCCTCTACCATGAGATGATGACCCATCCGGTGCTTTACACCCATCCGAATCCGAAGACGGTCTGGATTATCGGTGGCGGCGATTGCGGGAGCCTTAAGGAGGTTCTGAAGCATCCGGAAGTGGAAAGTGCTGTGCAGATCGAGATCGACAAGGGGGTGACGCGCCTAGCGGAGCAATATTTCCCGGAATTATGCTCTTCCAACAACGACCCACGGGCGAAATTATTGTTCATCGACGGCATCCAGTGGGTTAAGGACGCGCCTGATGCGTCGGTGGACATCATCATCGTCGATAGCACCGATCCGGTCGGTCCGGCGGAGGGGCTATTCAACGAGTCGTTCTACCGGCAATGCCTGCGCTGCCTGCGTCCCGACGGCATCCTGGCGCAACAAAGCGAGTCACCGCTGTTCCATCTGGATTTGATCGAATCCATGCGCAACACGATGAAGGCGGCGGGCTTTACCCACACCCGCACCCTGTTCTTCCCACAATTCATCTACCCTTCCGGCTGGTGGAGCGGCACTCTGGCAGGGAAAGGCGATTTGGCCCCTTTCCGCAAGGACGACGCCCGCAACAGGCCATTTGACACCCGCTATTATAATGCGGAAATCCACCGGGCGGCGTTCGTCGAACCGGAGTTTTTCCGCAAGGCTTTGGGCTGAGGGACAGATAACATCCCTGACAGGGATGTTATCTGTGAAACTGTGGATGGACGCGAAGGCTGGCTTTATTCGCAAGCCTTGAGGCTGGCGAAATAGGCCGCCAAGTTGTCAATATCCTCGTCTTTCAGGTTGGCCGCCATCGGCGACATCATCGGGTTGACGCGGGTCTTGCCTCTGAAAGCCTTCATCTGTGCGACCAGATAGTCCGCCTTCTGGCCCGCCAGATTGGGGAACATGCCCGTCGGGCTGATGCCCTTGGCGCCATGGCAACCGGCGCAAACGCTAGTGGCGGTGGACTTGGCGGCTTCCGGGTTGGCCGCCAGGGCGAGGTTGCAGGCCAGAAGTCCCGCCACCCATGAAAAGCCAGTGATTTTCCCAAACATGTCTGCTTCTCCTCTGTCGATTGTTTTTTTGATTGTTCTGGTTGGCTTGCTGACGTTTTCTTAAGACGACGCGCCGATTTTGACGCGGATTGGCAGGGCAGGGTTCCCTTGTCAAGGTTATTTTGATCCGATACCATGTTTTCATGAAGACGGAAAAAATCTACGGACATCTGGAGCGCATCGCCAATCTGCTGCGGGCCGACACCCGCAAAGCAGGGGCGAGCAAAGGCTTGCAACCCGTGCAGATGGAGGCTTTGCATTATTTGGGCAATTGCAATCGCTACAGCAACTCGCGGGCGGCGGTCGCCGACTACCTCGGCCTGACCAAAGGCACTGTGTCGCAGACGCTAGGGGTGCTGGAAAACGCCGGATTCATCGAAAAGCGCCCGGATGCCAAGGACAAACGGGTGGTGCATCTTAACGTGACCGAACTGGGCGATGCGCTGCTGGCCGAGGCGATTCCGCCAAAGACGTTGCGAACGGCAATGGATCTGGCCACGGAAGCCGACCAGGATCTCATCCTGAATGCGCTAGGGCGGATCTTGCAGACTTTGCAGCAGGCCAACCAGCGCAGAATCTTCGGCGTATGCAAGACTTGCCGACATCACCGGCTGGAAGCCAATGACAGCCATCGTTGCGGCCTGACCGGGGAAATTTTGCAGATCGAAGAGGGCGAAAAGATTTGCCGGGAACATGGATCTAATAACGGCAGTTGAGATGCCCCAAATCCCACCCAATGGGCGAACGCATCCGGCGACGCTCCACGACGCGGGGCGCATGTTGACCAATCTTAATTCTGTCTCAGCGAGGCGGGTTGCAGAAAAGTGAGCGGGAAAACCTAAAGGCCGGGGATGGGATATTCAGGGTCGTGCGGGGCGGGTCGTGGAACAACAATCAAGACAACGCCCGCTGTGCCGTCCGCAACAGGAATCAACCCGACAACCGTAACAACAACATCGGCTTTCGGGTGGTGTTGAGTTCCTCCCACGTTCTTCATCCCCTTCTTCTGGTTCCGCCAGGGCGGAATGGCGCGGCGGGCTATCCGGCCCTGAATTCTCTGACACCGACCAGCACCCGTTCCCGCTTTTTGGCATGGCTGCATTCGTCCAGCCCGTCCAGCAGGATCATCGCGCCGATCTGCCGGGCGATGCGCTGCACATAGTCCATGGTTTTGTTCGACAAGCCATAGCCGTCGTCCAAGTCCTTGGCGATGAAGGCCCATAACTCCCCGGCCCGTACCGATTGGTTCCCCGCCGGAAGTTGCTCGGCGAAACGGCGCAGAATGACCCGAATGGGTAAGAGCGGGCCATGCGGCCAATCTTCACCCACAGCGTCCAGCGCGTTTTCCTGGCCCTGCCATGTCTGGGCCATTGCCAGCAACACGCTGGCCCCAAAGGTGCTTTTGCCGCTGCCGGGCTTGCCTAATGATTGAGGGTCTGGATGAAATCCCGACCTATGAAATGCCCGCCCCGGACACGCACCGATTTTCCCACCACCGCGCCACCGCCGCTGTCGCTGCGGGTTGCCCCGGCCTGCTTGGCTTTCAGCGCGGCCAGATGCCGTTCCAAAGCTTCAATATCGTTCAGGTCGATAGGTGATTGATCCATGGTGTTCCTGATTTCTGTTTGAGGATTCCGGTTTCAACTGTGAGAGCCGCGCCTCGCGGCGATTTTATTCGTTCCCAAGCTCCCGTTTGGGAATGCGGTGTTGGAAGCCCTGCTTCACGGCTAGGTTCGGGAAACCAGAGTCACTGCCGAGGAAGTGCAGGTGGCCCGCGACGACTTGCGGAAATGGTGAAACGGCTCGTTGTCGATACAAGCGTGGCGATCAAATGGCTGATTCCACAACCGATAACCGCAGGGAGGAAAATTCGACGGTTTACGGCACTGCCATCAAGCTTTCCATCCGTCTCAATCATCACCTCTTTGATACGCCCTACCACGCCACAGCACTGCATATGCCCGAGGCCATCATGTTACCGCCGACCGGCGTCATTATGACAAGGCCAAAGATTTAGGCCAGATTGCTTTTCTCGCCGAATTCGACCTAAGCTTATCAAGATGCTAGAGTATTGCTACTTGGCAAGCTCTCGATGAAGTTCATCGTACCCGCCGAGGCTTTGCGTGAAGGCGTCCATGACGTGGCAGCGTGGCAAGCCCTTTCTTTGCGCTCAATGTAGTCCCGCAAGGCTTCATCAAACACGGCCTGGAACTGCCGACTCTCGGACTCGGCAATTTTCCGAATTGTCGCAAGGACTTCCAGCGCGGCTTGGGATGAGAATTTTTCGCGGACAGCGGCGACCATACTTGAAAACCATTGGTGGGCAACACAAAGGCGTTGCCCACCCTACGTCTCAACCTCGCTATGAGGATATACCCCCCATGAAAAGCTACACGGCAATTGTCGAACGTTGTTATGACACAGGATTATATGTAGGTTTTATTCCTGGATTCCAGGGCGCACACACCCAAGCCGAAACCTTGGATGAGCTAAATCTAAACCTTCGGGAAGTCGTCGAAATGCTGCTTGAGGATGGGGAGCCAACGCTGGAATCCGAATTCATCGGCACTCAAAATATCATCGTTGCGCAGAATCATGAGACACTTGCCAATTCTCAAGCCTCGTGAGGTTGTCGCCTTACTAGAAGCTTTAGGATTTTCCGAAGTTCGGCAACGCGGCTCGCACAAGCAATTCCGTCATCCTGATGGCCGATGCACCACAGTACCATTCCACGCAGGACGCGATATGTCGCCTATTTTGCTTCGGCAAATTGCAAAAGATATTCGATTGACGATTGAGGAATTTGTTAATCTCAAACACTAATAAACTAGTTTGCAGCAAGCGTAACCCGGATGGAGCTTCTCAGACAAACTAGCAGGAAAGCCGGTTTGCACACGATGCGCCCGAAGGGTGAGGCATAGGGATATGCCTCATGTATCCGGGATGATCGGAGCCAAAGAAACCCCGCATTACGCTACGCTTCATGCGGTCTACAATTCAGCTCCATCATGCGACAGAAATACCTTTATGACCCAGCCAAATGACCTTTTGCCTTCAGATCATTCAAGCATCTGCGGACTTCCGCACCAGCCCTCTCCTTCCAACGGGGGCTTTAGTCTTTTAGGGAAGCGCTGGACGGCCTGCGGGCAATACCCGGTGGAACGTTGGCGCGGCGAAACCCGGCAAAGCTTGGACGACCATGTCATCGAAGAAGCCCCGGTCGGCTTGTTTATAATAACCAGCCCCATGTGGTCATGCTGGCGACGCCGCAGGATTTGGACGACTTCGCGCTAGGCTTCAGCCTGACCGAAGGCATCATCCAAAGCCCGGATGAACTGGTTTTCGTTGAGGAATACCACCGCGAGGAAGGCATCGAACTGTGGTTGCGCATTCCGCCGGAACGTTTCGACACACTCAGCGACAAGGAGCGCAACCTGACCGGACGCACAGGTTGCGGCCTATGCGGCGCGGCCACGTTGAAACAAGCCGTGCGCCACCCTGCTCCGGTGGGCCATGGGCCTATAATATCGGTGGGCTGCCTAAGACAAGCCTTGACCGAACTCGATAATTACCAAACGCTAAATAATCTGACGGGCGCAGTCCATGGCGCGGCGTGGGTCGATGGGACAGCCGGGATTGAGTGGGTGAGGGAAGACGTGGGCAGACATAATGCCCTGGACAAGCTCATCGGCGCGATGGTCAAGGCCGAAACGAATCCGGGCCAAGGCTTCGTGATCGTCACCAGTCGCGCCAGTTTTGAAATGGTGCAAAAATGTGCCACTGTCGGCGTCAGCTTCATGGCCGCGATTTCCGCGCCCACCGGCCTCGCCATCCGGCTGGCCGAAGAGACCGGGCTTACCCTGCTGGGTTTTGCCCGGGGAGAGCGTCACACCGTTTATGCGAACCCGCAAAGATTAATCCAGTAGGGTGGCCTTCAGGCCGCTTAAAAACCCATTGAAAGAGACTTTTCCAACCATGCACAGCGAAAACTTGGTCAAAATGGCCAACGACATCAGCGCCTTCTTCGCCAGCGATCCCGACCACACCGCCGCCGTCAAGGGCATGGTCGATCACCTGACCAAATTTTGGGATCCTAGCATGCGCAAGACGATCATCGCCCACTACCGCGCAGGTGGCGAAGGACTAAGCGAGCTATCAAAAAACGCCGTCAAGCAATTGGCTGCTTCCTGAACACTTTAACAAGAGAGCGATCCTTACGGCCATGCATAGCGATAACCTGGTCAAAATGGCCAACGACATCAGCCACTTTTTCCAAAGCGACCCCGACCATGCCAGCGCCGTGGGCGGCATGGTCGATCACCTGCGCAGATTCTGGGATCCGCGCATGCGCAAGGCCATCATTCTTTATTGCCGCGAAGGCGGCGAAGGGCTGACCGATTTGGCGAAAGAAGCCATCAAGAAACTGGCCGCAGACCACGACTCTCTGGCGGGGGTGGGGGACGGCTAGGCGCTTTGCATCAGGAGTCCACACCATGTCTCGATTGACCTTGCTCCGCCCCGACGACTGGCACTTGCATCTGCGCGACGCCGCGGCGATGACCAGCGTCGTGGCCCACAGCGCCCGCCAGTTCGCCCGCGCCATCGTGATGCCGAACCTGAAGCCGCCCATCACCACCGTGGACGCTGCCCTCGCCTACCGCGAGCGCATCCTGCAAGCCTTGCCGGAAGAAGCGGATTTCGAACCGCTGATGACGCTTTACCTGACCGAAGCCACTTCAGTGGCCGAAGTCGAAAAAGCCGCATCCGACCCACATATCCATGCCTTCAAGCTGTATCCCGCCGGGGCGACGACGAATTCCGACGCGGGCGTGGGCAGTCTGGAGCGGATTTATCCCGTGTTGGAGGCGATGCAAAAACCGACATGCCCCTGCTGGTACATGGCGAAGTGGTGGATCCCGGCATCGACATCTTCGACCGCGAGCAGGTATTCATCGAGCGGGATGGTGCCTATCACGCAGTGCTTTGCTGGTTTGCGGGTGGTGCTGGAACATGTGACGACCGCCGACGCGGTGCGGTTTGTGCGCGAATCCGGGCCAAATGTCGCGGCAACGCTGACCGCCCACCATCTGCTGTATAACCGTAACGCGCTGCTGGTCGGGGGCATCCGCCCGCATTTTTATTGCCTGCCGGTGCAGAAACGGGAAAGCCACCGGCAAGCCTTGGTGGAGGCGGCGACCGGCGGGAAGCGAAGTTTTTCCTAGGCACCGACAGCGCCCCCCACCCGCAAAACCAGAAAGAATCCGCTTGTGGTTGCGCCGGATGTTACACGGCTTACGCCGCCATCGAGCTTTACGCGAAGCCTTCGAGGCCGTCGGCAAGCTGGAGAATTTGGAGAAGTTCGCCAGCCACAACGGCCCGGATTTCTACCGGCTGCCTAGGAACAAAGGCGTCGTCACGCTAAAAAACCCGATGGGAGGTTCCCTCGGTGCTCCCATTTGGCGAGGAACAACTGGTGCCGCTGAGGGCAGGGGAAATGATCGGCTGGAAATTGCTGTAAACCGCCGTTTGCCTAGCCTTAAACCACCAAACAAACGGCTGCTTTCCATAAAAAACCAAAGCCCGCAATGGGCTGGGCGTTGGATTCAGGCCAAGAGGCGGGGTGAGTTAGGCTTGGCCGACTTGCCGTCCAAATGCTCCAATTCGTCCATCTGCTTCTCCAAGGCGTCGTCCTCGGAACTCGGCGGCGGATTGCCGTCATGTAGATCTTGTAATTGCGATCCTGAAAATAAGCGTTGCGGATGAACTCGTAACGGTCAACCGAAGCCTCATCCACGATCTTGCTGGCACTCAACAAGTCCGCCCGCGTGTCGATGGTTCTCAAGGTTCCAGTGCCGTACGCATAGGCTGCCGGATTGATCCAGTATATGGGATTGGTGGCACCGTCCCCCGCCAAGCCGACGACCCCACGCGGTGTGCTGGGGCCGAGCAGCGGTATCACAACATAAGGCCCGGAAGGGACTCCCCAAGCCCCCGGTCTGATCCAGATCCTCGTGGTGCTTGGGCAAGTCAAGTTTGCTCGCCACATCCACGAATCCGCCGAGACCCGTCGTGGTGTTGACGAGGAAGCGTCCAGTGTCCATGCCGGTTTGGGCGAGCTTGAACTGGAGCAGATCGTTGATCAGCACGTTGATATCGTCAATATTGCTGAAGAAATTGGTGACACCGCTATCGACGAATTCTGGAGTGACCTTTTTATAGCCCCTGGCGACGGGCTTCATGACATAATCGTCAAGCTTGTCGTTGAAGCTCTGCACACTTCGGTTCCAACCTTCCCAAGGGTCGCGGGAATCTGCCTTTTGCGAGGTGGCGCACCCGGTGGCACCTAGGGTCAGGCCGACCAGAATGGCCGTTCTAAGCTTGAAAATGTAAGCGTTTTTCTTCATTTTACTGTTCCTGCTTGATTTCCTGGGAATTTCGGTCAGGATTCTTCCGGGGTGGGTGTGCCCACATCCGCCGTCCCCCTTAAACCCTCGTTGCCCAATGCGGTTTTGAACCACTAAATGCCGATAAATATAATTCCCCAAACGACTCTCGTCGAGGAAAAAATCACCCTTTCGCACATGAATTCCGAAAAAACCCTGTTTTCCCAGCGCTTTCGAGGCTACTTGCCGGTGGTGGTCGATATCGAAACCTCGGGTTTCGATCCCCTGCGCAACGCTTATGCTTGAAATCGCGGCGGTCATTCCTGAAATGG
>CAVWEM010000023.1:0-20858 GCA_963753955.1 uncultured Gammaproteobacteria bacterium
AGGTGAGTTTGTCGATGACATGGGTTTGCCACCAGTTTGGGGAAAGCTTAGGGAGGGTGTTGTTGAGCGTGTGGGCGAGTTGCTGGGTCAGCGCGGTGAGAATTTCCGTTTCCATCTTGGGCCTCGGGAGGGGTTACAGCGGATTCCGGCGAACTTCAAAGGACAAAAAGCCCGCCTAAGCTGTTGAACTTGGTAGTTTTTTTTTGACTTACACAGACCTGGGTGAGTCCCGTAATCGGCGATGGAGCGTTAAGCCTGTTTTTATATGGTATGGCCTTTGGCGGAAATCACCTAAGCTCAAGCGGCTTTACCCATAATTCAGTCCGGTTAGGGCAGTAGCAAGCCGGATTATCCAGGCCAGTAGCCATCATCCAAGGTTTGCCCCAAGCTGAACGGGTTTTCCTGTGGAAAGGCCGATTCCGGCAAGTTGGTTTCCCTAATGGCTTCGTCCACAGCATCCGGGTAGGCATCGGCAAAAACTTCTTCCAGGACGGATTTAAGGCTGGGGTTGTCTTGCAGCAAGCCACGCACCCGTCGCCGTTGCTCGCGGATGGTGGCCTGCCAGCTATTGCTGTAATGCGGCAGCTTTTCGCTTTGCAGGCTCATTTTTAGGAGGTGCATGACAATCAAAGCGATGCGGTTGCCAAGTTGGCGCTTTTCCGCCCTGCCCATGCCTTCCAATTCCTCCGCAATATGGTCAATATCCAAACCGGCAAGAACGCCCGCCCGCAGCTTGACGGATTGCTCTTGCGTCCAGGCGTAAAAATCGCGGTCGTATTTTGTCGCGCTCATGTGCGGTATTCCGCGTTGATCTTCACATAGTCATACGAGAAATCACAGGTCAGCACCCGCTGGCGGGCGTCGCCTCGGCCCAAGGCCACGCGGATGGTGATGTCGCTTTGCGCCATGACTTTCTGGCCGGCTTCCTCGGTGTAATCCAAGGCGCGTCCGCCGTTTTCGACGATCCGCACATCGCCCAGCCAGATGGAGACTTTGGCTATGTCCAACTCGGGGCAACCGGAGCGGCCTACCGCCGCGAGGATGCGGCCCCAGTTGGGGTCGCTGGCGAAAAACGCGGTCTTGACCAGGGGTGAGAGGGCGATTGTGTTGGCGACTTCATGGGCTTCGGCTTGGTTGCGGGCTTGTTCGACGACAATGCGCATCAGCTTGGTCGCGCCTTCGCCGTCACGCACGATGGCTTCGGCCAGTTCGTCGCAGACTTCTTGCAACGCGGCTTTGAAAACGGGGAGATTGCCATCCGTCACCGCCACACCTGATGAACCCGTGGCGATCAAGACCAGGGAGTCGTTGGTTGAGGTGTCGCCGTCCACGGTGATGCAGTTGAAGGATAGCTCCGCCGCTGCCGCCAGCAGATCTTGCAACAGGCTGGCTTCCACTTGCGCGTCGGTGCCGATGTAGGACAGCAGGGTTGCCATATTGGGATGGATCATCCCGGCCCCTTTGGCGATGCCGATCAACTTCACGGTTTGGCCGGAAAGGCTGATTTGGCGGTGGGCGAGCTTGGGAACCGTGTCCGTGGTCATGATGGCCTTAGCGGCACGCGCCCAACCGTCTTCGGTCAGCGCTGCGAGTGCCTTGGGCAAAGCCGCTTCGATCTTGTCCACGCGCAGGTATTCGCCGATGACGCCCGTTGAGAACGGCAGCACCTGTCCGGCGGTTCCGCCGGTCAGTCCGGCCACCAGTCGGCAAGTCTCTTGGGCGTCTGCCAGGCCACGGCTGCCGGTGCCGGCGTTGGCGTTGCCGGCGTTGACCAGCAGCCAGCGCGGGGTTTGGGAAAGATGGCTGCGGGCCACCGTCACCGGGGCGGCGCAGAAGGCGTTGCGCGTGAACACGGCGGCGCAGCTTGAGCCGGGTGCCAGTTCGATCAGCAAGAGGTCGTCGCGGTCGGTGCGTTTGATGCCGGCCCGGCTGCGCCCAGCTTCAGGCCGGCTATTTTCGGCAGGGCCGTTGGATTTTGTGTATTTGTCATTGCCGCCCTCACCCCAACCCCTCTCCCGCAGGGAGAGGGGCTTTTAAAGACCAACCCTTCTCCTACGGAGAGAGGGGCTTTGAGATTTTAATCAAGCTTGCCGTGGCATTGCTTGTATTTGATGCCGGAACCGCAAGGGCAGGGGTCGTTACGGCCCACTTTCGTCCCCTCGCGCACGAAAGGCTTGGCCGGTTCGGATTTTCTATGGACTTCCTCGTCATCCGGCAAAGCCTGTACTTCTTGTGGCCCTTCTTCAAGCAACGCGCTGGCCGCTTCCGCATGTTGAAACTGCATTTCCTGGTGCCGACGGGCTTGTTCCTCCATGATCTTGACCTCTTCGTCGCTGCGGACTTGCACCTTGGAGACGATGGAAATGACCTCCTGCTTCACGCTGTCCAGCATATTGGTGAACATCTCGAAGGCTTCGCGCTTGTATTCCTGCTTGGGGTCTTTCTGCGCGTAACCGCGCAGATGGATGCCCATGCGCAGATGATCCATGGCCGCCAAATGCTCCTTCCAGGCGTTGTCCAGCACTTGCAGCATCACCGACTTCTCAAAATGGTGCATCACTTCCCGGCCAATGGCGTCGGACTTGGCGTCGTACTCTTCCTGTGCCCGCTCTTGGATCATTTTCTTGAGCTTTTCCTCATGCAGGTAGTGGTCTTCTTCCAACCATCGGCTGACCGGGGCGGTGACATTCAATTCGTGGGCCAAGGTTTCTTCCAAGCCCTTTACATCCCATTGCTCCTCCATGGTGTGGGGCGGAATGGATTGCTCGAACATCGCTGCGACCACGTCTTCGCGGATCGCCGTGATGGTCTCGGAAATGTCTTCCGCCTCCATCAAGGCGTCGCGTTGGTAATAGATCACCCGGCGCTGGTCGTTGGCGACATTGTCGTATTCCAGCAATTGCTTGCGGATGTCGAAGTTGCGGGCTTCGACTTTCCGCTGGGCATTTTCAATCGCCTTGGTGACCCAGGGATGTTCGATGGCCTCGCCTTCCTGCATGCCCAGCCTTTGCATGATGGCGGCGACGCGGTCGGAGGCGAAGATGCGCATCAGGTTGTCCTGCAAGGATAGGTAGAAGCGGGTCGAGCCGGGATCGCCCTGGCGACCCGAGCGGCCACGCAATTGGTTGTCGATGCGGCGCGACTCGTGGCGCTCGGAACCGATGACGTGGAGGCCACCGCTGGCGACCACGGCCTCATGGCGTTGCCCCCATGCGACCCGCGCCTGTTCGATGTCGGCGGGATCGGTCAGCCCCCGGCGGCCGATTTCTTCGTCCAGGTTGCCGCCCAAGACGATGTCGGTGCCTCGGCCCGCCATATTGGTGGCGATGGTCACCGCGTTGGGTCGACCGGCCTCGGCGACGATATGCGCTTCCCGTTCATGGTGCTTGGCGTTCAGCACTTCGTGTGGAACACCCGCCTGGGTCAACAGATTGGAAAGCAACTCCGAATTTTCGATGGAGGTGGTGCCTACCAGCACGGGCTGGCCCCGCCCTACGCAAGCTTGGATGTCTTCAAGGATGGCCTTGTATTTTTCCTGCGCGGTGAGATAGACCAAATCGCCCTTATCATCGCGGATGTTGGGCCGGTTGGACGGTATCACCACCACTTCCAGATTGTAGATCTGCTGGAATTCGAAGGCCTCGGTGTCCGCCGTGCCTGTCATGCCGGACAGCTTGGCGTACAGTCGGAAATAATTCTGGAAAGTGATCGAGGCCAGAGTCTGGTTTTCGTTCTGCACTGTCACACCTTCCTTGGCTTCTATCGCCTGGTGCAAACCTTCCGACCAGCGCCGGCCGGTCATGGCCCGGCCGGTGAATTCGTCGATGATGATGATTTGGTTGTCGCGGACGATGTAATCCACGTCACGCTGGAACAGCACATAGGCGCGCAGGCAGGCATTGATATAATGCATCAGGCGGATGTTGACGGCATCGTACAGGCTCTGGCCCGGCTTGATCAGCCCTTGCCGCTCCATCTCCTGCTCCATGTGTTCGTGGCCTTGCTCGGTCAATAAAACCTGCTTGGCCTTTTCGTCCACGGCATAATCGCCGGGAGTGCCTTCCTTTTCCTGTTTGGTCAGCTTGGGGATCAGGCGGTTGACCTGGTGGTACAAGTCGCTACGGTCTTCCGTAGGGCCGGAGATGATCAGCGGCGTCCGCGCCTCGTCAATCAGGATCGAGTCCACTTCATCGACGATGGCGAAATGGCGACCCCGCTGCACCCGGTCTTCCGGCCTGAAGGCCATGTTGTCGCGCAGGTAGTCGAAGCCGAATTCGTTGTTGGTGCCGTAGGTGATGTCGGCGGCATAGGCGGCGCGGCGCTCTTCGTTGTCCAAGGCGCTTACAATCACGCCGGTGGTCAGCCCCAAGAAGCCGTAGATTTTGCCCATCCATTCGGAGTCGCGTTTGGCCAGATAGTCGTTCACGGTGACCACATGCACACCCTTGCCGGGCAGCGCGTTGAGATAGGCCGCCAGAGTGGCGACCAAGGTCTTGCCTTCGCCGGTTTTCATTTCGGCGATCTTGCCGTCGTTCAACACCATGCCGCCGATCAACTGCACATCGAAATGGCGCATGTTCAAGATCCGCTTGGACGCCTCGCGGACTACGGCGAAAGCCTCCGGCATCAGCGCCTCCAGCTTCTCGCCTTGGGCCAGCCGCTCCCTGAACTCCTCGGTTTTCCCTCTCAGCTCCGCATCCGTAAGCTTGGCAATCTGGGGCTCCAAGAAATTGATCTTCTTGACTATTTTCCTTTTTTTCTTGACCAGCCGTTCATTTCGGCTGCCGATGATTTTTTTGACTAGCTTGCCCAGCATTGTGATTCAATTCCGACCGGTAAAAAAGAATTGCGGATGATACCGTAAAACGCTGGTTTTTAATAATGATGGAAGGCTTCACGTGGGCGGGAGTTTTGGCTTCCTCTCCTCCTTATGGGAAAGGGGGGACAATGCTGTTGAATTAAGCCGTTCGTGGGGAGCCCTTCGACTACGCTCAGGAGAGCCTTGTCCAACCATGAATGGCTTAATTCTCAACCCGTTGGATTTTTCCATTCACCCTTCGACAAGCTCAGGGCGAACGGAAAAATCCTTAATTCAACAGTATTGGAGGGGGGGCGTCACAGGCGCAACAGCCGTGTGATCTCGGTTGCCGTCGCCAAGGCCCGCCGTCCCGCTTTGCCTGAACAGATGGGTTCACGCCCTTCCCGGATGCAAGCTGTGAAATGCTTGATCTCCTCCATCAACGCATCGCCATTCTCAAAGGTGGATTCCTCGCCTAGGATTTCCGGCACGCCGGGGAACATTTCCTTCTCCCCCTTGCGATAGCGGGCCAGAATGCGGTTTTGGAAATCCACCGAGACATAGCAGTTGGGCATGAACATGCGCATCTTGCGCTCGACCTTCAGGCTGGCGCGGCTGGCGGTGACATTGGCGACGCAGCCGCTTTTGAAGGTGATGCGGGCGTTGGCGATGTCGGTGTCATGGGTCAACACGGTGACACCTTTCGCGTCGATGCGCTCCACTTCGGAATCCACCACGTCGAGGATGATGTCGATGTCGTGGATCATCAAATCCAGCACCACGCTCACATCATTGGCGCGGGGATTGAACGGGGCGAGGCGGTGGGATTCGATGAAAACGGGCTTGTCTTGGCTCAAATCCAGGCCCAGCAGGGCGGCGTTGAAGCGTTCCAGATGGCCGACCATCAGCCGCAAGTTCTTCGCCTGCGCGATGCGGATCAGTTCGTCGGCTTCCTCGACGGTGACGGTGATGGGTTTTTCCACCAGCACATGGACGCCGGATTCCAGGAAATCGCGGGCGACCTCGAAATGCAGCGTCGTCGGCGTGACGATGCTGACCGCGTCCACCTGGCCCAGCAACTCGCGGTAATCGGTGAGCGCGCGGGTGTGGTGCTGTGCCGCGATGGCCTGGGCGTTGTCGGGGTTGTTGTCCACCACCGCCACCAATTCGCAGTCCGGCAGGGCGGCGTATTTTTGCGCGTGGAATTTGCCCAGATAGCCCACGCCGATGACGGCGCATTTGAGTGTGTGCATGTTTGACCGGTAGTGGTGGATGGGTGGCCGCTCGCCGCGGGCGTTTGCGGGTATTGTAAGGGGAAGCCGGGCTTGGGGCGAGTTTGGATCAAGGTTCGGGGGGCAAAACTTGTTGGCGTATGCAAACCCAGGCTATCTTTCGTCACCCGAAAAAAACGGCCCGCCATCCCGCCGTCGCGTTACAATTCGTCCTTTATTTCCAGCATCCCAACGAGGCAAATAGTGACCCATCCGGCCCCCACACATGATGAAACCCAGCAATTGGCACGGCTTGAGAGTCTGGTCGCCGACATTCTCGCCGAGGCGGAACGGCAAGGGGCCAGCGCGGCGGAGGCGGGCTTGAGTGTGGACCAGGGGCTTTCCGTCAATGTGCGCCTGGGCGAGGTGGAGACCATCGAACACCACCGCAGCCAAGGCTTGGGCGTGACCGTCTACTTCGGCCAGCGCAAGGGTTCGGCCAGCAGCACGGATCTTAGCGCCCAGGCGGTCAAGGAAACTGTGGCCGCTGCCTGCCGCATCGCCCAGCATGCGGCGGCGGACGAATACGCCGGGCTTCCAGACGCCGAGCTGTTGGCCAAGGAATTCCCAGACCTCGATCTTTACCATCCTTGGGGATTGCCGGTCGAGGAGGCCATCCAACTGGCGAAAATCTGCGAGGATGCCGCACGAGGATACCATCCCGCCATCGCCAATTCCGAGGGTGCCAACCTCGACACCTACCAGGGCCTGCGCGTGTCCGGCAACAGCCTGGGGTTCCTGCACGGGTATCCGAGCAGCCGCCACAGCCTGAGTTGTTCGGTGATCGGCGAGAAGGGCGAGGCCATGCAGCGCGACGACTGGTGGACGGTGGCCCGCGACGCCGCCGACCTGGAATCCGCCGAAGCGGTGGGCCGCAAAGCTGCCGAGCGCACGGTGCGGCGGCTGGACGCGCAAACGTTGAGCACAAGGCAATGCCCGGTGGTTTTCGCCGCCGATGTGGCCGGCGGACTGATTGGGCATTTCATTGGCGCGATCCGTGGCGGCAATCTTTACCGCAAATCCAGCTTCCTGCTGGATCATCTGGGCAAGCCGGTTTTCCCAGGTTTCATCCATATCCATGAGCAGCCGCATGTCCGCAAGGGTTTGGGCAGCGCGCCTTACGATGGCGAGGGCGTCGCCACCCGCGCCCATGACATCGTCAAGGACGGTATCCTGGAATCCTATGTGTTGAGTACCTATTCCGCCCGCAAGTTGGGGCTAAAAACCACCGGCAACGCCGGTGGCGTCCACAACCTCATCGTCGATCCGGGTGATTTGGATCTGCCGGGATTGTTGAAGAAGATGGGCACCGGGCTGCTGGTGACCGAGCTGATGGGACAGGGGGTGAATATCCTGACCGGCGATTATTCACGCGGGGCGGCGGGTTTCTGGGTGGAAAACGGCGAGATCCAATACCCGGTCGAGGAAATCACCATCGCCTCGAATCTGAAGGATATGTACCGGAATATAGTGGCGGTGGGCAATGACGTGGATTTGCGCGGCAATACCCGCACAGGGTCGATATTGCTTGCGGAAATGACGGTGGCAGGGAACTGATATTTAGGCCGAAATATGCGTAAAGGCTTTTTCTACTTTTTTGACTTACCGGTGTATCGTATTCCTGAGGATCGATACTACAAAGAACGAGACGAGTATGTAGATAGGTTGATGACTAGGCCAACGACTTCGCTCAATCCATCCACTGAGGGTCGGTTGTCGCAACAGGATGAGGCAATGCGGTCGCACTTATTTGATTCTTACGGCGGTGTATGGCGATATATCGAGATTATTGGGTATGTTCGCTTACATCTTCTTGGCACTCAAATCCGAGGTGAGTACTGGCGTGTCAATAAGAAACGAATTGTACGCGCCAGAAATAAGGTTCTGGAGTTTTGGGACTGAAAATTAGCGCCGGAGACAACACGGTAAGGTGCGGTAATTCTGCACTGTTGTAGGGTGCGGTGAGCTTGCGAACCGCACCGTTCGCGTTATCCAGGATGGGTGTGGTTCGCTGTCGCTTACCGCACCCTGCTGCCCTGTTTTAGTCGGCAAGTATCATGGGATCATTGATAAAATGAGTCCAACAATTTTTCGCGAAAACGGCTACCGCTTTTATTTCTTCTCACGCGAAGAGCCGAGAATGCATGTCCATGTTCAAGGCCAGAATGGAGAAGCAAAGTTCTGGCTTGAGTCTGCCATTGAACTTGCCCAGAGTGTCGGGCTTTCCCGGCGTGAAATCAACGAAGCACTTCTCTTGGTTCAGGAACACGAAAATGAAATCCGCAGCGCTTGGCTTAAGCACTTCTCCAGTTGAAGTAACCAATATTTCCCGGCATGGCTTCTGGCTATTGCTGGAAAATGAAGAACTGTTTCTGCCGTTCTCCGACTTCCCTTGGTTTCAGGATGCCGCAGTCGGGAAGATTCTTAATGTCGAGCTTCCATCATCAAACCATCTGTATTGGCCTGAGCTAGATGTGGACTTGGCCGTTGAATCTATTCGCTATCCCGATAGATTCCCACTGGTCAGTAAAATCAATGCCTAACAACGCGGTAAGGTGCGGTAATTCGGTGATGCCGCAGGGTGCGGTGGGCTTGCGAACCACACCGTTCGCGTTTATCCACACGAGGGGTGCGGTTCGCTGTCGTTCACCGCACCCCACGGCCCTGTTTCACCCGGCGGAACCGCTGGCGCGTTCCGCACGGGTTGGAGGGCTAAAGCCCGCCCTACTGCTAATTCTTAGCCAACCAGCGGTTGACCATTTCCACGTCTTCCCGCATCAAAATCCCCGCCGCCTGCTTCAAGTTGAGGCTGTTGGTGATATAGCTGTAGCGGGCCTGGGCGTAATTCAGCTTGGCTTGGTATAAGTTGCTTTGCAGCAGCACCACATCGATCATCGTGCGCGTTCCCACTTCGAAACCGGCCACGCAGGCGTCCACCGCGCTTTGCGCCGAGGCCACGCCCGATTTATAGGCCGCTATTTGGCTGATGGAGGTAGTGACCCCCCGGAACGAGGTCTTCACTTGCAGGTTAGCGGTGCGGCGTTGGAGTTCGAGATTTTCCTGGGCGGCCTGAAATTGTTCCCTTGCCTGGCGTACCTGGGAATTGACCATGCCTCCCTGGAATAGGGGGATGCTGAGTTGCATGCTGATTTGCTCGCTTTCGGTGCGGGCACCGTTGGGCCGGTTGGTGTCGGTGAAACCGGCGCTGCCCACTAGGTTTAACGTGGGCAAATGACCGGCGAATTGCAATTCGATGCCTTTCTTCGCCAGTTCGGCTTGGTTTTGCGCCGCGATGATCAATAGGTTGTTTTCCTGGGCGCGTTGGTTCCAGGTCTCCATGTCGGCGGGCTCAGGGGTTTTCAGCGGGATGTCCTCCGCCAATTTGGCGACGTTGCCGTCGAACAGGCCAATGATGGCCCGCAACTGCTCGCGGGCATTCTCCAGAGCGTATTCGTCGGTGATTTCAGTGGCCCTGGCCTGGTCGTAACCGGCCTGGGCCGCATTGACATCGGTGATGGCGATCAAGCCGACCTCGAAGCGGGCCTTGGCCTGTTCCAACTGCCGCTCAAGGGACTGCCTCTGCATACGGGCGAACTCCAGCGTGTCCTGGGCCAAAAGAATAGCGTAATAAGCGGCGGCGGTGCGCACGATCAGGCTTTGTTCGGCGGCCTCGTAAGTCGCCTCCGCCGCTGCGACCTGGCTGTCCGCCTGGCTCAATTGCACCCAGAGGGCGTGGTTGTAAATCGGCTGGCTCAGGATGAGGGAGGGCCCGCTATTCCAGTAATTCACAAAGATGTTGCCGGTTACGGCGCCGGCGGCACTGCCGGCGAGCGAGGCCTGCGTCACACTGCTCGTTTTCGTCAGGACGTAATTGCGGTTCATATAGGCCGAGACCGACAAGGTCGGCAGCAATTGGGCGATGCTTTGCGGCTTGCTTTCCAACGCGGCGTTGCGGGTGTATTCGGCCTGGCGCACGGTCGGATCCCGTTGCAGGGCTTGTTCGTAAGTGGCGAGAAGATCCTGCGCCTGCGCCGCAGGCAGCGCCGAGGCAAGCATCATGAAAATGGCGTGTTTTCTCATCAAGCGTTTCCGGCTAGGGGCGGTTCGACGGTCGGCG
The DNA here is from genome assembly GCA_963753955.1 of uncultured Gammaproteobacteria bacterium. Lineage (GTDB taxonomy): Bacteria > Pseudomonadota > Gammaproteobacteria > Methylococcales > Methylococcaceae > Methylumidiphilus. Next base: position 10,187 of record CAVWEM010000023.1, read on the forward strand.
CTGAGGTATATGAGCTGCTGGATTTCCTCAATGCCCAAGTCCGCCGCTCTCCATAGAGTGGTTGGTAAGTGGTCAATGGCGTCGATTGTAACCCATCCCTACGCGGATTCAGGGGTACTGGATGCGCACCTGATCCGTGCCTATATGCTTGCGCAGGCGGTTGAGCAACTCCTCGCCGGGGTGTATGCGCCAAGTTTCGCCGAGTTGCAGCAAGGATTTCGCGTTTTGTCCCCGATAGTCGATCAGGATCGGACAGCTTCCCCCTTGGAAGGGTTTTAGCAATTCTGCCAGATCATCCGCCCAAGCGGAAAGGGATCGGGCTTCGTCCGTTTTGTCGGGCATCCATTCAATCAGCAGATGCTTGGAGAAGCGGGCGCGGGCTTGTTCTATGGTGTAAAGCTTCTCGGCGGTGAGGCGCATCACGCCGGCGAAGTCGTCCATGCCTAAACTTCCCTCGGCCACCAGCAAGGTGTCCTTGGTCAGGGAGTCGCGGTATTGCTCGTAGATTTCGGAGAATACAGCGACTTCCAGCCGCCCGGTGCGGTCGTCCAGCGTGACGAAGCCCATGCGTTTGCCGTTCTTATTTTGCTTGGTGCGCAAATCGACCACTAGACCGGCTACCACCGCCCGCGTTTCATTGCGCCTGCCGTAACCGCCTCCGCCGCTGCCGTCGTTCTCACTGAGCTTGGCCAGCCTGCCGGTGATGAAATGCGCCAACTCGGCTTCATACTGGGCTATCGGGTGGCCGGTCAGATAAAGCCCCAAGGTGGCTTTTTCATGGGCCAGCCGCTGGTCCTCCGGCCAAGGCTCGGCGGTTTCGCGTGGCGCTTGCGCTTGCGGAGACTGCGTGGGTTCGTCCAGCAGGCCGAACAAATCGTCCTGACCGGTGGCTTCCATCACTCCATGTTGCTCGGCGGCTTTTAGTGCGTCAGGCAAATCCGCGATGTGTTGGGCGCGGTTGCGGTTGAACGAATCCAGCGCCCCGGCGTGGATCAGGGCTTCCAATACCCGGCGGTTGGCCTTGCGCAGATCGACGCGCTTGCACAAGTCGAACAAGTCTTTGAATGGCCCGTTGTTGCCGTCGCTCACTGATCAAGTCGTCGATGGCGTTTTCGCCCACGCCCTTGATCGCCCCCAGCCCGTAGACGATCTGCCCGCCCTCGCGCACGGTGAAACGGAATTCGGACAGGTTGATGTCGGGCGGCGCGATCGCCAGTTTCATGTCCCGGCATTCCTCGATCAACACGACGACTTTGTCGGTGTTGTCCATATCCGCCGACAAGACCGCCGCCATAAATTCGGAGGGGTAATGGGCTTTCAGCCAGGCGGTTTGATAGGCGACCAGGGCATAAGCCGCCGAGTGCGATTTGTTGAAACCATATTCCGGCAAATTTCTCCATCAGGTCGAAAATATAAGTGGCGGTGGATTCTTCCACTCCGATTCTTGTCGCGCCCTTGACGAAGATTTCCCGTTGCTTGGCCATTTCTTCGGGCTTTTTTTTCCCCATCGCCCGCCGCAGCAAATCCGCGCCACCCAGGCGTATAGCCCGCCAATACCTTGGCGATCTGCATCACCTGTTCCTGGTAGACGATAACGCCATAGGTGGGCTTCAGAATCGGCTTCCAGGCGGGATGGGCATATTCCGCTTTGGCGCCGTGCTTGACGTTGATGAAATCGTCCACCATGCCGGATTGCAAGGGGCCCGGGCGGAACAGGGCGACCAGAGCGATGATGTCGTCGAAGCAGTCCGGCAATAGCTTTTCGATCAGTTCCTTCATGCCGCGCGATTCAAGCTGGAATACTGCAGTGGTCGGCCTTCGTTTCAGCAACTCATAGCTAGGCGGATCGTCGCGCGGGATGAGGTCGATGTCCATCGGCGGCTTCGCCTTCGTTTCCGCCTTGCCGGTTGATGGTTTGCAGCGCCCAGTCGATAATGGTCAGGGTGCGCAGTCCCAGAAAGTCGAACTTCACCAGGCCCACCGCCTCGACATCGTCTTTGTCGAATTGGGTGACCAGATTGCCGCCGCCTTGCTCGCAATACAGCGGCGTAAAGTCGGTCAGTTTGGTCGGCGAAATCACCACGCCGCCGGCATGTTTGCCGGCGTTGCGGGAGATGCCTTCCAAGGAGCGCCCTAGGTCGATCAGGGCTTTAACCTCTTCTTCCGTTTCATAAAGCCTTCTCAGATCCTCGCTGTCTTTCAAGGCTTTTTCCAAGGTCATGCCCAACTCGAAGGGGATCAGCTTGGCGATGCGATCCACAAAGCCGTAAGGGTGGCCCATCACCCGGCCGACATCGCGCACAACGGCCTTTGCCGCCATGCTGACCATAGGTGATGATTTGCGAGACGTGGTCGCGGCCATAATGCTCGGCCACATAGTCGATGACCTCGTCGCGGCGCTCCATGCAAAAGTCGATATCGAAGTCGGGCATGGACACCCGTTCGGGATTCAGAAAGCGTTCGAACAGCAAATCGAATTCCATCGGGTCGAGGTCGGTGATTTTCAGCGCGTAAGCCACCAGCGAACCCGCGCCGGAGCCGCGCCCTGGCCCCACCGGAATGCCGTTGTTTTTCGCCCATTGGATGAAGTCGGCGACGATCAAAAAGTAACCCGGGAAACCCATCTGGTTGATGACGCTGATTTCCGTCTCCAGCCGTTCCAGATAAGGCCGCGCTTTTCCTCTGGTGCGCCGGGCAGCAGCATCTCCAAGCGTTTTTCCAAACCCTTGCGTGATTCTTCGGTGAAATACTCGCCCACCGTCATGCCTTCTGGTACCGGGAAATCGGGCAGGAAATTTTTGCCCAAAGTCAGCGACAGATTGCAGCGTTTGGCGATTTCGACGGTGTTTTCCAAGGCTTCCGGCAAATCCGCGAACAATTCCGTCATTTCCTGCGGCGCTACGCAGATACTGCTGGTCGCTATAGTCCTTGGGTCGGCGCGGATCGTCCAATACCCGGCCTTGGTTGATGCACACCCGCGCCTCGTGGGCGAAGAATTCGTCGGGCGACAGGAAACGCACATCGTTGGTGGCGACCGGCGGGGCGTTGAATTCCGCGCACAAATCCACCGCCGCAGCTATGTATTCCTCCTCGCGGGGCCGGTCGGTGCGTTGCAGTTCCAGATAAAAGCGCTGGTCGAAGACCTTCAGACTACGCTCCAACTCCCGCCGCGCCTCATCGACATTGCCCGCCAGCAAGGCTTGCCCGATGCGCCCCTCGCGCCCGCCGGACAGCGCAATCAGCCCCGCATTATGGGTTTCCAGCCAATCCGCCATCAGCATCGGCACACCCTGGCGCTGGTTTTCCTGATAGCCACGGGAAATCAGTTCGGTGAGGACGCGGTATCCCTCGGCGTTTTGCACCAGCAGGGTCAGCCGGTGCGGGCTGGCCGGTTCGGCCTCGTTGAACACCCACACATCAGCCCCGGCGATAGGCTTCACGCCCTCGGCCATGGCCGCCTTGTAAAACTTGACCAGGGAAAACAGGTTGGATTGGTCGGTCACGGCGACGGCCGGCATGCCCATTTTGGCGACTTGCTTGGCCAGCGGCTTGACGCGGACCAGGCCATCGACCAGGGAATATTCGGTGTGGATGCGGAGGTGGATGAATTGCGGGGACATGGCTGTTCTTACTAATATATCCTAAACCCCCTCTCCCAGCGGGAGAGGGTTGGGGTGAGGGCATCTATGACACGCTAATCTTGCTGCCCAGTCCATTCACCACTATCTTATTCCATCAACTTGAAAAAACTCTTCGGCGCTCCGCATACCGGGCAATCCCAATCATCAGGAATATCCTCCCAGCGGGTTCCGGGCGGGATGCCGGTATCCGGGTCTCCCTTGGCCTCGTCGTACACATGTTCGCATTCTAGGCACTGGTATTTTCTAAAATCTGACATGGTTGTCACTCACGCTTTTTTCAGGAAACAGGTTTTCAGGACTAAGGTGTTTTTGCCGCTCCCGCATTCCACTTCTTCCTCGTCATCGGTCAGGCGGATGTTTTTACAAACCGTCCCCCGCTTCAAAACCTGGGAGGAACCTTTCACCTTCAAATCCTTGATCACGCTTACCGAATCTCCATTGTTGAGTTCGTTGCCGTTGCTGTCTTTTACTGCCATGATGGCCTCTTAGTTATTGAGTTTTAGTTGGTTATGTTGTCAATAGGGTTGACAAGCTGTAATTCGGCAATCCATTTGAAATCCTCTGTGTTGCGCGTGACTAGAGAAGTCGATGTTCAAGTGCGGTAGCAGCGATGAGCGCATCGCCTAAAGTCATTTTGCGTTGCTGATGTAGTACAATCGCTATTTTGAATGTGGCTGGTGTGAGGTATAGGCAACCTAAACAATCAAATAGTTCGGTCAATAAGGCTTTGTCTTGTGATTGCAAACGATGATAGCCCAAAGTTTCAACCTGTGTGATGGGAGAAACTAGCGGAGTGTTTTGCTTGATCCACTCGATCAGATAAATGTATTCTGGGAGTGTCGCGTAAATGAAAATATTGCTATCCGCAATCATTCTTCCCTTCCTGGCAATGGCAGGCCCTTTGCGCATTTCACGTTGCCAAGCAATCGGATCATCAACATCGAAAAAGGGATTTCGTTGTGCCAATTAGGTTAAACACTCAGCTATTTTTTTGGCGTTGATCTTTGGCTAATAGGGTGTCAGGATTACTCTTAGGTTGGTTTTTATGCTCCACGAATATTACGAAATCCAAGATTTCAGCTTGCAGGTATTCGGGCAATCTAGTGAGGTGCTGGTTAATCGTTTCTTGAATGCTCATGATAATGCCTCGTTGATTTGGTGCTGTCTCCGAGTAGAAGGTCGGGCGATGATAGAGCCATCGCCCGACCTACGTTGCTGCCTCGCAGACAGAGATTTCTACGGCCTTGTGCTGGAATTGTGCTTTCAGGCTTTCAAGGAATCGGCTGTCTAGTTCGTCGGCGTTGAGTTGGTATAGGGTATACATCGAACTTCCTCTATTGTTAGGGTGCGCATCGCGCATCATTAGCCCTGGGAGTTTCAAAACATTCCAGCGGGCAGTCCATCCCAGTTACCAAAATGCCCAGCAGGGTTGGACATTTAAAAGGGGCGCGGTGCGCCTCCTGCCTGGCTTATCCGGCTACAAGGCTGGATTATCAGGGCAATCGCATGAAGGAAAATGGCTCGTCATTCCGGCATGGATGCCGGAATCCAGTGCCATGGACGGTAACGTGCAGGCTGCGTAAGTGCTTGATCGAAGGCAAGTGCCAGCGGGTAAATCCACCTCCCTGTGACTGGATTCCGGCATTCCCTGCCGGAATGACGGCGTTTAGTTCACTCCCGCGACCGAAATCATCGCTTCATGCGATTGCCCTGGCTGGATTATAAAGTCAGCGTAGCCAGCATGAAGCGTAGCCAAATGCGGGGATTCGTGGCTCCGATCAACCCGGACTCCGCAATCTTCGTCCGGGCTATACTAGCTTATGTTCTACGAACAGGACAAAATCCAGAATTTCGGCTTGCAGGTTTTCAGGCAATCTAGCGTGATGTTGGTTAATGGTTTCTTGAATGCTCATGAAAATGCCTCGTTGTTTTGGCACCATTTCCAATTTTACGTGGGCAAACGATGGCGACATCCGTCCACCATCGAATACTGAGCTTAAATCAACTTTACATGCTGAACAACAGTGTCGTCACTTATAGAAGGTGCATTTAGTATTTTTTCAACCCTATTAGCTTGCTTCCGAACTGGGTGTACAACAGCATTGAAAATCCGCATAAAACCATCCCTTTCAAGAATGTTCAGCACAGGATCAATGTAGTTTCCAACTTCTTGTTTAGTAATACCCCTTTTTAGTGCGGATATTTTTCTTCCCGCACCAGGTTGTCTATAAAGTTTTCGTAAAATCGTTAGGAGCGTCTTGACTTGTGGTTCGATATCCAATTGCAGAACAGCATTGTTCGTATCCATATAATCAAATTCTTCAACTTCGCAACCAGCGATAAACATTTCGCTAGGAAGTCTTTTCTGATTTGCTATTCCAGAAACCTTCTTTATTATGCAGTTAGAAAATGTAAGGCCTGAATCAATCGCATGTTCACCTATAGAGACTTGATTAATTATGCATTCACTAAAATGTAAATTTTTTATTCTTGTGTCTTCTATATCAACAACTCCAAAAGTTGCTGATTCTATTAAAATACCATGTCCATCCAAAAGACCGCCTTGTTCTCTTGCCATGGCAAGTGATACAGCAAGGCAGTCGGCTATAATCTGCTTATATTCAGGTGCCTTCTTTTCTAAGGAGAATCGTTCGGCAATAGACAAAGGTGTTGCGCTAGTCGCATCAACCTTATTCAACAGATGTGTTGCTACAGAAATGGCTTTATGTGATAGTGGGCTAAGTGGGACATCGCCAATATTTTCGTACTGACCAAGAATAATTCTTGAAAATGCGCTTCCTTGTAACGCTGCAAGCATATCTTCGTCGATAAAAGAACGTGAACCGGCTTCTTGATCTCTCTGCGTCAGGCCTGGCAATCTTTGTAGCTGCGCTAATACACCTTCACCAGCTGCTTGTCCTGTCTCGATGCTATACGCATTTGCTAAATGATTTCCGGTAATTGGGCCACTACCTGATACTGTGGCTCTAACTGAAAACGCAAGACGTTCCATGACATGCCGGAGTGTGCTTGGCTCCATTACAGCCTTTTCTAGCTCTGATTCACGCTGAGTGATTTTGTCAATAAATATATTCCAGGCATAGCCATATCCTTCTGCTGAATCAATTTTTATAATCTCATCTAGCAAATTATTTTGCGCTAAGTACGCCAATATTAGGGGCTTTCTAGGGAGCCAGTCGGGTAGTGTTCCTGAAAGGCCATTCTTGACTAAAAACTGGTTTGCACCTTCTTCGGTAAATTCTCCAAGCCGAACAATTACATAGCTCCTGGAGGAGATTACCAGAGAATGCGCTAACTCTTGCTCGGTATCAAAATAGTGGTCTCTTCCGCAAATAAAAGCACCCAATCCACTAGGCAGCTTTGTTAAAAAATCCCTTACCCCTGACAAAGCAACTCTTCTTCTTCTTTCATGAAATTTCTGTCATCAGTTCGCACAATAGTTTGGGACGCGACTTCATCGAATCCATCCAGCAAAATATATGCAAGACCTGCCCTCCATGCTACCACTAAATCTTCTTTTGGAGTGAAGCCAATAGACCTAGCATGGCGCTCTAGGATTTCATCAAAATAAGATTGCCCCCAATGCTCTCTAAGGTTTAAGCAAATCGGAACTATCGAATGTGATTCATGAAAATATTGGTGTGCAATTTTTTTGAACAGCTCTCTAGCGGTTAAACTTTTACCGGCCCCAAAAGGTGCCATAAGAACAATTATTTTTCCATCCCTAATAAACTTAATAAGATCGTCTATATTTATATTCCTTCGCCGCTCTTCGATATCGAGTCTAGTATTTCTATTAACTTCAATTTTTTCAATTAACTCCATTGGGAGGGGAACGTAAAGGTCATTGCTGACATTAATTGAGTTATCTAAAGGGCTACGCGCCGACCCAAACGCCGCCACTTGTCTTTTTGAATATATATGATTGACCATCAAAAAAGCGTTGTTTAAACTGATCCAAGGTTAGAACTGTTACGTTATTTCTCCTTGCATGCTCAATGTGTTGAGCATCTAGCTGTTTTTGGGTTATGAACCATTTTAAAACTGCTTGAGCAGTTTTTTTCATGAGATTCAGCAGCATTTAATTTTTTTATATCGCCTTTTAGTTTTTCTAATTTAAGGCTTGTTGTTACCATTATGAGATGCGTAACGTATTTCAATCGTGCGATACCATCTAGTTCACGAACAACGGGGTCATTACATAGTGACTAGGCTGGCATTCACCTGGAGACATTCCCCATACTGCCTCTGCAATAAATCGAACTTCTGCTTCAAAACCCATGTTCTGTTTATACGTGCTCATGCTTCACCTGTCGTTTACTTAACATTAGATAGGGCCGTAGGGTGCGCTGAGGAACGAAGCGCATCGCTCGCGTTTTTCGATTGATGCGGTTCGCAAACTCACTGCATCCTTCTAAGGATTGCACTTCAAACTCATCTGGCTATTTGCCCGTTTCCCCCAAACAAAGCCCCAGCCAAGGGTGGGCATGCGCCTTTTCGCTTGCCCATCGATTCTATCGGTTAAGGGTAGTCAAATGATCAAGCTGTTAGCCCATCCTGCGCCCGTTAGAAGTTTAACATTTGCCGATCTGCATCCATGGACAACCAAACTCCGCACACTCCCCGTGGTCGTCCCATTGCTATTCTGCAAGCCCGAGTCGGCAGCTGCCGGCGGTCTTGCCCATAGCAAACGGCCCCAGACGTCTGCTGGGGTCGGCAGCGACGCCATCGGCAAACTCGACCTGCGCCCCCACGACAAAGCAGGGCACGCTGCTGTCGGCGTTGCCGTCGTAGCCCCCGGAACCAGCGGAACTATCCCGAAGCCCACATAGGGAGGATGTCCAGGGCAATCTCTGCCGCTCTTCGTCCATAGAACCACCTCGCGTCAGCATCTTTATCAGGCTAGGATGTGAGTTCGAGGCGGCGCTCTATCCGGCCCATGCGTTCGTCGTGATTGTCAAGACGCTCATGTGTCACCGCTATATCCGAATGCAGCAAGCCAATATCCCGGCGCAGGCCGGCGACATGTTCTTCCAGCGAGCCTATGCACAGTTTCATATCGGCGGTGTCGTGCCGGATAGCGCCTATATCGGCGCGAATTGCCCTAAGATGCCCAAGGATGATATTTTCTACGCTGTTTGTCCCATGGCGGATTTCAATTTTGAAGTGAATGATAGGTAGATGGTCGTTGGTGTACAGTGCTTAGGACGCATTTATTTGCCCACACGGAATTTATATCTGATGCTCGGCGTTGGTCTCCCACCGATTCCACTTCCACCGGTTCCGCGTGGGCAAACGATAGAGCCGTTTGCCCACCCTTAGGGCTAGCAGATTTGGCTATATTTTATCCATCAAACAAATCAGCATGTTTGCCTGTGCGCTCAAACCGCACCCGGCCGTCGTCGATTTTATATATCAGCAACCAATCCGGTTCAATGTGCAGATCACGATACCCTTTCCAGTCGCCTTTCAGCGGATGGTCTAAATAATGTGGTGAAAGAGGTATTTCCTCAATAAGCATCCGCATGGGCTGGCTTGAGTTTTTCCATGTCCTTGCCGCGCTTTTCAGTCAATTTTATGTCGCGTTTGAATTGGCCGGAGTATTCCGGTTTCCTCATTAGATGCCCAATTGCTCAAATAAATCATCGGCATCCTTGGCGATGTGCACGTCTTCCCCGTGCTCGCTTTTCCTTAGCGTTTCAGCGGTCAGCGCATTAGGGGATTGCATTTCAAAAGGCAGCGCCTTTTCTGTGGCAATCTTGGTTAGAAAAATACGGATGGCATCTGAAACAGTAAGGCCCATATCGTCTAATACAATTGCCGCTTCATTTTTCAAAGACTCGTCAATCGTTGCGCTGATAATAGCATTTGTCGTCATAAAAACCTCTTGCTCGGTGGATGGTAGGTTTATTGCAGTCTCGTAGCTCGTGCAATGGCTTATCGTTACCCAACAATTCAGCCGGGGAGTGGGCAAGCGTCTTTTCGCTTGCCCATCCAAGGCTTTGTGTCAATGCTACTTTGCTGGTTCCGGTCTGGGAAAGGCTGTTGGCGACTTGGAAACAGTTTTTCGGAGACAAAAAACCGTTCCCATCAGGCAAAACGGCATTCCGGCAGGGCATGAAGGCGCTCCCGATTTCCAGCAAACCGATTCCGGCATCCGTCAAGCCGACTCCGGCATCTCTCAAACCGACACTGACCTTCAAAAAACTGTTTTCCCCGACTCCCCCAAACAAAGCCCCAAAGCCTCCTGCCAATCCGGCATCCGCAACCCGAACGTCTCAAATAGCTTGTCATTGGACAACACCGAATATGCCGGGCGTTTGGCGGGTGTGGGGTATTCGCTGCTGGGTATGCCTTCGAGGCGGGCGCAGGTCTCCGGCAACAATCCCAAGGCCAAGCCCGATTCGCGGATGGCTTGGGCGAACTCAAACCAGGAGGCTTGTCCGCCACAGCTTAAATGATAAATCCCGCTGCGCTCCCTTGGCGCAAACTTGCCATTCGCATCCAAAGATCGGGCGATGAGCAGGGCGGTGGCTTCGGCGATCAGGCGGCTCCAGGTAGGTGCGCCAAGTTGGTCGTTTACGACCCGGACTAACTCGCGTTCGCGCATCACCCTGAGCATGGTGAGCAAGAAGTTGCCGCCCCGGTTGCCATAGACCCAGGCGGTGCGCAAGATATAGTGGGACGCGCCAGTGGCGGCGATGGCTTGTTCGCCGGCGAGTTTGCCGGCCCCATAGATGCCTTGCGGGCCAGTGGCATCGCCTTCCCGGTACGGCGTGTGCGTGTCGCCGGGGAAGACGTAATCAGTGGAGTAATGGATCAGCCCGGCGCCGAGTTTCACGGCTTGTTCGGCGAGAATGCCGGGGGCGGAACCGTTGACGGCACAGGCGCTGTCCCGGTCTCGTTCGGCTTTGTCCACGGCGGTGTAGGCGGCGGCGTTGACAATGAGATCGGGCCGGATGGTTTCGGTCGCCTTGCGGATGGAATCTGGGATGGCGCAAGTTTCCGCG
>CAVWEM010000024.1:0-177018 GCA_963753955.1 uncultured Gammaproteobacteria bacterium
TCATCACCTATCAGTTTCTCATAACCACTTGAAAGGTCGGCAAAGGGATGCCGTTTTGCAGGCACCGCTTCAGGCGGCGCAAGCCCCGTGTGAGCCAGGACACCAAACTGCGGTGGAGTTTCCCGAAGCTCCAATGGTTAGGGCCGCTTTGCGCTTGTGTTTTTTTTCGAGTGGGGTCGGGCGGCGCAAAGCATCTTCCCGGCCGACGCGGACACACCAGTGCATCGCCAGCGACATGACGAGGAGCAGCCGCTCCAGGCGGCCGGCATGCTCCAGTTGCGAATCCTCCAGCTCGAAGCCCCGGCCCTTGAAGTCGGAGAACATCGGCTCGATGGCCCAGCGGGCGGTGTGGTCGAGCACCGCGGCCCGCGTCGGGGCGCAGTCCATGGCGATTATCCACGGCTCCGGATGGCCCGCCTCGTGGAGGATGCCGAGGTTGGTCATGACGCCCTGCGCGAACAGCCGCACCCCCGGCAGGTAGCGCTCAACCACGCCCCGAGCCAGCTCGCCGGTGGCGGTCTCGTCGCCAGGGCCCGGATCCGCCGGCAGGTTGCCTTTCAGCCGCAGGCGGTAGCCCCAGCCGTGGCCACCGGGCCAGGCGAACAGGGGGCGGCCGAGGGGTAGAACCGATCCGCCGACAACAGCGCCTTCGCGCCCTCCGGCAGCCAGGCCAAGGCTTGTTCCAGTAGCTTACGCTGGCCCTCGAAGCCGATGTTGGCCGGACCTTCCTCGGCCAGCCAAGCCAGCGGCAGCGCCCGGTCGCCGACCCCCGGCCCCGCCATCAACACCGCCACGCGGTCGCCCAGCTCGGTCTGGTCCATGCTCAGCAGCACGGTCTGCCCGTTCCGCGCCGCCTTGGACAGCTCTTCCCGTGCAAAAGGCTCCATCACCGCCGTGGCCAGCAGCAACGGGTCCTTCAGCAAGCGCCTTGGCCATTGCTCGCGCATGCCCTGGCGCTCGGTTTCCAGCGGCGGCAGGTTGGCCAGCTCCACCGTGTTCGGCGTCTGGCCCTCGATCATCGCGCCCACGGCCAGCGACAGTTTCCTCGCCACCGTCTTGCGCAACCCCGGAAGCGCGGCGGCAAGCCCGCGTTCCACTTCGTCAGCCAGCTTTTTTACAGTCCCCATCGGCCCCTATTGGCAAGAATCGTCTAAATGCGGAAGCCTATCTGAAACTGATAGGTGATGAGAGCGGTTCCCTTCGCCTTGCCCGCATTCCGGAAGGCCACGCACATTCATTTTGCGTAGGCGATGGGCAAATCCGCCCAGCGCGTGGTGTAGCGTGGCGAGGGGTAGTTTGCGCGGGGCCGCCAGTTCTGGCTGAGTCCTTCCGCCGCCAGCCGCAGCTTTCCCCGGCCCAGCTTGGCGTTGATCTGGTCGAGCGTTTGCATCAGGTGTTTCGATTGGCCGGACGCGCTTTCCGAAGGCCGACAGAACAGATCGATCTGGGCGGTTTGGGGATCGCCCAGCCCCATCAGCATCACCCCTGCCTTCTGGTAGCGGTAGCCGGGCTTGTAGATTTTCTCCAGCCCACGCACTGCGTGGCCTGACAGCAAGCGGGTGTCGTCGGTCGGTTCGACCAGCGGCACCACGATGCCGGGATGGTATTGCGGCTCGCCTTCCTTGTGGGGATTGGTTTGCAGGAACACTTGCAGGGCGCTGGCCACGCTACGTTGCCGTCGCAGTTTTTCGGCGGCGCGGGCGGTGTAACTTGCCACAGCTTGCCTCAACTCGCCCAGGTCGGTGACCAACTGGCCGAACGAGCGCGAGGAGATGATTTCTTTCTTGGGCTGCGCGACCTCTTCCAGGCTCAAACAGTACACGCCTCGCAATTCCAGGACAGTCCTTTCGACCACGACGCTGAATTCCCGCCGCAATGCCTTGGGGTCTGCGTCCCGGAGGTCTTTCACCGTCACGATGCCGCGTTGCGACAGCCGTTCCGCCAAGCGGCAGCCAATGCCCCACACTTCCCCGGCGTCGATGCTGGCCAACAATTCGCCTTGTTCTTCGACGCTTAATCGGGAAAAATCAAACACGCCCTGATACTGGGGCCGTTTCTTGGCGACGTGGTTTGAGAGCTTCGCCAAGGTTTTGGTGGGCGCGATGCCGACGCATACCGGCAGTCCTACCCATTGCGCCACCCGCTGGCGGATACGCTGCCCGTATTCGGTCAGGTCGATGGAATCAAAGCCGGTCAGGTCGAGAAAGGATTCTTATGATTACCATCAAGCATTAAGTTAAGGGAGAGATCAAGAAACTGCGCAAATTTCGATTCGCTGATCACCGACCAATGGCTTCAAGTGTAAACAACCGCTCTGTGGGAGCGGCCAATCACAAGCTTCAGGATAACGTTGGGGCCTTGGTCAATTGGCGCGGAAGCGCGGAGCGCTTAGAGGCGCAGAGGGGTCTGTCGTGATTCTCCCTGATGCGCTCTGCAAGGACCGGTCAGCGGCCACGCCTTACTCCCTCCAGCCATTAGTTGAACTGGCGCTGCCGATCTATCCGGGGGAGAGGAGCATCCAAAATGTCGGCGGTGAGACCGCGGCTGCTCGCGTTGTAGGCCCAGCGGGCGAACCGCTCCAGGAGCAGATCCCGTTCCTTCGTCAGCTGAGCGATGCGCTGGTTAAGCCTTGCGACCTGCGCCCGCTCGCTTTCGGAGCCTGCGTCGGCAAGGCGCGGCAATGCCGATGGCGCTTCTGGCTCAGGCGGCCGGCGCAGCGCCTGGTAGGCCAAATAGGCCGAGCGGATACCGCCGTGGTTGTGGAGGGTTTGCCGCGCATACTCGATTCCCTTGGCCTCTTGGATGCCTTTGATCAAGGCGGGCCATGTGAGGCGACCTTTCCAATTATTGATGATGGAGAGCGCGGCCTCGACAATCTCAGGCGTGACGTTCGGACTGCGCTTCGACGCCTTGGTCTTGGCTGATGGCTTCTTGGGCATGATTTCCTCCGGGAAGTGAGGTGGCGACCAGGGCGTGTGGTCTGTCGAGTGGCGGGACAGCTGAACGGCCGAGCCGGTCGGAGACCGCTTGTTCGGGCAGCGTGTAGCGGCCGGCTCGCGTGAGTTGAACGACAGTTCCGACGGGAATTTCCGGGTTCGTCAGGATGGCTAGGAGCTGTTCCAACCGAGCCACGGTGAGACCATGTGCATCGAACCATTCCTGGGCGCCTTCATAGTTTTCGGCCAATGCTTCGCATGCCTTCTGAAGGCTGGATTTCGCCTGTTCGAGCATCACGCAGACCCGCTTCGTCTTAGCTTCGTCGCCCTTGAGGCAGACATGTTCTATGCAATTGATGCAATCCATAAAAAGAGAACAGGGTGATTGGGCGAAGTCATGGATACAGAAGCCAAGCGCGGTGGCGTGGGCGTTCGGAATGGCCATCTCGGCGAACGCCTCCCGTGATACCGGTAGGTTGCGGGGGATGTTCGCGATTGCTCCGCGGCCTCGGCCACCGATGACTTGCCGCAGTCGTGTGACGATTTCTGCGCTGGACTCGTGATCATACGCCCGGTTCTGGGACAGGTTCTTCCGTCCGCTCCATTGGGCTATGTCCCACTCTGACAGTCCGCCCTTGAGGGCAAGGGTGTTGAGCCAGTGGCGGAACTGGTGCGTCTTGGCGCCTACAGGATGCTCCGGGGTCGAGAGGCCAAGGCGTTCGAAGATGCTTCGCGCCCGACCGCGCTTGGTGTCGCGCCCGGCGAGTGCTATCAGGACCTGGTCGTAGCGTACCGCTTGGAACATGCAACTCCAGGTCGGATGGTTCTCTCGGAAAAACCCGCATGGAACAACGAACAAGGCTTCTGAGAACTTGAGGTTCGTTCTCTTGTCGAGGTGCGGGAAGTCCTCTGGCAGCAAACTGATGATGGCTTTTTCGATGTCCTCGAAGCGGAGTTGGGCCGTCGATCCCCCGCGTTGTATGAACCGGCCTTCTACGGGGAGCACGCCATGTTTGGAGCAGAACCGTTCAATACTTTTGTGGTCGGTGATGCGGGTGATCTCGCTGATCTCGTCGACGGTCAGGAGGGTATGTTTACGCAGATGCTCTTGGTGTGTCGGAAGGTAAAGACGACCGGGGTTCGCCTCGTACCAAGCCGCCATCCGGCGCGCCTTGGCAGTGTGGATCTTCAAGCGTCGAACCGCCTCGCGCACGACATCGACCATTGACGGAACGATCCATTTGGTGTGATCGTGGAACCCCTTCGAACCCCTACAGCGAAGGCCATAGGACGGCTTTCCTTCCCAGTCCGCCTGCGTCTCACAGTCCGCGCCAAGGGATAGTACCTCGTTGATCCGGTCAGGGGCTGAACAGAGCAGGGCGAAGATGGACGTCTCGACCACTTCGCGGGGACGTTCCGCGAGGTTGAATGCCAGCGCCAGGGCATCAAGCACGTCCTGCGATGGAATTTTAGCCAGACGACGAGCCTCGAACTCCGGCCCGACGCGCTGCATGAGCCTAGGAGAAATGCCCACACCGTGCTTCCAATCCGGCGGCGCCGAAAGCGCCAGCCTCTTTTCGAAGAGGAAGCGGGAGATGCTGCACAGCCGCTCACCCACTTGCGACACCGTGGACGGCGCTACCCGCTCGCGGAGCACCTGTATCGCACGATCCAGAGTATAGGGATTGATCAGCGTTAGGTCGGGCTGCCCTTGCTCGGCGACCGCGACGTAGATGGCGCGGAATGCCTCGATATCCCTGTGGGGAGGATATTTTCGTGCCGTGATGGATGCGTTGTAGCGGATGTACGCCTTGACGCCGTCGCTGAACGGCGGCGGCATTGGATGCCCTGCAACGCCGGGTTTCTCCGCGAACTGGGTAAACAGGAGCTTGATGCGCCGGTCGCCCCTCCCCCGCACATCGAAATGTCCGGTGACGTCCCACTCCTGGCCGTCCCATGGCAATCGGGGCCGAACGTCGAGAGGGAACGGCAATGCTGAATGAAGGCCGCCAGATTTTCACGGGCGGTCACTTCAGCCTGGGAAGTAAAAGGAACGACGGTCGACATCATTCGGCCTTTTCGATGCCGCAGCATGCCTGGATCTTCAGGACAACGTCAGCGACGGCGAGGATGGTTTCGTCATTGACCGCCACGATTCGGCTGGAAGCCGATTGCGAGAGGATCTCGCGCTGTTCGAGTAGCATCGCGAGGATTTCTTCGTGGGGGCCGTCTTCCCACGGATAGAAATGCAGACATGTGTAACAAGCAATGGGAGCGGCCATGGCGCAGAACGCATGCTTGCCGCATCCACCAAGGTGCTTCGGCGCTTCGCCGCCTACGGTGACGCCGAATACATGGCGGGCTATATTGAGGTCCTGTTCCTCACCCGGGCGCGCGATTTTTCCGGCGAATCGTTGAGCCAAGGGGGCGAGTTGGAAAGCCAGCGCCCGGTCGATGCGCTCGAGCATTTCAGGGCGAGCTTCGATGTAAGGCGCTGCCGCCGAGGCGTCGGAGTGATCCAACAACTCGGCGATGACAAGAGCACCCTTTCCTTCGGCCGCAGCGCGGGTTCCGAGGGTTCTGCGTGAGCGTGTCGCATTGGCATTGAGAGGCGCGCCGGTGCGCTCTGACGCGACCCCCAGGTGCTCGATAGTCTTGATAATGATGTTGGTGATTTGGGTGGCCGATGCACGGTTCGGCCCATGGTTCCCGTCTCCCAATGAGGCATCCGCCCGGTAGGAGGGAAAGAGCGGGGCGTCTTCGGGATCGCGCCCCGTTTCGACGGCGTCCTGTCGGACCTTGGTGGCGAGGGCCTCCAGCACCGCGCCGAATGCCGGTGTTAACGGTCGATGTCGAACTTCCCTGCTGGTCGTCATCCTCTGCTTGATGCGAGGCACCCGGAGGAGGTAGTGGCGGGCCCCATCCGCACTCTCGGTCACGATAAGATCTTTGGTCCGAAGCAGGCTAATCTGCAGCGGGCGAGGGGCGATGGTCAGGGACAGTAGCGCCATCGCGTAGGCCTGGGTCGAGATATCCCCCGTGGCGAACCTGGCATGCAGAGCGGACTGGATACCGGCGAACTCGAGCTCGCTGTAGGCGCCCTGGATAGGGCACCTGACGCGCACGGCGCGCCCCGACCGTGTCCCGCCCGGCTGGCGGTTCGCTTCGCGGGCGTACTCGAGCGTTTGTTTTGAGATGCCGGGAAGCCCGAGGTTTCCCCAGTGCCGGATGACGATGTTGGCGATTGGCACCCATCCGGCGCGGTCTTCCCCGGCGCTTTGCTTGTAATTGATGATGTCGTTGATCGTGATTTCGTCAGCGCCAGGGTGCCCATCCGCAATGAACCGCAAGAATCGAAGCATCCTTGTCTGGTACGTGGCAGCGGTGCCGACCTTGTACACGGCGACGAGGTTCATACTGCACCGCTTGAAGGCAGATAGCAGCTCTTCGGAAAGGTCGAGGGCTTTAAATGTGAAAATTGCCCGCCCGCCCGCCCGCCCTCAGACAGGAGATGCCATTCGTTCGCCCTCGGATCGTAATGCTGGCCGTCGATGGTCGTCGCATCGCTCGGCGAGTCACAGGCGGCGGCAGGGGGCACCACGCCAAGCCTGTCATTCATCGTTGGCCCCTTGCCCCATGAATTTCTCTTGTATCTTCAAGGAGTACTCGGCCGCTTTCTTGCGGGTCCGCCGCCTCTGATACTTCTCGGCAGTCTTGGAGTTGTCAGACCACCCCATGGCTTCGTTCCGGATGCGGCGCTCCTCTTCGCTCGACAGGGAGGCCTCGTCGGCCAAGTCCGAGAACTCCTCGTTCCAGACGTGACGGAGGACATGCATCGACAGGCACTTGCCGGCCTTCGGGCATTTCCGCCTGAGAACCGCGAAGACCTTGGTCAGGGAAGACGTAGACATCGGCTTTCCGTCCCGAGCAATGAGGAGGAATCCGTGCCGCCGCGCGGCGGGGATCGTAGCCCTGGCGCGGATGTAATTGATCGTCAAAAGCGCGAGAGCTTCGCCCAGGTGGACAACGCGCCCCTTCGTCTTGGCCGTTGGCTGGCGACGCCGGGGATCTTTTTTGTTGTCGGGCTGGCGCGTGATCGTCGCACGCAGGAATTGGGTTTCGACCTGCTTGACCGTCATCGAGAGGAGTTCGCCGCGCCGCAAGCCGACACCAAGGCCCCAGTGGACGATCAACTGATTGCGAAGACGGACGAACGGGGCGGACCACGGGTTATCCGGACTCGCCGGGTCAACAACGCGAACCAGTTCCGCCCTTTCTTCGGGCGAGATCGCCTCCCGGCTCCGGGCCGCGACCCTTGGAACACTTGCCTCCAAGGCCCTCAGGGTTTCATTGGCCCGTTCCATATAGGCGGCGTGCTCCAGGGGGGCGGCGAGGTGGGAAGCCTCCCGCTGACAGAGCCAGCGAAGATAGGCTATCGCGTAGCGAAGCCGGATGGCCTTGGTATTCTGGTCCACGCTCGGCAAGTGGCTGGCTGTGGGTAATCGTCTTGTGAACCGAAGGGCATTGGCCTGACGTCCTGCCAACCGAGAGGCCTCTCGGCTTTGCGTTCCTGGCTTGTGGTTGATCAAGAGCAGAGGCGTTCCGGCGTATCGGGCAAGGTCGTCGACCTCGTCGATGCTGAGAAATTTCCCTTCCCCCCGCACCCGAGTTCCCAAGTCGATTCCCCTATGGTCGACGAAAAGGCAAAGGATCATGACGCCTCGAAGCACCTGCTCAATGGTGTTGGTGGCTTCATTGGCGTTGCGGTACTTGGAAAGTGCAAACACGGTTGGGTCGAACAGGGGACTCCCCGACTCATTGTCGACAAGCACGGGAAAGCGTTCGCCACTTTCGAAAACCGCCGTTTCGATCCGGTATGCGCGGGATGTTATCGAGAATTTGTCGAGGTGTCTCATACCGATCAGAGAATGAAGCAATCCCCGAAAGTGTCAACTAGATTACGACACAGGTTCTGACGCGGGTTTCGCGAGATATGATGACACCTTGGGGCGGAGGTAATCTTACGGATTCGTCGATGGAGTAAACTTCCTGCCTCGGGCTGAATTGGCTTAGCACCCACATGAATCGCTGGGACAGGTCGCCGTATAAGGCGTAATTGCTGGATAGCGCGACGATGCCGTGTTGACGCGCCAACTCGCGCAGTTGGAACCAAGGCGTTCCCATTTTCACGCCCAAGGCTTTAATTTCACTCGAACGGGCTACGCAGCAACCATCTCCGTTGGAAAGCACGACGACCGGCCTGCCCTTCAGGCTCGGGTCGAACACCCGGTGGCAGGAGACGTAGAAATTGTTCGCATCGACCAAGGCGAACATCGGGCATCCTTCAGCGCAGATTGTGGACGACGTTGGTCACCGCGCCCCACACCACCAATTGGCTTTCCTCATTGATGGGGATGGCGCGGTAGGCGGGGTTTTCGGCCCGCAGGGAAATCTCGCCGTTTTTGCGGTACAGTCGTTTGACGGTCAGCTCGCCATGGATTTCGGCGATGACGATACTGCCGTGCTGGGGCGTCAACGATTTGTCCACGATCAGCAAATCGCCGTCATGGATGCCCGCGCCGACCATCGAATCGCCCTGCACCCGCAAAAAGAAAGTCGCCTCGGGCCGTGAGACGAAATGCTCGTCCAACGACAACTTGCCTTCCACGTAATCATCGGCGGGCGAGGGAAAACCGGCGGAAATGCGGCTTAGGAACAGCGGCAGGCGCAGCCGTTCGGCGTTGGCGTCGGCCTGGCCCAGCACGACGACATTGGCGAGCGAGGACAAACGTTCGGTTTTACGGATGAAGGAAATGGGAGCGTTCATCTTCGGTCGGTTGTCGAATGGCGGCTGGGGTCGGAAGTTATAACAGCAAACCGGGCGGGCCTAAAGGGGCCTGGGGCAGAAAATCACGAGGCGAAAAACCATGTGTAGGCATTTGTTTTCCACCACGGGGTTGCAGGCAGTCCCCGCGCATCGGGTTCAAAGGATTTGAAGCCATGTGTGGCCGTTTCGTGCTGGACAGCCCTCCTGAATTGATCGCCGCAAGCTTTGGGTTGGATGATGTGCCGGCTTTGACGCCCCGCTACAACATCGCGCCCAGCCAATACATGCCCATCATCCATGCCCCCGCAGGCGTCCGGGAATGCGTATTGACGCGCTGGGGCCTCGTTCCGGCCTGGTCCAAGGAACCCCGAACGGAATACAGCACGATCAACGCACGGGCGGAAACCGTCGCCACCAAGCCCGCCTTCCGGGATGCCTTTCGCCGTCGCAGGTGTCTGATTCCAGCAGATGGCTTCTTCGAGTGGACTCGCGCCGAAGGCAAAGCCAAGAAGCCGTATTTCATCCGTTTGAAAGCCCCCGGCCCTTTCGCCTTTGCCGGACTTTGGGAGCGCTGGGAGAAGGACGGCCAGACGCTGGAAACCTGCACTATCATCGTCACCGAAGCCAACGAGTTAATGCGGCCTATACACGACCGGATGCCGGTCATCCTGGCGCGGGACGATTACGGTCTTTGGCTCGACCCCGGCATCAGCGATCCCGCCAGACTACAGCCGCTGTTGAAGCCTTATCCCGCCGAGCGGATGCAAGCCTATCCTGTCAGCACGGCGGTCAACAGTGTCCGCAATGATGGCGAAAGTTTGATCCGGCCCTTGCCATCATCCCTGGCGGCGGCGCAAATCGATCTGTTTTGACTGAAGCGCCTATCCCATTCGATTTAAGTGGGGATGACTGATCCAGGAAATTCCGGGGGGTTGCGGGAATCCATTCCCTGTCTGCGGCCTTTTCAGAAAGCGGGGGCAGTGCTAATCTCATAACCCACTGATGGCCTTCCAACAACAACCTAAGTACAGGACAAAACCTCCAAAGCCCATAGGAATTCCTGGAATTTCTCGCTGAGGTTCAGCACGATGTTGCGGAGGAAGTCGAGTCCGTGGCGGAACAAGGACTTGAGGGGACGCTGCAGGGTCTTTTAAAAAGGATGGGGTTTTGCCCATGGAGCAACTGGCCGGTGCGGTAAGTCCAGGCGAAGGCCAGAGCGAGCAGGCCCATCAGCTCGGCAAGGCGCTCGGGGCCGGTCAGGTGGGTATCCTCGAAGTTGAAGCCCCGGCTCTTCAGGCAGCCGAACAGGGTCTCGACCTGCCAGCGGTCGGCGTAGGCGCCGATGGCTTCGGCCTGTGGCGCGGAGGATGAGGCGATGAACAGGAAGTCGCCGTCGTCCAGGCGCGGCGCGGTGACATGAACGAAACCGCCCCAGACCGGCCTGCGCCCCGGCAGGTGCCGGCAGGTGCCGGCAGGTGCCGGCAGTCGCCGGGCTTGAGCGAGCCGAACAACACGTCCAGGCGCATCATCCGGTTCCGGCCATTGGGGGCGAGCGTGTTGCGCTTGAGGCGCTGGTGGAACGGGATGCCTTGGCTTTGCAGCCAGCGGAACCAGTCCTCGCCGACGAACTCGCGGTCGGCCAGCAGCGCCTCAATCGTGGCGACACCAAAGACTTTGAGGAAACGCCCCATCAAGGCGACGCGCTCGGCGGTGTCGGAGTTGCCCGCCTTGTCCAGGACGCTCCAGAACACCGGCAGGGCGATGCCGTGGCAGGCGATGCCGAGCACGAGGAAGTTGATGTCGGCCTTGCCGAACTGCCCGTTCGTGCGGTCCATCGTCAGCCGCCAGGGGCCGTCGCCGACCGGGCCGATGCGCACCAGCAGGCGGGCCAGGTCGTCGTAGCCGATCCCGAACGAGCGGAAAAAGCGTTGCAGGCGCTTGTAGTGCGAGTCCACCTTGGCCTTGCCGCCGAAGCCGGTGGCCAGCTCGGCCAGGCTGACGCTGCGCACCTTGAGCAGCGCCAGCAGGAATTGGGCAAGGAAGCTTATCCTCGCGCCGTGCCAAGGCAGGTGTTCGGCCAGGACGGCCTTGAGTTCGTGGATCGGGTCGTTCGGGGAGGCAGTCATCGGGCCTGGAAAAAGCTATTGGCTTAACCCATGACAATCAATCAGTTAAATTTTTGTCCTGTACTTAGAACAACAACACAAAACTTCGCCATGAACAAAGCCGAACTACTCGACGCACTCTCCGGCCAAACCAAGGACGAAGTGTCCAAGACCCTCGACGCCCTGTTGGACATCATCGGCTCCACCCTGGCCAAGGGCGACAAGTTGTTGTTGGTCGGCTTCGGCACCTTCGAGATCCAGCACCGGGCCGCGCGGGCCGGGCGCAACCCCCAGACGGGCGCTCCCATTGAAATTGCCGAGGCCACACTGCCCAAGTTCAGTCCCGGCAAGGCGCTGAAGGAGCGGGTGGCCGAGGCCCACAGACCCAAGGCGGCACCGGAAGCCAAAGCCAAGAAGGCCAAGGCAGTGCGACGTGAAGTCGATTAAGTAATTGATTCAACCAGTGAAACACCCCTGGCTAGTGAATCCCGCCGTTCCCTCGGCGGTAGCCTACCGGCACATGCGCTACCAGCAATGGTTACGTATGAAGCTGCCGGGACAATGTACCCCGTCCCCGAAAGGGGTTAAGCCGAACCCGCGAGGGCAAGGCGCATCTGCCAGTGTAAGGCGGAAGGGGGCTAGGCTGGATGGTATGGTTAAGACATCTGAACTGTTGATAAACTTCGTTACCTTCGACAAGCCAAATACACTGACAGGCTTGAACTAAAAAGTGCGCGGCTGGACAATCCGTTTGCCTTTCGGATTGCAGGGACATAAAAGCCGCCGGAGGATAGACAGAACCTAACCCATCCGTGTTACTTATGTGGAACACGGTAAACCCGTGCCTTCGCCCGCAAGGGCAAGCCGACCCGAAGGAAGGCCCACGGAGGGCGGGCATAGGATAACGGAAAAAGCGAACGCCGCCCTGCAATGGGACGGATAAGGGTTGAGCCGGAAGGCGACATCATCCTGCCAGTAATGGCGCAGACTTCCCATGTTGGTCTCTTGTCACAAGAAAGCCTGTAAAACAACGGAAGAGGAAAATGCTTATGAACGCGGAAGGTAAAACTGAAGTGTGCGCTCCCTCAAACCCGGAAGTGGATTGGCATGGCATCAACTGGGCCGCGTGTCACAAACAGGTTAGAAGATTACAGGCACGTATTGTGAAGGTTACGCAGGAAGGCGACTGGAACAAGGTGCAAGCCTTGCAATGGAAGCTGACCCACTCTTTCAGCGGCAAGGCACTAGCCGTTAAAAAGGTGACTGAGAACTCTGGAAAGAAAACACCTGGGGTGGACGGGGAAACCTGGCCGACCCCGGAGGCCAAATCTCAGGCTATATTGTCGCTCAAAAGGCACGGCTACAAGGCCAAACCTCTGAGAAGGGTTAATATCCCGAAAAGCAACGGCAAGATGCGCCCGCTGGGAATACCGACGATGAAAGACAGGGCCATGCAGAAGTTACACCTGCTGGCGCTGGAACCCATCTCGGAAACCACGGCGGATGGAAACTCCTACGGTTTCAGGCCGGAACGATCCACGGCGGATGCCCGTGCGCAGTGCTTCATAGCGCTGTCACAAAGAAGCTGCGCACAATGGGTGTTAGAAGGAGACATCAAAGGTTGCTTGGTTGCTGCTTCATAATGCCCCCAGGTTCATGAGAGTTGGGTAAACAGGTCGGGTTGGTTGTCTATCACTTTGATCCGCAGACCTTTTCTGCGGCCTTGGCAGACATGGACGGCGTCGAGTTCGCCACGCTTTACACGCTGCAACACGGTTTGGCGGGACACGCCGAGCAATTTGGTGGCTTTTTGCATCACGATATAGCCCTCGGGAACGTCTTCGACTAATTGACGGCGAAAGCCATCGGTCAGGCGAATCTGCCAGGGAGCGCCGGGTGTGGCCTGTTCCCCGGCGATGAAGCCGTCGTTGATCCATCGGTGGAGGGTTGATGGTGCCATGCCGAGGACTTTGGCCGCCTGCTGGAGGCTGAGGAGTTCGCCCCCGGAGGATTCTTCCGAAGGTTCGAAGCGCGGAATTTGCCAGTGCCGCCGCAAGTTGCCCACGGCATTGGCAGTGAGGCGCAGGCCCCGTGCCGTGGTCCGGCCCTGTTGGTTGAGGATGCCCGCGATGACGGCATCGGGGTAGAGCATCGCCAGTCGGCGCAGGAGCGACAGGGTGTCTTCGTCGGTGCGGACGGTGGCGGGGCGGGAGCGCGGCAAGCCGACATCCAACTCGGTGAGCCTGCCGCCGCGCCAGCGCAAGGTCAGATGCGCCCGGTGTTCGTCGCGGAACACGGCGATGCCGACCTCTTCGAGCAAGGTCCGCAGGAGTTCCTTTTTGTCGCGGGCCGTGGTGGCGGGTGCTGACCAGACGTGATTGAGATCCTGGCCGAGCGCCAGCAACGCATTGCGTTCGGCGACGGTCAACGGGGCCGGGCGCTGCCGTTGGCGGCGGGCCAGCTCGGCCTGGGCTTGGTCCAGTTCGCGCAAGCGCCGCTCCCATTCGGTTTCGAGCCCGCGTGCGACCAGCCGGTTTTCCGGTTCGACGGCGCGATAGCGGCGTTCAGCCTTTTCCGCTTCGTAGCGGGCGCGCTCGACCGCCAGTTGCCACTGGGCGAACGCGGCGTCTTGATCGGTTTCGAGTTGTTGGGCGGCCATCAGCGCGGCTTCGATACCGGCAGGCTCCAGGGCTTCCAGAAAAGCGCGTGTCACCGCCTCGTCGATTTGCACACCGCCGACGTTGAGGCAGTAGACGCCCCGCCCGCTGACGACGTTTTTGCCCCCGCAATGGTAGCCGGGGGCGGCGTTCCGTCCGCGATAGTGGGTGCGCAAGCGCCGTCCGCAGTGGCCGCAGACGGCGAGGCCTTGCAGCAACGCGCCCCCTTCGCGCAGCGCGCCGCCCGCTTGGTGGGGTTGCGGGCGGGTGTTGCCGTCGAGCCGTGCCTGGATGGCTTCGTAAGTGGCCCAGTCGATGTAGCCTTCATGGTGCCCGGGAATGAAAACAGCCCACTCCGACTGCGGGAGATGGCGGATGCGTTTCCTGACCTGCCCCTGTTCGTCGATGTAACGTTCATTGCGGGTTTTTCCATAGCAATAGGCACCGGCATACACCGGATTGGTCAGGACATGGTGGATCGCGATATAGGTGGGCAACGACCACAGGGCTTCGCCGGTCGGGTTGGGTTGATGGGGAAAGCCCCAGGCCTTCGGCATGGAACCAGAGCCAGACCCGGCGCGCCGAACCCAGTTCGGCGAAGCGTTCGAACACCGAGCGGATGGCGGCAACCACCGCCGCGTCGGGATGGAAGCGCACCTCGCCGTCCTCGTCGCCCCAAACGAAGCCAACGGGCAACCCCCGGCGCAGTTCGCCGCGGGCGGCCTTGTTGCGGATTCCACCGTCGAGCCGCGCCCGCAAAATATGGAGTTCAGCCTCGCTCATTGTGCCCTTGAGCCCCAGTAATAGCCGGTCGTTAAACAGCCCCGGATGATAGACGCCATCGGCGTCGCCGATCAAGGTATCCGTCATGCCGCACAGGTCAAGCAGGCGATACCAGTCGCCATTGTTGCGCGCCAGGCGGGAGACCTCGAGGCCCAAGACTATTCCGACATGGCCCAATGCGACCTCCGCGGTCAACTGGGCAAAGCCATAACGGTCCGCCGTACTGGCACCTGAAAGGCCGAGATCCTGGTCGATGACGGCGACTTGTTCACGTAACCAGCCGAGTTCGACGGCGCGGTCAACCAGGGCGTATTGGCGCGCGGTAGATTCCCGGTTGTGCTCGACTTGGGTCGCGGTGGATTGGCGGATATATACCATGGCGGTGCGGCGCAAGTGGGCCGCGCTGATCTTGCCCCGGTCACTCATGGCTTGCCCCTTCTTGTCTGGTTCCGGTCTCTGTGGCCTTGGCGATCAGCTGCGCCAGCTTGTCGAGGGCGGCTGCGCGTTGGGTGTTGTCCAACTGCTCCCATATCTCCGCGTTGTGGGGTGTTGGCATGTTTTCCAGAAAGGGCAAACTCATCTGCATGGACATTGTGGCGCTCCTCGGGGATCGGTTGACGTTGGAGGAGAGCGTCAACCAAACTGCGGGTCAGGAGCAAGTCTGACAGCGAGCCCAGCAGGTTTGCGTTCTTGTCGGGCGTTGCCGGAGTATGTGGGTCGGCAAGCGCCGCATCGGTCCAGTCGGCGGGAACGATTGACCGGCTCTGGTCCGGCAACACCAGCAGGAAGTAAATCCGACCGGCCCGGCGGATGCGCCGCATGATTTGTAGGGTTCTACCTTCAAACGGATGCCCCCGGCGAATTATGGTTGCCGATTCGGGAAAGTCTTCGGGAGGGGTATTGTGTCGTGGTTTCCTTTGACAACATCAGCCACCAATGGCTGCTTGACAACGTCCCGATGGACAAAGCCATGCTACAAAAGTGGCTGAAAGCTGGGTACGTCTACGAAAAAGAACTCTTCCCGACGGAAGCGGGAACGCCGCAGGGCGGAATCATATCGCCAACCCTGGCGAATATGACACTTGATGGCCTGGAATCGGAACTTGAAGCCGAATTCGGCAAAAAGCGTACGAGAAAAGGTTATCTTAACCAGATAAATCTGGTTCGATATGCGGATGACTTTATTATCACTGGCAGGACGAAAGAACGGCTGGAAAATGAAGTCAAACCACTGGTCATAGAATTCCTCAAGGAACGGGGACTTACCCTCTCGGAAGAAAAGACCAGGATAACGCACATCGAGGACGGGTTCGATTTCCTCGGATGGAATGTACGCAAGTGCGGCGGCAAGCTGTTAATCAAGCCGTCCAAGAAGAATGTGAAAGCATTCCTTGACGACATCCGGGACACGGTGAAGGCAAACAAAACGGCAAAGCAAGAAAACCTGATTGGGTTGCTTAACCCCAAAATAAGGGGATGGGTGAACTACCACAGAGGTGCGGTGGCCAAAGAAACCTTCCAAAAAGTAGAACCATGAGATATGGGCAGTCCTTTGGCAATGGGCAAAACGCAGACATCCAAACAAAGGCAACCAAAGGCAACCAATGGGCTAAAAAGAAATACTTTAAGACCATAGGGGAACACAACTGGGTGTTTGCAGCAAACGTTGAAACGGTGGTGGGTTTAATTGATTTATTGAGATTGAAAGCAGTATCTATTTATAAACAACCCTATCACCGTGTCGTGAAGTGCTTCCAATTTTGAAAAGCAGATCGTTTTGCGCGTCAATCGCTTGATCCGGGTTCGCAACAAAAGGTTTTTGTTTTCTATTTTTTGAGTATGCTGCTTGCCAATGACGTGCTTGTCTTTAGGGATGAGTGCGGAATAGCTGCCCCAATCGTCTGTGTAATAGGTCCGGATATTGAATGCCTTCAAATTTGAGATCAATTGCTCGCACACCGCATCTTGGCGCCGCCCGAAAACGAACGACAGGACACAGCCTGTCACGGCATCGATGGCATACCGGAGCCAGCGTTGGTTCTTTTTGTCGCCGACGTAGCTCCATGGCTCGTCTGCCTGAACATCCATTGGAGAATCAAGGGGATGCCTGATTTCGACGGCGATCTCACGCGTACCGATATAAGGGTTCACGGCGACCACTTCAGCGGAGCTTTTTTTTAGCGTGGAAATGACGGTGTTTTTGCCGATACCCAGAATGCGCGAAGTATCCCGGATGCCGCCGCCGTTCATGGCAATGTCCACAATCTGGTCTTTGACGCCAGGCTCGTAGGCCCGGTACACGCAGTCGGTCTTGAATATTCGCCCGCACTCCTTGCAGCGAAACCGGGAACGACCGCTTTGGGTGCCGTAACGGACAACCTCGGAACTGTTGCAATACTTGCACAAAACAATTTGATACGCCATTGGAATGGTTGCCTAAGAAGCTTAAAAATTTTATGCTCTACCATACTTAATAAATCAATTAAACCCACCTCCGGCTGCGGATGAGTATTGCGAAGGCAATGAAATTGCCGACTCCGGTGAAACGGGGCTTTGTGGAGGCTTGAGCTGGATGAGGGGAAACTTTCACGTCCAGTTCTTAGGGGAGGGAACGGCGGCAACGCCGCTTCCTTACCCGACAAATAGCCCTGCACTTTAAGATTCCATGTCCTCCGCCATGACCCGTTCCGAATTGGCCGCTCAGTTGGCCCGAACCGTCACCGACGTGCCCGTCCCCTAGGTCGAAGAGGCCGTGAAGGTTTTGACCAACATTCTGGCGGGATCATTGGCTTCCGGCGAGCGGATCGAACACGGGGGTTTGGCGGGTTTTCCCTGCGAACCCATCCGCCAAGGCTTAGCCGCAACCCCAAGACTGGCGAGCAGGTGGAAATTAGGCAAAAACGCATCCCCCACTTTAAGCCAGGGAAGGAGATGAGGGAGCGAGTCGATCAGTCTCGTGACAATGGACGAAGCTTAAGCTCAATTCCGGATGACGGGGATTCGGGCGACGATCCTTAAGCCGAAAGGCCTGAAGTTCAGGCATAGATTGTCCCCGTTGCATTCGGTGGTTGGCATTTCTTTCTAGGGCCGCCCTAGTCGATTTCGGCAACCGGCTACTCCCAGGCGAATATTCTAAATCGGCCAAAAGGAGCCAGTCGCACTAATGTCAGTGAACGACAGAATTATGTGAAAAAGTGGTCAGTCAGCGAGTGACGATGAGTGGCACGAACCGCTACTCATGGATTACTCGGGAACTGAGTGCCAGCTTAATCGACGCACATGAAGCGCGGCAAAATGTTCGTGCGGGTTCAAGCTACAATTGAAAACTCTGTGGCTAAAGCCTGTTCAGAGCCAACCGAAGCGTTTGCAAGCATCATACACGAGGTATACGCAAACTTCGATGGTCATGGGAGGTGCCTTCGTGTGAAAAGCGTTTTTGGCCAATCACTTATCACTTTAGCCCTTCCACATGACCACTGCCAATCAACTAGCACCAAAGGTTTATAAGTCCATAGAGTTTTTGGCGAGAGAATAGGGGGTAAACACAATTTGTACAATATCTAAATAATGCTGCCTCTCATGATTTCAGTTTCCGCTACTAACCAGTCATGGTCTTCGAAACCGGGTTCAAAACCGCGCTGCTCTGCCTTGTAATAGGCAGCTTCAGCAATCCATAGCCGGAGTTCGTCGCCTGCTGGAATGTTAGAAAAGGTTTCCCTCGCCTCACTAAATCTTTCACTCTTCTTGATGATATTTTTTGCATTGACGCCCATGGCGATCCCCTAAAACGTAGTGGTACAGGATTACGATAACTAAATAGCCATCGGATGTCTGAAAGTTACCATACAGCTGATTAATGTTAAATACGTAATATTGCGTATTTACAAATCGACGCCAAGGGCCATCATTATCCTTGGTCAGGTAGGTTGCCGGTGTTTCTTTGCGAACCCGGGTAACCTATCCACCTAGTTGCCCCAAGCATCCTAAGCCCAGCTTGCCGCCGCACTTTGCCGTGACGTTTGTCGATATTAACAAGTGGGTTAATGTCTGGATAATCCCTTAAAATAGGGTTCGACTAGGTCAAAAAAACGGTTATGCCTTCACCATAAACTCCTGAATCTTGCTTGTGTATAAATAAAAAACAGAGTATTAATTGGAAAAGTTTATTCATATCAATCGTTTTCTTTTTAGTGGTTATGCCGTTGGCTTGATAGCAACCATAACTATCCTGTGCATTCTATGGTCTTTCCAAAGTATTTTCGACGGATCGCCGCCATTACTTTTGTTCTTGATATCAATCATGCTGGCCTCATGGCGTGGCGGAGTAATGGCGGGGATCTCGACGACGGTGTTGAGCATCCTGTTAAGCGCCTGGTTTCTGGTCGAGCCCTACCATTCTCTCTTCATCACCCGTTCCAGCGAAAGGTTGCGCATTGCGCTTCTGTTTTGTGTGGGAGGAATGCTCAGTCTGTTGATTTCGCGCTCGCGCGACATGGAAAGACAGGCCCTTCACGCCAGGATGGAGCGAGAAGAGCAGCTTAGAAATGAAATCACCGAGCGCAAGCAGGCCGAAATTGCTCTGAAAAAAGCCAAGGATGAGTTGGAGCATCGAGTCACCGAACGCACGGGGGAGTTGCGGGATGCGCTTCAAACCCTGGTAAGCCAGTCTCGCTATGTCGAGGCCTTGTTCCAACATTCCATTACCCCCCTGGTTTTCCTGGATCGGGGCTTCAATTTCATCCGTGTAAACCAGGCTTATGCCAAAGCCTGTCGGAAGGAGATAGATGAGTTTCCCGGGCGCAACTATTTCAAGCTATACCCATCCGACACCAAAACGATCTTCGAGCAAGCATTGCGGACCAAGCAGCCTTGCCAAGCCATTGCCCACCCGTTTGTATTTCCCGACCACCCGGAATGGGGGGTAACCTACTAAGTCGCTTTGTCGAACCCTTGCGGAAATCTATTTCCCGACCACCCGGAATGGGGGGTAACCTACTGGGACTGGATTCTAACGCCGCTCATGGATGACCAGGGTGAGGTTGAAGCCCTCGTTTTCGCGCTGGAGGATGTCACCCTCCGCAAGTGCGCCGAAGTCGAACTGGAAAAGTACCGCAACCACCTCGAAGCATTGGTCCAAGAACAGACTCGCGAGTTGGAACTCGCCAACGCCCGGCTCCAGGCTGATATTGCCAAGCGCGAGCGGGCCGAGCAGAAGCGGTTGGAATTGGAGGACATGCTGACCAAGATAGCCGACACCGCGCCAGGCGTGATGTGTTCGTTTCGGCTGCGACCGGACGGGGCCGTCTGCTTTCCTTACGCCAGTCCAGCCATCAAGGACATTTACGGCATCACCCCCGAGGACTTGAAAGAAGATGCAGCCTCAATGTTCGCCTTGATCCACCCTGATGATGCAGGGCGATTGGATGATAGTATCGCGGAATCGGCGCAGAGCCGGTTGCCCTGGCATGCCGAATATAGGGTTCGGCACCCTACGAAGGGTGAAATCTGGGTGGAGGGGCATTCCGTCCCGGAGGTCGAATCCGATGGCAGCATCTTATGGTACGGGTTTATCCATGACATTACCGAGCGTAAGCGGGCGGAGGAAGCGCTTAAGGCGATGGATCGCCGGAAAAATGAATTTTTAGCCATGCTTGGCCATGAACTTCGTAATCCGCTGGCACCCATCCGCAATGCGGTCCAAATTCTGAAAACCCTCAATTCGCCAGATCCCACGGTGGAATGGAGCCGGAATGTCATCGACCGTCAAGTCAGCCACATGGCGCGGCTGCTTGACGATTTGCTTGATATTGCGCGTATCATGCAGAACAAGATCAAGCTGAAGAACGAGCGCTTCGAGCTGTCCGAGATTGTGGAGAGCGCCGTGGAGACCTGCCGCCCGCTGATTGAATCCCGTCGGCAGGATTTGACCATTTCGCCCCCGGCAATGCCGCAATGGCTCGAAGGGGATCGCGTCCGATTGGCGCAAGTCCTTTCGAACCTGCTCAACAATGCGGCGAAGTATACCGGGGAAGGCGGCAAGATCTGGCTGAGCGCGGCCAGGGAAGGCGCTTGGGGGGTAATCAGTATCCAAGACACCGGCACCGGCATCACACCCGAAATCCTTCCGCACATCTTCGACCTTTTTACCCAGGCTGACCGTTCCCTGGCCCATGCCCAAGGAGGGCTGGGGATTGGGCTTACCTTGGTGCGCAGACTGGTCGAGATGCATGGAGGGACTGTCACCGCTTCAAGTGCGGGCATCGGCGAGGGCAGCGAATTTACGGTGCGCCTGCCGCTCTTGCCAGACGACCCCCCTGCCGCCACATTGGCACCGAGGAATTTCAGCCCATCGCCTTCCACGCTCCGCATACTGATTGTGGATGACTTTGCGGATGTGGCGGAAAGTCTCGCAGTATTGCTCCGGTCGCTAGGGCACAAGGTCGATACGGCGGGTTGCGGGATGGATGCAATCGAACACGCGCCAATATTCCGTCCGGACGTTGTGCTGCTAGACATCGGACTTCCCGATCTGGACGGTTTCGAAGTTGCTCGACGGTTGCGCGGACTACCTGAGACCCAGCAAGTCGTCCTGGTGGCTCTTACCGGATATGGACAGCCCGAAGACCATGAGCGTTCGCAAGCCGCCGGATTCGACCGCCACTTGCTCAAACCGGTTGACCCCGAGGTTTTGTCCGACTTGCTTGCATCCGTGCCTGGTGTCCACCCAACTTTGGCTGTCGAAAGCAAGACCGAAGACCTGGCACTCGATCCACCACGGCCATCAAACAGGCCTCTTGGCAATGTTTAAACCATGAGCCATAAGCCGAATCAAACCATTGGGCAACGAGGCAGTCCAGACCAAACCGCTTCGTGGCAGGAAAAACGCTTGTTGAATCAGCTAGCGTGGTTGCCTATCCCCGCGCTCCTTGTCGCCATCGCCGTGTTGTGGGCGGCAGACTTGCCGGCAAACTATGAGTCGCCCTTGGTGCTTCTGGGCCTGAACTACTTTTCCGCTTTGGTGTCGCTGTTCATCGCTTACCTGATTGGCCGTGGCTTTGTCGTTCGGGATACGCCTGGGCTATTGCTATTGGGCTGCGGAGCGATAATTTGGGGCATCGGCGGACTGATCGGGGTTGTCGTTGGCCTTTCAAAGGCTGGTCCCGGCCACATCGACCCCAACATCCAACAGGCCATTCAGAATATCTGTATCTGGGTATCGGCCATCTGCCATCTTGCAGGGGCGGCCTTCCCGCTACGATGCGGAATATCCCCGCATTCGCCCCGTCTGTGGCTGGCGGCAGCCTATTCGGCCGCCTTGGGCACAGTTGGACTCGTCACGCTGGCGGTGATCTCAGGCTGGACGCCGCCATTTTTGCTGGAGGGTCGGGGCGGGACGCCTGTGCGTGGGTTTGTGCTAGGATCGGCCATCGCCATGTTTGTCTTTGCCTCGATCCTGCTGCAGACGGCTAGCCGACCGCGCTTGTCTCTGTTCGCTTATTGGTATGCCCTCGCCTTGCTGCTCCTCGCGGTCGGACTGTCTGGTGTGGTGGTCCAGCCATCTGCCGGCAGCGTGTTGTGCTGGACGGGCCAAGCTGCACAGTTTCTCGGCGGCGCCTACATGCTCGTCGCAGCCATCGTGTCTGGGCGCGAATCGGGCTCTCGATTGATCACACTCGGGCAGCCGCTGGGTGAGGCGTGCCAACGTTACGGCGTCTCCGTAGCGATCATCTCCGCCGCCACCGTCTTCCGTTTGGTGTTCCTACAGAGTCTTGGGATGCGCCTTGCCTACGTGACATTCTATCCCGCAGTGATGCTTGCCGCGCTCTACGGAGGTGTTTGGGCGGGTATGCTGGCCACGGTACTTTCGGCCCTTTTGGCCGACTACTTCTGGATTGCGCCAGAGGGGTTTGGAATCGGCCTGCCTTCTGACTGGTTGGGCATGACGGTCTTCCTCACGAGCTGCACGATGATCTCATGGATCACTGAGGGCATGTATCGCGCCCAATCGCGGGCGAGGGAGGCAGAGGAATCCCTGCGGGAAAGCGAAGCGTTCAAAATTACTGTGCTCAACTCGATGCCTGAACATATCGCAGTGATCGACGGGCAGGGACTGATCGTTACCGTCAATGCCGCCTGGCAGCGATTTGCCGAGGAAAACGGTGCCCCTGAACTGGCACGGAATTCGGTGGGTCAGCATTATCGGGACGCATGTTTCTCCGACGGTGGGCAATCCTTGGGTGAAGAGGCTTCCAGGGCCTGGGGCGGCATTGAGGAGGTGCTGGCGGGAAAGCGAAACCATTTCACGCTCGAATACGCTTGCGATTCCCTGGACGAGCTGCGGTGGTTTCAGATGACCGTTAACCCGCTGACCGCGCCGAGCAAGGGTGCGGTGGTAGCCCACGGGGACATCACAGCCCGCAAGCAGGCAGAAATGGCGCTGCGCGAAAGCCAGCAACAAAACGAATTCCTGGCAAGAATTCTCGAACTCTCGAACCAGCCTTTCGGCGTGGGCTATCCAGACGGACGCCTCTCGCTTTTTAACAGGGCTTTCGAGCATCTCACAGGTTACGCCGGAGATGAGCTGAGATCGATTGACTGGGCCAGAACCCTAACCCCACCGGAATGGCAGGCGATTGAACAGAAGAGGCTG
This sequence comes from uncultured Gammaproteobacteria bacterium, assembly GCA_963753955.1. GTDB lineage: Bacteria > Pseudomonadota > Gammaproteobacteria > Methylococcales > Methylococcaceae > Methylumidiphilus. The sequence continues at coordinate 22,959 of CAVWEM010000024.1, forward strand.
GAGGATTTGCGACGCACAGGCCAACCGGTTCGCTACGAAAAGGAATATATCCGGAAGGATGGCAGCAGGGTGCCAATCGAGTTGTTGGTTCACCTGATGGCGGATTCTTCGGGGGAACCGGAGTATTACTATTCGTTCCTTACCGATATCACCGAGCGCAAGAAAGCCGAGGAGGCGTTGCGGCAGGAGCGGCTTTTCCTTCGACAGGTCATCGATGCGACACCCAGCCTGATCTTTGTGAAGGACCAGAAGGGGCGCATCGTTCTGTGCAACGAAGCCTTTGCCCAAAGCTATGCCACTACGCCCAAGGCAATGATCGGTAAGACCAATGCTGAGTTCAATCCTCATGCTGATGAAGTTGCGCATTACCTGCGTTGCGACCGGGAGATCATTAGCAACGGGCAAGCCCAAAATATTGCGGAGGAAAAAGCCACCCATGCGGATGGCTCGGTCCACTGGTTCAGCACTGTCAAGTTGCCGTTGCGCAATCCCGATGGCTATTACGATAAACTGTTGGGTGTGGCGACCGACATCACCGAGCGCAAGCTGGCAGAGGATTCCTTGCGCGAGAGTGAGGAGCGGTTGCGCCTGGTGCTCCAGGCGAGTTCAATGGGAACCTTCGAGGTTGACCTCCTGAGCGGTGAAGGGCAGTGGAACGCGGTCGAGTTCGAGCTTCTCGGACTCAAGCCCGGCGACGTCACGCCCGGCCCAGAAAGCTTTTTCCGATTTGTTCATCCCGACGACCTCGGATCGCTCCAGGCGAGGTGGGAGGAGGCGACACGGACCGGGGAGTTTGACATGGAGTTCCGCATCGTGCGTGCCGACGGCCAGCAGCGCTGGCTGGCGGGGAAAGGACGGTTTGCTTTCGAAGGCAAAAAAGGAGGGAATGGCCCAGAAGCCAATGGATGGGCGACGCGGTTTCTGGGTGTGAACTATGACATCACCGGACGCAAGCAAGTCGAGGAGGCGCTTGCGCGGCAGGCCCTCCAGTTGCGGGAACAAGCCACCCAATTGCTTGAGGCTGACCGCCGCAAGGATGAGTTTCTGGCCATGCTCGGACATGAACTGCGCAATCCGCTCACCCCGATCATGATTGCCGCCCAGATGCTGAAAAAACGAGGGCCCGAGGATCCGGCATTGGTGGAATGGGCAAGTTGCACCGTCAAGCACCAATGCGAGCATCTCACTCAGTTGGTTAATCAGCTCCTGGATGTGTCCAGGGTAACCCAAGGCAAGATCGCCCTGCAAAAAATGCCCGTTGAACTGGGAGAATTGATAGCCCGGGCAGTGCAGACGGGTAGGCCTTTCATCGACAAGCACAAGCACGAAGTCATCCTTGCCCAACCGCCTGAACCGATATTTGTCGATGCCGACCCTGTCCGGCTCGAACAGGTGGTGGGGAATCTATTGAACAATGCCGCCAAATATACCCCCGATGGTGGCAAGATATGGGTCGAACTCGTGTGCGAGGCTGATGAAGCGGTTATCCATGTGCGGGATACTGGGATCGGGATGCCTGCCGCGATGCTGCCCAGGATCTTCGAGCTATTTACCCAAGCCGAGCGCACGCTAGACCGTGCCCAAGGCGGGCTTGGAATCGGGCTGGCGCTGGTAAAAAGTCTTGTTGAAATGCATGGCGGCAGTGTGGCGGCCATAAGCGGCGGAATAGGCCTTGGCAGTGAATTCGTGGTGCGGCTACCGCTATTATCGCAAGCCGCTTATGAAAGGGATTCGCTTGAGGGCGAGGTTTTCCACCCCGCCATCCTCCCGGTTCGGCGTGTCTTGGTGGTGGACGACAATGAAGATGTGCTAACCTCCTTTGCCTTATTGCTCAAGGCCATGGGGCAAGAAGTTCACAAGGCCCATTGCGGCAAAGAGGCCCTGGCCATCGCCAAGACGACCCCCTTGGACATCATCCTGCTCGACATCGGCATGCCCGGCCTAAACGGCTATGAGGTAGCCCGCCAATTGCGGCAAATCCCTGAACTTGATCGGTTGAAGCTTATTGCAATGACAGGATACGGACAGGATTATGATCGGCAGGTATCCCAAATGGCCGGTTTCGATCACCATCTGGTCAAGCCTGTCGGCCCCAGGGAACTTGAAAAGCTGCTGACGGAAGTTGGACAGTCAACATCATGAAAATTGCCATTAACCTTGCAAGCCCCTATAACAACTAAAAACCAAACTGTTTACATAATCGATGACGATACTTCCATTAGGGAGTCGTTGTTATGCCTTCTTGCAAGTGAAGGCTTTTCGGCCAAGACTTTTTCCAGCGCCACCGCCTTTTTGTCAATTTGCAATATTGAAATGCGGGGATGCATCTTGCTCGATATTAAAATGCCACAGATGTCTGGCCTTGAGCTTCAGCGTTGGTTGGTTGGCCATGGCATCAATATTCCCGTCATTTTTCTAACTGGCACAGGCGACATTCCGCTTTCCTCCCAGGCTTTCCGCACCGGAGCGTTGGACTTCCTGGAAAAACCCTTTGATATCGATACATTGCTTGAAAGAATCCACGAGGCTTTACAGCGAGATTCCGAGCAATGGCACACCCGCTGCCGAAAAAAACTCTTAAAGGAATTGTTTTCGCATCTTAGTCCTCGCGAAAAGGAGGTTTTGAAATGGGTTTCAGTCGGCTATTCATCAAAGGAAATAGCAAATGCAATGGGTATCAGCAACCGAACCATTGAAGTGCATCGTGCCCATATTATGGAAAAAATGAACGCGGGATCATTGGCGGATCTCGTTTCAATCGCCATTGAATTAGACATATAGATACCTAGAGACCGATTTCGGCGGAATGCACAAATGTTTTTATATAATCCAATTTCAAACGCCCTTCCACAATCTCCACCTCTGTTAATCAGTTTCCAGGCTTTGCCAATGTCCGCATCCGAAAATATCCAGCATGGGGCTTTCCGCATAGACGAACCGAAATTTTGCCATCATAGTATTGATAAAGTACATGCTGAAAGTTGGAAACGGGTGCTACTGATTAGCAGTCCACGACACAGAAGAGTTCCCATCACCAAAACTTCCAATCCGTATTGTGGATAGGGAATATCGCCTACGCTTCACATTCCGTCTTCGAACCGGAGCTTGTTCTACAAGATAAGGCTTCCAGCATAACCAAATATGGTCAAAGCATTAGACTAAGTGTTTTCACTAATTCCTTACGGCGGGAGGTCTGTGTTAGCATTTAGCAGGCTGTTGAAAAAGCGAGGGATTTGCAGAACATGACAGCTTGACTGACCAAATTTTCATAAAAGTGGATTATTTCAAAAGCCTGTTAGCTCTGCTATGGGAATTTTATGGGTCGTCCCAAACCGCTTGCAAGCAGATCACAGAAGCTGGCTATGTTCAGGTTACATGTTGATGTTCCCTGTTTGCGCAAGTTTGCGACGATCTTCGCAAGGTCTGGAACCCGCGCCGCGTATGGCATCAAAAATACCATCAACACAAAAGCTGAACATAGCGCAGAAGCTGGAGTCCTGATTAGCTCAAGGGCCAGGTTGTACATACTTTAGATAATTGGCAGACTCATTTAACCAAGCCACCAAATTTTTTGTCATGTGGCGAATCTTGTTCCAACCGCAATTGAAGAGGCAGCCCAAGAAATTAACCTACAGTGGTCTGGAATAATTTTATGAAAGTAGAACCTGTGCACAAGCTTTATACTGATTAATTCCACGAAATATACACTTGGTACCATACGACATTCCCTCCCTATGGTATTTACTATATTCTAAAGTTCAATGCATTATATAAGCAGGCGTACCACGTGTTGAGCCGTGAAGAAAAGCGTCGTATCGAGGAATTCGTCGATAGAATGATCGAGAATGTTGAATACCCTAAGCTATCTAAGAAGATATACGGGGTTGTTTGATGGATGTTGCGCTGATCTGAATCGAGACGAGCGCAAACCGTCGCCGCTATTGACAACATGCGGCCAACAGGCTGGCTAGATTAACACGGGAGGACTGGTGCGCAGGCCAGAAAAATAGCGTATGAGCGACTATATCTACCATTTTTTAGAGGCGATTGGGTAGAAAACCCATCTGTTCCTCCCCAAAATTGGCCGACCTGGAAACCTTCAAAGCCCATGTTCGCAACCCGGCCCTCGCCAGTCCCAGGCAGTCCTTCATGCCAGCCTTCAGCCCGGACAGGCTTTCAGATGCCGATTTATCGAAGCTTTATGACTACATCCGGCTCTATCTTGACAAACCCGCTTGCCTGCCTCCAAAGCAAACTGCCAATACACGCCAAGGTCAAGGAGGGAGTTGACGCAACGCGCCGGATTAGGCCTTGCGGTTCCGTTTATTTTTCGGATAATTCCGAAACATTATCACGCTTACAATTGGTTTTTCGATGGACGAAAGGCTATCAAACCCGTGATAGCCTGACCAATGCGTGCGGTCGTCAACGCTTCAAGTCTAAGAACAAGACAACTTGCGGCGAGGATGAATAAGGCTTTTGGGGACAAGTACAACATAACGGAAATGATATTTTGTCAGCACACCACAAGGGGATTTCTGCATGGTTCTTCTACGAGATCTTCTTGCTAATGTACAAGGAACTTGATGCCACTTTGCGCCGGTTTATATCAACGAACGAGAAGTTTAGACCAGCCGACCTGAGGTTATACGGATGCCATGGTGACATCGCAAAAAGTCTCCCCCTCACCACCTGCGGACAGACCCATGTCTACAATCGCTTGACTAGGAGGTTACCGCTATTTATGAACCTGAAATGGTGGATGACCGATGGATAAACATATAAAAGTTGCGATTACCAACAACCAATGGGGCATCTGTTATGACGGCTTAGGGAGGAGCGGCCGCCAATATTCCATCCATAGACACAAGTCTTACTTCACTGCTTTCCTCATTTCAGGTGAGGGCCAGCCTATCTCCGCAACGGGAAGATCTCCCCTGGAGGCGCTTCAGCGTGCCGAATTGCTGCAGGAGAAGGGTAGCAAGGAAAGCGAAGGCGATCCTGTGTTCACACATGGCTATGACTGATGGGCGAGTCCGGTTTTCTTGAACGTTGAAGCCGTAGAAAAACCTCAAATCCAGAAAATTCTACTGAAATTAAGATAGTTACTTATGAGTGGCGAAATTCCCAAAATCGGATTTTTCTATACCCTCGTATGGATAACTCGACCGTCCGGTATAACCAGCTAACCGGCCCCACGAAAGATTTCTCTCCTGACGGCTATGGGTTGATGGGATGGACTCCTCCCGCCCTTAACCGGCATCAGAAGTGCCAGAATGGAGGTGTCAACAAACACCTTCCCCATTCACAAACGAGAGGAGTCCTGAACATGAGCACTACCACCGTCGCCGTCGATTTGGCAAAGTCTGTTTTCGAGCTGGCCGTCTCCGACGGGCAGGGCCACGTCATTGAACGCAAGCGTCTGTCGCGTGAGGCGTTCCGGAAGTTTTTTGTGAACCGCCCGCCCTGCCGCATCGTCATGGAGGCCTGCGGGACGGCGCACTATTGGGCGCGGACGTTCCTTGCCATGGGCCACGAGGTCAAGCTGCTGCCGCCCCAGCATGTGCGGCCCTACGTGCGGCGCAACAAGACCGACCGCGCCGACGCTTCCGCCTTGCTGGAGGCCGACCGCTGCGGCGACATCCTGCCTGTGCCGGTCAAGACCGAAGGCCAGCAGGGCCTTCAAGGCCTGCACCGGCTCCGCAGCGGCTGGATGGCGACGCGCACGGCGCGTATCAACGAGGCGCGCGGCCTGCTGCGGGAATTCGGCTTCGACATCCCGCAAGGCCCGGCGGCGGTGATGGAGCGCGTGCCGGGCTGGCTGGCGGACGAAACGGTGGCGATCCCGCCCGTCCTGCGCCAGGCGCTGGCGGCGGTCATGGACGAGATCCGCGGCCTCGAAACCCGCATCGCCGAGGTCGAAAAACAGTTGCGGCAGGAGGCCGGGCAGCGCCCCGCCGCGCTAAAGCTGATGGACGTGCCGGGCATCGGCCTGCTCATCGCCACCGCCCTCATCGCCGCCGTCGGCAACATGGAGGCGTTCCGCGACGGGCGGCACCTCGCCGCCTGGCTCGGCCTGACGCCGAAGGAGTCCAGCAGCGGCTTCAAGCGCAGGCTGGGCAGCATCAGCAAGCGCGGCGACCCGTACCTGCGCACCCTGCTCGTCCACGGCGCGAGGTCGGCGCTCAACGCCGCGATCATGAAGCTCAGCGCGGGCAAGGATTTGACGCGGCTGCAACGCTGGGCGGTCGAACTGGCCAGCCGCGCCGGCCACAACAAGGCCGCCACCGCGCTGGCCAACAAGCTGGCCCGCATCGCGTTCGCCGTCGTCCGGCAGGGCCGCGACTTCGACGGCGACTTCCGGCCGGCCTTGGCGCAGACGGCGGCAACGCAGGCGGCTTAAAACCGATGAACGCCTGCGCTTCTTTGTAAACGTTTAAACACCGAGTTCCCAACCAGGTTTGCGAGCGAGACACTCGACAGTCATGGCGCAACAGGTCGGACCGGTACTGGGAAAAGCCGATAACAATGACGGCCAAAAAGCCGCTGGATCGATAGGCACCGAGTACGCGGATTCCATGAAGGCCCGGGGGCATATCTCCCAACAAGGCCGGATATACGACTGCAACTGACCTTAAAAGCGTCCGATTGAAGATGTCCCTCTTGCAGATAGGGAGGAGTCCATATACGAGCGAGACACTCGACAGTCATGGCGCAACAGGTCGGACCGGTACTGGGAAAAGCCGATAACAATGACGGCCAAAAAGCCGCTGGATCGATAGGCACCGAGTACGCGGATTCCATGAAGGCCCGGGGGCATATCTCCCAACAAGGCCGGATATACGACTGCAACTGACCTTAAAAGCGTCCGATTGAAGATGTCCCTCTTGCAGATAGGGAGGAGTCCATATACGAGCGAGACACTCGACAGTCATGGCGCAACAGGTCGGACCGGTACTGGGAAAAGCCGATAACAATGACGGCCAAAAAGCCGCTGGATCGATAGGCACCGAGTACGCGGATTCCATGAAGGCCCGGGGGCATATCTCCCAACAAGGCCGGATATACGACTGCAACTGACCTTAAAAGCGTCCGATTGAAGATGTCCCTCTTGCAGATAGGGAGGAGTCCATATACGAGCGAGACACTCGACAGTCATGGCGCAACAGGTCGGACCGGTACTGGGAAAAGCCGATAACAATGACGGCCAAAAAGCCGTTGGATCGATAGGCACCGAGTACGCGGATTCCATGAAGGCCCGGGGGCATATCTCCCAACAAGGCCGGATATACGACTGCAACTGACCTTAAAAGCGTCCGATTGAAGATGTCCCTCTTGCAGATAGGGAGGAGTCCATATACGATTGTTAGATTTGCGTTGGTTCATAGAGACTTCCTAAGGGGATTAAGGCAGGGTCAACTAACTGGATTGTTGGCTTGGGCCATGGTTTTGGGCTGATGAGCTTGAAATGCCGATATCGACGGACGAGCCCCATATTTAGGGGTGGAGAACCGCCTGCACCCCAGCAAGAAAAAAGCACAAGAGGCAAGGAGTCAATGCCCATATACCCTGGCGAAGCTTGTACCGTCTCAGGACGAGCAGTATGTCGGGATTATTTTGGCAGTGTCATTCAAAATCAGCAGTTTTTGAAGCATGCCCCGGCTTTCTGGAATCAGGCCTTTCATCGGGGATACTCTCGATATGCAGGGTTTGCGTCGGGAAGGCAAAGCGCACCTCCAATGACTCGGCCAGGTTGAGGATTGCAAGGAATATCCGCTGGCGCTCTTCCAGTTCCTCTGCCCAGTTAGGCACTTGTAGGAAGAAATACAGCATCACATCCAGGCTGGAGGCGCTGAACTCATGGAACAGCACATGCATCAGATCCTTCCGGGTACGTGGGTTGTCTTCCAGGATTTGCCTGACGCCTTGGACAAAAGCCTCGATCTTGGCCGGGGACGTGTCATAGCAAAGGCTGAGCACGGTCTTGACCCGGCGGAACTTGCGCATCTCCATGTTATCCACCTTGCTGTCCACCAATTTGCTGCTGGGGAAGGTGACCAGAGAGTTATAGAAAGTGCGGATGCGGGTGCTGCGGAACCCCACGTCTTCCACCACGCCCTCGGTGTCATCAATCTTGACCCAATGGCCCACGGCAAAGGGCTTCTCTATCATGATGATTAAGGAACCGATCAAATTGGCCAGGGTCTGCTGACCTGCCAAGGCAACGGCCAAGCCACCGACGCCCAGCCCCGCCATCACTGAATAGGCAGGTAGGCCCACCTGGTCGGCGCCTTTCACCAAGATGCCCACCGAGGCAATGATGGTGACTAGCCGAAGCACTAGCCGGATCAACTGGCTGTCAATGCTGGCCGCCCGCAGCCTCTCCACGGCGATCACGCTCTCCGCCGCCGCCCCGCCCGCCACCCAGACCAGCCAAGTGAGCGACAGATAAAACAGGCTCCACAGCGATAGCGTCAACACCTCGTAAGCCGTGCCTGAAATTCTAAGGACTTCCGATAGTACCCCTTCAACCGGCAGGGTCACGATCACCAAGCTGGCGGGGCGCAGCAGGTCGGCCCAATTGTTCACATGCGTCGTGTCCCTGTCCAACCGACGATGCAGGCGCCAGAACACTGTCACGGCGAAGAATCCCACGCCCAAGACCAGCACAATCCCAAACCATCGCCACAACGGCTGATCCAAGATCATCTGGTTAACCCAGTTGGGCACCGCCAAAAACCACCGGGGAGGCACGATGTGGCGCAAGGCGAGGGCCACGCCCACGGGCTTACGGAAGGCATATTCAAACCATCCTGAAGAAGCCCCCGCCTTGTAAGGCAGGTCCTTGACCTTCATATAGAACTCGGGAATGCGTGCCACGGTTTCTGCGGAGAACAGATACTCTCCCGCCCTAGACCCGTTCGGCTGTCTTTCGATGCGGATTTCCGAATTTGGAATGTCCCAACGCTTGAACTCCGCCGCAGCCATGGCGCTGGCGTCCGGGATGGACTCCGAAGGCGGTAGGTCGATTCGGTCTAAGATTTCCTTTAACTGCACGGCAAGCCGCCGGGAAGAGAGCTGGGCCATAGCAGGGGGCAAGCTGCTCAAGTCCATGGCCCGTTGGGCCGATTCCACAAGATGAAAGGATGTGCGGAAGCCGTCAGCGGTTTGTTCGGACGGATAAAGAGCCGTGGAAGCCATGTAAGCTTGCAAATTCCCTAAACCAACCTCGTGGCCTTTATTCATGAATTCGAGAAACCCTTGCAGGGTGGTCCTAGGGCTGGATGTGTCGATGGGTTTCAGGGGAGGCTCGTCCCCGGCAAACGAGTAAGCCGGGAAAAATAGAAGCCAGCCGCCGAATAGGATGGCAGTCAAGCGGGACAGCCCGGGAAGGGCCAATAAGTGTGAGTGACGCCGCTGCCGCCAACGGGCCATGAATTCAAAGCATTGCATGAATTGCCATCTAAAAAATGGTTTAAGGGAACCTCAATAATGAGTGCCATTTATGTTTTGATAATTGCCATTTTCCGTCGTGACTGCCAAGGGCTTTTATGGGGCCATGCTGGACACCTGCATGCATGCAAATACGCAATCATTTGGGCGGGGTGTACCAAATGGGCGATGTGTAAGCCCGTTCAGTGACCGTCATCACCGTCCCCTCCAACGGTTTGACGCCGAAACGTTTGGCATCATAGGCCGTCCAGCGGGGAGTCGGGATTTCGATGACGCGGCCATAGTAGAAAGCTCTTTGGCTGCGGTCGAACTCGGGGTCTTTCCACACGGCGATCAACTCCGGAGCGCCGATGGTGTTGGTCCAGCTGGCGTTTTCCAGATCGACGGTATTGCCCACCGGCGGCAGCTTGCCGTCCGCGCCAGGTTTGCGGTCGCCGCCCCAAGCCACATCGAAAATCTTCTCATGCAATTCGCCCTTCGCGTCCAGCCAGCCTTTGACGATCTGGTAACGGTCAAGATTGGCCCCGAAGGGGTCTTTCAGTGCGGCCACCAGAAAGGTCGGGGCCTTGCCCTCCGGCGCGTCCTTCAAATCCCCCCCATCGGCACGCCCTTAGTGTAGCCAATCTGGCCCGGCAGGCGGTTCTGGGCGTCCTTCGGCTCGAAGTCGAAGCCGCCAAAGAAACGCACGATCATGCGCGGGCCGGTGGTGGCGTAGGTCTCCCTGCGCTCCATGGCATCCCACAGGGATTCGCGGGTGTTTTCCTTGGCCCAGACCGCGGCATACCCCGAGGCGCTGACTTCCCAGTCCATGACCTTTACGCCGGTCTTGGGATTGTTGAAGAAAGCCTTGGTCATGCGCTCGGGGCTGGGTTCTTGCGGCGTGGTCTTGCCGAAGAAATTATCCTCTTCCATGGCCGCCAGCCCGGTGTGGGCGTCGGAACTGCCCACCAAGCCAAATTTATAGGGATTGACACCCAATTTTTGCTCCAGTTTCAGGCCATTCTTCAGGGCTGAACGGGCATATTCAAACTCCAGCATTTCCTTTTTCTTAGCCTCGCTGCCATCCAGATTGCCCTTGTCCCAGCGCTCGAAATCGGCAAATTCGTCATTAGGCGAAAGATAAGGGTGGGTTTCGCCATCGCCCTTGGTCTGGGTAGCTTCCACCAGCCGCTCCCACTTGGCCCGCTGCTCGGCATAGTCTTTGTCGATGGGCTTGCCGGTGAAGGATTCAATGACGGGGAACATCCGGCCATTGCTCAGATTGCCGTTATGGCTGATGGCCAGCACATTGCCACCGGTCTTCTGCTCGTAAGCAGCCATCCACTTCCACAGCTCGCGGGGATTGTCGCTGCCGAAGGGAGGGAAGGTGGTGAAGGGTTCCACTTGGCTTGCCTTGTCGCCGTTGTCGCGGAAAATCACATTGCGATGCAGGTTGTTGCCGCCGGTGTTGGAAGTCCATTCATAGCCGATGAAAGCGGTGAAATGGCCGGGGTCGTTGTATTGTTCCGCCGCCGCGATGGTCTGCTGCCAAGCGGCTTTGTAGGCCCGGCTACCGGGGTTATACATCAAATCCTTGGGGAAAGTGCCATGGGAGAAGGACATGATGATTTCCAGGGCGGCCTGAGGCCCCTGCCCGGAGGTCATCATGTCGTACCATTTGCGCCCCTGCGGGTCAGCCAGCAATTCAGGCTTGCCGGCAAAAAAGTCGGGGAAAAAGCCCATGTTGTCGGAATGGTCGGCCACCACCAAAAAATCCAACGGCCTGGACAGCTTCACCGGCTGGCCGCTGGATGCGATGATTTCCTCGCCCCGAGCCAGCCGGTAAGCCTCTTTCGGGCCGAGCCGCGCACCGAAGGCACCGGCATCGAAAGAAACCGCCGTGTGTAAATGGGTGTCTCCAAAGAATGGTCGGCTAGGGAAATTCCGGCCCGCATAGGGAGAATACGGCTTGGCCGGGAAAACCTTTTCAAAGCGCTCCTTATCCGGCGTGCCAATGTCATCAGCCAAGACTGGAGCCATTGATCCCAAACCCAGTAGACCAGCCCAGAGGCTGAAGGATATGTTTCTTATTTTCATGATGATTACCTATTTGCAATGGGTTGAAGATGGAATTCAGAACAGGGCCAGCCGTTGCAGCAGCCAAAACATCGCAGTACCGCCAATAGCATAAGCTGGAATGGGTTCTAGCCAAGGGGGTAAGCGAGGGGAGACGGCAGTCATAATCCGCCATGCTCCCAATAGGGTTGTAATAAACACTAACTGCCCTATTTCCACCCCCAGATTGAAGCACAGCAAAGCCAAGGGAATGTGAATCTGCGGCAGGCCCACCTCACGCAAGGCGCTGGCGAAGCCAAAGCCATGCAACAGGCCGAACACGAAAGCCACCAGCCAAGGGGCGCTAGCCGCCAAGCTGGCATGGCCCTGGCGCAATCGTAAAATCTCGCGGGCCACGAAGACGATGCTCAAGGCTATGGTGGCTTCCACCGGGGTGGAAGGCACTTGGATAATCCCTAGGGAAGCCGCAGCCAGGGTGATGGAATGGGCGATGGTGAAACCTGTCACTGTGGCCACCAATCGACGCACACCGTTGACAGTCATCAACAATGCCCACACGAACAGCAAATGATCCGCCCCTAGCAGGATATGCTCGATGCCCAACCCCAAATACGTGGAGGCGATTTGCAGGGAGTTTTCGGCAGGCTTGACGGGCAGGCTTGGCGAGGCTGCGTCCAGCCGTTCCGACTGGCTTGTGCCATCCTGGTTTTCCAGGCGGACGAGCACCTCGGCAGAGGTCGTGCCCAAGCCCTGGATTTCGATGTTGCCGCCCCTCAACCCGCCCTTGCAATGGATAGTCCAGCGTTGGGTGTGGGCATTGGCGGCAAATTCATTGCTCGGGCTGGTCAGGCCTGCGCAGTGGGCAGGAAATTGCACGGACAGACCCAGCCGCAAATTCTCGCCACGGGCGGGCACTTTCCAGAAGACGGAATAGTCGCCCGGGCCAGTCTCGGTGATTTGCAGATAGGCCAGACGCAACTCATGGCCGAAAGCCGCGTCCGCGCTTAGCCAAAACAGGAGGATGCCTGCTAACAGGACCAAGTTGCTGCGTGAAAGTTGAAGGATTCCAGCGAAAGGGATGAAAGCCAAACCGTTCATGGCAGCGTGGCAGCTTGTTGACCGTCCGTCTGCGGCTTCGGGCTGTCTATCCTCACCGTGTAGCGGGGCAGCCGGGCCGCATAGAATTGCTCAATGGCATCGGTCTGGCGGGCAGTGATCCAATCCCGCCGCACGGCATCCCGGACTTGTTCCAGCTTAGGCAAGCCCCCTTCAATCCGTTCATGGATAAAAACCAAATGCTTGCCATAACCGGAATCGACTGGCCCAACCCAGCAGCCCGGTTCCAGTTCCCTCAAGGCCATTGCGAATGGCTCGCCGAAAAGCTGCTTGACCTCGCTTAAAGGCAGCCCGCTAAATTGGTGATCCAAGGCCGTGGCATCGCCTAGGCGGATGGGATCGACGCTGCCGCCTTGGGCATTGAGCCGGTCACGGAGTTTGTAAGCATCACTGGCCGCATCGATGCCTTTGCGCTTTGGGTTGAAATAGATCTGGCTGAAACTAAAGCGCGGCTCGATGCGGTAAGCCTCGGCATGGTCTTGCAGAAAGTCCTGTAGCTGCGTATCGTCCGGCTCGGCCAGCCCAGCCCTGTCTTCATTGACGAACTCCACCTTCTGGCGCAAACGACGACGGATCACCGCATCATCCCGGTCCATGCCCAAAGCCTCCGCCTCCCGGACGGCGATTTCCTCACGCACATAGTCTGAGATCAAATGCTTCAGTTCGGCCTCATTGGGCTGGCGGTGCCAAGAGCGGGCAAAGCTCGCCTCAAGCTCTTCAAGCTTGCCCCGTGTAACCACGATGGTATCTTGCCCCAACGCATCTTGGCCTGAAATGGTGGCGTAGGCTGCAAAGATGAGGCCGCCAAGCAGAAAGAAATGGAGTAAAGGCTCCGCCAAAAGGCGTCCAAAAATAAGGACACCCCCTGAAGTTTCTTGTTTAGGATTCATTGAGGAATGTAGGCGTTTAGCTAATTTTTGACGGGAAGTGATATTGACAAATTCCAATTGTAAGGTACCGCTTTAACCGCCATCTCACTCAGGAAATGTTGTAATCCGGGGACTGCGTTGAAGGATTGAAGCGTTCCAGGATTGAGGATTCCTTCTGCTGGATACGAGGTAACAGATGGCGGTAATGCCTAAAAAAAGCCTGAAAAATGCTAAACATTGTACGCTGGTTAACGACTGCTCCAGCTTATTTAGCTGCCGTAAAACATCCTGAAGCCTTGTGTCTCCTCTGGGTCGATACCGTCAGTTCGTCGTTTTCCATAAGCGGGCATCGGTCATTATCTGCAATTGAAACATCTGCGCGCACATAGGCTTGTTAGCGCACAACCTCGCCCGTTTGCGGCAGGTAGCCCCGCCTTGCCACCTGCGGATTTTCCTCAATTATGCCCAACCTTGACCATGAGCGGCACAAACTTGCCATCCACCGCCAGGCCAAACCCGACCACGTTAGGGTCAATGCACGGGATGGGTCTGCACAGCGGATGGAATCCCCGCCGGATAGCCAGATCGACCGCATATTCCAGTGGTCGATTGGCTGTGTCGAAACAGAACTCCGCCACCGATTGAGGGACATCCTCGTCGGGAAACCAAGTCGGCAGGCCAAACTCCTGGATGATCGTGTCTTCCATGGTTGTTTTACCTGAAAGTGCCATGCGCTGCTCGTGGTCTGGTTGGTTTTCAGTGACAGCTATATCAAGAAGCCTCCAACTTGTAGCCAAATCCCCGCACGGTCTTGAACAGTTTCACCGCGTGGCCGTCGTCGATTTTCCGCCGAAGCTGGCGGATGTAGACATCCACCACATTGGTCATGGGGTCGGCGCTGTAGCCCCAAGACCTGCTCCAGAATGCGGGTGCGGCTCAACACCTTGCCCGGCATGCGCAGAAAGCATTCCAACAAGGCGAACTCCTTTGCCGTAAGCTCGATTAGCGCTTCTCCCCGCCTCACGTCGTGGGTCTCCCTGTTCAGCACCAGGTCGGCGATGCGCAATTCCTTGGATTCCGGTTTGAGCTCGCCGCCCTGGCGTCGTATAAGCGCTTCGATCCGCGCCAGCAACTCCTCGAAGGCGAAGGGCTTGGTCAGGTAGTCGTCGGCCCCCGAGCGTAGACCCGTCACTTTGTCCTGTACCGTGTCCCTGGCCGTCAACATCAGGATGGGCGTGTCGATGCCGTTGGCTCGCCACTGCCCGCAGACCTCTCGGCCATTGATGTCGGGCAGGCCCAGATCCAGAATGATAGCCTGGAATTCGCCCTCCGTACCTAACGGCAGTGCTTCCTGCCCACTCAGGGCGACTTCGACGGCATAGCCTTCGGTCTTCAACCCGCGCCGGACGAAATCGACGATGCGGGGATCGTCCTCCACCAGCAGTATTCGCATTTAACCCGTCTCCATGTTATCAGCCTTGGCGCGTTGTTGGTTCATTGGCAAGCATATCCTGCCCTATCGAAACCAAGGGCAGCGTCACCGTGAACGTGGTGCCTGCATTTTCGGCGCTGGCCACCGCGATCTGGCCGCCGTGCGCTTTCAAAATCGACCGCGCCATCGGCAGCCCCAGCCCTGAACCGTCCTCACATGACTGGCGGGCGCTCGTGCCCCGGAAGTGGCGGTCGAAGATGCGTTCCAAATCTTGCGCGGGTATGCCGATTCCTTGGTCATGGAGGGAAAATATAGCCTTCTGGCCGTCAACGCGCAGGACGGCGGCGATGTGCCCACCGGGATTGGAATAGCGGCAGGCATTGTCGCCCAAAATGAACAGCACTTGCCGCAGCCGCTGCCTGTCGCCTCGCACCCATACCGGTGAGGCGGGCGCGTCCACTCCGACAGAAATTGCGCTTTCTTGGGCCATGACATGGAAATCCTCGACCGCACCGGCTACCAGCTCGGCCAGATCCAGCCTATCCCATTCTAATGGGAGCTTGGCCGTTTCGGCACGGGCGAGAAACACCAAGTCAGTCACATATTTGCCCAACTGCTCGGACAGTTCGGCAATGCGCTGCAAGGCATCCTTGTATTCCTCGGCGTCCCGTTCGCGCCCGCGCAGGGTCACTTCCGCCTCGCCCCGGATGACGGTGATCGGGGTACGCAGCTCGTGGCTGATGTCGGCTAGGAACTCGCGCCGTTCGGTGTCCATGCGCTGCAATTCCGCGTTCAACTGGTGCAGTTCGACGGTGCGCTCGGCCACCCGCTGCTCCAGCACGGCGTTCGCCCCCCGCAGCTTTTCTTGTTGGCGTTCCAGTTCGCCGGCCATCTGGTTGAAGTGCGCGGCGAGGTAGCCGAACTCGTCCCCTGTGGCTAGGGCGATGCGGTAGCCCAAATGGCCGGAGGCGATTGCGTCGGTGCCTTGCATCAAGGCTTCGATAGGCTTCCTGACACCACGCAGCAGCACGATGCCGGATGCGAGGCTGAACAGCGTGGCGACCGATGCGGTGAGAATGGCGATCCAACGGGATCGGCTAACCAAGGATTCAAGTCTTTCTTGGGCCGCGCGGGCTTTTTCGCGTTCGGCACCGATGGCCGCGTCAATCAGCGGCTGGAATTTCCCGTCGATCTCCTCTTCCGAGGATTTTGACAGGACTTGCGCCGCCTCTCCACGCTTGCCCTGTCGGTGTAGGCTCTCAATCTCGTCGAACCGATATTCGCTGGCTTCCAGGAATGCGGTGAAACGGGCCACCCGTTCCAGTTCGGCGGGCTTGGATTGCCATTCTTCACTGTTGCTCGCGCCGACCGGTGGCCGCACCGCGCTGCCCCTCAAAGCCTCCATGGCCGTGTACAACCGCTGTTTCGAGGATTCCACCCCGGCCTCTGCTGCCGGGTTGTCTGTTGCCAGCCTGTCCATGCGCTGCTTGAAGTGGCGGTAAGCCTCCTGGGACAGCCGCTCGTAATGGTCGAAGGCCTCATACGCCGACTGGCTGCGCTGGAAATTCATGGCCACATGGCCGGATATCCAATAGAGCATCTCGCCCAGGAACAAGACGAAGCAAAACGAAACGCCGATGACCGCCGCCAGCCGGAAACGGAACATCCGGGTCAGTTTCCGTCGCCGACTTCATCCAGCTTCTGTTCCATGGTCCGGATGGCTTCCAGCTTGTCCCGCAGCAGGCGGGCTTCGACGTCCTTTGCCACCTTGCCGCCCTTGGGCCTGCCGGGATTCTTCGCCCCCTTGGAACCCAGCAAGCTTTGCAGCGATTTCTGTTTGCGCTCCAAGACAGCCAGCTTTTTCGACAGGCCAAGCATGCGCCTCAAGGCATCCTTTTGCACGGCAACCAAACGGCGCACCCGATCATCAGGGAGACTGTCCACGGGGAGGGCGTCCACGCCGTCCAAAATTTTAAGTGTGTCGCCGCAGGCGTCGGATAGCAGGCGACCGGTCAGCAGATGCAATTGGATACCCGCGCCAGAAGCCTCTTTCTGCCGCTTGAGCAAAACTCGGCACACCTCGGCGCGTTCGGAAGCGCTTTTTCCGCTCAAGCTGGCTCCGAAACTCAGCAATTCATCCAAGTCTGCGCGGGCATAAAGATCGTCATGGCGCTCTTCGACGGGTTGCTCTGGTCCTGGCTTGACCTGGGTGCAACCAGCCAGCAACAACAGGATCATGGCCAAGCTGGCTGGCCGTCTCGGAAGCCAAGACGATAAATGGATAGTCAAAGCGCTCATCAAGCCTCGTCGGCCAGAGGCAGTTCAAGCGGGATTATTGCCTCTTGCCTGTCGGGTTCGGTGCGTGGTTTGACGACGATCCGGTCATAGATGTTTTCTTGCCCCAAGTTCTGATTTCCGTCCACATGCCGATTCGCCCCTACCCGAATGTTTTCCAAGGCCGTCCCGGCATCATCGTGCGTAGCGGATTGCTTCAAGGCGTCCAGTTCCAACAAGCGTGTCCGAAGCGATTCGAGGATGCCGCCTAGTCGGCGGAGATCCGAAGGCCCGGCGACGTGGATCGGATTTGCGAGATTCCCCGAACCCAGCCTGCTGATAGACGAATCCAGTTGCCGCATTGACCGGCCCCAAAAGGCCAGCAGTATGCCGACAAAGACAACGGAAAACCCCAGCAGCGCCCCGACTTTGCTTAAAAGCGCTTGCTCGCGGGATTCCGATTGCTGGCGCAGTGTGTTGAATTCACGGTCGATGTGGCTTTCAAATTCGCGGGACAGGGTGTTGGAGGCTTCTCTAAGCCCAAGAAAGGCTTCATCAGCCGGCAGCTTGGGATGGTTTTCCGCTTCCGAGCCGACGATCTGCTGATAAATCAACTCTTCCTTCTCGGTGAGTTCGTTGGCCAGCAGGGCGATTTTGTTGTCCAGCGGCAATTCCAGCAACTCACCCAAGGCTTGCTTGAACGATGCCCTCGCCGCATCATAGGATTTGCGCTCGTAAGGCCGGCGCAGGGCCGGATCGGCCAGCAGGACAAACAACCGGGCTTTCCGCTCGATGTCAGCGGTTTTCTGCAAAACCAAACGGATTGTTTTCGTCTGTTCAAAGACGTGGGCATCCATATTCCTGCCCAAGGCCGCTGTTTCACGCATGGCAATGACGGCGTACAAGACGGCGGCAAGCAAGGGAATAATGGCAATGCCAAACCCAAAAGCAATAATCGATTTCAAGGAAAAGAGATGGGGAAGTTTCATTGAATTGGGGCGGCTGGTAACACGTCGCCAATCAAAAGGCCGGGCGGCTGTCCAGATAGTCGGAGGGGGAAAAGGCAAGGCCGGGAAAGGCTTGCAACACAGGGGGGTCTGCCGTGACCAGAGGAATATCCAGCATCTCGGCCAAACCGACGAACTCGCAGCCGTAAGACGGACAGCCAGAGGCTAGGGATAGTTCGAGGACGCGCTCGTGGCTGGCAGAAAACGGTGCCTGTTCCAGCACCGCCTCGGCTTCGGCCATATAAGCGGCGGCATCTTTCAGGCTCATCAGCCCCCGCCGCAAATGACCCGCCAGCACGTTCTTGAATTCCAAGAAGAGCAGCCCCGGAACAACCCAACGGCTGTCCTTGGTCAGCACCTCCTCGGCACGGTGGTCGGCGTTGCCCGGCAGTAGCAGGCAGACGGCCAGATGCGTATCGACCACGATCAAAGCCGACCCTCGCGCTTGAAGCGGTCGATGTCTTCTTGGGCGACAGGTTGGATAGGGTGACGTTCTTGGATGCCGCGAATGGACGCCAACATCCCTTCCGGACTGCGGCAAGTTGGCGTGAATTGGGCTTCAAGCAGCGACAGGATCTCCGCAGTCACGCTGCGGCGATGGCTTTGCGCGGATTCGCGCAGGCGCTGGTGAAGTTCATCCGGGATGTTTTTCAGCGTGATGCTGACCATAAAGCTTGCTTTTTGGTTGCTTTGAGCAACCTATGCTAATGCATAAGCCAAGTTTATGCCATCCCCCAAGATCCAAGGGAAGAGCATCGGCGGCTTGGTGCTGCCTGGATCGGCTAACCAGCGCCCTTGTTGCGCGGCACAATACCGTGGGTGGCTATCAAGACAGAGTGGCGATCTGGCTTTCTAACGCTATGCCTGACTTACTTGCTTTTCGTTGATGCGAAACATAAAGAGGATACGCCGAACCAACCGACCAGAAAAAACTGGGAATCTGAAAAGCAAAATCATGGATGAAACCACGATGGACA
Organism: uncultured Gammaproteobacteria bacterium; assembly: GCA_963753955.1. GTDB lineage: Bacteria > Pseudomonadota > Gammaproteobacteria > Methylococcales > Methylococcaceae > Methylumidiphilus. Next base: position 42,142 of record CAVWEM010000024.1, read on the forward strand.
TTGCGCCTGTGACCCAATGTCCACCACTGAAGTAGCCAAGTGCGAGCATCGAAAATGCAAGAGATGCAACAACGGGGACATATGCCCGAAAGCCTCCACCTGTTTCGTACATAACAACACCACAAATCGGGCAGATATGTTGTGTTAGCGTATGTGAGAATACGTTTCCATAAACATACCAAAGGCGAGGTATAACCTTCGCACCGCATCCACAAGTTACTGTTGTATGATTCATAGCCGTTCCGATACTGTGTTGCCGCGTTAATTATTTACTTTGGGTGACTTGACGGTAGTCTGTAAAATCAATTTATAGTCACGAATTTTAAAACCAAATATCAAATTGTTTTATTTGATATCGTGACTTTTGCAGTGGATTTTTCTGTATTAGGACGCCCGTATCTAGACACAGCCTGCCCCATTAGAGTTGTTCCCGGTGTTAAGTTAATGATTATAGGCTATTTTTAGGTTCCAAAGACCCGCCGGAACCCAAAAAAGGAAATCAATGAGCCAGTCCAGGTGGTTTCTGATCCGATGGGTCAGGCAATGGAAAGCCTTCATCCCGCCGATGGCGTGTTCCACGGAAACGCGGGTTCCCGCATGCTGCCGGTTATGTTTGACCTGCGCGGCGGTCAGTTTCGGCTTCGGGTTGTTTTTAGATTTCTTCGGCCTTTTGTGTGGAAGGTTTATCTTGGATTTCACGCCATAATCTTTTTGCGCACCTTGGAACCCAAGGTCGAGCCACAGATTCACTCGATGGAACCATTTCAGTTTTGGGTCGAATACCTTTTTCATGAGCTTGTAGTCGTGGACGCTGCCGGCGAAGACGCAGAAGAGGAAAAGGATTTTCCGGTGCAGGGTCGTGAGGACGAGCGCCTGGAGCGTGTGGCGTTTTTTTTTCCGCTGAAGCGGGCCTTCTGGAGTTCCCCGTCCTGCGGCCTGACGCAGGCGCACTCCATCCCGTCGATGATGACGTCGCCATATTTATCGACGAGTCGCAGGAACTCCTCGGGAGTCCCAGGCGACCGCTCAGGGAGCACGCCGAGGTCCGACAGGCTCCGCAGCAAGACGGGCAGGAGTTTCTCCACATGGTTGTGGGCATGCCCCGAACTGAAGCCGAAAAGGAAGCCCAGCACGTCGAAGGTGGGGTATGTCTTGAGGTAATACAAAATGAAGAAAAGCTTCTTCCCGGGCGTGTCGAGATGGCCTTTTGGCCCGCCCGTTGGAACCTGCTTGATTTCGCCCTGCCGACACCTTTCCAGTTGGACGGCATCGTAGGCCGCCGCGAAGGCCGCAAGGAGGATGTTGAATTTTGGCAGGCTCATGCCGATGACGGACTTAATCTTGCGGTCATGCTTCTTGCCATCCAGCTTTTTAAATCTTTCGAAGGCCATGGGTTGTCTATTTTCTGTAGGGTATGGATACCCTATAATAAGGCAGTATTAAAAAAATTAACAGGGTCGGGAACAAGTCTATTATCCTGCCCACGCCTGATACCGGCTTGGCGGCACCCTTGCCGACCGGATCGCTAACCGAAGCGACCAACCCCACAGAGGCGAGCGTGTGGCCTGCCCAGCCGATGACGGCAAACCAAACCAAGGGCATACCGATGTACATCAGCCCGGCCACTGTGTTGGCGATCAGCACCGAGACATTCTGGTTGCCGTTGAACACATGCCGCCACCATTCGATCCCCAAGGCTTGGATCATCGCGCTATCCACCCAGGTGGCGAGCGCCCACAAGGCGGTCAGGAAACGGATGGCGAAGATCCCCAGCGATGCCAGCAGCACCGACTGCATGGAGAAGGACGAAAACACCAGCAGGAACGGCAGGCAGAGGTACACCGTCATCAGGATCAGCGACTGGCCGATGGGCGCGGCTTGTTTGAGCGCGTAGACCGTCGAGCGCTGCTCCACCGCGTTGATGGCCGTTCCAACCCCCGGTGATGGCGCTGATAAAGGTTCCGGCATCCTCGGTTCGGTAATTCGCCACCGTGGCCTTTTGCGCCTGCACATAGAGTTTGCGGATTTGGTCGTCTTGGACGGATTGGGCGGTGCTTCCATTCGTCTGCGCGGTGACGGTCGTCACAATCCCATTCAACAGCCCCGAGTCGATTTGCTGCACCAGCCGCCGCCGCAGCCCTACGGTTTCGCTAGTCCACCATTCATAGCAGGTGGGCTTGCCCCAGCCAGAGGATGAGCTGCCGCCGTATTCTGCGTCCCTGGTCGGGTCAAAGGGAAAATTGGGGATTTCGCGGTGCGCCCGCATCGCCAAGTTGATGTTCGCGTTGTTGTAATACCCGTCCGTGTCCTGGAAATACTGCGACCCCGGCCAGTCGATGTCGTCGGGCCGGTAATTGGCGGGAAGGGGCTGGCCTAGGCTGATGAATTGGCTACGCGCACGGAGGAAGCAATCTTGGTAAAAATCGTCAAGCTGCGCTTTTAGGTCGAGGTCTTTGATGACGGTGTTGTCCATCCGGTAGTTCAGCCGCCGCAAGTCACCCTGGCAAGGCGTCGAGGCCACGGCGGCATTGGCGAAGCCCGCGCTAACCGCCATCACCGCCCGCCACCATACCGGCACCATCGCCTGGTTGTTGCCGAGTTGGAACGTGCTGTCGTAGCCGGTGCCGGAGTTGCCGCCATTGACCGTCGCGCCGCCGCAGGGGGCGGTGTAGGTGAGGTCGGCGGATTGTAGGTTGACCACCGGCGACCCCGCCAGTGCCGCGACGGTCAACATCGCCGCCAATTGGACTTCCATGCCGCGTATCGACGCCGCCGCGCCCTCCATGCCGTTTTTCTCCCAAGTCGTGGCGAAGTTGCGCACGATCAGGGCAAGGAACGGCAGGTACGCCAATCCCGTTTCCGCCAGCGTGGCCCACAGCTTGTCGTAGAGTATCCAGCCCAGCAGGGTGGTGTAGAGATCAATCGCCGAACCGACTTCCATCTTTTGCGTCTCCGCTTAGGGGTATTAACCGGCCAACAGCCGCATGAACACGGCGTAACCGTTTTGAACCAGGACGAGTTCCACGACGGCCAGCCAAAGCGCCACCCGCCAGCGCAGGCCGAGCATGAAGGCCGTCCGCCGCTCCGGCCAGCGCTGACGCTTGCCTAAGAAGGCGATGCCCTGCGGCCAGAAGCCGACGGCAGTGGCCATGAGGGTGATTCTGATCCCCATGAACCAAGGGGACGCCGCCCGCAATCCGCCATCGACGGCATCCAGTCCGCTTTGCTCCACCTGCCGGGCCAACAAGATGCCTGTCAAGGTCGCCAACACCACGAACAAGCCATTCAACGCCACAAACCAAAACAATCCTGGCTTCCAAGTTTTGGATGAGGATTTGGATTTCATGCGATGCCTTTCCGGTTGGTCATTCTGGTCACTTGGGAACCGCGCCGTTTTCCACCGGGCGGGTATCGTTCGTGCGTTGCCCCGGCACCGCGCCGCCCCGCTCGTCGATCCTGCCGCCCATTTCCAGCACCGCCCCGGCGGTGTTGGCGAACAACTCCTTGCGGACGCGGGTTTCGTAAAGCACTTGGTCGATCTCCCGGTCGATGATTGCCACCATGCGCTGGATCTCCGTGCCGGCGGCGGAGGCGAAGACATGAGGCTCCTGATAGCCGGTCAGCAACAGGCGGCGCAACATCATCGCCCGCTCCACATTGGCGGCGGTGGCCTGCTCGGCGGCCAGCTTGCCGATCACGACCGAGCGTTCTTGGGGTTGGAGTCGGCGGATCGTCTCGATCACGTCGCGGTTCAACTGCGTGCCGGGGGCCGACACCTTGGCGAGGTCGTCTGCGGTCGGCGCGGTGCTGCCGTCCACCAGCTTCGCTAGGGTCGCCATGCCGTCCTGCCGGTCTTTTTCGATCTTCGGCCCAAGCCCATGGCCCGGCACGGCTTGGCGGTCGGCGTTGTTCTTGGTTTCGATCTTCACATCACCCAGTACCGCTTTGGCGTAATCGACCGCTTCGGCGGGGGTTTTCCAGACCTGCGCCACGCGGGTGTCGGACTGGCCCGCATTGCTGCTGGTGGGACTGTTGCCTTGCTCGATGTTGTAACCCGCCTTGACCACATCGGAGACGATCAAAATTGGTGGCTGGTTCTGACCGCCCGCGTTCTGACCGCCCACCCAAGGCACCCCGCCGTCGCCGCCTTTGTTATCGACGACGCCCAGCGCTTGCAACACATCGACACTGCTGCTGCCGCTTTGCGATTGGCCCATCTGGTCACGCCAAGTGTAGGACTTGGAAAGCGTCAGCCAGTGGTCGTAAGGGTTCGAGCCGTGGGCGATGTCGGATTGCATCTGCTCGCAACTTTTGGTCGCCAAAGAGACCGAAGCATTAGCGTAGGACAGCAGTTGCTGGTAAAGCTCGTATAGCCCCGGCGAGGCGCGTTGCAGGATCAAGGCGGGGGCGCTGGCTATCGCGCTGCTGGCGGCGTTTACCAATACCGACTGGATGTTTTGCGCGGCATTGTTCAGCGTGTTCGCCAGCCCAAGAACCGGGTTGAAGCTGCTGCAATTGAAGCCCAGCCCCAGGTTCACAGATCCGCCGATGGTGGCGCTGGTGACATGGGCGTTCAATGGGGCCATGACCGCATCCGCGCCGCCGATCTTGTAATACCAGCGGCTGTCGCTGAACGTGCCGCTGGTCAGGGCGGCGGCGGGAACCGGCAGGCCACACGCGAGGATCAGCGCCACTGCGATGCCCAACCGGGCCATGCGCCTAAACAGGCGTCCAAAAGGGAAAAGATTCATCAACACACTCAATCCTTCAAGGATAGGGAAACACGTCGATAGCGCCGAGGAAGACGCCCTTGATCTGGCAGCAGGAGTAGGGACGCCAGAGCGTCCAGGCGTAATCGCCGCCGGACGCGACTTTGCCTCCGGCCCAACCGCTCACCGATACCGTGTCGTTGGTGCCGAAGGACTCGCACTGTGCGGCCATGGCCGGCGTCATCATTTGCCAGTCGCCGGTCTTGTCGTTGCCCTCCTCTAGCGACTCGGGCCGCCACACCAGCTTTTCGTCGGCCTCGAAAATCCCGCCGCTTTCGAGTTCCTGGTAGATGTGCGGTTCCGACCCGCGTGTCACGATGTCGCCGACCCGCTGCGCGGCCACCGCCGCCGCCTTGGGTTCGTCGGTCTGGGTGATCCAGCCGGAGCGGGGATAGACCGACCCCCACGTATTCAAAGGCCAGTTGCCGATTTCCCACCTACCGGCGACAATGGCTTTCAGGTAGGCCACTTCGGGCAACTGGCAACGCCAGCCGATAGTGTGGGGTTTGGCTGTTCGGTTTGTGCAATGCCGGGGATGCCGTGGCATCAGGAAGCCCCGTCGCGCTTGGGGTCGGCTTTGGGAGATTAGGCTAATGAGCGCATTTTGTCCTGTAGTCGGAGCACAAACGGGCGGCACTCCCTGCCATGATCTATCATTGGTCTAAATGTCCTGTACGGTTTCGGAAAAAATATCTTTTTTGAGATATTCAACAGTAGTGCCACACAGGTTCTACCTATAATAATGTAAGAGACCATTAAACTTGGTGATATATGTTGCTAAACCGTTATATCTTTGGAAATGAAACCGCTGAAGACGAAAATCCGGCAATATTGGATGCCTACTTCGTTGAGAAGGATGAGTTTATTGATTTCTATGATGAAAACTTCAGCTTTCGGGTTGTTAGGGGAAAAAAAGGTGTCGGCAAATCTGCACTTATCTGTCATGCCGCTTATGTTTTAAATAATAATGAGGATAATCTTGTTGTATCTCTCAAAGGATCTGATTTTGCCCATGGTGGTCGATTTTCGAGTGTAACCGCAAATGAATTTTTATACGAATGGGAGCAGCGAATTTGCACTTTGATAAATATAGAACTCGGAAAACGAGTGGGCTTCGCTGCTTCGGATGACACTATAACGCTAGTAGAGCAATCAGAAATTGCTGGTTTTAAAGGGAGAAATCTTGTTGGAGCTCTTTTAGACCGTTTTTCAATCAAGCTGAAAAATATTTCCTATGAAAAAAAACTTTTTGAAAACCATCGAGCATTGGCTGAACGGTATTTAAATAGAAAAAAAGATATCACGGTATGGCTGTTCGTCGATGATATCGATGCCACCTTCAGTCGCCGCCCGGAGGAATGCCTAAAGATATCAACTTTTTTTTCTGCATGTCGTAATATGGTCTCATCGGTCAAAAACCTTCGAATACGGTGTTCAGTAAGGGACGATGTGTGGGCATCTATCTTTGGCACTGACGAATCATTGGACAAGTGCGTTCAATACATATCAGACATAATGTGGAGCTTGGAAGATATGCGAACTTTATTTGCTTATCGTGCATTAGCTTGTATTAGCCAAACTACTTCAAAACCTGAGAAGCCAAAGTCAAGAGCCCAAAAGAATAAGATATTGCGCCTGATTTTTCCTGATACATATATCTGGAGAGGAAAACCACAAGACTCCATTCAAGTTATTCACAATTATGCAGCAGCAAGGCCACGATGGGCTTTGCAGCTATGCAGAATGGCTGTAGCTGCTGAACTAAAAAATGGTCGCACACCAGAACAAATAAGCTTGCCTATGATTGAAAACATTATCAATAGTTATGGAGAATTGAGGTTACAGCAAGTTGTCGCAGAACATATTCATCAATGTCCAAACATTAAAGATTTGCTTCTAACTTTTGCGAGAAAAGGGAGCTTATTTACAACTGATAAACTGTTAAAGACAATCAATAAAGCAAGGGAAATTATTGATATTACCTTGCCTCCTAATGAGCATCCTGATGACATGTCGATTGCGCATTTTTTGTTTATGATCGAGTTCATTAGTGGAGTAGAAAAGAAGCCCGGATCTACGAGAGAAATGATTTTTCGATACAATCAGAAGCCATATTTATTGATGTCAGCCACAAATTATGATGAAGGGCTCGATTGGCGAGTACATCCTGCATACTGGGGTGCTCTTCATATAAGTGGATTAACATAAATCGTTACCGGCTTCATTAGACACCCGATCATATCCAAGTCGAAAGCGATACCCGGCGGGACGCTTCGGAACAGCGCCTTCATCGACGGGCTTAAAATCACGCCCTCGGTGTACTTGCCGGGCTCCTTCCCCGCCGCCAGCAGCAAGGCCCGCTCCTCTTCGCTCAGGTCGCGGAATCGTGCGATTTGCTCGGCCTCCTCCGGCGGCATGGACATGCATTTCCACCACTCCATCATGTTCAGCATGCGCTTGTCGGCGTCGGGGAAGTCCTGCCTGTCCGGGCCGCGCAAACAGGCCCCTTAACTTGCGCCACATCTTGGGTGTCATGACGACATAGGGGGCCTGCAGCGGGTTGGTGGTGATGAGATGGCCTTCGTCGGTGAGGACGATGGTGGGACGGCCCTCGTACTGGCAGCGCTCCACCAGCGCGTGGATGTGGTTCATCAGGCTGACATAGGCCACCGCCAGCTTGTCCTCGTAGCCGTCCTTGGCGAGGACACCCATCTCGAAGATCGTCACGTCGGCATCCGGCCAGAGCTTGCCGGGGCGGTTGAAGAAATGCGCGGCGAGGCTGCCCGGTGTGCAGAAATGCCCCAGCGCGTCGGCCATGTCCTTGGCCCGTGGCCGTTCCCCGGCCATGGCCCGCAGCGCGGCGGCGACATCCTCGGTCAGCACCTGCGCCCGGCCCGCCGCCCTGACCTGTTCCACCGCGCCCAAGATGGCCTGCTGGATCAGCCAGCGGTCGGCGCGGGTCAGGCGGGCATCCTCGTGCGCGTCGCCGCCGGTGATCATCAGCCGGGCGGAGATTTCCATCTCGCCCAAGATGTCCCGTTTTTCATCCGCTTCATTCCCGTCGTCTTCGCCGCCAGCCGCCTCATCATCCAACTCAGCCATGCCTTTCTTGGCTCCGGCCAGCTTCAACGCATCGGCAAACGGCGGCAGGCTGACATCCTCGCCGGGGCGCATGGTGGCTTGGTTCACGACCAGACCCAAAGACGCGAAATACTGGCCGAGCAAAGAAAACGACCCGCCCGCCTCGATGATGAACACGCGGGGGCGGTGGATCGCCATCATCATCAACAGCTCATAGACCAGCAGGGCCGACTTGCCCGAGCCGGTCGGCCCCAGGATCAGCATGTGGGCGTTGGACTTGCGGTCGGCGATGGGATCAAACAACACTGGCTCGCCGCCCCGGTTGAAAAACAGCATTCCCGGCTTGCCGGTGCCGGTGGAACGCCCATACAGCGGCAACAGGTTGGCGATATGGCGGGTGAACACGAAGCGGGAACGGCGCGTCTCCTGGCGGTCAAAAGCCGGATCGTAGGCCAGCGGCATATTGCGGATATAGGCGTCCAACGGCACCAAATCATCCCTTTCCAGGATGGGGCGGATGTTGTTGGACATCAGCAGGGAATGGACGTGATGGACCCGGGCATTCAAGTCGGCCTCATTGGCGTCAATGCCTCCCAACGCGGCACTGCGCACATAGAACGCGGTGGTCACCGGGAACAGCTTGTTGCCACGGGCGATTTCCATCTGCGCGGTCTTGGCGTCCTCGGACGCCAGAAGGGATTCGGCGTAGTCGCCAAAGCTTGCCCGTTCGATCCGGGTCAGATGGTTGCGCACCCCGTCCTGCGGCTGGATGGTGACCGTCATCACCATGACCGTGTGTTCCGGCATCCGATCCAGCACGGCGAACTTGTGGTCGCCGATCAGCCGCTCCAAGGCGAGCTGGCCGAGCAACGGAGCCTGCGCCAGCCCCTGCACGGTGACGATGCGGTGCGGAATGTTGTCGAACCACCAGATGCCCCGGTCATGGTCGGCGACCGGCAGGCCCAGCATCAACATCTCGCTGAAATCGTAGCCGAACGCCCGCTCCGGCCCGTCGCCGGGATAAGGCGCAGCCTTCAACAGCGTGTCGGCATCCCCTTCGGCAGTCGGCGGATGCGGATTGAGCCAGCGGAACAGCCAGTCGTAGAGTTCCCTGCCCCCGCAGCGGCGGACGCCGATGCCCGCCGCCGTCAGCGCCGTGGCGAACCGCGCCGCCACGTCGTTCAATTCCTGCTCCGGCGTCAGCGACCAAGCTTGGGTATCGCCGGAAGGGCTGCGCGACAGCGTGGCGCGGATGCGCCTGCGCCGGCTTGGCGGCTTCTGAAGCCTGGATGGACTCGGACTAATCACCGGGCGCGTTCGATTTTATGCTAGATTAAAGCGGTTTTTTCCAACCAGCCCAGGCTTTAGGCTATTGGCCGATTGCCCCTTAGCATCGACGGGAACCTAATCGAACGGAGAACCCTATGAACGCCCTTGTCATCGAGCATGTGAAAATCAGCGAACTTCCCGAAGCTTGGCGGGCCAAGTTCCCCGTTGCCGAGAATGCCCGCGTCACCGTGCGGATTGAGGAGGAAACGACCGGCGTGGAGGCAGAAGGGGATCTGCTGTTCGGGATGTGGCGCGACCGCGAGGACATGGCCGACGTGGAAGCCTATGTCAGTAAGCTACGCGCCCCGCGCTTCTGAAGAGCCATGGTGATGCTGATTGACTCGGATGTTTTAATTTGGCTTACACGGGGCCATGCTGGCGCACAATCCCGGCTTGGCATCATCTATCCCTGGCGGATTTCCGTCATCACCTACCTGGAACTGGCCCAAGGATGCCGCAACAAAGACGAGTTGCAGCGGTTCAAACGGGGATTGGCGCAAAAAGATACCGACATTTTGCCGCTCACCCCCGCCATATCTGAACGAGCCATCAAACTAATTGATACCTATGCCCTATCTGGCGGGTTGCAGTTGGCCGACGCGCTGATTGCTGCTACTGCCCTTGAACATAGCCTTACTGTGTTGACTGCCAACGCCAAACACTTTTCCATAATCGATAGGTTGAGTATGGAACGGTTTATGTCATGAATACTTACCCTTTGCTCTGTACTCAGGAAGATGTGCATGTTGTTTACTACAGATGAGCTAATCAGCAAATCAAAAGATCAACGTCAGCGTCATAGATATGAAGAGGCATTGATTTCAGCAACCTTAGCGACTGAATCCGATCCTGATAACGCTGAGGCTTGGTGGCAAGTCGCCCTTAACCGATTATCGCTTGGCGATATGCGGAATGCCATTCCCGCGCTTGAACGGACAGTCGAATTAGCGCCTTATTTTTCTCTTGGGTGGGTACGGTATGGAAGCACACTGTTCAAGATGGGTGACGAATACTCCGCTCAAGAAGCTTTTGAAACTTCTCTCGAAGAAGATCCCGATCAAGAAGAGGCATTGGAAGCGCTTGCGGATATTTACTATCGACAAAACAAAGATAGCCGTGAAACAGATGAAAGAGAACTTTCTATCCTGACGCGATTACAGGATGTGGCTGGATTATCAGCAGCCCAACTCAACAGAATCGGTATTCTGCACTATCAGAAAAAGAATTTTTTTGAGGCAATCAAGTATTGGGAATATGGAGTTCCATTATCAGATGACCCGTACTGTCTTTTCAATTTGGGCCTCGTTTACAACCACCAGGAAGTTTCTCAAGATGCAGATGCAGTTGATCTATGGCGATTAACCACGAAACGGTACCCTGATTTTACTAGATCACATGAAAGTATCTCTAGTGTGTTACCCAGACTCCTTGCTCTGGCGAAAAATGCTACCAAGCAGAAGTTGACTCTGTTACCGAAAGATCAATGGTATGGCTTCTATCTGAGTCCATTTGAACTTCTCAATTCACCCAATAACATCACATTATACGGCTTCGATGCGAAAACGATTCAGCGCTTTAAGAAAGCTCTCTTACAGGAGATAGAGCTTGAAGAAGGCTTCATATCGTGGATGGCCGGTGTGCATATCGACAAGTCAAAAGCTATCGGTGTGTGCGAGGAATTGAATGACGAGAAAAAGCGAGAATATCATTGGCATGTGTTTCATAACAAACCCCTTCTGGATTTCTTGAGTCGCGGCAATCATGCGCATTTTTTGGTTGATGAAACGACATCTCCTCTCGAAACTATAGAGCTACTTGAGGATCAAGACAACGGGTTTCGTGAGTGGCTGAGCGTACCATTCGCCAAGCAGTTTGATTTGGTATTATCGAAAGCCATTGACCAAAAAAACCTTGCGGTTTTGGAATGTTTACTTGACGGGCGGCGGTGGGTTTCACCATCCTATGCAGACAAATGCTTTGAGAATGCGCGTAGGCAAGTGGATCGTCTATTAGAACCCTTGCGCAACACCCTTGAGTCTGCTAATGACGTTATACCGACTGTCGAGTCGGTTACTCGGGTTTTAGAACAAGAAGATCTTATTGATATTTTAAATCTTCTGCCAACTTATTTCCGCGATTTCCAGAATGAAGCTCCTTCGATTATTCGTGGTTTAGCAATAAGTTGCTACAACACTTATTCAAATGCCGATTTGTCGAAAGATATTCTCCAGATTGCTAGACGATTCATCTTCAAATCTGCCGAGTTGAATCACCGCCTTGATGACGATTTCAAACAAATCGAGGAACTTATTCGCGAAGAGCGTAAATATGAAGTTCGTCTCACTAGTAAAGGGGATAAATGGGAAATCACAAAGGAAGGTGTTTATCAGGGGAATAGGCATTTTCCTGCACACACAGTCGTTTCTGTGCGCTGGGGAACTATTGTTATTAGCGAGAATTACGGAAAATCTTACGATTTCCTCCTTGCGGTTAAGGATGGCAAAGGGACGGAGATTGCGTTTACATGGAAAGCCACCGCAGACATCGAAAAAAATCAGGAATATTTCAACAATTTGTTGAATGCAACCTTTAACTATTTGTGTCCGTCAATTGTTGAAAAAATCGACAATAGACTCAAGGCAGGCCACACTGTTCAAATCGGCCTTTGCAGCATTACTGAACAAGGTGTACGATTTGAAACAAAGGGGTTGATTTTTTCTAATACCCATTTCGTACCATGGCGAAGAATTCGCCTAGATGTCGAAAACGGAGACCTCATCGTTTCGGATGCAGCATCACGCAAAGCAAGAGTTGCAATGTCTCTTCGGTTGGTTGATAACGCGCCAGTTATTCGTTTTTTAGCGCATCTCAGAAATCCAGATTAAGGGTTAATTATGACACATATACCAAGGTTAGAAGTGCCGAAATGGGCTTTGCTACTCCTGAATAATATTTATGATATAGAGCGGAAGCTTTCGCTACATGGAGATCCAGGCAATGCCAGTCGCAATATAGAAAAAATCAAAGAGGCCTTGCTCGCCGAAGGATTATTTTATGAAGACCCGCTTGGGCAGAAATTTAAGGAAACTAGAACCGATTTGGAGGCTACGATTTCAGGCAATAGCACTGAAAACTTAGTGGTTGTGGAAGTCATAAAACCGATTATTCGTAGTGGCCCATCAGAACTATCTCGGGTGGTTCAGAAAGGTATTGTTGTGGTGCAAGCAAATGTAGTGGAGTATGGCAATGAGCGAAATGGTTAATTTTGGGATTGATCTTGGGACTTCAAATTCACTGATTGCCAAGTTCGACAAAGGGCAGATCGAGGTTTTTAAGAATCCAAATGGATTCAAGGAAACACTCCCCTCCATTGTTGGCTTTAGAAATGACCGAATATTGGTCGGTGATTTGGCTAGAACGTATGCCGAGAAAGACCCTAAGAATGTAGGTAGCCGATTTAAACGAAAGATGGGGACTACCGAAACGGTAAAAATTCATTCAACGGGCGGTTCAAAGACCCCTATTGAGCTTTCGGCATTTGTACTCAAAGAGTTGAAGAATTTTGTCCATACTGGTGAAAACGTAGAAGCAGCCGTCATTACGATTCCTGCATCGTTTGACACTGTGCAATCGAATTCGACAAAAGAGGCCGGTCTAGCTGCGGGGTTCAAAAATGTAATTCTTCTTCAGGAACCCATTGCAGCCAGCTTGGCTTATGCGAATAAGGAAAAGACTGTTGACCTGCGTAATAGCCAATGGATTGTCTACGACCTTGGTGGCGGTACTTTTGACGTGGCATTGGTAAAGATTGTTGAAGGAGAACTTACGGTTGTTGACCATGAAGGTGATAACTATCTTGGTGGTTCCGACTTTGATGCATTGTTAGTTGAAAATGTGTTAGCGCCTGAGATCAATCGCAGAGGTACGTTTAACGATTTGTTAGGGCAACTAAAAAGCGAACGAGGAAAATACAACAAACTTTGGACTGTTTTGCTCCACAAGGCTGAAGAGGCCAAGATTGAACTGTCGCACAAGCCATCTGCGGAAATTGATTTAGGCATGATTAGGAATTTAGAAGATGATAACGGGAATGCCATAGATTCGATATTGACGGTAACCAGATCGGGGTTTGAGGCTGTCATCAAAGACGCTATCGACGGCACTGCTGAAATGATGAAAAAAATTCTGACTCGTAATTCATTACAATCATCAGATCTGAAATTTATTTTGATGGTGGGTGGCTCTACTTACATTCCTTACGTCAGAAAGCGTATCGAAGAACTTATGGGGATACCAGTAAATACGGCGATTGATCCCACTAATGCAATTGCGGTTGGTGCTGCCTTCTTCGCGGGTACGAAAGAAGCCAAAACCGTAGATATATCTAAACTAACACCACAGAATAAGCATCAGATAAAGGTTCGCGCAGTATACAACCGAAATTCACAGGAAACTGAAGAAGTATTTATGGCGAAGATTGAAGGCGATACTACAGGGTTGTTCTATCGAATTTATAGTGAAGATGGCGCATTCGACAGCGGCTTGAAGGGATTGGCTAACCGTATTTCGGAGGATCTTCCACTGCGCGAAGGTGCTTTTAATCTTTTTCAATTCAGAATTTTCGACGCACAGAACAATGCTATCGAAGTAGGGTTTGATTCGATTCAAATTGCCCAAGGTCGCTACAGCGTAGCCGGTCAGATGTTGCCGGAAGACATTTGCCTAGTTTTTGACGATTTGGCTAACAAAGACACTCGACTTGGGAAGGTTTTTGCAAAAAACTGTGTCCTACCGACAAAAGCAAAAAAGACCGTTGAGGTTGCCAAAACTATTGTTAAAGGAACAGAGGAAGAGATCCGAATCATAGTTGTTGAAGGTTCGTCTGAAAAACATTTCTCGACTAATAAACCTATCGGAATTCTGCTGATTTCTGGAAAGCAGATAAATCGTGACCTTTTGAAAGGCACCGAAATCGATCTGACCATCGAAATGTCAGAATCAAGGGATTTGACGATATCGGCATATTTGAACGGCACAGGGCAAGAGTTCTCACAGGTTTTTAAGGGCATGATGCGGCATGTTGAGCCGAGAATCTTGGCAACCGAAATTCTTCAGCTTGAAGCAAAGATCCAAGGTGAAATCGATGATGCTATCGGTAACAACAATCAAGAAACTGCACAAAACCTAGATAAACTACTCGACCAAGTGCAAAATCTTTTTGCTGAGTCTGGTTCGCTATCGGCTGACGACGTGACAGACGACCGATTTAAGCTAGAAGATAAAAAACGGCGGCTGGCTCAGGAGGTATTTGAACTGACTTCCAGCAAGCGATTAGATGCCGCCAAGACTGAATACTTTAACGCAAAGCAGTCGATTTCCGTGCTTGTTAAGGAAAGTGGCAATGATCGAGAAATGCATCAAGTACGAGAAATCATTGCACTTGAACAGGCATTTATTCACTCAACAAACCCTGATCGCATTGAGGCCGCAACAAGTGAGCTTGAAAAAGTCCGCTTCCAGATACTGATGCGTATGCCTGACTTCCTCATTGGAATGTTTGAGCATTTGGTGGATAAGCGCACGTCCATGAACGATCAAGTTCAGGCCAAGCAACTTATCGAAAATGGTAAACGTCTCATCACAAGTGAAGCATGGGATGATCTGCGGCTAGTTAATGGACGTTTGTGGGATTTGATGCCTGACGGCGAACGCAGTTCCGATGATATGCGACTATATACGGGTATCGTTTGACATCGAAAAAATAGATAATAGGTGGGCCGGACAACGTCTTTTATCGCTTGGTATTTCAATGCGAGTTATGGCTCAATTCGATACCAGCACCAAAACCAGCATCGCCAGGACGGTGGCCCGGACGATGCCGGATTGCAACGCCAAGCCATCGACGCTTCCTTCCCGCCAGCTTTGGTAAAGCCCCATCGAAATCCAGGCCACCCAGGTGACCATCGCCACGGCCACGAACGAGGCCAAGGCCAGCTTCAAGCTGGCCGGGTCAACCCCGGCTCCGGCTTGGAAACCGGCGGACACGGCGGAACCCATTTAGCGGTACTCGCCGCGCAGCGGCTCGACCGCTTGTGGTTCCGTCCGGGGACGATCCAGATGGCTACGGATGCCCGCCTTGACCTTTTCAAGGTCTTCGCGCAGCCAGGAATAGCCAAACCTGACCCGATCCTTGGAATCGGCCTTAGCCTCGGCCTCCTTGAGTAGCGGTGCCAACTGGTCGATCTCGCCAACCAGCCGGGCCAAGGCCGCCCGCTCGCCGTCGCCATCCGCGAAGGCTGGCGATGCGAACAGAACGAGCGCCAAGCAAAAGAGTTTCGCCAACATAAATCAGGGTGTGTGTCGTGTGGTGGGTACGGCCATAGCATGGCGGATCGGGGGTGCCTGCCTCAACCGAAAACCCTGGCAAGGCTTTGCAAGGGTTTCCGGCGAGGCGGTTTACAGGTATTTCTTGAAGCTGGAGGCGGAGATCCACAGCGCGAAGCCGAACACCAACGCGAACGGCAGGATGAAATGGTTGGGATGCACCGTGGTCGGCCAAGACAGGTACAGAATCCACGGCAGCGTGAAAGCCGGAAACACCATGCCCCTGGCCAGGTGGTAAACCTGCCCCTTTTCACGTCCGCCGCCGAAGCGTCGCAGATCCCGCTGTCCCAGCCCGTCCACCACAGCCACCAGCCCGGCCAACAGGAACACCGGCAGCGCGGACACCATCACCGCTAAGCGGATCGCATACACCTCGGTGGCGAGGACGCCGGATAAGAGATAATCATGGAAGCCTTGCGAGAGTTCGCGGGCGTCCGCCGCAAAGCCCGCCGTTCCGCCCGCCAAGGCTGCCCGCCGTTCCCATTCCAAGGCTTTCGCCTCCACGCGCCAGTCTTGGTAAACCTTGGCATTGACGGCATCGGCCAGATCCCGCGCAAACAGGGCGGGATGGCGGATGAACACCCCTTCGCTGAAACCCCGATCCAGGTAGGCCAACTCGGCCTCGACCATGACGATGCTGTGAGTCGGTCCTTCCTCCGGCCAAACCATCTTCATACACACCCACTCGAACAGGATGTTGCCCACCATCCCCAGCAGCAACCAGAAGACGAAGGCCAGCAGGGCGTTGACTACTTTGCCAATCGGGCCGCGCTTGGGCGGCGGGACGGGGCGGGAGGCGGGTTCAGCCATGGGAACTCCCCGCCAGCGGGTCGGCACCCACCCACCATTGGTCGGCGGTGCTGTACTTGTCCAACATGCTCTGGGCCACCTGCCGCACGTCGGCGGGCATCGCCGGGTCGGCGGAGGTGTCGGGCAGCGGGAAACGAACCTTCCACAACTGACCTCCTTGCAGCAGGCAAAAGGCTTCGCCTTTGGGCAGAGCGATCAAATCGGCGGGGGCCAGCATCGGCACGTCGTTGACGTTGATGCGGTCTTGGTTAGTCGAAGTGAAATCCACATCCAAGGTCGTGTCGGATGTGTCGGTCACGCCGGAGACCAGGGTCATCGAGTGGACTTGCACCTCCGGCAATTGCTTTGTCAGCAGTTCGGCGGTTTCCAGTTCGCGCACCCTAAGCATGACGAGGGAGTTAAAGTTGCCCATGACCTGCCCAGCCTTGGCAGAATCGCCAAGCCTGGCCACGATGTCCGACCAAGTTTGTGTATACGCCGTCACCTGCACCCCCGCGCCGCCTGCCTTGTTCAGCAACGGAATGAACTCGTTGCCCATCAACTCGTTCACCTCGTCGGCTGGATCGAAATCTTCGGCTTGTTGCGGTCACGCACGGCTTCGGGAACACCGGCATCGACGCCGTGCTTGTAGATATGCCCGGCGATGGCCACCAAGTCGGCGAACATCGAGTTGCCGACGGCGGCAGAGACGGTGAAGTCACTCAATGCGTCCAAGCCGACATAGACGATGCCTTTTCTTTTGATCACATCCAGCCACTCGAAGATGGGCCGCGTGTCAGCCATGTCCTCGTAATCAGGGGAGATCAGTTCGCCAATCCGCCCGGAAATCAGCTTCTCCATCAGCGGCAGCAGGCTGGCGGTGATCTTGTCGAAATAGGTGCGGTCATAGTTGATCGCCGAGATCAGTCCGTCAGCCACGCCGTCGCTCAAGTCCCTTTCGCGGATGAACTGGATCAGCGCCACCACTTCCTTGGCCCTGCCGCGCATCGAGTTCGGGATGTCCCGCTCGCCCATGCTCTCGACGCGGGCGGCCACGTCCTGCTCCCAGTCCGGCGCGACCCGCGCCAGCCATTGGCGGCAGTAGTCCAGGAACAGGGGATCCATATTGGTCATATAGCGGGTGATGAGGTCGTAGCTGGGGCGCTGGCCCATGGCGAACAAAGCCCGCGCCACGATGTTGGTGAAGCGCCAGCCGAACTCGCGGAACGCCGCCGAATTGCCTTCGTTGGGTAACTGGTTGCTGATCCGCGTCGCCACCTCGGTGATGCGGGAGAAGTTGCCCACCGGGTTGTAGCGGGCGGAGAACTCGGGGAAGCCCAGATGGAAGATGTACAAAGCATTCTCTCGCCCGGCGCGTTTGGCCTCGGCCACCACGCGCTTCATCAGGTCGGCGTCGCCCTTGGGGTCGAACACGATCACCACGTCGCCACGGGCGATGTCCTGGGTGATGAGAATCTCGGCCAGCCGGGTCTTGCCGACGCGGGTGGTGCCCAACACCAGGGTGTGGCCCACGCGGTCGCCCAAGGGCATGTGGACGGGGCCTTCCTTCGGCTCGACGCCGTGGATGGCAGGCTTGCCGCCCACGTCCGGCAAGGGGCGGACGGGGTTCCACCAGACATCGGCGCGGAAACGGTCGGTCAGTGGACCCAGGACGGGATGCTTTTCCCAGGCGATCTCGGCGCGGCGGGCAAGGCGGTAAAACACATTGGGTTCGATGTAACGCTTGGCCCAAGGCCGCTCGGTGTCGCGCAGCCGTTGGGTGTGTTCCTGGCCCCAGCGGAAACCCAGACCCAAAAACAACTGGCGGTTGCTGACCGGGATGCGGTCGGCGGGGAGTGTGTAGAACGGCAGGCGGCGCAGGTTCCTTTGGTAACTGACGGCCCGCATCCCCTGGCGGAACCGCCACAGGGCGAAGACCGCCAGCAGGGCGGCGGTGCCTTGGCCGATTTCGGCGGACATGAGCAAGTTGTGAGGGGCGAGGAAGCAGAGGACGGCGGCACACCCGGCGGTCAGCACCGACCAGAACTCGACCGGGGGCCGCAGCAGGGCTTCGATGGGGTGGTCGCTCATCGGCGGCATCCCACAATGGGCAGGGCGGTCATTGCTCGACCAACCCGGACGACACCAGCACCGGGTAATGCGACAGTCCGAGCACCGTTGCCAACGACGTGGCATCCAAGGGGGTGACCGGAACACCGGGGGCCAGTTGCCGGATGGCTTGCAGATCCGCCTCGGATTCGGCATTGACCAGGAACCCGACCGCGCCCATCCTCGCCAGCGTCCCGCCGAAGCGGGCCAGCCAGTCGCGGGACAGCGGGTCGTTACCGACCAGGAAAAACGGGGCGGCGGCCAGTTGGGGCCGTTGTGCCTTCCGGGCCTCGACCGGGCCGGGACTCATGCCCGGCGTCCTCACTGGATAGGCCGGGGCGGGAACCGCGAGGGTACGCGCAGGGTGTGGCGCTGCCGCCAAGGCGGGCATGGCCTCCACATAATCCGAGAGGGGCCGGGTCGGCCCTTGGTCATAGATGACGACGGCTTGCGCCGCAGCCGTGCTGGAATAGAGGGACAGCAAGGAGAGCACAGTCCAGACGCAGCCGGTGTTAATGCGCATGGAAAGCACGGCTTGCCGCCTCCCGCAGGCTTTCAGGCAAAATGCGCGGAATGAACTCCGCGCACAGCCATTGGCGGCAAGCCGGGCTGTCCCCATACTTGCACACCAGGCACAGGAGGATGCCGTTGGCGATGCCTCCCGGCACCAGCACCCACGGAATCGCGCCCAGCCCGACTGGGCCGGCGCAGCCGACCACGAAGCTTCTCGACACGCAGTCCAGCCGGGCCTCAAGCGATTCGAACAACAGCGCTTGCAGTTCGTCCAGCCGCCTGCCGGCGGACTCGAACCGGCCGAGGGCCTCCTCCAGGTAAAACTCCCAGACCAGCAGCCCCGGCTCTTGCCGCTCGGCGATGGCCCCCCAGGAAAACGGATAGCCTTCGACCGCTTGGGCGAGTTTCCCGCCCCCGGCCAAGCGCCGGGTGACAAGGGCGGTCGTCAAACAGGCCTTTTCAAGGCACCAGCGGGACAGCCCGTCATCGGGGACAGGCGGGGATTGCCGCAAGGCGGGCGCATGGCTTTTCATGGCTTGGGCGGCAGCGAAGGTTCTATGGGCGTGGCCACGCGGTTGCGCAGGCGGATCATTTTCGGGGGGCTGGCCCCGATGCCCGCCACGGTGGCGAGTTCGCCGCCCTCGCGGTTGAAGGTGATCCTCTTGGCCTTGACGGCGTTGGGGTCGAAGCTTTGGGTGGACGCCCATTGCAGGATCGCGGCATCGGGGGCGGCACCGGTGATGTAGAGATCGACCTGGGCACCTTGGGTGGAGGCTTGGCGGGCGGCGCGTAGATAGTCGCCGCAGCTCAGGCAGTCCAGCGGCAGGAACAGCATCACCCGGTCGCCCGGCTGCGCCCATTCGAGGGGAGTGTTTTGCGGGGCGGCACCGAACAGCCCTTTAGTGTCGATGATCTGCCCGCCGGGATTGATCTCCCGGCTGGCTTCGCTGTAAGCCGCTTGGAAGGCCAGAACCCGCGTGGCGTCTTCGTGCATCAGCTTGGCCCAGCGGCGGGCGTAGTCTTTGCGCTCGGGTTCGGTCTGCGCATGGATGCCCAGCACTTCAATCGGCGACAGGGTGGCGGGGCTGATGCTGCCGCGCAGGCCCCGCATCAAGGTCTGGTAGCGCGTCCATTCCGCCTCGCTGAGGTTCCATTGCTCGCGGGCAAAGCGCCCGATGGCCTCAGGCTCGGCGTGGACTGCCCCGGCGCTGGCGGATTCCTGGCTTGCCAGCCCCTTGGTTTGAACCGTGTCGGCCCAGCCCGAAGGCACGGCGAAAACCGCCAGCCCAACGGCCAGGCCGATTCGGCAGAAAATCGTCATCATGGCCTAGCCGCCCTGCCCTGCCTGGATTTGCCAGAGCTTGCCCTGCGGGCTGCGGAGCGTCACCGCCTGCCCGTCCGTCGATTCGATGCGCCAGCCGTCTTGGGTGTCGCCCGGCTTGAGTCCCAGCCATTGGCCGCCGGAGCGGACCATGACCTCTTTCTCGCCCTCCCAGGTATCGACCGACCCCACGAAAAACGGCAATACCGGCACGGTGTCAGCCAAAACCGAACGAATAGGACTGATTTTCGCGGCGCTGTGCCTGGCTAAAACGGTGTGCGCCTTCGGCTTCCGGGCTTGTTTCGGCGTGTCCGCCTGATGCGCCACCGGCTGGCTTGCCGGTTTGGCCTCCAACACGGCAAGGCGCTGCGCCAAGGTTGCCAGCCTGCTTTGGAGTTCTTCGATGGAAACCTTGTCCGCGTCCTTTTGCCGGTCAAACGCTTCGCGCAAGGTTTGCACATCGGCGGCGCTTGCGCCGGGCGGCGGGGGTTCAGGCCTGGCCTGGATGGGCTGCGGGGTTTGGAGTGCCTGCGGTGCTGGGGGAACGGCCAGCGGAGGTGCCGGCACGACCGGTTCGGCGGTGTTGAGCTTGACCCCGGCAGCGGCGCTCTCCACAGAGGCAGGTTTGGCGGACTCAGCAGGCTTGGGCAGAACAGGTGGTTTGTCTTTGCCGCAGGCCGTCAGCAGAAAACAGACGGCCAGGGCGACCATGATCCGGCTGGGCTTCATGAACGTCGGCCCTCTGCGTAGGCGGGCGAGACGTGGTAGCCGATTTTGCGGTACACATAGTCCACGTTCACCAGAAAGGCCTTCCCGCCCAAGGTGAGCAAGGCTTCGCGCAGGCTGATTGGGCCAAGGTGCCGATGCACCTCCGGCAAAGGTTGGCTCAGAAGAGAAGTGACCGGCTGGTCGCCGGGGTCGGGCGGCAGCAGGTTGAAGCCGCTGCGGCGCAACAGATAGTTGGCGGCCTCTTCGACCGTCGTCACATCCGGCGGCAGGCGCACGTCGATGACCGCCAGCAAGGGATCGACCTGCGCGGCTTGTGCGCCGACGGTGGCATAAGAATACCGCCCGGTTTGGACGGTCGGCGCAAGCTCGGATAGTTTGCCGACTTGGTAGGCGGTTGCCCCGGCTTCGGCCTGGACGGGAACGACATCGGGGGCGCTTTGCCCGACTTTCCGCGCCACGCCGTCCGGGTGGGCGGCACAGCCGACAATAAAAGCGCAGATCAAAGAAACCGCAAGGGGACGCAGTGGGATGGACATCATGGCTCCAATCAAAAGTTGGAAATGATGATCCCGGTTTCAGACTGAGCGAACCACTGGAAACCTTGGACGCGGCTTGCAAGGGTTTTTGCGGGTAAGCATTCCCCAGGTTGTGTCATCCTTCCCGCCGACACCCCGGCGCTGCGCCCGGATCGTTTTCAACGTCAACACAAAACCACAGCCACACTCATGCCGTTAAGCCGACGGGACTTCCTGAAACTGGTCGCTGCCTCCACCTTGTCCGCCCCTCTGCCCTGCCTGTCCGCCCAAGAACCACCCCGTGCGCTTTGGCTGCAACGGGACAAGGAGTGGGGCTTGCTCGACATCGAATCCGAGGAGGGCCACCGGCAGGCGTGTTGGCTGCTGCGCGACACGCAGGCGGGCCGCACCGCTTCGGCATCGAAGCGGCTGTTGCATACCGCCGCCTGGATGCAAGCCTTCTTCGCCGCCTACCAAGTGCATAGGCCCTTCGTCGTGCATTCGGGATTCCGCACGAAGTTCACCAATGAAACCTGCGGAGGCGCGAAGGCGTCGTTGCACATGCAGGATTCCAGCGGATGCTTCCACGCCATGGACATCCACATGGACGGCATTCCAGTCGATTACCTAGGCCGGCTTGCCGCGCTGGCCCGCCAAGGCGGCGTCGGGTTCTATGCCGACCGACCTAGTGGTTTCGTGCATATCGACGACGGGCGGGTGCGGTATTGGAAGAAATGAAATGATGGAAATATGGGCATCTGGCAAAGGCGCGGCTTTTCGCTGCCGACCTTCCCGCCCGTCATCGCCGTCTAGCCACCCCCGTTAGCCTCTGCAAGTAAGCGGGCCAGCGTCTGCTTGCCCGTGCTCAACTCGCCCACTTTGGCAGACACCTTGTACTGATAAGCCGCTGCCAAGTCAGGCTTGTGCGAATGGTAACGCCCGACGGCCTGCCACAAGTCGCCCTTCGCCCTGCCCTGCTCGTAGCGGATGATCCACGCGCCGACGGCCAGGTTGGCGCAGCCATCGTGCTTCAAGCGGTGTTCGGTGACGCCATAGGGCGCGAAGAACTTCAGCCATACACTGTTGACCTGCATCGGCCCAAAATCCCAGGTGCCGTTTTTGTTCAGACTGGACTGACCCAGACGCCCACGCTCCTGGGCCAAAACCCCGCCGAGCAAAGCAACCGGTATTTGGTAGCGACGCGAGACTTCGGCCACGCATTCAATGGTTATCGGTTGACTAACCGGTAACGCTTCGACAGCCAGCAAAGGCATCCTGTTTTCTCCCGGCAAAACCGGGATTTTCTTCGATCCAACTGGCAGCCAGCGACGAAAAACCTAGGCAATGCCCGGCGAGGGTTTCCTGATGAGCAGCCCGGACCTCGCCGCCAAGCCAACCAACCAACCAGATGACAACCATCCGCAGTCTATGTATAGTCTGTATCTTACGGCTTGCGAGGCAACCTTTTATGATCACCATCAGTTCAGTCGAGTTTCAGAGGAATTTTGGCCGCTATCAGGACGTGGCCTTAACCGAACCCGTCGCCATCACGCGCAATGGCCGCGAGCGGGTCGTGGTGCTGTCGGTGGACGAATACCAACGCCTGAAACGGCGCGACCGGCAGGTTTTAGGATTGGAGGACTTGACCGAGGCCGACCTGCAAGCCATCCTCGCCGCCGAGCCGCCGCCGGAAGCCGCCGCGTTCGACCACGAAACGGTTGGGTAAGCCTTGTCGTATCCGCAACCGGTTCCGGGCCTGGTCATCCGCTATTCCTACTTGTGGAAAGCGGAGCATCAGCACGGGCAAGAGGAAGGCGTGAAAGACCGGCCCTGCGCCGTGATCCTGGTGACCACGGACGACGGGGGCGAACGTATCGTGACCGTCCTGCCCATCACCCACTCGCCACCCTCGAACCCGGCGCTGGCCGTCGAAATCCCCCATGAAACCAAGCGCCGCCTGGGGCTGGACGATGAACGCTCCTGGATCGTGCTGACCGAAGCCAACCGTTTTGCCTGGCCAGGGCCGGATCTGCGCCTGGCGCAACCCGGCAATCTGGAAAGCGTGGCCTATGGCCTGTTGCCCCGCACCCTCTTCAAAGAAGTCACCACCAAGCTGGCCGATGCCATTGAGGCACGGCTGGTGCGCGTGGTGCCGAGAACCGAGTGAGGGAAAATTGGAAGATGTCTGGAAAAAACCGGTTAAAACCGAGATTAAAACCCGTTTTTGCTGCAAGCCTTTAGGCCTATAATTCCCTCAACGCCCGCCAATAACGATGGATCGGGCATCCCATCCTAGGAAAGCCAGAGATGAGCAAACGCCTGACCAAGCAAGAACTGCTTGATGCCGTCAAAATCTAGGTTGCCGAACAGCGGCAAAGCTGACGTGGAAGCCGTCTCGGACGCGCTGTGGGAAACCATCCGCAAAGAACTAGCCGACGGCAACGTGGTTCCGATCACTGGATTTGGAATCTTTGAAGTGAAGGAAAGCGCCGAGCGAACGGGACGCAACCCGCAGTCTGGTGAGGCGATCACGATTGCCGCGTCCAAGGCCCTGCGCTTCAAGCTGTCAGCACCGTTTAAGTCGCAATTGAATGACGGTTAAGAATGTTGACTACTCCCACTTCGGCTATAGAACAATCGTTTTTGAAACGGCCTAAAGCATTAAATGTAAAAACTTTCCTAGAATTTGGCAGTTGGTGAGATTTGAGCGGGAATGAAGTAAACGTCAGATCAAGCCTGAAACGAGATGGAAATTGCTTGCTTGGCTTAGGCTGTTAATTTCGACAATGATGCATCCGGTGCCTTAGAAAATGCTTTTAACGATCTCGTTATGGCGCATATAAGAACAATGTATTTAAGGACTTCTCAATGACTAAACTAACTTGGCTTCATCTCTCTGATTGGCATCAAGGAAAACCAAGCACTAATAGAAAAGTCGTTCGCAACGCTCTTATCAAAGATATAAAAGAGCGGATAACTATTGATGATAAATTAAGACTTGTAGATTTTGTTGTGTTCAGTGGTGACTTAGCCTGCCAAGGTAGCGCAGCTGAGTACGAAGAAGCCCGTAAAGATTTTCTTGACCCAGTGCTTAAGGCCGTAAATCTCGTACCTGATAAGCTTTTCATTGTTCCTGGAAACCACGATTTCAACAGAAATCGCTACTACAAACTACCAACTCAATTAGCATTGGTACTAGACAAAGCCTCAGATGTGGACACATGGTTGACTGAAGACAATGACAATCGAAAGCTTACTTTAGATCCCTTTGCTGAATATAGCAAATTCGTTACTGGCTATACGAAACAGCCAACCCCCGATTTTGCAAGCATTGTACGGTTACCTCTAAAGGATAGAAAAGAAATTGCATTATTAGGAATAAACTCTGCATGGATGTCAGCGCGTAACAAAACGCCCAAAGGAGAAATAGATGATAAATCCCACCTAGTAGTAGGTGAACGGCAGATTCTCGATGCACTAGAAGAAATAGCAGATGCCGACGTGCGCATTGCTGTACTGCACCATCCTTTTGAATGGTTGGCTGATTTCGACAGAAACCGCATTGAAAGTCGCCTGAAAGAAAAGTGTCACTTCATCCTTCGCGGTCATGAGCATATATCCGATGTCCAGATGATGAATGGCCTTAATGGCGAATGTGTGATAATTCCTGCTGCCGCTTGTTATTATGATCGTGATCGTATCAATGGTTACAACTGGGTTAACCTAGATTTGGAACATGGAGAAGGCATGGTATACATGAGGAGATGGAGCAATAGAAGAGGAGCATGGATTGAAGATAACGATGCTTGTGAAAAAGGAGAATTTCTACTGAAACCATTGCCAAAAAAGCTGATATTTCCAATATCAACACCACAACCAATATATCCACCTACATTTACGCCTGCGCCTATTTATAACACGAGTGATGACTCTGAGTTCGTACATTGTCTTGGTCGGCTTGCGAAAGAAGCTAACAAAATCATAATGATTGGTAATGGTTTAGACTGCCTAATTAGGCTAGGCATTGTAAATGACATAATATCACGCGCCACAGATGAACAATGTACCCTCGAAATATATTTAGGTAATCCATACAGCGCAATGGTGCAGACCCGTTTAATCGAGGAAAATATGCGCAATGCACTACCGCCTGTTGGAAAAACAGGTTTAATAAATAGGATAATATACTTGTTGGGTGTTTGGCAAGCACAACAGCGCCCATCGAATATGTGCCTTCGCTTATTTACCAACTACCCAACATTTGCATTGATTAATATTGACACTCACTACTTCATGTACTGCTATTCATATCGAGAATTAGGAAATTTTAGTCCAGTTTTTTATTTTTCCGAACAAGACGAATCAAATAGAAATATAATTGAGTTTTTTAAGGAACACTACAAACGAATTAAAGAAGATTCTGTTGACGCAAAAATGGCGCAGGCAGTTCATGATTTAGATTACGGCGACTTTATCGCAGACCAAGGTTTTGCGGTTTTTTTTATACCAGAAATAAACAGTTCTCTATATGAATTTGGAACCGAAATACTAGGATATGATATACGCGATGTCATCCCCACTCAAACACAGTGGAGCACACAAGCGGGTGAGGCTAGTTTTTTTGGCCTACATATGACGATATGTGATGCCCTATTCTTCCTAACTGCATCAGAGCGTCGCAAAGCAATCGTAGAGACTAAGGATATTTTATCCGAACACGGGCCATTCACCCTAAGTCTAAAAATTGCAACCGGTTTTCCTGATAAAAAAAGCATAGCTTTATTGGTCGAAGAGCCAACAGGAAAACTGGAATCTATTCACAGTGAATTAGTGAGTCATGTATACCGAAGAGCCAGCTTTTCATATTATTCGAAGAATAATTCATTGGCAAACCGTGATAAGCAGATTGATCGGTCAAACCACATGATCCAACGCTATCATGCTCCCTACATTCTTAATGCGTTTCGCCCTCATTTCACATTGCTAAGTAACTGCTCGGAACAGGATAGCGATTCTGCATTTTCGAGCCTAAAAAGAATATTTAATGGGAAAGTTCAAAAAGAGATTCGTGTTGAAAAAATCGCAATCATGCGACTTAATGCCGAAAACAAACACTGGGAGATTGACGAAGAAATAAAGCTAACCAGCTAATGCAATTATGGCATTTTCCTCCTCTTTTGGTTACTAAGTCTTTCTATAAAATTACAACATCTAGAATGTAATTAAACATGAATAAAGAACAAGGAATAGAGACAGAGTATTTATCTGAATTAAGGAAAATCTATGACAATATACACCAAAAATTCTCCAAAAATGGCATAGATATTGACTTGTTTTATTCAAACCCAAGTTATTGTGGCAAAAATCAACAGGGGCAATCTTACCTTTTAGCAGGGACTCATCCAACTGTGATCCATTGGCCGATTCAAGATTATCCTGGCGGCGATAATTTTACTAACAACTTAGTGGAGGCGAGCAAGGAACTCGATAATATCATCGGCAGTGATAACATAGCTTGGGTATCCCCTTCAAACTGGCATTGCACTGCTTTTAGCCCTATCCATAGCTCGGCACTTGATGCTGTCGAATACATTCCGCCAGAGGCACCCTTGCTTGTAACAGAAGCACTTAAAATAACTAAAACTTATGATCTAAAGTTCACTCGAATTGCCATTAGCCGAGATGGAGGGATACTAGCACTTGGCTATCCACAAAGTTCAGATCTCTTAGATGTCAGGTATCGTTTAAAGGAAGCTATTCCAAACGGTAATATTCCAAAGCTGGTTCATATTACATTGGGATATATAACCAAAAATCTGGATTGCATAACCCATAAAAACACCAATCATTATCTGGATCGCTTCGTTAATGACATTATTACTATTGGAGCTATCCAGATTAATTTTCTAACTTATGGCAATTATACGGGACCAATCACAACCATGAGCATTACAGAGATATTCAGATATCCTATTAAATAAAAATGTCAACTGATAAAAACACAGAGATACCATAAAGTGCCTCATACAACTGATCAAAAAATCACAGCAGATATTGCGCTGTGCTACAAAGTGATTCATCCGCCAATTGATACTTTTGATATTAAAGATAATTCACTCGCGTCTGTCGTTGGAGAATCACCTATTTTGATTGCGATAGATGAATGTGTTGCAGCACTTTATACTACAAAAATCACACAGTATGCCAATAGTTTTGGTTTAATTTTACTAGGTATTGTTGAACTTGGCGGTATGGAATCCGATAAAAATTGGAATTCTGTAGAGTCAGTGATTCAGGTTGCGATGGATTATGACTTGCCGCGAAACGGGACTATAATAGGAATAGGTGGTGGTGTGGTTTTGGATGTAGCTGGCTTTGCTGCATCTATATATAGAAGAGGTATTAACTATATTCGTATACCTACATCATTGATTGGCATCGTTGATGTCGGGGTTGGAATTAAACATGGAATAAATCACGCGGGCAAAAAAAATATCATAGGTTCATTTTATCCGCCTTTGGCTAATATTAATGACATTAGACTCATTGCCACACAGCCACATGCGGCTATCATTAGTGGAATGGCTGAAATCATAAAACTTGGCATGGTATTTGATGTTAGTATTTTAGAAAAACTAGAACAGTATGGATCGAAACTAGCTCAATCAAGATTTCAAGAACCAATAGTGGTCGCACAAAGCGTCGTATTGCAATCTGAGCAGATTATGATTAATGAATTGAGAAACGACCTTTTTGAATCAGATCTGCGCCGCGCTGTAAATTTTGGGCATACATTTAGTCCAGTACTTGAATCAATTAGCGGATTTCGAATCCCCCACGGGGAAGCGGTTGCGACAGACATGTTGCTTTCCACTGCAATTGCGGTACTAATTGGTACATGCCCTGCTTCAGATCTTACACGCTTGTCTATGCTTTATAAACACATTGAAATGCCCTTACATCTTGATCTATGTACTGTCCAATCCCTTTCAAAGGCTATAGAAGAAGCTCGTTCTCACCGTGCAGGCGCACTTAACATGGTAGTGCCAAATCCAATTGGACAATCTTCATTTATAGACTCTGTGAGTGAGCAAACTTTGAACGATGCCTTAAAGCTTTCGCGTTATGCAATAGCTGAAGCTGTAATAAAATAGGGGATACTCAATGAATGCTTTCGTTTTTGACTTAGGCGGAACATTTATTCGTTGTGGAGTCTTATCTTCCTTTAAAGGAGTTCTGCATCAACGAAAATCCAAGATATCCGATATATTTAACTCACAAAATACGGAACTGGTCTGGCGAGATATTGAAGGATATTTCTGTGAGTATATAAACCACCACTCACAAGTACTTTCTCTAAACGCACCAATAGTTATAGCTTTTCCTGGCCCTGTTGTAAATCAAAAGAAATTGCTTCAGGCTCCAACGATAAACAAAAACAGCGAACCTGTCCCAAACTTAGCAAACCGCTTGCAACACAGAACAGGACGCAATGTTTACTTTATTAACGATTTATCGGCTGCCGCATGGTATTTCAGTAGACAAACTACATTTCGCCGATTTATGGTTGTAACGATAAGCAGCGGCATTGGCAGCAAAATTTTTGATCGCGACAATGCTATTGGTGTTTTGGACAATGTACCCTATGCGGGTGAAATTGGTCACCTTACTGTAGATCACTCAATAAACGCACCAAAGTGTGATTGTGGCAAACTTGGGCATCTAGGTGCCATAGCCTCTGGCCGAGGAATAGAAAGAGCTGCTAGACAATTAGCTATTGATAATCCTACAGCATTTTCTTATTCGCTTTGTGTCCAGCAATTCTCAGCCTCAGCAAAAACCTTAAATAATGAAGACCACATTTTGCCTTCGGCGCTTCTAGGAGACAATTGGAGTCTGGACATAGTTCGTCGCTCTACTGCTCCCTTGGCGCAAACTATAGCAACAATTTTCTTAGCATCCGGATTAGAGAAAATTATTATTATTGGTGGTTTTGCGACAAATCTTGGAAGTATTTATCTAAATATCATTCGTGAAGAATTTCTCAAATTTATGAATTATGAAGTACTGCCTAACGCACTATCAGAAATGATTGTTTTAGGAGAACTTACCGAAGATGCCTGTCTTCTTGGAGCCGCTACTTTTGCAGAAATATCGTCTATTATAACTCCATGAAAGTCGCAATTTTAGGAGGCAGCGCACCTAGCACACCTAGCTTATTTAATTTTTTTTCTAAACAGCCGAAGCTTCCTAAGCTTGAGATTTCGCTTGTCGGTCGGTCAACGCAACGCTTGCAAGCCGTAGTTCGTGCCTCACGTATTTTAGCAGCGGGAAGTGGTATTAGTATTGACGGATATCCAGCAACTCCCAGCGGACTTGCCTGCGCATTGGAGGGTGCTACCCTCGTGCTAATTCAGGTACGTGTAGGCGGATATTCTGGAAGAACATTCGATGAAAACATGCCCTTAAAATACGGGATCTGTGGAGATCAAGATTTAGGGCCAGGCGCTTTATCTTCAGGACTCCGTGTATGGCCTGAAATTCTGATATTATTAGAGCAAATTTACATTCATGCCCCCAATGCCTATATCGGAATGCTCTCATCTCCTGTTAGCTTATTAGTAGGAGCCGCCAATCTATCGTTTCCTCAATTAAATACATTTGGAATATGTGAGCTTCCATGGCGAAAATTACTCCAACTAGCAAACAGTTTATCACTCAACACAGACGAATTAAAAGTTGGGTATTATGGCATCAATCATTTTGGGTGGTTTTATAAATTCCAATTCCATGGCTGTGATATATTTAGTGATATAAGAAAAAATCCAGGTAACTACAAAAACCTTACAGGAATAGACGAATTTATGCGCTTTGGGGGATTTCCAACACCATATGTTTATCTGCATATCAAACAACATGAATTCCTTTTGCAACAGCTCGGTCGTGAAGTAAGCCGGGGCGAAGAACTTGAGCAAATTTGCGAACGGGTGTTCCCCTGTTTTCAAGATGGAGATATCAGCGTTATTCGAGATGCACTTACTCTACGACCTGCGCCCTGGTATGAGTTCGCTATTGGCCCTCTAATTTTGGAACTCGCAGACTGTAAGCTCACAACACAGTTTTTCTTGTCTGTTGTTGAAAACACAGGAATGAACTCTAATTCAATTCCAGAAATTTCAGAAACTCCTCATATCATTATTTCTGGGAAACTCATACGCAACAATCTTAACGTCACTGTTCCTGATGAGATCAAACAGATGGTAGATCGCATAAAATTGTTTGAAATAGCCGCAATATCTGCAATGATTCACCAGAATACCAAACTGCTTACCGAAGCATTGATGCTTCATCCATGGGTATCTAATTTAGATGCAGCATCTTCTATGTCGTCAGAAATACTTCAGTACAATAGACGCACCAATTCTATATCAAAACGTTGATGTGCATTTGATAACAAATGCAAACCTTATCTAGCAACGGGAGGTGAGATGAAAGCTAACATAAATGATCTTCATATTTCTCAGTATAATAACCAAGGATATTTGGTTATTCCAGATGTTTTTTCTCAATCCGAAATCATGGAAATGCGCTCTGAATCAGATAGACTATTGGAGTTAATGGTAAATTCATCCCTTGCCAATCAACGTACTAGCGAACGTCTAGACTTGCGTGTTCTACCATCAGGCAATCAAGTAATCCGAAAAATACAACCAATCAATGATCTTTCACTTTATTTTACTAAAGTATCACAGGATAATCGTGTTATCTCAACCATTAGGGAGCTTATTTCAGACGACCCAGAACTAATTGAGGAGAAATTGAGTTACAAACAACATTTACCAGTTCCGATTGATGGAATTCATGCTTTAAATGCAGAAGATCGATTTTTTGCTCATTGCGACTGGGCATATCATAAAGAACAAGGCTATCCACCAAAAACAATTAATGTTGGTATTTGGCTTGACGATAGCCCTCCAATGTCTGGCCCTCTTCAGGTATGGCCGGAATCACACAAAAAGATATTACATCACGACAAGATTGGAAAAAGCTATATTGTGCCTGAAGAACTTCTTCAAGATTACAATCCAGTTGAGCTTATCCCCGAAGCAGGTGCGGTAATTTATTTTCATGGTCTACTGGTGCATTCCTCAAAACCTAATTCAACCCGACTACCAAGAAGGATTATGTTCTTCAATTATGTGGCGAAAAGTGAGTCAGTTGGATTTGATGTTAGAAATGGGCCAAGACGATACAATGAATCGCCTTATGAATGGAACTACCAGATAATGAAAGATAAAGGTACTTTCATTGACAAATTCAAAATCACTTAATATTAACCTGTACCATCAAATGCTGTTATAAGAAAATTGCTTCATTCAACATAACCACACTTTAATTGTTTCGATGATTATGACTTTCTCGTGGCAGCTACAGCGATGTTGTACTTTGTGAAGTCCTTTGCGCCCACCGTCAGTAAGCCCTTGTAAAGAAAAGACCTACGAACATCCTCTGGAGGATGCTCGTAGGTTTGCTTAAACGCTCAAATCAACCGCTTCGCCAATTCGACTTCCAAGCTGTCGCCTTCCTCTTGGTTGAGAACGTCCAGTCCGGTATCGGGCATGTCGCCCGACGTGGACTGGCTGACGGCGATTTTCTTGGCCATGAGGCGCAAACAGTCAATTTGCGCCGTTTCCGCATAGCCGAGGTAAAACACCTCTACCCTTTGTTTCTGGCCAATGCGCCAAGAACGCCGGGAGGCTTGTTGAACCGTGAACACATTGTAGCCGCTCTGCATGAACACGATGCATGGGAAATCCAGCAAGTCCAAGCCGGTCTTGACCAATTCAGGATTACAGATCAGGACATCAATACCCCGGTCTACTTGCTCCAGAATCCAATCTTCCCGTTTCCCGGTTTCCACGCTTGAGCGCAGCACCGCCGCCTTGAAGCCTTCGGCTTGCAACAGGTTTTTCAGCCGTTGCGTGGTGTCGCGGGTGCCGCTGTAAATGCTGTAGACCAGCACCTTGCGGCCTTGGGCCTTCTGCTCCCGGCAAAGCCGGATCAGTTCAAGCTCCTTGGGCGCTGGCTCCTGTTCGCCGAATACGGATGCCGCATAGGCCAGCAACGCCCCGGTGCGCGGATGCTTCACCACCTCGTCGCGGAACCCGCAATCCGGCCAAGCCAGCAGCGCGTTCAACACGACGCCGAGCAAGCTCTTGTCGCCCTTGCGCAGCGCTTCCTTGAGTTCGGCGACCAGGCTGGAACGCAGCCTTTGGTAACGCTCGGCTTGTTCCGCTGCCATGCCGACCTCGACGAATTGCTCCTCGTAAGGCGGCAGGACGTTCCCGCCGATATCCCGCAGCTTGAGAAACGCCGTGTAAGGCAAGACGAAGCGGGCGATGCCCTTGGGTCCGAACCCCGGCGCTTTCTTGGTATGCACCGTGGTCTTGTTGCCCTTGGCGGTCTTGTGGCTACCTGCGTCGGTTTCCTTGTAGATGTCCTTGAGAACGCCATGCTCGCGCATGAATGCCAAGGCTGCGTGGGCTAGGCTGCCGCGCCGGTTGGCCTTGAACGCGTCTTCGATCATTCGTCGTGTAAGCACACGCCAAAGTAAGAAAAAGAGATCGTCTGCATAGCCGCCCATGAGCGTGCCGGTGAGCAACACCGCCTTGCGACATTTGGCCGCCAGCACACCCATGGCCTGGCCTTGGGCCGAGCCATCGTTCTTATACTCATGGGCTTCATCCGCAATCAGCAGGTCGAAAAACCCTTGGGGGAGATACCTCTTGATGTACTCCGAGGCTTGGTAGCCGCCCTGTCCGAACGCGAAGGCTTGGGTTGCCAGACTCTTCTCCATCCTGACCGCTTGGCGGTCACTGAACACCAACTCGCCGTCTTCGTCC
Organism: uncultured Gammaproteobacteria bacterium; assembly: GCA_963753955.1. Classification (GTDB taxonomy): domain Bacteria; phylum Pseudomonadota; class Gammaproteobacteria; order Methylococcales; family Methylococcaceae; genus Methylumidiphilus. The sequence continues at coordinate 75,584 of CAVWEM010000024.1, forward strand.
ATCAAATTGATGAAATCAAACGGATTGGCATCCAGCATTCCGGCCAAGGTATCGGCCCCGAAACGGCCCAACAGCTTGTCCGCCGTCTTCGGGCCTATCGTCGGCAACTGGCACAGGGCATCCTTCACGGTGGCCTGCCGGTCTTTGACGGCACCGGGCCGCTTCAATGTCCACAGCCGGGTTCCGCAATGTGGACAGGCTGCCCGTTTTTCGCTGGCGCTGGCGAGAAAGCTGTCTGCCGACATCCAACTGCCATCCACATCGGTCAGCACCGTCCCGCAATCGGGGCAGGCGGCATGTTCGACGGTTTGCACGAAGGACGACGAGTTCTCGTTGCCCTGTTCCGTGAATACCCGCCGGTGGGTTTTGCGCCGATGGATCACCGGCACCCAGTCGAATCCCAGACGCATCCTGACCCGGCCAATCACATAGAACTCGGCTTGGCCGGTTTGTGGTTCGTGCTGGGTCGCACGGATGTTCAACAATTGCCTCAGCGTGTCCGGGCCGTTCAACACCCAGACCTTGGCGTCGGGGATGGTTTCCAGAATCTCCCGCCGCCATTTGTAAACCAGATGGGGCGGGGAGATGACCAAAGTCCGCTGGTAGCCTTCCGCCCGCAGCACTGCCGCGACCGAAATTGCCATCATGGACTTGCCCGTCCCCATCTCTGCATTGATGATGGCGGCGTCCTCGTCGGCATCCACCAACAGCTTGGCGACAGCCTGCACGACCTCCCGCTGGGCGGGGAATGGCTGGCGCTTAAACCCGTCCATCACCTGCTCGCGGCGCGGGTCGGGCGTGCCATCGTAGACCGGAGGGTTCTGCACGGCAACCGCCTGCATCAGCCCGTCGCCGAAATCGGCCACGAACTGCGACAGGGGGATGGCATCGCCAAACTCCGCCTCCGGGTCGTTCGCCGAACCGTCGGCAGGCACGCTGCGGGTCACCTCCCCGGTCTGGATGATCTCGCCGATGACTTCGGCGGCATCGCCCGGAAACAGGAATGCCCGCTCATAACGGTTCCACTTGCCGCCGATGGCCTCCAGCACATTCTTGGTCTCTTCGTAGATTTTACGGTCGTACTCCTGGGCGAAAACCAAGGCATTGCCTTGGACTTTCGCCTCGGACAGCACGTCCAGCACGTTCCACTTCACTTTAATTGTTTGCATTGCCTGCTCCTCGTCAACTGGGATTAAGGGGCAGGCCAACCCCCAAGGGCGTTCTGCCCCAGGGGGTTTTTGAATAGTGCCGTGTCGGCCTTTGGCCTTAACGGTTAAGTAAATCGCCGATCATGGCGGTGGTGATCCAGGTCAATGGATCGTCGGCATCGACAACCCGCGTGAAATAGCGGTCGCCAAGCTTGGCATGTTGCCGGGTGTATACTTTAGTGCTTTACAAACTGAACTTTATTAAAGGTTTGAAATTTGAGGTTAAGCAGAGTTTTAAGCATAGGCTCATATTCGTCTGTTCCCACTTTTGAAAGGCAATCCTGTATGGCTTCGGTGAAGAAGCCAAAACTCTCATAGTATTTAGAATACAGGCATTCTTTCTTGACGAACTTCCATAATCGTTCAATCAGATTTAAATTGGGCGAGTAGGCCGGTAAAAAAAGCAATTCGATACCAAGACTATCCGCCAACTCTTTTACCACCTTGGCATGTTGATATCTTGCATTGTCCAGCACCAAGGTGACTGGAACCTGAAACCCAATCTCGGCAATCGCCCTGAGCAATTCGCAGACGCTCTCCGCATTGATGTAGGTGTTATTTGTCACCGTAATGAGTTGATGCGTCCGTGCGTTGATTGCGCCTAATACATTAAATCTTTTTCGTCCCGCAGGGGCAGAAACAAAAAGCCGGTTCCAAAACCATAAATATCCAAGGAATGCCGCCCAGACAAAGTGCGCCGCATCCACGAAAAAAACTTCCCTGCGACCCGCCATCATCTCTTCTAAGCGTTGCTCAAGCTTTTGTTCTTTAAAGATTTCTTGTTTTTTTGGCGTTCCGGGTCAGTTTGTTGGACGGGAATTGAGCCTGTTTTATACCGGCTCAATCCAACGTTTTTTTTAAGAATCTATAAACAGCGGTGTTGCTTCGCTTGATCCCCGTGGTTTCCTCAATGCGGTGTCGAGCCTCACTAATGGTAGCAGGCGGTTTTTCAGCAATCGCTTCTTCAATTTTGTCGCGATGCAATGCTAGAACACTTTCTGGCTTGTGAAAATTAAGCTTCCGAATCCGATCCAATCCACCCTCTTGGTATTCGCGAAGATAACGGGCCAATGTGGCTCGCCCTCGAATATTGCTCAATTGACAGATTTGATGATGGGGCATTCCCAGAGATTTGTAGTACAAGACCTCCATTTTTTGACGGACACGCGGATGAGGATGGTATCGCTTTTCATACAGCAACTGCTCAACGGTTTCCGGAGAAAATTCTAGGCGAATCATATCTTACTGAACTTGGGGATGTGTTTTTGGGCGTAGGTGTGGTTCAAAGCATTATACAGGAATTCGTAAAATGTTTTATTTATTAGTTTAACAAGTATAATTTCCGTCCAAGAACTCGGAACACATGAACCGCTCCACACCGTCTGCCACCTCCCAATTCAGCGGAGGCAACATTTCAAGATGTTCGGTCCAGTACTCCAGGTTGGTTTCCTCGGGATCACGCAGGTAAAACCGGCGCTGGCATTCCAGGAACGCCGCCCAAGTGATGACCTCGTAATCATCCGGCCCGCCGCTGTGATCGGCGGGGATTTTGGCCCGCCCGGCCTCGGCATACTCCGGGCTTTTGTAGAGATTCCAGGCTGAAGGACTTTCATCCTGAGCCTTGCTCGCCAGCACAAAACACGCTGGTTGTTCTTGGGTTGTCATGGTCTGCTCCTCAAAATGTGGAAAGGGGCAGACATCCCCACGGGGCGCTGCCCCTTGGGGTAAGTCATGCTTGGCTCAGTCGTCGGCAAAGACGACCCACAGGCCGTCCATGAATCCGTTGGCCCGGCCTGACGGCAGTTTCAGCCGCACGGTCGGGCCTCGGATGTCGCCGTCGAAGCGGGCTTCGATGCCGACATTGAGTTCATGCAACAGCCTTTGGATTTCCATCTCGACGCCCTCCACCGCCAATTCTTCCCCATATTCCATGGCAAGTTCGCGGTGCCGGGACGATAGAGCCTTAAGCCTTTCGGCAACCAATCTGGCCAACAGGGGCGGAACCCCTTCATCAGCCAAAACAGCGTCCAAGGCATCAGGATTTCTGAAGGTATCGAAAATCGCGCTTAACATGGTCTGCTCCTCGAATTGAATGAACAGGGGCAGACCAACCCAAGGGCTTGTCTGCCCCTAGGGGTGGTTGGTTAAAAACGCTTATCCGCCAAGGCAAGCCTTGGCCGACATGGGTCAACGGTTATCGAGTGCCGCCAGCGCGAGATTCACAAAGTTTCCCAGTGCTCGCCGCGCGAATATTGGATTTCGGTGCAACCGGCATGGGCAGCCGCCCAATCAAGCGGGGCGAAAGCCGCCTCGCTATCTTGGGCGTCGCTACGGCCCAAGTAGTAAACCTCGCCATCATCGTCAAGCAGACGAAAGCGGCAAGGCAATTCGGCGAGACGGCCATCGAGGGGGAAGTTTCCCACCCCGATGACGCGCCCGTCGTCCAAGTAATCGTCGGTGATCACCCAGCGCATGGCCGCTCCTTACAGCAGGCCATGTTCGGCAAACGAGTAAATCACGTCGCCGACCACGAAATGGTCGAGCACGCGGATGTCGATCAAGTCTAGTGCCTGTTTTAGCCGCATCGTGATGTGCTTGTCGGGGAATATCTCGTTTTGGGCAGGCTGCCCGTCTTCGCCGTCGGCAGGCTGTCCATCGTTTGGAGGTTTCGCCACACCCGGCTTGTTGCGCCTGGATGTCGCTTTGGTTTTGGATTGGAGCGTCTCTTCCCCGGCTTCCGGGCCAATCGGATTGGCGTCGGCCAAAAGTGCGAATTCCGCTTGCCCGCCGGGCAGATCGTCAATCGCCGCCAGGGCCAATGACGCCAAAGTGGCGCGGATTTCAATGACCATGCGGCCACCGGCCACATAGCTGGCGGGAAAAATTTCGGCAATGCCGAACTCGCCTTGGTAATGGCCTTCGCCGTATTGACCGAGGAACTCGTCACGCAAAACGAACTCGCCGATGTCGGTGACCAGCCGACCGACCGAGAAGTCGCCGTTGCGGCCGCGGACCGAGCGTATGTATAAATTTCCTGGGAGGTTGATCATGGGGGTTGCCTCTTGCTGAAACGCAAGGCACCTCCCATGACCGGGCAAGTGCCCTGTCAGGGTTGTGGGGTGTCCGGGGACGCTTAAATCCCCGGACGAATTGGAAAACGCGGCGGGCTTTTCACCTGCCGCCGCTGAATTAGGACCGCTGTCATGTCATTGGAGCGGTTGGGGACGTCTGCCCGCGACCATCCGAAGATTACGTTGATCGACGGAAGATAGATTATCGCGTCCAGGGAAGCGCAGACACGCCTGGAAAGCCTTTGGCTTTGGGTGCGGCTGAATCGCAGTCGCCACGAGTGAAAAATATATTCTACAACACCGGCATGAAAAATCGCAATGCAGAATGGGCTTCGCAATGGGCCTCCTGCCAAAATACCTTTTGGTTACTGGCAGGCAGAGGGTGAATCAAACGGTCAGACCGCTTCATATACAAGGAGGCAAGCTCCATCCAATAATCGTCATGATGCTGGAGGTATTTACGCATCAGAACATCCCATACTCTACTGTGTTTCGTCCAAGCTACACTGGCTCACAAGTTTGCAAACGTCTTAAAAAAGTTCGCTCCAGCCTTCAGAACGTTGGCTAATTCCTTTGGAATACCTTCGTAGAATTCAACACCGTCAGGGCCAATTTTCTTCACTCTAGCCGCTAGAATTAATCCGCCAAGGACAAGCCCACCAACAGCCAAAGTAACTGGGTCAAATGCCTGAACTTGCGTCCGAGCTGCTTTTTCGACTGCTGTGCTACTCCACTCCCGGGCTGCAGGATCTGCATCAATCAATAGTAATGTAAGGGCTACCCGGCAAGCCTTACCTGCTTCAGTAGTACTAATGCTTGGCTCAGTGACCCAACTAGGTAAAGCGATTTGTTGCCTACTTGTATAATTCTCAGTTTCCCTTATGACAGCATACGCTTGGAGTCCGTGTTTTGCAAACCACATTTGAGTCACTTCCGATAGTGCCTCAATTGCTGCTATATCATTGATCTTGCTGACATCTATCATATCATTACCCTACGCATTGGCTGACCATGAGCTTGCCCAAGATCTTCTACAACAACTTTAACACCCTCAAAACTTTGAGGAATGTTTCTGCGGAAATTATCATCAACTGCTACAAGTAGAACAATGTTGCCGCTTCTCTTGGCGAGGCCAACAGACTGGAAGCCTGGTGTATTGTGGAGCTTCTTGATTAGCTCATCACGTTTTTCTATCAAGGAATGTGTCATATCAATTCTCCATCTATATGCTGGAGACACGAAAAGGCGGGGTGAAATAAGCTTCCCTTATGCGTGGCACCTACTAAAAAGCCAGCAGCCAATCCACTTTCCGTATAAACAAGTGCGCCGGAATCGCCTGGAGCGCTACACGCTATACCATTATAGCTCGGGATAACGAAGTTGAGATCACCATAAAGATATTTCTTTCCGTTGGAAAATTTAATGGTGAAAGCGGCCAAGCAAGCCCCATCGAGAATGCCTTCAGAAAATCCTGATGTTCGACCCATCATATAAACCGGTTTCTCAAGATGTTCGATGAGACCATCTTGATCTAATACCCCTTTGATTGGCATCCACCGACTCGTATTCCGAGGATCTATAACGACGTTCTCTTCAGGACATATATCTTCATCATCATAACTCTGCAACGGCAATATCATTTTTATTTAGAACAGCATTAGGATCGTTCTGTTCTGAGTAATGCGTCAAATAGGAACATTTGGCTAGCGTTCCGACCCTATACTGTATATCAGCAACGATATCTGGACGGCCAGGACTAATTATTGGATCACCATTCTGCGCTATATTATTGCAGCCAAAAACGTGTGCTGCGCTTGTAAAACCCTTAAATTCACCTTGTCGCTTAGGTTGCTTAAATTTTACAAATGCACCTAAAGAACCTGCCAAACCATGTATATGACTTACAGAGCTTCCTATAACCAATTGTTTATTACCTGAAATCTGCTTTGACACCGCAAGTGTTGGCATGACCGCCTGTGCGAAACCAATTACTTTTACTGATACCCTACTTGGCTCTTTTTTCTGTAGAGCCATAGCCTCGTTATAGGCCGAACCCTCATCTTTTTCCAGATAGATAGCTAATGCTTCTTTCCCATTTATAATGGTTTTAACCACTCCCAAGCGATTGCTAGGACGTTCGAGGATAAAACCTTCGTTATCATCTTGTCGGACGGGTTCTTTTCGATTCAAACTATCCAGAAAGTCCTTAATGATCTCTACAGTTTTTACGTTTGTGAAAGCAGACAGAACTGCTGTCGTGATTAGAGTTTCTAGAGCCATTTCAAAGTTCTCCTTCGCAGCAACGCCGAACAACTTTCCTTTTTATTCAGGCGAATTGAACTCATCGGTCAACCTACTGAATAAATTAAGCCCAGTTTTCATTAGGCAAGAAAATCTCGTTGTTATTATCATGCTAATGCTCAAATATAAACATTATCTGGGATCGATCATAAAATCGCAAAATAGATTTTGCCGCAACGCCATCTGGCTCTCGAAAGGATCACGCCAGTAGAGTAGATCACATCAATCCCAAAAATCGGTCGAACAAGACACCCTCTTCAAGACTGAACGATGCACTTTACAGAAGGCTCTGTCAACCCCCTATGAACGATGAAGCCGTTTGACCAACCCTTGTTGGCTAAACGTATAACTTGATGCCCACTCGTTGGGCAGCATTAGCCAAGTCGCCATCGAATACCAGGAAGCGGAAATCCAAGCCGGAGACGGCACGCCAAAGCGTTTCCACTGCCGCTAGATGCACACTGTCGTAACCTCGCAAGCGATGTGCTTCCGCCAAATCGCCCGCCCGGCGCACCAATTCATGAGTGACGCCAACGATCTCAAAACTCGGCCAGTCGCGTTCAAAATCGCCGCGCCATGACGGGAGCCTGTCCTCGTATCCGGGCTGTTGCGCCTTGCGGGCAAATGCGGCACGGGTTTCGGCATAGGCGATTAGATGGGTCGCGCAAACCTTCGCCTCGGCAACCGCCGCCCGAACCCGGTCGGAGCCTGCTTCGTCCGCGTACAGCTTCACCACGGCGGAAGTGTCCAGGTAAAGGATCATCCGCGCAATTCGCTGACGATTTCAGCGAGGTTTTGCTCGTCCGGGCCGATGCGAACCGGATTGGCCGAACCCATCGGCTTGTTGCCGTTGCCGGGAATGAGCCACGGCAAGGCGCGTAGCCGCGCAATGGACGCTTCCTCCAAGGTTTCCGGCGTGGCGTCCGCAGACACGGGGACGAGCCGCGCCAATGGCTTGCCGCGCAGCGTCACCAGCACTTCCTCGCCTAACGCCGCCCGGCGCAGGTATTCGGACAGATGGGATTTAAGATCTCGAACGTTGGTTTCCATGCAATCACCTTTGTGGTCATTTTTCGCTTATTGTAGTCACATCGCCATCGACAACACACAAATTTCATTGATGAGCGGGGGAACGGCTGGCGCAAACCTGTCCCAAGCCAAACTTCCTCGCCTCCTTGGCGACGACGTTCAACGGGTTCTCCGCTTCGTCGGTGAAAAACAAATGTGCCTCGTCCAATACGACCACTTCCGATACCCAATCCTGAACCCCGCGCAGGGCAGCCTGCCGGAATATCTGTTCGAGCCGGAAATACACGAACAGCTTTTTCTCGTCCGACGTGAGCGAGCGGATGTCATAACGCCATACCGGAATCTTGGGATCGAACGGCGGCTCGTCCGGTCGGAATATGCCGATGGCATTCAGGCTTTCCAACCGCTCCACCACGCTGCGCAATACGTCTTTTGAATCGTAGCGGATCAAGTCGTCCAACTCGCGTCCAGTGGCTATGCCTTGGATCGCGGCGGCGTAAGCCGCTATCGCTGCTTCTTTCAGTTTATCTAATTCGGGATCGGCTACCGGAGTATCGGCTTGGGGTTTCCCCAAGGTTTGCCGTATCTGACCCATCGCCTTGTTCCTGGCGTATATCGACCTCGCCTTCGCGTTGACTTGTTCCAATGCAGCCACCGCTTTGGCATCGGCTCCAAGGTATAGCGCCCTGAGTTTGGCGGCGGAGAAGCGGGCAGCGTCAAGCAAGGTTGGATATTTCTTCGGGTATTTCCGTGCTACCCCATCATCCAGCCGCCAGCTATCCGGCTTGTCTTCATAAAACCCGTTGGCGGCATAGAGGTCAGTCAGCAGCGCCCGCAATACCGCTTCCTGCCGAGTTCCCAATTGCCGGGAAGTCCGGTTCAGCGCCGCAATGAAGGACTGGATCTGCCGACGGACGCCGCCTCCATCGCGGTCTTGACTGACTGCTAATGGATTATGGCCATAGGCCGTGGCCTCGGAAAACTTCACTGTGGACGCACCGGCCAAATCAATGTCGCCGTGGACATCCAATACATGGATGCGCACCGGGCCATCGGCGGTTTTCGCCATCGCCTGGATTATCCGCCGCAGATTCCAGGTCTTGCCGGCCCCGGACGCACCCATCACCAGCATGTGCGGGTTGATCGCCGTGCGGCTGTCCCAGACGACCGGGACATCCCGATTCTCGGTGCGCTTCAAGTAAGCGTTGGAACCCAGCAGGACACGCATCTCGTTCGCCTTGTGGTCAAATCAAATGGCAGGCCGAATTATCCTGCCGCAGGGATACGCTATCCAGCGAAAACCTTGTCAGCCCTTGGCAAGGGTTTTCGCTATCCATCGAATCGGTTTTGTTGGTTGACAATTTCTAGCGCCCCAGATAAACCGCCGTGACTTCTTCGCGGTTGTGGCCCATTTCCTGGCTGATAATGAGCCTGGCGGCAAGGTCGGCTTCCCGCTGTGCGGGCGTCAGTTCCCCGCGCCTTGGGCCTCCAGCATGGGGCGCTTTCCATCCGGTCAATTCCAAATACCGATCTTGGGCATAGCCATGCCGTAGCCCGTGGGCTTTCCGGTCGCCTTCGGCGATACCGGCTTTCTTGGTTTCCCGCTCATAGAGATTCTTCTGGAATATACTTGTTAAACTAATAAATAAAACATTTTACGAATTCCTGTATAATGCTTTGAACCACACCTACGCCCAAAAACACATCCCCAAGTTCAGTAAGATATGATTCGCCTAGAATTTTCTCCGGAAACCGTTGAGCAGTTGCTGTATGAAAAGCGATACCATCCTCATCCGCGTGTCCGTCAAAAAATGGAGGTCTTGTACTACAAATCTCTGGGAATGCCCCATCATCAAATCTGTCAATTGAGCAATATTCGAGGGCGAGCCACATTGGCCCGTTATCTTCGCGAATACCAAGAGGGTGGATTGGATCGGATTCGGAAGCTTAATTTTCACAAGCCAGAAAGTGTTCTAGCATTGCATCGCGACAAAATTGAAGAAGCGATTGCTGAAAAACCGCCTGCTACCATTAGTGAGGCTCGACACCGCATTGAGGAAACCACGGGGATCAAGCGAAGCAACACCGCTGTTTATAGATTCTTAAAAAAAACGTTGGATTGAGCCGGTATAAAACAGGCTCAATTCCCGTCCAACAAACTGACCCGGAACGCCAAAAAAACAAGAAATCTTTAAAGAACAAAAGCTTGAGCAACGCTTAGAAGAGATGATGGCGGGTCGCAGGGAAGTTTTTTTCGTGGATGCGGCGCACTTTGTCTGGGCGGCATTCCTTGGATATTTATGGTTTTGGAACCGGCTTTTTGTTTCTGCCCCTGCGGGACGAAAAAGATTTAATGTATTAGGCGCAATCAACGCACGGACGCATCAACTCATTACGGTGACAAATAACACCTACATCAATGCGGAGAGCGTCTGCGAATTGCTCAGGGCGATTGCCGAGATTGGGTTTCAGGTTCCAGTCACCTTGGTGCTGGACAATGCAAGATATCAACATGCCAAGGTGGTAAAAGAGTTGGCGGATAGTCTTGGTATCGAATTGCTTTTTTTACCGGCCTACTCGCCCAATTTAAATCTGATTGAACGATTATGGAAGTTCGTCAAGAAAGAATGCCTGTATTCTAAATACTATGAGAGTTTTGGCTTCTTCACCGAAGCCATACAGGATTGCCTTTCAAAAGTGGGAACAGACGAATATGAGCCTATGCTTAAAACTCTGATTAACCTCAAATTTCAAACCTTTAATAAAGTTCAGTTTGTAAAGCACTAAAGTATACATAAGAACGCCCTGCCGGAATCAACGAACCATTTCCCACAAGCTGGCGGACTCGCCCTAGCAATTCGCGCTGGGCTTCATTACGAATAGGTATATCGCGTGGCCTGCCACCTTTCGTCCAAGACGGCTTTAAATGGATATGGTTATCACGAACCGCATAAGCCGGTTGGAATTTCATGGCCTCCTCGCGGCGTAATCCGAAGTGTGCCTGCATCTCCAAACTCAAGCGTAGATGAGCGTCTTTTATTTGCGCCAGTTTCTCCGGGTCTAGGCTGATTTGTTTTCCTTCTGGTTTAACATAAACCCGGTTTTCAATGCCCAGCTTCCCATTGTCATTGGGGATAAGGGAGGGCCTGCCGATCTTTTCCGCCCACCACCGCAAATGCGACAGGCGGTTCTTCAGGGTTCCCGTGGATAATCCTTCCGCCTGCCAGCGCTTCACCAAGGCTTCGACATGCTTGGGCTTCAGGGAAATGGCCTTCATGTTTCGATAGCCCATTTCCTTCAATTGGCGGGCCATCAGATCCAGCACTTGGTGACGCGCCGCCTGTGTTCCGATGGAATCCTCACGGTGTTGGTTGGTCAGTTTTTTCAATTCCCATTGCAGATCGTCCATACAGTCTCAAACTCATAAGGGATAATAATTCGGGATAGTCCAGTGGTTCGTTCGCGGATTTGTCGCAGGGTAAGTGTTAATGCCGACTCGATGGAATCGAGACCCCCGAAGGGAAAAGGCGTGCTGTCAATCCGAATAACAGGCCCGCAACTGCGGTTCGGCGTGTTCTGCTGTTGCAAACAATCGTCGAAGCGTCGTAGGTTTTTTTCCGCACAGCAGCCCGACGGCTTGACCGGCTGTGCGTGGTGCCTAAAACCGCGTTGCCGCAGTCCCAAGCGAGTGGGAGGGAGCCTTGGTGGCGGATTACATACCACGACGGCAAGTTGGAAGCGCCATCCGGACACGGCAAGCCGTGCCATCAAGGCGTGGGTAGAAAGCGCTTTTGCGGGCAAACAAAGACGCGCCGCTTCAGCCCCTGGAAGGACGTTGGCAGGAACCAACTGGATGGGGTGCGTTGTGGAAAAACCGCAACGCGGGGATGCCGGAAACCTTCCCTTGGACAGGGTGGCCGCTGGCTAGGATGGAACTAGGGGGATCGTCGATCCCGAAGTGAACAGGCCGGAGCCTGGGGAACGCCTACGGGGCCAGAAGGCCCGCCGCCGGAAGTGTAGGCACACGGCGGCAAAGGGCGCGGCTGAGAACGCAGCCGCCACGGTTGAGCGGTCAAAATCGTGCCATCATCTGGCCGTCATGTCAAATTTTGCCCCAGAAGCCGCGCAGGCTGCCGCAGCCGCCCCCTGTCACTGCACGGCAGTGACAGGGGGCGCGTCAGGCTTCGGCAGGATTTTCACAGGCAGTGACGGCATTGCTGCAGGCCATTGGCTGTTCTGAAAGCGACAAACAGCCTTGGGCGGTATGAACCTTTTAATGTACACTACAGGATAAAAGGTGCGGAATGGAAGAAAACGAAAAAATCCCGCTGGTGTTCTATCGCACATCGTCCGAGGCTGAACCGGGTCGGGATTGGCTCAAAGCGCTAGACCCGGAGGATCGATAGGCGGTGGGGATGGATCTGATGCGGGCGCAATGGCGCTGGCCGATAGTCATGCCTTTGTGCCGCCCGATGGGGGACGGTTTGTGGGAAGTGCGAACCGAACTCCCGAGCCGCAAAATTGCCCGTGTGCCGTTCTGCGTCCACGAAGGCCGTTGGGTGGCATTGCACGGGTTCATCAAGAAGACGCAGAAAACGCCCGACGACGAATTGAAAAAAGCGCGCAAGCGCCAAAAGGCAATAGAGACATGAGCGACCAACATATCGGTTCAAGCCTGGACGACTTTCTGCAAGAAGAAGGTTTGTTCGAGGAAACCCAGGCGCAAGCCATTAAAGAAGTGATCGCGTGGCAATTAGGCCAGGCGATGAAGGATAAAGGCATATCAAAGGCGCGGATGGCTACGCTGCTCAAAACCAGCAGGACACAAGTAAACCGCCTGCTCGATCCTGAAAACGATATTACCTTGTCCACGCTGCAACGGGCGGCGGCCTTGGTTGGGCGGAAAGTCAGGATTGACTTGGTGGCGGAGAATGGTGGGTAAAAATAAATCATGGCAATCAGAGGCTATGGTTATGCCACAGCCAGAGATAGCTGTCCTCTGTATGATGCAGATTCAGATGTAGGTAGGGTTAAACCATGCATAAATATTATGCATTGGACTGTAAACCCTAACCAGCATAAGACAGATTTCGACCCAGAGCGGTCAGCCGGGATGATTAGGATTAAAAAGCGGCTATGAAGTCTATAGCGGTCATATACAAAAAGCTCATTGCTGGCTACGTCACTCCTGGCCAGAAAGCCTGCACTTTCATGGCAACCTAACCAGCGCAGCAAGGTTTCTGCTGTTGAATTGGTGGACACTTGACCGAGCCGTAGGAGCAGAACACGCAGCAATCCCCCTGCTTTGGTTTGAGTAATGTTCCGCAGCCTTTGCAATCATAGAAAAATTGGCAGGCATCGGTCGGCATGGTTTCGGTTTCAGCATGTCCGCAGTGGGGGCAGGTAATTATCGACTCCAAAATCGCCCCATTCATTTTCCCTCCCCTTTGACAAGGGATGGATAACCGGCGGCTTTGGTTGCTTCGGTCAATTTTTCCGCCGTGGCTGTGGCATCGTCGAATTCCACGGTGGCTGTTTTGCTTGCGTAATCAACAGAAACCTTTTGCACCCCGGAAACGCCCTCAAGGGCTTTTTTGACGGTAAGCGGGCAAACCGTGCAAGTCATGTTTTGCACGTCAAGCGTGACTCTGCGAGACGCGGCCAGAGCGGCGCCGGAGGTAACTGCAAACGCCAGAAAGAGCGGAAGAATTCGAGTTTTCATGTGGTTTTCTCAATAGAGCAGCGGAGCGACCCACGGGAACGCCACCAATCCGAACAAGGGGATTGCCACCACCCAAAAAATAACACGCTGATTGCGGATGGTTTCATCATCGGCGCACAGCCTGCCGGGTTCGCATGTCTGGGGTGTTATGTAGAGCTTGCGAAACGCCAGCCCGACAAAAAGCAGCGTGAGCAGGAGAAAGGCCGGGCGCAATGGCTCAAACGCGGTGAAATTCGCCACCCATGCGCCACCAAGGCCCAGGCTCAACAGCACCAAGGGCGCGACGCAACACAGGCTTGCGCCGATCCCGGCAAGAACTCCCGCAATCATGGCTTGTTTATGGTTCATGGTAGCCCCGTGTGTTTTCGTTCAGCTTACTATAAGCTCCGTACCTAGGTACGGAGGCAAGCCCCATGACACAAGAAAGCTTCACAATTGGCACTTTGGCGAAAATGGCCGGGGTGAACGTCGAAACCATCCGTTTTTATCAGCGGCGTGGCCTGCTGGCCGAACCCGATAGGCCGCTTAAGGGTGTCCGGCGCTTATACCGAACGTGACTCGCAGCGTGTGCGCTTCATCAAGCAGGGGCAGAAGCTGGGTTTTTCATTGGATGAACTCATGGATTTGTTGAGCCTTGAGGATGGGCAACACTGCCAAGAGGCTCAGGACATCGCCCTTAAAAAGCTTTCCTCGATCCGGGAACGGATCGAGGGCTTGCGCACCATGGAAAATGCCTTGTCCGCGTTGGCCGAAAGCTGTTCCCAAAACACTGGATCGGTATCTTGCCCGATCATTCTTGCCCTATTGGAAGCCTCGCCATAAGCCAAATTTCTGTTCCAGGGTTCAAGATATTTCTCAAACAGAAATGGAGGCATTCAAGCTGGGTAGAATTACAAAATGCCACTCCACCCAAGGGCCGTCACTCCTCCTTTCCCTGTTTGCACAAGGCTCCATGGAGGCAATGCGGACAATAAAATACCTCTTGGCCTGCCTGGCGGGCGTGGAAAAGCAGGCTATCGTCTTCTGAGTTTCCACACACAACACAAGCGGCAGACGTGAAGTATTTGCGCCTGAAATACAAAGCCACGTTAACCAAGCCAATCAAAACCGGCACTTCCACCAACGGCCCGATGACGGCGGCGAAGGCTTCGCCGGATTGCAGCCCAAACACCGCCACGGCGACGGCGATGGCGAGTTCAAAGTTATTGCTGGCGGCGGTGAAGGACAGCGTGGCGCTGATGCGATACCCCGCCCCGGCCTTGGCCGACATCCAGAAGGTGATTAAAAACATCACGAGGAAATAAATCACCAAAGGCACGGCGATGCGCAATACGTCCAAAGGCAGTTGGACGATGTATTCGCCCTTCAGCGAAAACATCACCAAGATCGTGAAAAGCAGCGCAATCAGGGTGATGGGGCTTATCTTGGGGATGAATTTTTCCTCATACCATTGCCGCCCCTTTTGGCGTACCAGGATAAAACTGGTCAATAGGCCGCCAAAGAAGGGAATCCCCAGATAAACCAAGACGCTTTCAGTGACTTGCAAAATGGTGATATCGACCTTCAAACCCTCGGCGATGCCCAGCCATTCCGGCAGCACCGTGACAAACACATAGGCGTAAACGGAAAAGAACAGCATTTGGAAGATGGAGTTGAACGCCACCAGCCCGGCGCAATATTCCGTGTCTCCGTCCGCCAATTCATTCCACACCAGCACCATCGCGATGCAGCGGGCGAGGCCGATGACAATCAGGCCGACCATGTATTCAGGGTAATCGCGCAGGAACAACACCGCCAGCCCGAACATCAGCAAGGGTCCAATCAGCCAGTTTTGCACCAAGGATAGCAACAGCACTTTGACATTCTTGAAAACTAAAGGCAGTTCTTCATAACGCACTTTCGCCAACGGCGGGTACATCATCAAAATCAGGCCGATGGCGATGGGAACGGAGGTGGTGCCGACTTGGAAATGGTTCAGCCATTGGGTGAACTGGGGAACCCCATAGCCCAAAGCCACCCCACCACCCATGCTCAAGAATATCCACAAGGTTAGAAACCGCTCCACGAATCCCAGGCGTTTTGGGGCGATGGGGTATTGGGATGTGTTCATGGTGTGTGCCTTTAATGGATTTCCGCGCCGATCTTATTCAAGGCTGCTGCCAATTCAGTTTTATCCATCGTCTCCACCGGCAGGGCCAGCAACCGATGAATACGCTTTTCGAGAATGGCATAAGTGGCTTCAAACGCAGCTTCGATCTCTTCCGGGCTGCCTTTGACATGGCCGGGGTCGGACAGGCCCCAATGGCCGCGTGTGGCCTTGCCCAAATAAACCGGACAAGCCTCGCCCGCCGCCGAGTCGCAGACCGAAATCAGGATGTCGATGTTGGCATCCTCGAACTCGTCCCACGACTGGCTTTGATACCCTTCCGTCGGAAGTCCATGCCGCGCCAAGGTCGCCAAGGCACCGGTGTTGATTCGGCCAATCGGGTGGCTGCCGGCGCTGAAGGCTTTGAAGCGGCCCTGGCTTAAATGGTTGAACAAGGCTTCGCCCAACACGCTACGGCAGGAGTTGCCGGTGCAGAGGACTAGGATATTCAAGGGTTTTTGGCTCATGGATGGGTTCCTTGTGGGGATGGTGACTGATTGAAGTTAAGTTCAGGTGGATGTCGCATCTAGCAATTGAAAAATCGCAGACCCAGCCCAACGGGCAAAACGCTTCACCCGTGGTGCCAGATCTTCACGGCTGAAATGACCAGTATCCCTGCCAGCAGTGGCAACAGCACGGCACTGGGCACGATTCCGAGCAACTGTCCGCCCAGAAAGGCCCCGGTCAGCGAACCGATAGCCATGACCAGCACAAAAGGGCGGTTTTTTCCCAATACGGTGAAGCTCTTGTCACGGCTGTAACGCGTGAAGCCCGTCACCATGGTGGGCAAGCTGACCGCCAGGGACAAGCTGCCTGCCAACTTGATGTCAGCGCCGAACAGCAAAACCAAGGTAGGGATCAGCAGTTCACCGCCAGCCACGCCGAGCAACGAGGCGACGACACCAATGCCAAAGCCTGCGGCAACGCCGGACGCCACCTGAAACGCCCCGGAAAACAGAGGTTGCCCGTGTCCCGACGGGTCATGGCCCAACAGGAGGGCCAGGGCGATCACCAGCAGGAGGATGGCCATGATCCGGTATAGCGTCCCGGACTTGAGCCGGATCGCCCAGCCCGCCTCTAGCCATGCCCCAAGGAGGCTTCCCGCCAAGAGATTCGCAACCGCCTCCCAATGCAGGACGATGCTGCTGAAATGCACGGCGCTGACACGGAAAGGCAAAGCGGACGCCACGACCACGAGGCTCATGGCCTTGTTGAGAATGACCGCCTCCAAAGCCGCGAAGCGGAAGATGCCAATCAGGAGCGGCAGGCGAAACTCCGCGCCGCCCAGGCCGATCAGTCCGCCCAACGTCCCGATCACCGCACCGCTGCCGAATACGGCCAGCCTATTCGTTCTCATGTCCTTATTCTCACTCGCACCTGACGATCCGCGTTGATTCAGGCCGTCAGGCCAGTGATTTGGGCCAGCCCCTTCGCGCCAATAGGCGGTTCGGCCAGCCAAGGGATCAAGGCGCAACGAGGCGACAATTCCTCGGCCACTTTGCGGATGAACGGGATTTCATACTGGCCCCGTTCGTCCAACTGCGGATCGTGGGTGCCGCTCGCCAGCAGGCTTTGGTTGATGACCCAGGCGTAAGGCGCGATGCCCGCCCGTGCCAGATCCTGTTGCAGGCGTTCGGCCTCATGGACGGGCGTGGCCTCGGCCAGCGTGGCGATGATGACCTTCGTGAAGGCCGGGTCGCGCAGGCGCGGCAACAACTGGCGCACGGCTTCCGGCATGTCGCCTTGCACCCGCATGACCTCGCGGTGATAGGCTTCGGCGGCGTCAAGCAGCAGGATCGTATGGCCGGTGGGCGCGGTGTCCAGCACGACGAAGCCTTCCCTACCCCCGTCCACCGTCTTGGCAAAGGCGCGGAACACGGCGATTTCTTCGGTGCAGGGCGAGCGCAGATCCTCTTCCAACATCGCCAATCCGGCGGCGTCGAGGTTTTTCCCTGCCTTCTCCAAAATGTCTTGGCGGTAGCGTTCGATCTCCACCGCCGGGTCGATCCGGCTGACCGAAAGGCCCGGCACCGGGTTTTCGATAGCCGCCGCGACATGCGCCGCCGGGTCGGTGGTGGACAGGAGTACCGGATGTCCGCGCAGGGCCAAGGCAGTGGCTATCGCGGCGGCGACCGTGGTCTTGCCCACGCCGCCTTTGCCCATGGTCATGATGACGCCCCGCGCAGCTTGTTCGAGGTCATTGACCAAGCTGTTCAGCGTTGGCAGATCGGGCGATTGGGTCTGTCCACTTTCCACGGCGGGTTCATCGACTATCAGGGTCGAAATCGTCCGCAAAGCAGCTATGCCAACCATGCCTTTAGGCATGAACGGCGTCTCAAAATAGGGCAAGGCCGCAAGCCGAATCGGCATCGCCGCCAAGGCCGCATTGCCTCGGCGGGTCATCGCGTCGGCGATGGCATCGCCGGGTGTCTTGGCCTGGAACCGGCCATTGACGGCCAGCACTTGGTTGGCAATCCCTAAATCCGCCAATTCGCCAGATGTCCGTTCCGCCTCCCGCAACGCGGCCATCTCCGCCCGGCTCACCAACACCACGGTGGTTTGCCCGGCGTCGGCCAGCCGTGCCACCGTTGCGGCATACAAGTCCCGCTGCTTTTCCAGCCCTGCCAATGGCCCCAGGCAGGACGCGCCGCCTGTCGAGGATTCGATGAAGCCGTTCCAGGCCGAAGGCAAGGACAGCAGCCGCAAGGTGTGGCCGGTGGGCGCGGTGTCGAAAATCACATGGTCGAAGGCCTCGGTCTTGCCAGGATCGCCGATCAGCGCGGAGAACTCGTCGAAGGCTGCGATTTCCACCGTGCAGGCCCCGGAGAACTGCTCTTCCATGCTCTGGATGGCGGCGGGCGGCAGGATGCCCCGGTAAGGCGACACCATGCGTTCGCGGTAAGCGTGGGCGGAGGCTTCCGGGTCGATATTCAGCGCGGACAGCCTTGGCACTTCGGGTATCGAGGTCGGTGTCGGCGACAGCGCAACGCCCAGCACTTCGTCGAGGTTGGAAGCCGGGTCGGTGCTGACGATCAGCACCCGCAGGCCAGCATCCGCCAACGCGATGCCAGTGGCGCAGGACAAGGATGTCTTGCCGACGCCGCCCTTGCCGGTGAAAAACAAATAGCGGGTGGAGACGGTTGGAATGCCCATGGCTCTATCTTGATGAGTTCAGCAACAGCCGCTGTTCGGTTTGCAACAGCCCGATTCCACCACCGGGATGGTGATGGCAGGTTTCGCCACAAGCCCCAGTTTTTGCGCCAATTGATTGCGGGACAGGTAAACCCCGGTGGACACGATTTCGCGGTCCACCACAGTGATGGGCAAACGCTCCATGCCGACTTCCATTTCCTTGAGTACAGCCGGGTTGGCCGCGAAGGCCTGGGGTTGCTGGGACAGGTTGTAGCGGGCCACATCCACGCCTTGTTCGCCCAGCCATTGCAGGTCGGCGACGAATTGGACGAGGACGGGATCGACATCGACGCCGCAGACGCCGGTGGAGCAGCACATGGCCGGTTCGTAAATTTCGAGCTTTTTCATTGAGTCAAACCTTGTTTGATTGAGGGTGAAAGCGAATGCTTATTCGCCATCCTGCCGAGCGTTTTCAGGGTTGCCTATCTCGCGGACTTGCCGCTCCAGCGCTATTCGCTCCAGACTGGCGTGGTTGAGGCATGCGAACAGGGAGATGCGGCGGTGGAGAATAGCGAATGCCTTGGAAAACGCCATGAACTTCTGGTCTTCTTCAGCCGCCGCCGGGTCGAACACACCCCAATGGGCGGTGATCGGCTGTCCAGGCCAAGCCGGGCAGACTTCGCCCGCCGCGTTGTCGCAGACCGTAATGACGAAATCCAAGGGCGGCGCGTCCGCTTGGGCGAACTCATCCCAACTTTTGCTCCGGGCATCTGGCAGTTCGATGCCTTCCAGTTGCAAACGCTCAAGCGCAAACGGATTGACTTTGCCGGTGGGGTGGCTGCCCGCGCTAAAGGCACGAAAACGACCCGCGCCGAGCTTGTTTAACAACCCTTCGGCCATGATGCTGCGTGCCGAATTGCCGGTGCAAAGAAAAAGGACGTTGAAAATCTTTTCGCTCATATTAGGCTCTCTTCTTCGTGAGTGCAGGGATGGAAAATGGATTAAGCCGTTGGGCATGATTTCAGGATCGTTCACCCAACCGTGTCGGATGTCGGACCGGAAGTGCATGGGTCGGCGCTATCGCCCATCCGCTTGGCGGATTGTAGACGTTCCCAATCCTGCTGAAATTCCGCCCGCTCGGCGATGCCATCAATAGAACAAGCGATGGCGGAATGCGCCCAAGCTGGCAAATTCGGATTGATCCGGTAATAAATCCAGAGCCCTTGCCGCCGGTCCACGAGCAGGCCACTGGAACGCAGCAAGGCCAGATGACGGGAGATTTTCGGCTGGGACATCTGCAAGGCCTGGGTCAGCTCGCAAACGCACAACTCACCCCGCCGTTGCAGCAAGGCCACACACCGCAGCCGGGTTTCGTCTGCAAGACTTTTGAAAAACTGAACGGGTTGGAAAATCTGCATCATCATGACTATAGCCATATATATGGAACAGCATATATAAATATGCTTAAAAGTCAACTTCAGAGTGGGACAAGGAGGCCACCGGCAAAGACGTGCCGGTTGCTTTCGGAGGCTCTAGGCTAGTCTGCCCAGCCAAGTCAGCAGACACTGCCGCCCCAATATTCTGGGTCGTAATTGGCCTGAACAACGGCGGTCATGGATTCAAAACCGGACGATCAGCACTTCGATTTTGAGACAATGCCAAAGGCGGTTCTTGGCCGCAACCGTTCACAAACTGCCAGAGGGAAATGACCTCCACAATTTCCAAACCATCAATGCAATCCCCGCATCATCTGCCCCTGGATTTCATCCGCTAAGGAGAAAGCCTCCTGGCTCAGGATCACCGCGTTGGCCGCGTCCGGCTCGATGCTCATGACGCTTTCGTAAGCCAGCAGCCCCTGGCGGCGGAGGCGTTCCAGCGTCGCCACCAAGTGCAACATGCCCATGTACTCGCCTATTTTGTCCTCGCTGAAGCTGACCGTCTCGACCTGCCGCTCGGCGGCTAGGACGTGGACGATGACCGACAGCAGGTCTTCCAGCGCGGTGCCGACCGATGGCGGATCGTGCAGAGCCTTGTTGGCAAGCTGCTGCAAATGGCCCAGCATTTCGCCGTCCAAGGATTGGAACCAGTCGCCAAAATGAAAAGTGCGCGGGCTTTTCCGATTCGCCAAAAAGCTCAGGAGATTCGACGAAAACTGCAAAGGGGTTCCATCTGCGCGGGTGACGCGGATTTCGGTCGCATCGGTGTGCAGAGGCATCGTTTTCCCGGAATGTGGAGGGCTTTTGAAGAACGCATAGCCTAGCATGGCTGACCTCCCCTTGCCGCTATCGTGTTGTGCTTGTCTCCGCCCAATGTTGGCGTGGCTACCGCTTGCCTTCCCTGGTGCCTGCCTTTGCTGTTTTTTATCAAGCCGCTCTTGATCTTGCTCTTCCCGAGCCTTCATGGAAACGAAGCCATCGGGTTTTGCGGCAAAGCCATCCCAAACGGCGGCAGGGATGCCGCCGAAGGCTATCAGGATGACGCCTTGGCCTTTGCCTTTGTTCTGAACTAAAAACCTGATTAAGCGCAGCCACTTAACCGGGGACGCCCCGACAGCTAATTTCAAGACTAGGCCGGGTTATCCACAGGCTCAAACGTTTTCCACAATCGCCCGACACTTATCTTGGCCTACGGCAACGGATGGGCCTTGTTTTGGCTGATGTCTGCCTAAGGCCTGGCGTTATTCGAGCGGGAAACTGCGGATCACGGGGTACGGCGAGTCGGAGGGAAGCAGGCGGTTAGCCTGCGGGCAATGGAGGGCCGCGCCGACTGTCGGAAGCGGCTTGCGGGAACGGACGGGAAAGGGTCAGTGTGGTAGGTTAACGGGGCGGGTCGTTCATGCCCAGCATGGCCTTCATGGCCGCCAGGTATTCCAGCGGCGTCTTCGGGCCTTCAGCCTGCCGGGTTTGCGCGGAAGCGCCGCCCTCCCCTGCCGAGTTCGGTGTGGTTGGACGCCCGCCCTTGCCAAAGTTGCCCAAGGCCAGCTTGACCTTGGCTAGGTCGGCGGCATCTTGCAAGCGGCGCTTTTTCTTCAGCCGGGCGGAGGCCTTCTCCCGCTCGTGCGGTAGCCACCGGCCCAGGCCGAACAGACTGAACAAGTTGGCCGAAAGGGTGCGGATCGCCGCATAGCCTTTGAAGGTGAGATCGTCTTTGCGCTCGCACAGCGGATGGACGGTGACCAGGTTGGCTTTCACCAGATCCCGGATCGCCCTTTCGGCCCGCCGTTCGCCCAGGCCCGAAAGCTCGGCCAGATAGGGAATGGTCAGCCCCTTGAAGCCGCCCGGCGTCGGGATGCCGACGCGCAGCGTCACCAGATCGAGGAAATGGATCATGCAGCCCAAAACGGCGAGGCAAGCCTCGCGGCGTTCGGAACGCTGTTGGCGATCTTTCCCGTTGGCCAGATCCAGTGACGGGATGGTTTTCCTCGGATCGGTGAAATACGCGCGGATTTTCTCCTCCAGCTAAACCGTCCATTTCTGATGATCTTCTGCGGATTTAAAGCGTGGACATCCCGCCGCCTTCCCAGGATGGCAGCGGGCACACAACCAGACCGGCGGAGCGCGGTGCGAACGCACTCCGCCAATCCATCAGCGTTTAGCCTTCAGCTTTTTTTTTCGCCGCCGCCCTGCTCGGCACCGCCACGGCCAATCCTCGGCTCGAACTTCGCACGTTTTTTCATCTCCAGCACCTCCGGCGGCAACGCCCCCATCAGTTGCGCCGCATTGCTGGCCTCATCCGTCCCCTTGCGCACCTCGTCGCGGGGGTGAGTAGGCCGGGGGGAGTCGCACCCCCAGCCCCTCGCAGATCCGGACGTGAACCTCTCGATTCATCCGGCTCCCATCATCCAGCCGCCGGGGCAAACCCCGCCTCCCAATGCACAAACGCCCTCGGCGACGCCACGGCCATCTGGCCTAGCGCCCGCACGGCCCGCGTCTTGCGCCGGGCCAGGTGTTTGTACTTCCGCATCAGCCAACGCGCCAGGTAGTCGTCCATGTGCCGCCAGACAGGGGCCATGGCCGATCCATAGAACCGTCCGTAATATTGCTTCCATCCACGCAGCACCGGGTTGAACATCAAGGAGAGGTCGCCCAGCGCCCTGTCGTTTTGCAATTGCAGGTGCCATCCCCGGATGGTCTGCCGCATCGCCTTGAGGGCGTCGCGGCTGACCGCAGGCGAGAAGTTCACATAGACCCGTCCATACCTGTCCACCGCCTTGCGCGGGCGGAACGTATAGCCAAGGAAGGTGAACGCCGTCACCGGATAGTCGCCCCGCCGGTTGATGTCCTTGCAGTAGACGATCCGCGTCTTGGCCGGGTGCAGTTCCAAGCCACACTGGTGGAAACGCTCGCCGATTCTGCGCAACGCAAACTCGGCTTGCGCCAATGATTTGCAATGGATCAGGCCGTCGTCGGCATAGCGGCAAAACCGCACGCTCCGCAGATGCTCGCTAACCCAGCGGTCGAAGGCGTAATGCAGAAACAGGTTGGCCAACAACGGGCTGACGACACCGCCTTGCGGCGTGCCTTTCGTCCGTTCGGTCCGCTGGCCTGCCGCCGTTTCCAAGGGGGCCTTGAGCCATCGCTCGACATACAAGACCACCCACGGAATCTGGCAGTGCTTGTGCACCGCCCGCATCAGCAACCCGTGGTCGATGTTGTCGAAGGAAACCACGACACAATACCCCTCCCGAAGACTTTCCCGAATCGGCAACCATAATTCGCCGGGGGCATCCGTTTGAAGGTAGAACCCTACAAATCATGCGGCGCATCCGCCGGGCCGGTCGGATTTACTTCCTGCTGGTGTTGCCGGACCAGAGCCGGTCAATCGTTCCCGCCGACTGGACCGATGCGGCGCTTGCCGACCCACATACTCCGGCAACGCCCGACAAGAACGCAAACCTGCTGGGCTCGCTGTCAGACTTGCTCCTGACCCGCAGTTTGGTTGACGCTCTCCTCCAACGTCAACCGATCCCCGAGGAGCGCCACAATGTCCATGCAGATGAGTTTGCCCTTTCTGGAAAACATGCCAACACCCCACAACGCGGAGATATGGGAGCAGTTGGACAACACCCAACGCGCAGCCGCCCTCGACAAGCTGGCGCAGCTGATCGCCAAGGCCACAGAGACCGGAACCAGACAAGAAGGGGCAAGCCATGAGTGACCGGGGCAAGATCAGCGCGGCCCACTTGCGCCGCACCGCCATGGTATATATCCGCCAATCCACCGCGACCCAAGTCGAGCACAACCGGGAATCTACCGCGCGCCAATACGCCCTGGTTGACCGCGCCGTCGAACTCGGCTGGTTACGTGAACAAGTCGCCGTCATCGACCAGGATCTCGGCCTTTCAGGTGCCAGTACGGCGGACCGTTATGGCTTTGCCCAGTTGACCGCGGAGGTCGCATTGGGCCATGTCGGAATAGTCTTGGGCCTCGAGGTCTCCCGCCTGGCGCGCAACAATGGCGACTGGTATCGCCTGCTTGACCTGTGCGGCATGACGGATACCTTGATCGGCGACGCCGATGGCGTCTATCATCCGGGGCTGTTTAACGACCGGCTATTACTGGGGCTCAAGGGCACAATGAGCGAGGCTGAACTCCATATTTTGCGGGCGCGGCTCGACGGTGGAATCCGCAACAAGGCCGCCCGCGGCGAACTGCGCCGGGGGTTGCCCGTTGGCTTCGTTTGGGGCGACGAGGACGGCGAGGTGCGCTTCCATCCCGACGCGGCGGTGGTTGCCGCCATCCGCTCGGTGTTCGAACGCTTCGCCGAACTGGGTTCGGCGCGCCGGGTCTGGCTCTGGTTCCATGCCGAAGGCCTGGGCTTTCCCCATCAACCCAACCCGACCGGCGAAGCCCTGTGGTCGTTGCCCACCTATATCGCGATCCACCATGTCCTGACCAATCCGGTGTATGCCGGTGCCTATTGCTATGGAAAAACCCGCAATGAACGTTACATCGACGAACAGGGGCAGGTCAGGAAACGCATCCGCCATCTCCCGCAGTCGGAGTGGGCTGTTTTCATTCCCGGGCACCATGAAGGCTACATCGACTGGGCCACTTACGAAGCCATCCAGGCACGGCTCGACGGCAACACCCGCCCGCAACCCCACCAAGCGGGCGGCGCGCTGCGCGAAGGGGGCGCGTTGCTGCAAGGCCTCGCCGTCTGCGGCCACTGCGGACGGCGCTTGCGCACCCACTATCGCGGACGGAACGCCGCCCCCGGCTACCATTGCGGGGGCAAAAACGTCGTCAGCGGGCGGGGCGTCTACTGCCTCAACGTCGGCGGTGTGCAAATCGACGAGGCGGTGACACGCGCTTTTCTGGAAGCCCTGGAGCCTGCCGGTATCGAAGCCGCGCTGATGGCCGCCCAACAACTCGAAACCGATCAAGACGCCGCGTTCGCCCAGTGGCAACTGGCGGTCGAGCGCGCCCGCTACGAAGCGGAAAAGGCTGAACGCCGCTATCGCGCCGTCGAACCGGAAAACCGGCTGGTCGCACGCGGGCTCGAAACCGAATGGGAGCGGCGCTTGCGCGAACTGGACCAAGCCCAGGCCGAGCTGGCCCGCCGCCAACGGCAGCGCCCGGCCCCGTTGACCGTCGCCGAACGCAATGCGTTGCTGGCGCTCGGCCAGGATCTCAATCACGTCTGGTCAGCACCCGCCACCACGGCCCGCGACAAAAAGG
Source organism: uncultured Gammaproteobacteria bacterium (assembly GCA_963753955.1). Lineage (GTDB taxonomy): Bacteria > Pseudomonadota > Gammaproteobacteria > Methylococcales > Methylococcaceae > Methylumidiphilus. Next base: position 100,873 of record CAVWEM010000024.1, read on the forward strand.
AACTCCTGCGGACCTTGCTCGAAGAGGTCGGCATCGCCGTGTTCCGCGACGAACACCGGGCGCATCTGACCTTGCGCTGGCGCGGCGGCAGGCTCACCGAGTTGGATGTCGGCTTGCCGCGCTCCCGCCCCGCCACCGTCCGCACCGACGAAGACACCCTGTCGCTCCTGCGCCGACTGGCGATGCTCTACCCCGATGCCGTCATCGCGGGCATCCTCAACCAACAGGGCCGGACCACGGCACGGGGCCTGCGCCTCACTGCCAATGCCGTGGGCAACTTGCGGCGGCACTGGCAAATTCCGCGCTTCGAACCTTCGGAAGAATCCTCCGGGGGCGAACTCCTCAGCCTCCAGCAGGCGGCCAAAGTCCTCGGCATGGCACCATCAACCCTCCACCGATGGATCAACGACGGCTTCATCGCCGGGGAACAGGCCACACCCGGCGCTCCCTGGCAGATTCGCCTGACCGATGGCTTTCGCCGTCAATTAGTCGAAGACGTTCCCGAGGGCTATATCGTGATGCAAAAAGCCACCAAATTGCTCGGCGTGTCCCGCCAAACCGTGTTGCAGCGTGTAAAGCGTGGCGAACTCGACGCCGTCCATGTCTGCCAAGGCCGCAGAAAAGGTCTGCGGATCAAAGTGATAGACAACCAACCCGACCTGTTTACCCAACTCTCATGAACCTGGGGGCATTATGAAGCAGCAACCAACAGTCCCTTGATGTCAAACTCGACCACCCAGTCATAGTCCCAGCAGCGCCGCCTCGCCACCGACAGCGCGTCGTGCGCGGATCGGCCTGGCCGGTAGCCGTAGGAATCCGGATGGAACACCGGTTCCAGCAGCGGCTCAAGCACCCGCTTCACCACGGTTTGCGCGACCCGGCCGGCCACGGCCGGAACCCCCAGAACGCGCACCCCGCCCGATTTCTTCGGGGTCGGGACGGCCTTGACCGGCGGCGGAAAGTAGCTGCCGGAGCATAGCCGGTTCCAGAGCTTGTACAGGTTGTCGCCCAGCCGCCGCTCGAAGGTTTCGAGCGTCTCCCGGTCGATCCCCGCTGACCCGCCATTGGCTTTCACAGATTGGCAGGCTTCCCACACCCAGGCTTTGGGAATGGGGTACGGCTTTGTCATGACACAGGGCTCCTCCTGCTCGCACAGTTGGCCCCGCACCATGACGGGATGACGCGACCCCTTCGCTCCACCGCCATTACAGCGGCTTCAACACTGCTACGAGTCGCTCCGTCCCTTGGCGGCGCATCGGTACTGTCGGCCTCGCCTTTCGGGCTTGTGCCTTTCCCTTCGCATCGCCGCCGAAGGTTCCCGCAGTTCAACGCAAGAGCCCGGACCACGCTGGCGCTGCCTCTATGCCGGACACCGCAAAGGCCGTAAGCAGGTTTCGCCTCCGCTGATCCCGGGGCAACATCACCCCCCGGTTTTGATGTCATCTGAGCACTTTCGACACTTGAACGGCAGTTCACGGTTGTTCGCCTTCGTTGATCCATACCTGACGCCTTAGGACGCCTTTTCCGCAACGCTCACGACCCGCGCTTTTGACGCGAGCCGCTTGCGGTGGTTTGCAACCTGCTCCTGCAAGCCGGTTGCGAGGGGCCTGCCCTCATCTCTTACGCCGCTTGCTGCGGCACACTGATGTCGGTGCGCCGCCAAACCGTCGGCAACTGGTAGACTCGTCGCACCGCGTTGCCGCCTGCCCGGATCAGTTCACCCGCTTGGTCGCGGCCAACCAGGGCGCAATGCTGCGCGTTCAGGACGCTACGGGCCAGTTCGTCGTAATCGCTCAACAGATAAGCCCCCATGAAGCCATAGGGCGTGCCGAAGCTCAATTCGATGACGGCAGGTGCCTGGGTGCGGGCTAGCTCTATCTTCATTGAACCCAGCGCGTTCAGCGACTTCCCCATGGCGAGGTTTTTCTCGTTGATGAACGCCCTTCCCTTCTCGATGCGCAACAGCGCCCAATCGGCGTAAGGATCGTCCTGCTGCGCCCGTCCAGCAGGAACTGGGCTTGGCGGATCTGGATTTCCAGGCTGGCCTGGTTGCACAACGCGCCGGGCTGCTGGGAGGAACGCGCTGGCTTTTTGGATTGAATGGTGGGAAGCGTGCTCATCGCGGGCGCTTGGCGGTGAGTGAAAATACAGGAACATGATTTCAGCGCATTGTGCTAAGGTTTTGGTGTAGTTTGCGTAAAAACCTTCACTTTCCGCTTCGACTACAAGCCTCATATCCTCTCCCCTCGCATGAAATATGCGGTTTTTTTCCACATTAGCCCACGCGAAACCAAGGTATGCCGAGTCCCTCATATCGACTAATCTGGGGCAGAGTTGTTGCTCTGTTCCTTATCAAACCTGCCGAGTTGACCCTGGCTTTGTCACGAGTTCATCCGCTTGCGTATTTGCTGCTTTATCTAGCAGCGATACCGGCGTTTGCTTTCTTGTATGTTTTCGTGACACCGCATGAGTTTTACGCCCCGCATGCTCGATTTGAGCCGGGTGCACACTTGGACACAATTCAACTCGCCTCAAGCTTGGAAGCCGCACTTCATCGCTCATTCAATACTAGATCAGGGCGGGAGTTCATAGTCGGAAATTGGAAGTTCGATATCAACTCGCTTCGGGTTGATGATGTTAAATCGGCTGACGGCACCCAATTATCCTTCCGCGTTCGCCTTTCAGCTAATGGGATAGGCGAGTTGACCGGTGCCAAAACATTGGGTTGGGCCATCGTTGCCACGGTTAAAGACCGCCCGACGAGTGTCCGCTTCAATGGGCCTAATGACATCATCACCTACCGATTTCCGGATGCAGACTTTTCCACATACGCATCGCCATTCAAGGAGGAAAACACCGCGCTCTTTGAAATAATTTTTGGGCAAGGGGACATTGGATATGGCGCTTTGGCTCCGGCTCTGGCGCTCGACAGACAGGAAGAGTTGCAGTTCCAACGCTATCTGCGGGGCATGAAAGGGGATGCCTCGTCTATTAGCGATCACTTTTCGCGCATGGCTTATCTCAGTTCAGTGGTGATTACGACATTGGGCTTGGGCGACATTATTCCGATAACCGCGCAGGCTAGATTTTTGGTGGCGCTTGAAGCGGTATCTGGCATTGTCTTTGCTGGCCTATTTTTAAATGCACTGGCATACCGCGCTTCAAAATCAAATGAATAAACTCGAAGAGGTATCTCTGGACGTTTGCCGTCTTCACCTTGGCGCTGCTGCATGATCTGCGTCAACCCGCCATGGAGCAGGCCGTCACCCTGCTCAACGGCACTGTGACATCAGAATGGAATCCATGGGCGGGCGTGATGGGGGATGTCCCCGGCGTGGTCGGTTATCGCATGGCGTTGAAACAGGCACGCAATCCGCCGCTTCCTCCTCCAAGCGCCTCCTCGTTGTTGGCGAATATTATGGTCGTGCCGGCGGGGCTGACTTGGCTGGCTTCCGCGGCTGGAGACAAAGCGACCACAGGGGTGTTGGGCGACATCCTCGGCAAAGCCCTCCGTGCTTTTAGAACGAAGCTATCGGCCAAACCGGATGAGTCCGGACGAAGCCTGCCAATCGAGACCGGGCAAGCCGAAGCTTTCTCAAGCCCGCTTGATCGACACGAAGACATGCCGCTGCATGAAAGGATGCTTGCCGTGTTGCGGGATCTGGTGGGTTGCGGCGAATTGCCGCTCAATGCCATGGATGCCAAGGGGTGGCGCAAAGGCGATGAGTTATGGCTGGAAAGTCCGGCGATAGCGGATGCGTTGCGCGCCAAGCTTTTGCAAGAAGGGCATGGCGACACGCCAAGCAGCAATCAAAACGCCATCGACATGTTACATAGTCAGGGGGTTCTGGTGCCTTGCGAGGGCAAGGCTGTCTGGAATGTGGGCGTTCATGAAGGCAATGCGGAAAGGACGGTGTCCGCATTGCGGATTGCCGCCTGCCGGATTTGGCAGGATCTGGCGTTGGCCCCGATGGAGTTTGGCGGAACGGTGGAGCCGGTGCGGAATTTGCCCGAAGGTGGACAGAACAAGGAAGCCCCCGTCGCCAAGTTCGTGGCATGGCTGCGCACGGGGATCGCCGAAGGCCGCATCCCCTGCAACGAAAGGAATGCGCGTGTCCATGTCGTGTCCGAGGGTGTGCTGCTGGTGACACCCAACCTGTTCAAGGATTTTGTCGACGAGTGCGGCGGCGGTCGCCGGGAGATCGTCCAGCAGCTTTTCGTCAAGCGCAGAGACCATGTGAGGACGCCAAATGGCGAGAACATCCACCACTACTTGTTCAGATATGGGCCGTCGCAGACCGCGCTGTCGGGGTTTTTGCTCAAAGAGTCATCTTTGGCCTTTGGGGTGGTTGTCCCACATCCTAATCCGTCAGCTTGTCGTCGAACTGATAGTGAAGGATTGCAAGGTGTTGAGGATCTTCCTTTGGCCTAGCCTAACATGGGCGGGACGGCGTGGTGTTAACTTTAGTCTATGTTCGTTTTGCTTGCCTATGGCTAGGGACTGACTTCCCGGTTGCAAGGATAAAGATTAAAGAATAATAAAAAGGATAAAAGAATAAAGAGGCAAAAAATGAAAATTTTTTCAATTTAAACAATAAGTTGAAAAAACGACCCGCCGCTTAAACCTACCAAGAAGCATCAAAATCGCTTTGACCCGCTGCTTAAACCTACCACGAAATCGACCACCTGCCCCTTAAACCTATCACGATTTGAGCCAGGCGCCCCTTAAACCTACCACGGCACACCGCAAAATCTGTGGATAAGTACGCACCAAACCAGTGCTGCCGCTTAAACCTACCAGGAATTAGCTCTACCCGCCGCTTAAACCTACTACAAGGGTCTAACGCGGGATCAAGGAGGCCAATGCGAGGCGAGTGGTGTCTGTAGACCCCCGCGCCGGGCGGTTTTGAGGAAAAGCTGATGGGAAGCGCTGGTATTGAGTTGATTTCGGGCGATGAAGGCAAGACCGCAATGTTTGGTGAGGCTTGAAACTTGTTGGGTCTTCTTCAGATATTAGACTTGTTCCCGACCCTGTTAATTTTTTTAATACTGCCTTATTATAGGGTATCCATACCCTACAGAAAATAGACAACCCATGGCCTTCGAAAGATTTAAAAAGCTGGATGGCAAGAAGCATGACCGCAAGATTAAGTCCGTCATCGGCATGAGCCTGCCAAAATTCAACATCCTCCTTGCGGCCTTCGCGGCGGCCTACGATGCCGTCCAACTGGAAAGGTGTCGGCAGGGCGAAATCAAGCAGGTTCCAACGGGCGGGCCAAAAGGCCATCTCGACACGCCCGGGAAGAAGCTTTTCTTCATTTTGTATTACCTCAAGACATACCCCACCTTCGACGTGCTGGGCTTCCTTTTCGGCTTCAGTTCGGGGCATGCCCACAACCATGTGGAGAAACTCCTGCCCGTCTTGCTGCGGAGCCTGTCGGACCTCGGCGTGCTCCCTGAGCGGTCGCCTGGGACTCCCGAGGAGTTCCTGCGACTCGTCGATAAATATGGCGACGTCATCATCGACGGGATGGAGTGCGCCTGCGTCAGGCCGCAGGACGGGGAACTCCAGAAGGCCCGCTTCAGCGGAAAAAAAAACGCCACACGCTCCAGGCGCTCGTCCTCACGACCCTGCACCGGAAAATCCTTTTCCTCTTCTGCGTCTTCGCCGGCAGCGTCCACGACTACAAGCTCATGAAAAAGGTATTCGACCCAAAACTGAAATGGTTCCATCGAGTGAATCTGTGGCTCGACCTTGGGTTCCAAGGTGCGCAAAAAGATTATGGCGTGAAATCCAAGATAAACCTTCCACACAAAAGGCCGAAGAAATCTAAAAACAACCCGAAGCCGAAACTGACCGCCGCGCAGGTCAAACATAACCGGCAGCATGCGGGAACCCGCGTTTCCGTGGAACACGCCATCGGCGGGATGAAGGCTTTCCATTGCCTGACCCATCGGATCAGAAACCACCTGGACTGGCTCATTGATTTCCTTTTTTGGGTTCCGGCGGGTCTTTGGAACCTAAAAATAGCCTATAATCATTAACTTAACACCGGGAACAACTCTATTGATCAACACGACTCTCCAATCAACGTCTGGAACGGTTTGACCCGCCCCTTAATCCTACCATGGCTAGGATTGATGTTTCTTGCACAGTGCCGCCGCCGTAACATCTGCGTGGCGTTTGTTCGCTGCCCGTGCTTCCCGGCAGAATTCGCTAGTTGGTCTAAGTTTGTAGAGAGTATCAAGTTTTTTGCCGCGAGGTCCCAGCGTTTCTGTCTTTTCCCAATCAGCCAAAACAGCCTTGCTTTTCAACTCGTTCAAAGCATTTTCAACATCGATAAAATTTTCTCGTTCCTTCTTTTGCTTTAGCAAGCCGCTGTTTCTTTTTATGGTTTTGTAATAAATCTGAAAAGGAGGCGTGAGCATGCTGGCTTGGGTGAATTTCATACAGAGATATTTATGTATCCAACGGCAGAGTTGCGTGGAAAGCCCCATCATCTTTTCGTAATTAAATTGCCGGTAAGCCAGAGTTGTTATACCTTTTGTGATAAATGGATGAAAATGTACTAGCCACTTTGATGTGGAATCCGCTTCTATCTGATTTCGTGAGACAGCAGCGAGTACAGGCAGATAACTCGATGAAATTCTTGCTGTTTTTTCTGTGTCGTCTTTGTAAATATCAATGCTGCTAAAGTGGAGTATATTCAGACTTAATACAATTTCCTGATAAGAAAAAGTGTGACCTCGTTCAGCTAATTCAACGCGCAATCCATTTAGTGAAAATGCGACACCACTAGCTTCTTTAGGTTGCAGACGAACGAATCCATACGGCTTCTGTGAAGCAAGTTTGCGAAGGGCATCCTCAACCAATTCCTCACGATTGCTTGGATAGTATTCAATGGTGCGTATAACGCCATTTACATCCTTGTCATTTATCTTTGCCGGTCTAATCTCGGCACGAAATGATTCTCCTTTATAAGTAAATTCTATGGTATATATAGGCAACGTACCTGTTTTTTCGTCCCTCATAGCCAGTTGTTGTCTACGACTGATGGAATATCGAGGAACGCTGTCCCACAACTCAATCGTATTGGAAAGTTTTTCTCGTTCCTCATTGTTGTTACAAAGAAAACCCTGGAAAAGATCTAACTGGCCAATTGTTATAATCATTTTCGGGAGGTGGGTTTAATTGATTTATTAAGTATGGTAGAGCATAAAATTTTCAAGCTTCTTAGGCAACCATTCCAATGGCGTATCAAATTGTTTTGTGCAAGTATTGCAACAGTTCCGAGGTTGTCCGTTACGGCACCCAAAGCGGTCGTTCCCGGTTTCGCTGCAAGGAGTGCGGGCGAATATTCAAGACCGACTGCGTGTACCGGGCCTACGAGCCTGGCGTCAAAGACCAGATTGTGGACATTGCCATGAACGGCGGCGGCATCCGGGATGCTTCGCGCATTCTGGGTATCGGCAAACACACCTTCATTTCCACGCTAAAAAAAGCTCCGCTGAAGTGGTCGCCGTGAACCCTTACATCGGTACGCGTGAGATCGCCGTCGAAATCAGGCATCCCCTTGATTCTCCAATGGATGTTCAGGCAGACGAGCCATGGAGCTACGTCGGCGACAAAAAGAACCAACGCTGGCTCCGGTATGCCATCGATGCCGTGACAGGCTGTGTCCTGTCGTTCGTTTTCGGGCGGCGCCAAGATGCGGTGTGCGAGCAATTGATCTCAAATTTGAAGGCATTCAATATCCGGACCTATTACACAGACGATTGGGGCAGCTATTCCGCACTCATCCCTAAAGACAAGCACGTCATTGGCAAGCAGCATGCTCAAAAAATAGAAAACAAAAACCTTTTGTTGCGAACCCGGATCAAGCGATTGACGCGCAAAACGATCTGCTTTTCAAAATTGGAAGCACTTCACGACACGGTGATAGGGTTGTTTATAAATAGATACTGCTTTCAATCTCAATAAATCAATTAAACCCACCACCCATTTTCGCTTGGTTCTTTAATTTCTTCTGTGTACATTTGGCGTCAACTTTTTTCCGTGTTATGGGGCACCACTTGCGCAGATGTGGCATGGACATTTGCCAAATCTGTATAACTGGCAGTCTTATTACATAAATGTTGATAAACGGTTAACCGTTTGTCAACTGTTAGTCATCTAATAGTCATTTATTTGCCATCTATTTGAACAGCTATTTTTTCAGCAACTCCCTTTGAAGGGCTGCGATAGCATGTTCGAGAACCTCCGCCACTTTCCACTGCTCCTGTTCAGCAATTTCATAAATGGTGTCATAGGTTTTCTGTGTGGCTTTGCATGCGAATCCGATATTGCGACCGGTCGTATACTGCCTACCCTTTCGTTTAGTTACAGGAGGGCTGGCTTTTAATGATTCCCTATCCGGAAAATTTGCAGCCTCGGAAATTGCCCTTATCTGTTCTGGAGGCGGGCCAACCCTTTCTCGTGACGGCTTTGCTTGAAAGTCGCTTGTATCGAGGGGTTGCACATCGTCGAGAATACTTCGTCTGCTTGTTGACATTTACGCAACCTTCACTTGTTTTTGTTCGTCTTGTTCTTCGTCATCAAAAGGCAACCCTTTTAGCCTCTTTAGGACTTCCCCAGCGAATGTTCGCGCATTGATGATTGCAGCTTCTTTTGCCCGTGGGTTGCAGTCTTCTGTCTCGCTAAGTCCATAAAGTGTTTTCCCGCACGAAAATATCGAACGGAATACGTCACGTTCAAAGATTTCGACATTAAATACTGGATATCCAAGATTATGGACTTGGTTTTGCACATCCTTGAGTGTTCGTGGCCGAATGGCGGCGGAAGTCTGTGTAAAAAGAAGCGCGAAAGGGATTTTCAATCTGAATGCACGTTCTTGCGCCTGAACAAGCGCAACGGCTTTGGCCGCTTCTTTTGCATCAAGGAACGATCCTTTGACTGGAATAACAACAAGATCAGCGCGGCTGATGGCGTAGCTGACCTTCATGTTGGCTGTCCCTTCGAGATCAACGATGACGAATGTTGCTCTCTGAGCAGCATCTTCAATTACGTCTGTGATTGTCGCCGTCCAACCATCCGCATGTGCCCCTGAAGCTAGCATCTCGGCTTCGTGACGAGCATTAAGTCTTTCCACTTCGGAAGTGTCTGTGAGAACGGATAGATTTTCCGTCTTATCCGATTTTCTTGCCCAATCTGAAACAGGTTTGTTGGGGTCGGCATCGATGACGATGACGCTGGAACCCGAGAGGGCGAGTTCTGTAGCAAGGACAACGGCTGATGTGGATTTCCCTGCTCCGCCCTTGGAGCTGGCAAAAACGATTGTAGGCATGATCGCTCCCATTGGTGCGTTTTGAGTGCCTAAAATAATAACAGATGACCAACCGTTAGACAACGGCAAACGGATAGCCGACGGTTAACTATATTTGTCACAAACACGCACGCATCTGTGGCAGTCCATTCCAATCCGGACATGAGTCTGAAGTGGGGATGCTGAAATCTGCTTAGGCGGCGTTATTCTGGGAAGCGTTAATGGATTGGAAGAGTTCTTTGCGGGCCTGGTTGAGCATGCGCACGGTCTCATTATCAGATTGTTTTAGGGCGATTGAATCCAGGGTTTGGAACGAGACGCCGGGGTTGAGGAAGGTCTCGGCGTCGGGCAAGGATTTGAGTTTGTCGTACGGCGTCATCATGTTTTCGTAGCGGTACCGTTTGGTGATGCGGCCCTTGCCGTCGGCGGCCTCTTCCGGGAAGAAACAGGGCCGGTGGAAGTTGAGGTAAGGGGAGAGGATATCCAAGGTGAAGTCGTTGACCTGCGAGGCATGGCATCCCGGAATGTGGGCGTGGCCAAGCTGCTTGCGCACCACCGAGCCGTTCTTGCTTTCCACCAGGGCGTTGTCGTTGCTGCGGCGGGCGCGGGACTTGGTGAACTCCTGGATGTGGAGGCGGTTGAGCAAGGCGGCGACCTGGCGGTTGATGTACTCGGAGCCGTTGTCGGCGCGGAAGCCCAGGATCGCAAAGGGAAAGGCCAGGATCAGCCGCTCCAGCAGGGGCAGCAGGAAACGTCCGTTGATCCGCTCGACGGCGGCGACGAACTGGAACTGCGTCACCTCGTCGACGGCGTTGATGAGGTACAGGCCTTTGATCCCGTCCAGGTCGCCTTGGTGGACGCTGTCGATGCGCAGATAACCGGGCTGGCCTTGCGGCCTTGGCTTGCGGCGCTCGCCGATGTTGACGGCTGTCGGGCGTGTCTTGTCGATGGCAACCCGCTGTCGCTGATAGGTCTTGGAATGGCGGAGGTTGTAGAGGTGGCCATTGGAGATGGCCGCCAGGCGTTCGAAGCGCGGATCGCCGAAGACCCGGAAGGCCCGCTCGCAAAGCTTCTTGGTGGCAGGCCCCGAGAGTGTCCCGTGGAGGGCGTACAGCTCGGCCAGCATGAGGACGTCGGCGGGCGTATAGCGTTTGGCGAAAGGCCTAGCGGGCGGCTTGTGGCGGTGATCCTCCAAGCGGCCTTGGGCGCGGAACCGGGCGATCAGGCGGGTCAGTTGCTGGCGGGAAAGGCCGGACACCTTGGCCAGGTAGCGTCTGGCCAAGCCCTTGTCCCGCTTTTTCAAGCGGGGATAGCCCAGGCCTTCCAGCGTGTCGGCGATGAAGGCGTAAGCCTGCTCACGATCCGGGATCACTAGTGTCCGGACATTTATGTGAATAAATCCAATTGGTTAGGCATGTCGGTTTCTCCAGATTCGTTGCCAGTGTTTGCAAGCAATTGATTCATAGGAGTTTTCTCGAAAAGCGTCAGGCTCAAAATTTGTAGGATTGTCACTGCTGTCCGGAGATTTTTGAAAAGACATCGCTAACCGCTTAAAAATTAACAAAAATATGCCCCTATTGGGTGTCACCGATTTGAACTTGCGAGAAGCTACCGGTTTTTGCCGGGAGTGGATCAATGCATTCGGGAAAATTGGTATTCGCGCAACTGATGGATCATCTGCCGTTGCACACCTTCCGCCGCTGCGTGGCGAAGTATCCGGGCCGCTATCCGACGCTCACGTTCTCGCACCTCGACCAGTTCCTGTGCATGGCCTTCGCCCAACTGACTTATCGCGAAAGCCTGCGGGACATCGAAACCTGCCTGGGGGCGCACTCGGCCAAGCTGTACCACTTGGGCATCCGGGGCGGCGTCGCCCGCAGCACGCTGGCGGACGCCAACGAAAAGCGCGACTGGCGCATCTACCAGGGCTTTGCCCTCAGCCTGATCCAGACCGCCCGCAAGCTCTACGCCCAAGATGGCTTTGGCGTCGAGTTGACGAATACGGTCTATGCGCTGGACTCGACGACCATCGACCTGTGTCTTGCGCTGTTCCCTTGGGCGAAGTTCCGCCAAGCCAAGGGCGCGGTCAAGTTGCACACCCTGCTCGACCTGCGCGGCAGCATCCCGAGCCTCATCCACATCTCGGACGGCAAACTCCACGACGTGAACATCCTCGACCAGATTGCCTTCGAGGCGGGGAGCTTCTACATCATGGATCGGGGCTGCATCGACTTCGCCCGGCTGCATGGCCCGCACCAGGCACAGGCTTTCTTCGTCGTCCGGGCCAAGTCGAACCTGCAATTCCGGCGGGTCTATTCGCGCCCCGTCGACAAGGAGACCGGCTTGCGATGCGACCAGACCATCCGGCTGGCAGTCCCCAAAAGCCAGCGGGGCTACCCCGGCCAACTGCGCCGGGTGAAGTTCTACGACGCGCAGCACGACAAGCAACTGGTCTTCCTGAGCAACCATTTCGACCTGCCCGCCCTGACCATTGCAGAGCTTTACCGCTCGAGATGGCAAGTGGAGCTTTCCTTCAAATGGATCAGGCAGCACCTGCGGATCAAGGCGTTCTTCGGCACCTCCGAGAACGCGGTCAAAACCCAGGTCTGGATCGCCATCGCCGTCTATGTACAGTGGACCCCTCAGTCAAGACAGTTTTAGGGCGAATTTAAGATGGTAAGCCAACACTTGCAGCGGAACGGCGCTGCCCCGATTTGGCTTCTGTTTCCGTGCGAGAGGTTTCCTTCTCGCTGAATTTGTCTACGATCTTGGCTCCCCCGCCACTGGCTGTCCGGTAAACCCCGTCTGGTGTCAAGTAATCCAAGGACTGGCGAAACCGTTCCGAGTTGTGGAACTCGAAGTAGTCCGCCAAACCCAGCAGCAACTCGGGCACACTGGTGTAGCCTTTCAGGTACACGTCCTCGTACTTGACGCTGCGCCACAGGCGCTCCACAAAGATGTTGTCCAACGCCCGGCCCCTTCCGTCCATGCTGATGGCAATGCCTCGCCGCTTGAGTGCCCCGGCGAACGCCACCGACGTGAACTGGCAACCCTGGTCGCTATTGAAGATTTCAGGGAGGCCATGGGTCTGCAAGGCCTGCTCCAGGCAATCGACGCAGAACCCGCTGTCCAGCGTGTTCGATACCCGCCAAGCCAGCACCTTGCGCGAACACCAGTCGATGATTGCCACCAAGTACACAAACCCCCGCGCCAGCCGGACATAGGTGATGTCGGTGCTCCAAACATGATTCGGCCGGTCAACAGCCAGGCCGCGCAGCAAGTAGGGATAGACCTTGTGTTGCGGGTGCGGGCGGCTGGTGTCCGGCCCCGGCGCCATGCCCGCCAACCCCGGCACCCCCATCAGCCTTTGCACCCGCTTGCGGTTGACCCGATGGCCCACTTGTTCCAAATAGACCACCATCTTGCGGCTGCCGTAGAATGGATGCCGCGTATATTCGGCATCAATCAAATCCAGCGGCGCCCGTTCCTCGGCGTCTGGACCCGCCGCCCTGCGGGGCGCGTAGGCCGTGGAGCGGGCAACACCCGCAAGCCCGCATTGGCGGGCCAGGGCCAGCGGCCCGTCAGCGTCGACCCAATGCCTGCGGTCGGCCAGGGGCTGATCCCGGACTTTTTTTCAGCCAGTCCAACTCCATCTTCAACCGCCCGATCTCGGAATACAGCCGATCCTGGCTGGATGACGGGTCAACCGGCCTGATCCCGCGCTTGACCTCGGACAGGCCCGCCGCCTGTTCTTGCAGCTCCCGCTTCCGTTGCCCAACCTGCGTGGGATGCACCCCGAACTCTTGGGCGATCTCATTGACCGTTTTGATGCCCCGGATCGCCTCAAGCGCGACCTTCGCCTTGAACTCGCCACTAAAAACCTTGCGCTTCTTCTCGCTCACCACAACCCCCGTTTTCCTGAAGGCCTCCATCTTAAATGATTGTCCGAAAACTGGGGTCCACTATAATGTCCTGGTGGCCATCGTCAAAAAACGCCACGGATCGGAAGCCTCACTCTACACAATCCTACAAATTTTGAGCCTGACGCTTTTCGAGAAAACGCCTATGAATCAATTGCTTGCAAACACGGTCAACGAATCTGGAGAAACCGACATGCCTAACCAATCGGATTTATTCACATAAATGTCCGGACACTAGTGATTTCACATTGGAAATACGCACCCTCCTTCAGACTCATGTGTCATTGGAAAAGGCTGTGGCTACCATAGAACATGCGCCGCGTGTACTCGGCGTCCATCGTGTCAGCAACCCCAACTCCTCCGTGCTCGGCTTCGCGGCCTGGCAGGGCTGCGGTCAGGCCAATGAGCAGGCGACGCCCGCCAGTTCGCATTGTGCTGGGCTAGTGGCAACAGTCCAGCCAGGTCGATCCCTGTCTTTGCTGTTGGCTGGGGTTGTCCTCGGATTTTTTTCAGCTAGGCCAGCTTAATCTCCAAACACCAGATCTCGGGTAGATTTGCTCCGGACTGACGGACTGAGCCATTTCCCACTCCTTGGCCTCAAATAGGCCGTACGCCTAAGTCTTGCACATCCTTCTTCCAAAATCCCACCTGCTATGAATGGCTTCCGAAGTGCCAAAGCTCTGGGTAATCTCGTTAACCGTCTTGATGCCCGGGTTCGCCTCCAGCGCAATTTTCGCCTTCGGCTTGAACTTATCGATGAACACCTGCGTTTCGACTTGCTGACAACAATTCCCGTTTTCTTGTCGGCTACAATCTAAAAAGACAGTAAGCAGTCAGCCAAACCACTGTTGAGGCTGCGTACCCTTCGGTGTTCCTTTCCTTGTTCTTCCCATCGCAGCGGCAATAGTTCGTCGATCCGGCTGGCGGGCCAGGCCGGGAGCTTTTCCAGGGTGTCCTTGAGCCATGCCGCTGGGTCGAGGCCGTTGAGCCGGGCGGTGCCGAGCAGGGTCTGGATGGCGGCGGCGCGCTTGCCTGCCCGCTCCGAACCGGCAAACAACCAATTTTTCCTGCCGACAGCGATGGGGCGGATGGCGTTCTCCAAAACGTTATCGTCGATGGGCAGGCGCCCGGTCCCGGCGTAGCGGGCCAGGGCTTCCCAACGTTTCAGGCCGTAGTCCATGGCCTTGGCGGCGCCGCTGCCATTGGGCGCCTGGGCGCGGGTCTTCACCAGCCAGGCGTGGAACAGCTTGAGCCTTGGCCTCGCGTTTTTGGCGCGCAGCCGCTGGCGTTCCTCGACGGTTTTGTCTTTGGCCTTGGCCTCGATCCGGTAGAGCCTGCCGATGCGGCGCAGGGCGCGGGCGGCTATCGGGCTGCCGCTGGCCTTCGCCAAGTCAAAGAACTTGCGCCGGGCGTGGGCCCTGCAGCCGAGCTCGACGACGGTCTTGTCCTGGAACAGGGCCTTGTAGCCTGCGTATCTATGGACTCCACCCGGTTTGCAAGGAAAAGATTGAATTTTTGCCCTTGGGGTAGATTGCGCGTATCTATTCGGCCTTTTGGTTGAGCGGTGGATCGCTCTGGCCCGGATGCAATGCGCGCGCCGGAATCCTAATAGCCGCCCGGCCTTGAATGGCCACTACGCGGGACGGATTCACCCGGCGCCGGTCCGACCTGTGGGGCATCGTTCTTTCTTAACCTTCGCAACCTTCGTGTGTTCGTTGTGTTTTCCGAGAATCCCGATAATCGACGCCCGCTGCCGTTTTCAGGCGGCCCCGTGGCTTGGCTGGTAGTCCCGTCCGTGTGCCAGCATCGCCCAGGCGATCCGTGCCAGTTTGTTGGCCAAGGCCGTGGCGGCGACGTTGAAGCCCCGCCGTTCCGCGAGCCCGAGCGCCCAACGCAGGATCCGATCCTCCTTGCCGTCGGCGCAGCGCAGGGCGCTGCGCGCGCCGTGGATCAACAAGGTCCGCAGGTAGCGGTCGCCGCGCTTGGTGATGCCAAGCAACCGCTGTTTGCCGCCGCTGCTGTGTTCGCGTGGCACCAGACCGAGATTGGCCGATAAGTCTCGGCCTTGCTTGAAGTCTTTGGGGTCTGCCACCGTCGCCAGGATCGCCGTCGCGGTGATGATCCCGATCCCCGGCACCGCCAGGAGCCGTTTCGACGCCTCGTTGGCCCGGGCGGCCCCGGCCAGGCGGCGCTCATAGGCTTGCAGCCGGGTCTCTTTGTCGTCCAGTTGCGCGACCAGGTCACGGAAGGTTTCCAAGGCCATCGCTGAAAGGCCGTTGTCACAGTCGGCCAGCCACAGCGCCAGGCCTGACCGGAACTTGGCCACGCCCAAGGGGAAGACCTCGCCGTACTCGTGGGCGAACGCGCGGATCCGGCAGACCATGGCCGTTTTCTCCTCCACCAAGGCCTGCCGGGCCCGGTGCAACATCTGCAAGTCCTGCTGGGCTTCCGTGTTGACGGCGACGTACTTCGTGGCTGCGCGCGAGCGGGCCTCGGCGATGGCGGCGGCATCGTTGGCGTCGTTCTTGTTGCCGGTCACATAGGCCCGGGTGTGCTGGGCGGCAATCAACTTCACGTCATGCCCCATGCCCAGCATCTGCCGCGCCCAGTAATGCGACCCCGAGCAGGCTTCGATGCCCACCGGCGTCGGCGGCAGGTTGGCGAAGAACGCCAGCACCTCGTCACGCGCCAAGGTTTTCTTCCATACCGGCTTGCCGCGCTCGTCACGGCCCATGGCGACAAACACATTCTTGGCAATGTCCAGACCGATCACGCTTGCTGTAGTATTCATCTCGGACTCCCCCGCTCAGTGGTTTGCCTGCCGGACCGCCCGCCAGGCTTGGCGCACATTGTGACGCCGTTCAATGGGTGGGTGGAGTCCATTGCATTAGCCGTCGACCATGAGATGGCCGTGCCAGCCTTCGAGGAACGAGGCGGCGTGCTTGCCTGCGCGGCTGGCCTGGTAGTCGAAGACGACGATGGGCGGACCCTGGCCGAGGCCGTTGCTGCGGCAGGCCCAGAGATGCGCCTTCTTGGTCTTGCCGCTGCCGGGGTCGAGCTGCTGCACGGGGGTCTCGTCGGCATGCGGCACGCTTTCCTGCAAAAGGCGCCAGGCCAGCCGGCCGGCGAGGGGCTGCAAGGCCACGCCGATCCGCCCGACCCAGTCGGCCAGCGTCGGCAGTGCCAGCGTGACGCCCTGCCGGGCGGCGATCTGCGCCAGCCGGTACAACGGCAAGTGGTCGGCGAATTTGGAAATAATGACCCAGACCAACAGGCCGGCCGCGGCCATGCCGCCGTCGATGACGGCGGGCGGCACCGGCGCGGCGGTCACCGTTTCGCAGTGTTTGCAGGCGTATCGGGGGCGGATGTGGCGGTGCACGGTGAACTTGGCGGGCTCGACGTCGATCTGCTCGCTGACATCCTCGCCGATTTTGACCGGCTCGCCGCCGCACTGGCCGCAGGTGCAGGACTCGGGTTCGTGGCGGTGTTCGACGCGCGGCAGGTGGGCGGGCAACGGCTGCCTCCCGGCGCGGGCGCGGGGCTTGCGGGGGGCGGCGGCTTGAGCGCGCGTCCGGCCTCCTCCAGCTCCGCCTCGATGGCGGACAGGTCTGCCGCCACCGTCTCCCCGAACAGTTCGCGCTGCCCGGCGGCGGCCAGCGCCTCGCTCCTCTGGCCGAAGCGCATGCGCTTGTGGCGGGCGAGTTCGGGGGTCAGGGCTTGGATTTTGAGGTTCGCCGCGTTCAGCACCGCGTCTTTGTGGGCGATGGTCTGGCGCGCGGCGGCCAGTTCGCCGACGAGTTTTTCGATGTCTTCCGGGGACAGGGACGCCGCGCCCGAAGTGGCTGGAATGGCGTAAGGAAGGATCGGTCCGGCCTTGGAATCCATGGCGGCATTATACCGTTGAAACCAGCCGGAAGCCTTGCCTTGCAAGGGTTTGGAGGGTTTTTGGCGCGGCTTTCAAAGCCTCGCGCCAGTCGGCAAGGCTGCCTCCAGGCGCTGCCAGTCACCCCCCGAAACCAGCCACTCCCACTGCGCCGGGGCCAGGTTGAAGAACGCGTCGCCAGGCCCGGGCCAAGTGAAATGCCCCCTGTGCAGCCGCCGCTGGCACAGCCACACCCCGTTGCCGTCCCAAGCCAGGGCTTTCAGGCGGTTGCCGCGTTTGCTCGTGAACAAATAGGCGCTGCCGTCGAAAGGGTCCGCGCCCAAGGCCTGGAGCTTCAAGGACAGCCCGTCCGCGCCCAGCCGCATGTCCACCGGCGCCGCCGCCGCCAGGATCCGGCCCGGCGGGACCAACCCAGGCACCGCAGCAGCTCCGCCACCCAACGCGGCTCCGCCGAGGCGGGCAGTCCCAGCCGGTGCCCCGAGGCCGTCCGCAACACCAAGGACTCGGCGGCGGGTGGCCCGGCGGGCACGATCTTCACCGGCACCAAAGCGGGTGGCGCCGGCGGGGGTGGCGTAGAGGACCGATGCTCCGGCAGCCGGGCCGAAAAGCTGGATATGCCCAGGCCATGCGGACGGCAGTAAGCCGCCTGCGAAAGTCCGCTGGCCTGCCAGGCCTCGATGTGATGGTTCCAGTTGATCCGCGATGCCATCGCTTACCCTCCGCAAAAATGCAGACAATGGCGGTTTGGGAAACCGATTCACAGATGGGGCGGCTGACTGCTTAGAAAAGACAGTCCGAGAAGTTGGGTTCACTATACTTTCCCGCGTTTAGACAGTGGATAATGCCTAGTTCAGGAAAAAGAGTGACCAAGCAGCATACACAAGGTTAACCATGCGTCAACCGATGGTCAACGGAAGACCAACGGTAATCATATCATCAAGTTAGCCAACAGCATTTTAGAGAAGTGAAAAATGGCGGGGGTCAAAGTTCGGAATCCGTTTGAGCGGCTTAGACTTCCACGCCGTCATTACTTTTCCTTTCGCTTGATTCGTCGAGCGTAAACGGAAACAGTCGCTACTTCATTGTTCTCTGTGAGCGTGGTGACGCCGATGTTTAGCGAGGATTGCTGTTTGACGATCCATGAAGTCAGATAGCTGAAGGTTGACCGCAGATAAACCAATAGTAAACCGAAAGCTAACGGTTAGTCAACCGAAGACCGACTGTTAACATATCACGCTATGCTGCAAGCACAGCGTTTAGAAGAAGATCCGTAAAAATGGCGCGGTCGAAAATTCAGAACCCGTTCTAGCTAGAGGCAGGCATGATGGTTATGCCAGTTTTGTAAGCGCTTACGGGGGTGTGTGGGGGTGCCGTTTAACATAAGACTTGTTCCCGATGCTATATCATTTAAAATCACTAACATAGATAAATTTTTTGCAAAAATTCTGGGGAAAAAGTATTTGCCAGTATTAAAGAATGAGTCTATCTATTTGATTTATATTAAAAGTCATCGGGAACAAGTCTATAGTGTTTAGGACTTACGCAGACCCACCATATGTTGTGCATCAATCACATGAAAAACTCTACGGATTGTGGTTTTAAGCCCGTTTTCGTAAGTCCTATGTTAATAGTGATATGAAGGATAACCGGTGGTTAACGGTTATCTGAATGGCAACCATGTGTCATCCGTTTGTCAATGGTTAGCTAACGGTTGACCGACCATCAACATCTATCGCTATTCTCCAAGCACAGCATGAAGAAGTATGGAATGGCTTGGCCGGAAATTCTGAGTTAGCTCGCGAGGTTTAGGCACATTTCATCTTTTTTTCTTTCGTTCGATTAATCCAGTGTAACCTCAACAAGCGATAGCTTAATAGTAGCCGGCGGGCGCGGTGAAGTTGCTGTCAGGAACGTGGACAGCTAACGATGTTTAATGTATTAACCGTGCGTTTCCGGATAGCCAACGGTTAACCAACGGTTTTGTATGTCCGTTATGTAGCAGGCAATATCTTGAAAAAAGAGGATGATGTTCTTATCGGAAAAGGATCGCTTATTGCTGCCTGTCTTATGTCGAGCCGGTACGCTTTTGAAGTGCTTCCGCTATAGCAGTGTAACGCTGCTCGTTGTCGCATCCAGATAGATGGATGCGGCGTACAGGCTGGCATGTCCGTATGGCTTGCCGATGGAAGGTCCAAGAGACAGTGCCATGCGGAAACGTTTTCACGGCGGAGGCAGAAGGGCAGGGCGGATGAGCATTCCGGCCACGCGGTCTGCGTGGTTGGGCAATTTTTGGACAACGGCCTCTGGCTAACGGTCTGCGGGGCTTTTTCGCGGTTTTTCAAGCAGTTTTCCACCGCAATTGTGGATAAGTCGCGGCTTGCGGCTTGGCCAGGATGCGGGCGGACATGCGCGGCCGACCAGGCGTCTTCCCGTAAGTGCCGGGGCCAGGCATGGGGCGTTGCCTGTTATTGTCCTGCGGATAACAACTTTTTATCAGCCCGGACTGATAAAAACCGGCAGAAGATGCCATTGGTCAGTCGCAGCTAGGATGACAACAATCAGATCGGCGTGTCCGGCATGGTGGCGGTTCTGGCCGGCGGTGACGCGTTTATTGTGGCCGTTGGACGTCCCAAAGACAAAGGAGTGGCGAAGAAGGCAACCGTTGACAAGATGCAAAAACACCCTGCCGTCCTTGGCTATGCCCGTTGCCTGCGCAGCCGGTTCCCGTCGTGGCGGTAACACCGGCCCAGCCTCCACCTATAGCTACCAAGCCGCCAACGCGTGTGCCTGCGACACCCGCCTCGACAGCCAAGCCTCCCCTAGATTTGGAAAGACCGGAAGATGATCGGCGGGGTTCTTATCAGCGAGCAGGGCGGCAACAAAGCCGTGGCCGTTCAGGCGGAAAGGGATGACGACAAGGCCGACGGCGGTTCATCGGGCGAGCGGAGTTAATTGGCGGCCAAGCTTGAACCGACGATCACCGAAGACGCTGCCGCCTCCCTGTTGCCGAATCGGAACTTCATCATCGCCAAAGGCACAATCTTGGACTGCGCCCTGGAAACCGCGCTCAGTACGACGGTGCCGACCCTGATCCGCTGCCGCCTGACGAGCGACGTTTATTCCAACACACGGTTCCGAATCGGGTACTCAATGTTGTCCTAGGCGCTGGGCATTCCTGCCAGCATGTCGAATTTGTGTGGTGGTTTTGGCAACGATGAATTCTTCCAGGCGACTGCTTAACCGACTTGGGGCAAATGGGCCGTACCTTCGTGAAGTTGGCGGTGTGCTGGGCAAGGTTCTCGGTTGGGCTGGACTAAGCTTGAACGAATGCCATACCTACGAAGAGGGGACAGGATTGCTGATGCGAAAAACCTTGCCAACGGCTGACCAGCCGGACGAACCCAGTGCCTGGGCACCCTTGGCCTATCCTATTTTCCGGGCGCTTTGGATCGCGGCCTTAGTTTCCAATGTGGGAACCTGGATGCAGGATGTCGGAGCAGGGTGGTTGATGACCAGCCTGTCCGCTTCACCGCTCATGGTGGCCTTGGTGCAGGTCGCCACCTCCTTCCCCGTCATGTTGCTGGCCTTGCCCGCCGGGGCGCTTGCCGACATCGTGGATCGGCGGCGAATGCTGATGGTGACGCAAACTTGGATGCTGCTGTCGGCGGCGGCGCTAGGTGGCCTGACGCTGCTGGGCATGATGACTGCCCCGCTATTGCTGGGCCTGACCCTTGCGTTGGGAATAGGCTCCGCGTTCACGATGCCTGCCTGGTCGGCGATGATTCCGGAACTGGTCGGGCGCAAGGATTTGCATGCCGCCATCACCTTGAATGGATTGGCCATGAATGTGTCGAGGGCCATCGGCCCGGCCTTGGCCGGCTACATCATGGCGCTGACCTCGCCCGGCGCGGTGTTCCTGCTCAACGCGCTATCCTTCATCGGCATCATCGCAGTGCTGTCCCGCTGGAACAGTCCGGTAAAAACCAGCGAACTGCCCGCCGAGCGTCTGTTCGGCGCGATGCGCAACGGCTTTCGCTATGTGCGCCATTCCAGCCCCGTCAAAGCCGTCATGATCCGGGCCGGAACCTTCTTTTTCTTCGCCAGCGCGAATTGGGCCTTGCTGCCCATCTTAGTGAGGCATGAGTTGCAGGGGGGGCCTAGCGATTACGGAATGGTCTTGGGTGCCATCGGTTTGGGCGCGGTTGGCAGCGTTTTCATCCTTCCTTGGCTGCGCCAGCGGATAAGCACCGATGTGTTGAAGAAAGCGGGGGCGACCCTGTATGCGGCGAGCCTCGCCTTGATGGCCGTAGTACCGACCTTGCCGTGGTTGTTGGCGGTTGCCCTGTTTGCCGGGATGGCTTGGCTGGGCGTCATGGCCAGCATCCAAGGCGTGGCGCAAATGGCCTTGCCCGCCTGGGTGCGGGCAAGGGGATTGTCGATGGTCATGGTGGTGGTCATGGCCGGGATGGCAGGCGGAGCCATGCTGTGGGGGCAGATTGCCACCCATTTATCCGTGCCGGGGGCTCTGCAGCTCGCGGCGGCAGGACTGGCGCTCAGCGTGCTCGCCACTTGGCGGATTCGCTTGATCCAGATGGAGGGGATTGACCTGACACCCTCCCTGCATTGGGGAACACCCGTCGTTGACCAAGAACCCGACTTGGATCGGGGGCCGGTTTTAGTCACCTTGGCCTATCAAGTGAACCCCGCCCACTTATCGGAATTTTTGCGCCTGATGGAACGGCAGCGGGTGGCCCGCCAGCGGGATGGCGCATTCTACTGGCAGCTATTCCAAGATGCTGCCGCCAGTGACCGCTATCTGGAAACGTTTCTCGCCGAGTCTTGGCTGGAACATCTCCGCCACCATGAACGCGTGACCCAAGCGGATCACCAGCTGCAAGATAAGATTGGTCAATGCCTGGTTGGGGAGACGCAACCGGTCGTGACCCATTATCTCGCCGTCACGGAAGCCAGGGATCAGGGAGCCTCTGAAAAGTGAACCGGCAAGGTCATCGACATAATCCGTTTGCCGTCTGTCAGGCTGGGTTTTTGCGAGTCGATGCTCGGTGTTAAACTGGATGGAAACTCAAAAAACCTCGCATTTCGGCAAGCGCAATGTGAATGGCTACAGGAAAAAACAGGCAGCGAGCCACTCAATTGGAAATTTCGCTGCTGGTGTTGGAAAACCTAGCCGCTGAATCAACAAAATAAGGAATCTAAAGTGCGCTTCATCCACTGTGCCGACCTGCATCTCGACAGCCCCTTGCGTGGGCTGGAGCGCTATGAGGGCGCACCGGTCGATGAAATGCGGCAGGCGACGCGCCGCTCTTTCGTCAATATTGTCGATCTTGCCTTGGAGCGGGAGGTTGATTTCCTGCTGATTGCCGGTGATGTGTTTGACGGCGACTGGCTGGATTTCAACACCGGGCTGTTCTTCGCCAACCAACTGCGCCGTCTGGCCGATTCAGAAATACGGGTCTTCATCGTCCGGGGCAACCACGACGCCTTGAGCAAAATCTCGAAGGCCGTTCCGCTTCCCAGCAACACCCATGTGTTCAAGGCCAGCAAGCCGGAAACCGTCGTCGTAGAGACGCTTGGCCTCGCCATCCACGGCCAGAGTTTTGCCGATGGGACCGTGGCCGAAGATTTGGCCGCTCGTTATCCGGAAGCCTTGCCAGGCTTGCTGAATATTGGCCTGCTGCATACCGCGCTATCCGGGCGGGAAGGCCACGAGACCTATGCGCCCACCAGCGTCGAGCGGCTAACATCCAAGGGTTATCACTACTGGGCGCTCGGCCATGTCCATGCCCGCGAGATCGTGCGGGAAAATCCTTGGATCGTGTTTTCCGGCAATACCCAAGGCCGTCATGCCCGCGAGTTGGGGGCTAAGGGTTTCATGGTGGTGGAAGGCGACGCAGAGGAGGGCATCCGCTCCGTCGAGTTTGTGCCGACCGACGTGGCCCGCTGGTTCCATCTGAGCCTGGACGCCAGCGAGTGGATGACGCCGGACGAGCTGCAAGGGGCGGTTCAACAAGCCGTCCGGTCGCTTGCGCAAGAATCGGGCGACCGCCTGCTGGCCTTGCGCCTAGCCATCACAGGCCGGACGCCACTGCATGGCAGACTGGTGGACAATCCCGAGCATTTCCGGGCGGAGGTCTGTGCGTGGTTGAACGAAGCCTCGGCGGGCATGGCTTGGCTGGAAAAGATCAAGCTAAATCTGTCCGCACCGCTGGATCTCAACGCGCTGGCGGGGCGGGATGACCCCTTCGGCCTGTTGGTGCGGATGCTCGACGAACTTGCCGCCGACCCGAAAGCCTTGGCGGCGTTGGCGGAACCTGCCCTGACCGAGCTTGAGCAGAAAATCCCCGCCGAATTGCGTGAACGCGACCCACTGCTGCAACCCCTGGCGGCGGAAGTTCAGGCTGACGCGCTGGCAACGGCGCGGGAACGGTTGCTCGCCGCGATTTCCGTTGAGGCCGCGTCATGAGGATTGCCCAAGTCGATTTGCAAGCCTTCGGCCACTTCACCGCCCGCCGCCTGCGGTTTGAGGCTGCCCCCGATTTCCACATCACCTACGGCCCGAACGAGGCCGGTAAGACGACGCTGTCCCGCGCCTTGAAGGCCGCCTTGTTCGGCATTCCCGAACGTACCGCCGACAACTTCGTCCACGCCAACGCGAACCTGCGGGTCGGCGTGGTGCTGAGCCGGGCGGACGGAGAACGCTTGGCGGCGATGCGGCGCAAGGCCCGCAAAAATAATCTGGTTGCGTACGAACCCGAAACCGGCGAAGAGCTGGGCGCAGCCATCCCCGACGAACGGCTAACGGCGTGGCTGGGCGGTTTGACGGAAGGGCTGTATGGCTCGATGTTCGGCCTCAATCACGAGGAATTGGTGGCTGGCGGCAAGGCCCTCAGCGAAGGCAAGGGCGAAATCGGCCAAAGCCTGTTTGAGGCCGGCGCGGGCCTAAGCTCGATAAGGGCGTTGCGCGAACGCCTGGAAAAGGAAGCCGACAGCCTGTTCCGGCCCCGTGCGCCCACCACCGCCATTTTCAGAGTCTTGGATCAATACGGCAATGCCCGCAAAGAAGCCAAGGAAGCCCAGACCAAGCCCGCCGAATGGGGCTTGCTGCGCAAGGCGGTCGATGAGGCGAAAAAAGCCTACGACCATGCCCGTGAACAGCAAGAACGGCTGCAAAGGGAAACTCGGCGCTTGGAACGCCTCGCAGCCGTCTTGCCCGATGTCGCCGCCCGTCACCACAGCCTGGAACGGCTGGCTGACTTAGGTGAAGTGAGAAAGTTATCGGCGCAAGCCAGCGAACAGCGCATCGCCACCGAAATCCGGCTGCGCCAAGCTGAATCCGCCCAACGGGAAGCCCTAGCCACAGTGGCATCACTGCAAGCCGAGCGCGATTCCATCCATCTACCGCAAACCATCTTGGCCGAAGGCGGCTCCATCGAAGCCCTTTATTACACCTTGGAAGCCTATCGGACGGCCCGTGATGCTACCGCCGCCGCCCAAGGCCGGATCAGCTTGGCCGACGGACAGGCCGCATCCTTGCTGGCCGCGATGGGTGAACCATTAAGCGAGGATTTACGCAGCCTGATCCCCAGCGCGACCTTGCGTGCCCGCGTGCAAAGCCTGGCGAACGAGGGCACCAAGCTCCACACAGAATCGGAGGCGGCAAACCGCCAGGCCAAGACGGCCAAGTCCGACCTGTCCGAAGCCGACGAAGAATTGGCCGAGTTGGGGCCGCAGACGGTGCCCGCCGCCCTCACCGATACACTCAAAGCCTTTGAGGCCCAAGGCAACCCGGAAACCCAAGCCGAGGATCTGGCCCGGCAAGCGGCGAAAGGGCAGGGGAGTCTAGCCGTTGAGGCTAAAGCTTTGTGGGGGGACGGCCCGATGGAAACACTGGTTGCCATGGGGACACCCTTGCCTGCTGAGCTTCAGGGCTTTCGCGATGCTCAAGCAAAGCTTGAAACCCGCAAGCAGTCCTTGAAGGATGCAATCGAAAAAAATGAAAACGATCTGGCGGCGGTGACGGGTGAGTTGGAAGGGCTGATCCAGCACGGCGAGGTGCCCACCGCCGAACATCTGGCCGAGCAACGCCTGTTCCGCGATGGGCTTTGGCAGAGGATTCGCAGGTGGGCCTACGCCGAAGCCGATGCAAGCGAGCCGCTGCCCCCACCGACGGAATACGAATGGGCCGTGCAAAGCGCCGATGCCACCGCCGACAGCCGGTTTGCCGATGCGGCGCGAGTCTCCGAACATGCCGGTTTCATCAAGCGTATCGCCCAGATGCGCAATGCCATCGAATTGGATAGTCAGCGCTTAGCCTCAGAATCCCAAGCCACGGACGATTTGCAAATGAAATGGCAGTCGCTACTGGAAAAGCATGGCTTGCCGAACTTACACAGTGCCGAATTGACCGACTGGCTGGCCAAGCGGGAGCTGTTCGTGCAGCGTTATCTGGCCTGGGTTGACCTGAAGGCCCAAGCGCAAGCGTCCATGGATCGCACGGCCAAAGCCCGTGCCAGCCTATCGGCTAGCTTGATCGAAGCCGGGCTTCCTCCTTACGGCGAACATGAAAGTCTTGCCTTCGCCATCCAGCGGGCCAGAGACCACGCCGACCAAACCAGCAAAGCTGCCACTAGCCACAGGTTGCTTGCCAAAAAGAAAGCCAAGGCGGAGGCTAAATTGGCCGAAGCGGCAGAGCAGATCCAAACCTGCCAAACGGCGATGGAAGGCTGGCGCAGCCGCTGGGGCTCGGCCATGGCACAAATCCGGCTGGCCGAAGAGGCGGGCCAAGACGAGGCCACGGCCCGGCTGGGCCAATTCGACGCCCTTGAAAAAGCCCTCACCACGCTGGATTTGGCCCGCGCCGAACGCGACGTGGCGGAGGCCACGGTGACACGGGTGGAGCAAGAAACCGCCCGCCTATACCAAGCCTTAAGCCTAGACCCGGCCAACCGCTTGGCCGATGCCATTGTCGAAACCCTGCATGAGCGATTGAACGACGCCAAGGCCAAGGCCCAACGCCTACAGACGCTAGCAGATTCTGATCGACGAAGCCGCCAAGGCCAAGGAACAGGCCGAGGAAGCGATCCGGCAGGCCGGGCAGGAGCTTGCCGTGCTCACCGCCGCTGCTGGTTGTGACACGCTGGTCGAATTGGCAGAAGCGGAAA
The DNA here is from genome assembly GCA_963753955.1 of uncultured Gammaproteobacteria bacterium. Classification (GTDB taxonomy): domain Bacteria; phylum Pseudomonadota; class Gammaproteobacteria; order Methylococcales; family Methylococcaceae; genus Methylumidiphilus. Next base: position 127,181 of record CAVWEM010000024.1, read on the forward strand.
ACCGCAGCGCCCAAGCCTCAAGCTTGGAAGCGGACATCGCCGCCACCGAATCTCGGCTGGTGGCCGCGTCGGCCCTGCCGCTTCCGGCCCTGCTGGCCCAAGCCGAAGGGCAGGATCTAGCGCTGGTTCAAGCCGCCTTGGAACGTGCCAGCGAAGACCTGCGCGACTGCACAACCGAAGTCGAAGCTTTGCACCGCAAGCTACTGGAAGCCCAGGCCGGGCTGGACAAGATTGATGGCGAGGCGCTGGCCGGGGAAGCGGAGCAAAAGGCAGCGGCAGCGGCGGCGCAGCTTTCCCATCTGGTGGCTGGCTACGCCTCGGCCCGCCTCGCCTCCGCCGTTCTGGCGCAAGTCATCGAAACCTACCAGCAACGCCACCAAGGCCCCTTGCTGGCCCGCGCCTCCCAATTATTCGCCATCATCACCTGCGGGCGCTTCGTCAAAGTGGCGACGGATTTTGACGAAGACATGACGATCCTCGTCGGCGTCCGCCCCAACGGCAGGCGCGAAACCGTCGGCAACCTCAGTTCCGGCACCCGCGACCAGCTTTTCCTGGCGTTGAGGCTGGCGGCCATCGAAAGCCATGTCGCCAACCAGGAACCCATGCCGGTGGTCGTGGACGACATCGTCATCAACTTCGACGACGACTCCGCCAGCGCGACGTTCCAAGTGCTGGCGGAACTGTCGAAAAAGACGCAGGTGCTGTTCTTCACCCACCATGAACATCTGTTGGAAAGGGCTGCCAGCGCCATAGGCTGGGAAGCCTTCACTGCTCAAAGGCTATAATGGGCTGGATTGACTAAAAAATTTTCCCTGACTTTGCTATTGATCAATAAGAGTAATTATCCACTTTTTTTGTCCACCAATCCGGGTGCGGCGTACTCAAACCAAATAACGTAAAGCGGATAGGCAGCTCGTGGGAATGCAACAGTTTAGCTTGCCTTCAATGCGCCATCGCCTAGGTTTTTCGGAAGGTGGGGCAATTAGTTCCCGCACAGCGATGCAGGATGAGGTCATTACTCTTTTTAGTACAATAGAGTTGTTCCCGGTGTTAAGTTAATGATTATAGGCTATTTTTAGGTTCCAAAGACCCGCCGGAACCCAAAAAAGGAAATCAATGAGCCAGTCCAGGTGGTTTCTGATCCGATGGGTCAGGCAATGGAAAGCCTTCATCCCGCCGATGGCGTGTTCCACGGAAACGCGGGTTCCCGCATGCTGCCGGTTATGTTTGACCTGCGCGGCGGTCAGTTTCGGCTTCGGGTTGTTTTTAGATTTCTTCGGCCTTTTGTGTGGAAGGTTTATCTTGGATTTCACGCCATAATCTTTTTGCGCACCTTGGAACCCAAGGTCGAGCCACAGATTCACTCGATGGAACCATTTCAGTTTTGGGTCGAATACCTTTTTCATGAGCTTGTAGTCGTGGACGCTGCCGGCGAAGACGCAGAAGAGGAAAAGGATTTTCCGGTGCAGGGTCGTGAGGACGAGCGCCTGGAGCGTGTGGCGTTTTTTTTTCCGCTGAAGCGGGCCTTCTGGAGTTCCCCGTCCTGCGGCCTGACGCAGGCGCACTCCATCCCGTCGATGATGACGTCGCCATATTTATCGACGAGTCGCAGGAACTCCTCGGGAGTCCCAGGCGACCGCTCAGGGAGCACGCCGAGGTCCGACAGGCTCCGCAGCAAGACGGGCAGGAGTTTCTCCACATGGTTGTGGGCATGCCCCGAACTGAAGCCGAAAAGGAAGCCCAGCACGTCGAAGGTGGGGTATGTCTTGAGGTAATACAAAATGAAGAAAAGCTTCTTCCCGGGCGTGTCGAGATGGCCTTTTGGCCCGCCCGTTGGAACCTGCTTGATTTCGCCCTGCCGACACCTTTCCAGTTGGACGGCATCGTAGGCCGCCGCGAAGGCCGCAAGGAGGATGTTGAATTTTGGCAGGCTCATGCCGATGACGGACTTAATCTTGCGGTCATGCTTCTTGCCATCCAGCTTTTTAAATCTTTCGAAGGCCATGGGTTGTCTATTTTCTGTAGGGTATGGATACCCTATAATAAGGCAGTATTAAAAAAATTAACAGGGTCGGGAACAAGTCTAATACCTTATGATGCCGATGCCTCGCTATATCACATGGAAATTGTTGAACACAACATTCTGAGCAAGGCCACGGCTTCCAATCGACTCAAGACGTTCGCATTGTTACGTCGATTGTATGCCCTTGATCCGGAAATTTGCTTGTTTCGTGAGATGCGGCGACTTCATCGCTTTGCACTTGAGGATTCGCCTTTGCTCATAGGACTATTGGCGATGGCTCGGGAACCCATTCTTCGTGAATGTCTGACGATGGTGCTGGGTACTCCCGTGGGAGAAACTATGGGGCGTCCTGATTTTGAGTCATGGATTCGCAAGTATGCGCCAGAAAAATATACAGAATCCATGTACAGAAGTTTCAGCCATAATCTTTACGCATCTTTCCATCAATTCGGTTACTTAGGTATATCTGCTGGAAAAACCAGAATCCGAATTCCCCCTAAGACAGGAATTGCTTCTGCTACTTATGCTGCTTTTATCGATTGGCTTGAAGGCCACAGTGGCATAGCGTTGTTGAAAGGCACATACTCTCAAGCACTAGTTCTATCCACTGATAGGCATATTGAGCTATTACAGACGGCTGGTTCCAAGGGGCTGCTGAAGGTGGCTTACTCTGGCGGTGTGCTTGATGTTGGATTTCCTGGCTTCCTCAGAAAAACTGAGTCGAGACTCATCTAATGTCCTTAGCACAGACCATTTTAGAACGGCTAAAAGAACATTTGGCCCTACCTTGGCCGGAAAACGTCTCCGCCCGTGAGCGGGTCGTTATGGTTGTTTATCCCCCAAGCGACGAACGTAAGCCGCGCCGTTTGATCGAGTCAGGCGAATTTGCCCGCGAAATCGCTACCCTTCAGCATGGATGGGTGGAACTTGACCTTGCGCCGGAAATTTCCTGCTGGCTGGCAAGTTCCGAGTATAGGGAGCGATATTTGCGCCGTCCCCGGCAATTATGGGATGACCAAGGCAATGTGCGTGGCCTACAAGAGCATCTGGTCGAGCGTGTCGCAGAAAAAACCAAGACTATGACCACAAACGACGTGCTGTCCTTGGTGGGGGGTGGGGGCATGTTTGGTCTGCTGAGTGTCTCCTCGCTCATTGAGAAAATCGAAAGCCATGTACCAGGCCGACTGGTGATCTTTTTCCCTGGTGAACATGACTCCAAGAACAACGCTTACCGGCTGCTGGGAGCGAAGGATGGCTGGGGCTACCTCGCCGTGCCGATTACGGGCTGACCCATAACCTGAGAATGACGAATGAAAAACCGTGAAGTGTTCGACAAGGACATTGATGCTTTCTCTCTGGAGAACCAGGGAGTCGCCAAAGTCGATGAAGCGCTCGATCAGCAACAACGCCAAACCCTGCGCTTTGAACTGGAAACCTTCGTCTGCAAAGGCCACTACGAGGATGGCCTGCGGCGAATCCTCGAATCCTTCGTCGAAACCTTGCGCAAAAATCAGGAATCCCCTGCCTCCTGGGTTTCCGGTTTCTTTGGCAGCGGCAAATCACATCTGGTCAAAATGGCCCGCGCCTTATGGACTAACGATCCCTTGGATGATGGGCGCACCCCGCGCGATATTGCCCGCTTGCCTCATTCAGTGGTGGATGCGCTCAAAGAACTCGATACGCTGGCACGCCAACGCAAGACCACGATGCGGGCGGCATCCGGAACATTAAGCCAGGGTGAAGGCGACAGCATCCGCAAGGCGGTGCTGGGCATCGTGTTCAAGGCCGTGGGTTTGCCCGTCAAATATGACGAGGCCCGCGCTTTGTTGTGGCTGCGTAATGAAGGCATCGAAAGCCCAGTGCGGGAGGCGCTAAAGTCCAAAGGCCGGATACTAGAGCGCGAACTGCTGGATCTGTATGTTTCCTCGCACCTTCACGACGCTATTCTCACTGCCAAACCCTCGCTGGCGCGGGATGCGTTCGAATTGGGAGACAAGCTGGAAAGCCAGTTTTCATCCAAGGGAGACATTGGCCAGGACGACTTTCTCAAGTATTTCCTCGAAGCCGTCAATGGCGGTGCGGAAATGCCGATCTTTCTGTTGGTGATTGATGAGCTACAGCAATACATCGCCGACAGCACCGACCGTGCCATTCGCGTGCAAGAAGTCATCGAAAGCCTGACCAAGAGCTACAACGGCCGGGTACTGGTTGTTGCCACCGGCCAGAGCACGCTAGCCGACACGCCGGTGCTGTCCAAACTGCTGGGCCGTTTTCCCGTCCCGGTTCAACTCTCCGACTCCGATGTGGAAGAAGTCCTGCGCGAAACGGTGCTGAAGAAAAAAGCTACCGCTAGCGTGCCGTTGGCTACCTTGTTCAGCTCCAGCGGTTGCCTGGGCGAAGTCTCGGCCCACTTGCACGGCAGCCTATTTGCCCATCGCCGCGAGGACGAAGCCATCCTCTCGCCCAGCTACCCTTTGCTGCCTACACGCCAGCGCTTATGGGAGCGTGTGCTGGCGACCACGGACACGACCGGCACCGGCGTACAGCTTCGCTCCCAATTGCGGCTTGCCTTCGATGCCGTCCGCAAAGCCAAGGATGCGCCGCTTGGCCACATTGTCGGCGGCGATTTTATTTACGATGAAATTCGCATGAGGTTGCGCCAGACCAGCCAAATCAGCGCCGAAACCGCCAATGCTATCGACAGGCTTGATGCTGCCGACAATCCCCGTGACAAACTCAAGGCCCGAGCCTTGAAAACCGTATTCCTGCTTACTCGCATCACCAGCAATTCGGCTCAGGACACAGGACTCAGAACCGATGCCCAGACCATCGCCGATGTCTTGGTGGATGACCTCACCACCCACAGCGCCGCGTTGCGTGGCGAATTGCGGGCGGTGCTAGACGAACTGGTGGACAAGGAGCGGCTTCTGATGCGCCTGTCCGATGGCGGAGTCGAGGAATTCCGCCTCCAAACCAAGAAAAGCGCCGACTGGTTCGCCTATCAGCGCGGCCAGGAAGAGGCTTTGCGTAGCGACCCTTCAATTTACGAAAGCAAAATCCGCGAACAACTCATGCAACTCTCGGCTGAAGGGGTGCGTAAATTGGCTATTCCCCAGGGGGCGAGCAAGGAAATCCGCCGCCTCAAGCTGCACACCGACCCAATTACCGCGCCCAAGAAAGAGGAGGGGATTCCAGTCTGGCTGCGTTCCGACCTGGACGGCACGGAGGCCAAGGAAGTATTGCTGGATGCCTCCCGTGCCGGACTCACTTCTGCCACTGTCTTTACCCATGTCGCGTTGCCGAAAAAAGATGAACTAGTCCGTGCGGTGATTACTCACGAGGCAGCCGACCGCACCTTAGGCCATTTTGGCGAAGCCAACGAACGTGAAGAAGAGGAAGCCCGCAACGCACTGCTTAAACAGCGTACTGATGCTGGAGAGCGGGTGCGTAACTTGTTACGGGAGGCCTTGGCCCAAGCCCAGGTAGTCCAAGGAGGCGGTCAAATCGTAGAAGAAGGCAACTCGCTTGAAGACCGCCTCAAGAAAGCCGGCACCGATGGTGCCACCCGTCTCTATTGCCGGTTTTCCATGGCTGATGCCGCAGGCTGGGACAAAGCTTTCATCGATGCGGAAAAGGGCTTGGTCAATGCGCTGGAACGGATAGGCCATGCCGGTGCGGCGGAAAGCCATCCGGCGGCGCAAGAAATTCTTAAATCTATCGGCTCCAGTGCATTGAAAGGGGCCAAGTTACGCGAGGCGTTTATGGGCGTACCTTATGGCTGGTCGCAAGATGCCGTGGATGCCTTGCTGGCGGTCTTGTTTGCCAACGGCCAGTTGCGGGTGGTTAATGCCGGTAACGTACCTTGGCCGATTGGCAAGTTCAATCGCCGCGATGTCGCCGCCAGCACCTTCTCCCGCGAGACCGCGCCGCTTTCCAACGAAGAAAAGCGAGCCATTGCCCGCTTGGTCAAATGCAAGCCCGATGATGCCGAAACCCGCGCACCCGATTTCGTCGCCAAGCTGAAAGATGCCCAGGCTAAAGCCTTCGGCCCCGCGCCTCGCCCGCAAGCCAAAGCCGATGCGCTTATCGACGAGCTCGCTTCCCTGTCGGGCCGCGATCTGGTCAAGCGCTTGGCGGAAGAGGAAACCACGGTCGCCAAGCTGCTCGCGTCGCTTGAAGCCCAAGCGGCCAAGATTGTCCAGCGGGAACCCGCTTGGAAGCAGCTTGAAGGCTTGATTGCGCATCTTGACGGCCAAGCCGAGGCAACAGCCATCACTACCGAGCGCGACGCCATTCTTGATAGCCGTCTGCTGCTGGACGATCCAGACAAGGTGGCGCCGCTGTTGAACCGCGCTGCCGATGCCCTGCGATCCGTAGTGAACCATGCCTTTTCCGGCTACAGTGCCCACTATGACGATGCCATTGGCGAGATCGAGACTGCGTCAGAATGGGCGCAACTCCTGCACGAAGACCGCGCCGCCATCTTACGCGATACGCAACTTCTGGCGCCTGACAGCGCCCCCAAGCTAGGCACCCTGGATGAATTGATCGAATCCCTAGACCGATGCAGCGTCGGGCGTTGGGCTGAAAAGCGCGATGCCCTGCGCGGCCAAACCGCTCGCGCACTGGCTCTTGCCGCTAAAAAGATCGAACCTAACGTGCAAGCCCTATCACCGCCGCGCCGTATCCTTCACTCAGAGGCCGATTTGGACGCTTGGCTCGCCGATGTCAGGCAAGCCGTGCTGGAAAAACTGCCCGCCGGGCCTGTGCAAATATAACCGCCGACTGACCAAGAAAGCCGCTTCTAGCATGAAACAAACCCTGCCCCGCGAAGACCGCCGCAAACTGGAAACCCTCATCGCCCAGGCCCGTGAAATCGCCGAGGCGGGTGCGCTAAGAGCGCTCCATGCCGGGTCTGTCGCTGCCAAAGAAGCGCCCGGCCATGCCAGCGAGGCGCAAAAAAAACTGCGTGTGCGGCTCCGTGCCCATGGCCGGCAATTGGGCGACAGTCTGCGCCCGGACGACACGCAAACCATCGACCATCTCGTCAACGAGATCGCCTACGAGCATTGGCACCGGATGCTCTTCGCCCGTTTCCTGGCCGAGAACGATCTGCTGATGCATCCGGATGGCTATCCGGTCAGCCTGCAAGACTGCAAGGAAGACGCCGCGACCCTCTCGCCGCCTGCTCGGAGCGAATGGGAAGTGGCAGGCCGGTATGCCTCTGCCATGTTGCCCAATGTGTTCCGCCCCGACAGCCCGGCGCTGGCCTTGGAATTGCCGCTGGAAACCGAACAGGCGCTGGAGGCACTGCTGCAAAAACTGCCCGCCAGCGTGTTTGCCGCCGACGACAGCCTAGGCTGGAGCTACCAGTTCTGGCAGGCACCGAAAAAGGAAGCCGTCCAACGACAGATGAAAAACGCCGGCAGCAAGGTCGGTGCTGACGAACTGCCTGCGGTGACCCAACTCTTCACCGAGCAATACATGGTCGCTTTTCTGCTGGAAAACGCCCTGGGCGGCTGGTGGCTGGGCCGTCATGCTGAAAAACCCTTGCCGGTGGCGATGCCCTATTTGCGCATAATAGAAGCGTTTGTAGAAGCGCCTTCCAGGCGCTTAACCGATACCGAAGTAGAAGCGGCTTCTAGCCGCTTAGATAAAACGCGGCAAGATGCCGCGTCTACTACACGCCTAGAAGGCGCGTCTACTTTGGGTTACTTCGACCCCCATGAGCCTTTGGCAGTGCTTTCAGGAAACCTGCCGCATTGGCGTCAGGAAGGGGTTTCTTATTTCGTGACGTTTCGCTCGGCGGATTCTCTGCCGCAGGAAAAATTGGCGCAATGGAAAAACGAACGCGAGCAATGGCTTAAAGACCACCCAGAACCCCGCTCCGAAGCGGACAAGCGCGAGTATTACCGGCTTTTCCCGGAACGCATCGACTATTGGCTGGACCAAGGGTACGGTGAATTGCCGCTGGCAGACCCCGAGTGCAAGCGCATCGTCGAAGACGCCTTGGCCTATTTCGACGGCGAGCGCTATCAACTCATCGAGTCCGTGGTCATGCCCAACCATGTCCATGCCTTGCTGTCGCCCTTGGGAAAACATTCACTATCCGAAATACTCCACTCGTGGAAATCGTTCACGTCCAACGCCATCAACCGCGTCCGAGGCCGCGAAGGGACTTTTTGGGAAAAGGAATCCTTCGACATGATTATTCGCAGCGCGGCCCACGCCGAAAGGGTGCGCCAATACATCCGCGACAATCCAAAGAAAGTAGAAGCGGCTTCCAGCCGCTTGTTTGATACGCGGCAAGATGCCGTGTCTACAATCAATACGCGCCTGGAAGGTGCGTCTACTGTAGACGCGCCTTCCAGGCGCGTATTGATTGAGAGCCTAGAAGATAATAAGCACCTAGAAGGCGCTTCTACACCGGCGGCAGGCACTTTCCCCGGCTGGCCTAAATCCTTGGCCGACTTCAAACTCCTCGACCCCTGCTGCGGTTCCGGCCATTTTCTGGTGGCCGCGCTGCACTACCTCGTGCCTTTGCGTGTGGCCGGGGAAGGTTTGACCGTCCGCGACGCAATCAATAGCGTGCTGGCCGACAATCTGCACGGCCTGGAACTGGATGCCCGCTGCGTGGAAATCGCCGCCTTCGCGTTGGCCTTGGCTGCTTGGCGCTACCCGGACGAAAACGGCGAACCCTTGGGCTACCGCCCGCTGCCACGCCTCAACATTGCCTGCTGCGGCGTCGCCCCGCAGAGCAAGAAAGCGGACTGGCTCAAGCTGGCCAATGGCGAACAGCATTTGGAAGAAGGCATGGCCGCCCTCTATGCGCTATATCAAAAAGCCCCGGAACTCGGCAGCTTGCTGGAACCGCACGCTTTTCTCCCCTCGCCCTCCGGGAGAGGGGCCGGGGGAGAGGGCGATCTGTTCGCTGCTGGCTGGGAAGAAGTCGCGGCATTGTTGGAACAGGCTCTGGCCGGCAGCGAGGATGAAAACGCCGTCGAAGCGCGGGTCGCCGCCCAAGGCATGGCGCAGGCCATCCGCATCCTGACCGGGCGTTATCATCTGGTCGTCACCAACCCGCCTTATCTCGGCGCGGGACAGCACGGCCCCATTCTCAAAGATTTCTGCGAAACCCATTACAAAACCGCCAAGGGCGACCTGGCCAATGTGTTTCTGGAACGCAGCCTGAAACTGTGCAAACCCGGTGGCGTGGTGCAGTTTGTCATGCCGCAGAATTGGCTGTTTCTTGGCAGCTACAAGAAGCAGCGGGAACGCTTGCTGAAGCAGGAAACGTGGAATTTGCTGGCGCGGCTAGGTTCGGGCGCTTTCGAGACCATCACTGGCGAGGTGGTGAACGCTATTCTGCTGACGCTGAGCAAGGGAGTAGAAGCGCCTTCCAGGCGCTTGTTAGATATGCCGGTAGAAGCGGCTTCCAGCCGCTTGCTTGATACGCGCCTGGAAGGCGCGTCTACGCTGCGCGGCATTGACGCCAGCGGGTCACGGACGCCGGAAGGCAAGGCGGAGTTGTTGAACGTGGAAGCGGCTTCCAGCCGCTTGCTTGATACGCGCCTGGAAGGCGCGTCTACGCTGCGCGGCATTGACGCCAGCGTGCCGCGGACGCCGGAGGGCAAGGCGGAGTTGTTGAACGTGGAAGCGGCTTCCAGCCGCTTGCACGATACGCGCCTGGAAGGCGCGTCTACGCTGCGCGGCATTGACGCCAGCGTGCCGCGGACGCCGGAAGGCAAGGAGGAGTTATTGAACGTGGAAGCGGCTTCCAGCCGCTTGCTTGATACGCGCCTGGAAGGCGCGTCTACGCTGCGTGGCATTGACGCCAGCGGGCCACGGACGCCGGAAGGCAAGGCGGAGTTGTTGAGAACTGGCGGGGTGGTCGAGTTGAGCCAGGCGGGGCAGTTGGAGAATCCAGATGCGCGTGTGTCGTTTGACGAACACAGTACTGATAGTCTCCTGAAATCATATGTCAGCCTATATGAAGGATCATCCAGAGGCGATATGGAACGGTTTGATCGCTACTATTGGGAACTCCAAAAAATTGATAATCGAGTATGGTCTCCATTGCTAAACTCTCCAATAGAGTCGGCTCATTTTTCTGGGCGCGAGGTAGTTATTGAATGGAGGGAAGGGGAAGGAGTCCTTGCGCAGAGTGATGCTGCGCGTATTCGTGGAAAAAAGGCGTGGGGGAGAAAAGGGGTTTTTGTCGCGAGAACGCGCGATTTGAAAGCGACACTGTCACTTGGAGAGGTACATGCTCAGAATGGTGTTGCGCTGATCCCGAAAAAAGTTAGCCACCTTTCCGCACTATGGGTATTTTGTAGTAGCGAAAGATTTCAAGAGTCGGTACGTTCATTAAATGGAAAAATTATCATTCCTTCGGGGGTTCTTTACTCTGTCCCCTTCGACCTAGCCCATTGGCAGCAAGTTGCCGCCGAGCGTTACCCCGACGGCTTGCCGCAACCATATTCCGACGACCCGACCCAGTGGATTTTCCACGGCCATCCCAAACCCTCCACCGACCCGCTGCAAGTCGCCGTCGCCCGCCTGCTCGGCTACCGCTGGCCGGCTGAAGTAGAAGCGGCTTCCAGCCGCTTGTCTGAAGCGCGGCAAGATGTCGCGTCTACTCCGCGACTGGAAGTCGCGTCCACAGCCCGCGCCTGGATTGCCCGATGCAATGAACTGGCCGACCTCAGTGACGACGACGGCATCGTCTGCCTGCCGCCCGTGCGCGGCGAGCCGACGGCGGCGGATCGGCTACGCGCCTTGCTCGCCCGCGCCTTCGGCGACGACTGGTCCGCCGCCCGCGAGGCGCAACTGCTGAAAGACGCCGGTTGCGACGGCATGACGTTGAACCTATGGCTGCGCGATAGGTTTTTCGAGCAGCATGTCGCCCGCTTCCACAAGCGGCCTTTCATCTGGCATGTCTGGGACGGCCACAAGGAGGGTTTCTCGGCCCTGCTGAACTACCACGCGCTGACCCGCGAAAAGCTGCAAACCCTGATCCACACCTACCTGGGCGACTGGATCACCCAGCAACGCCGCGCCATCGACGCCGGCAACGCCGACGCCAGCCTCAAGCTGGCCAAGGCGGAAGCGCTGAAAACCAAGCTGGAAGCCATCCTCGAAGGCGAGCCGCCGTATGATATTTTCGTGCGCTGGAAACCGCTCGCCGAACAGCCCATGGGCTGGGAACCCGACCTGAACGACGGTGTGCGCCTGAACATCCGCCCCTTCGTCGAAGCCGAAGTGCTGCGCATCCCCCGCGCCAAGCTCGGCATAAAATGGGAAGCCGACCGGGGCAAAGACGTGCCTTCCGCCCCTTGGTACGCGCTAGGCCCGCAATACGGCGAGCCGGAAGGCACGCGCATCAACCACCACCACACTAGCCTGGCGGAGAAGCGTGTAGCAGCGGCTTCCAGCCGCTTGTCCAATACGCGCCTAGAAGGCGCGTCTACTTTGGATGAGCCGACGGCTTTTCCTCCAGCTACTGTCTCGGCGGCGAAGAAAGGCAGCGTTGCCGCCAGCATGGCATTGCTGCAATCTCCCGAATTTCGCAAGCTACCCAAAGCGGATGCCGCCGAAGTCGAGCAGCGGATTCAATCCTTGCGCAACGATTGGGGCGATGACTCATGAAACGATTGACCCTGAAAAACATCGGCCAGATCCAAGAAGCCGACCTGAGTTTCGGCGATTTGACCGTGCTGGTGGGGCCGCAGGCCAGCGGTAAAAGCATTAGCTTGCAGTGGTTGAAACTCCTGCTGGATACCGGCCTGATCCAACAGCAACTCCACACTTACGGCCTGGATTACGGCGGAAGCCTGGCTGATTTTCTGGATATTTATTTGGGCGAGGGGATGCATTCCATCTGGCGCGACGACAGCGACGTGCGGGTCAACGGCAAGCCCGTGGACGTGTTGAAGAAAATTTCGCGCAAACAACGCACCAAGACCGAATCGGTGTTCCTGATTCCCGCGCAACGGGTCATGACCTTGGCGAATGGCTGGCCCAAACCTTTCCAGGGCTATAGCGCGGGCGACCCTTACGCGGTGCGGGCCTTCAGTGAAGAAGTGCGGATGTTGATGGAGCGCGAATTCACCGGCACCGGGCCTTTGTTTCCGCAAGCCAACCGGCTCAAGCTGGATTACCGCGATTTGTTGCAAGCCAGCGTATTCGGTGGATTCAAGCTGACGGTGGACAAGGTGCAGTCGCAAAAGCGCCTGGTGCTAGGCTCGGGCTCGAATCAACTGCCCTTCATGGTATGGTCGGCGGGGCAACGGGAGTTTGTGCCGCTACTGCTGGGTTTGTATTGGCTGATGCCGCCCAGCAAGGTGGCTCGCCGGGGCGAGATTGAGTGGGTAATTATCGAGGAACTGGAAATGGGCCTGCACCCCCGCGCCATTTCAGCCGTGCTGTTGATCGTGCTGGAATTGATGACACGGGGTTATAAAGTCTGCCTTTCCTCCCACTCGCCGCAAGTGCTGGAGTTGGTTTGGGCGCTGGAAACGCTGCGCCAGTATCAAGGCAGCGCTGACGATTTGCTCGATCTTTTCGACGCGTCCCATACTGCCGGGTTGCGGGCCATGGCGAAGCAGGCCATCGCCAAGCAATCACGGGTTTATTATTTTGAACCCGACGGGCCGGTAAAGGACATCACCCATCTCGATCCTGCCTCGGCGGTGGCACAAGAAGCCAATTGGGGCGGATTGCTGGAATTCAGCGCCCGCGCCAACGACACGGTGGCTAAAGTGGTCGCCAATTCCCAGGCTTTTGCCTCCACGGGCCTTGCAGTGGAGGGGCAATGAGTTTTGCGGATGATGTGAATGCCACGCCGAATCTGAAAGGAACGCTACGCCCTGGCTTGCAGGCATTGAATGCTGCCGACAAGGCCCATGTGGCCGTTGATCCGGGGACGAAACTACTGGGTAGCGTGGATGTGGATACGGCCTTAAAAAAGACCCAACCTCAAGCGGCGCGTTGGGATTATGTGGTAGGCAGGCAGCAGGGCGAGTCTGCGTATCTACACTGGATTGAAGTGCATCCGGCAGGCAGCACCGGCAACATCGCAGAGATTGAAGCCAAACTGGCTTGGTTGACAGGATGGATGCGGGGAACCCCTTTTCTCAATTATCCCCGTAGCCTGGTATGGATCGCCTCCGGCAAGGCGGTCTTCAACAGCCGCCACCCGAAACTGAAAACCCTGGCGAATCGCGGGCTACGTTTCGCGGGTGGGCATTTGACGATCTAAGCCATGAAAACATCCCCTCAAACCGTGCTTGATGCCTTAGTTGCCCGCTTGCGGGAGCAGGCGAAGCGTTATAACCCCACCCTCGAATCCGCACCCGTCGCCATTCTCTGGACGGATGAAAAGCGTGAGTGGGAAGGTGTCATTCCAAAGGTCAAGGCAGCGTTGCCTGCCCTGTTTTCCCTAGGAGACTATCTGCCCGATGAACGCACTGGCCCCGGCGTCTGGTTGCGCATGGTGGCGGATCGCCAGGCAGGCCAGCTTGCCGCTGGCGAAACGCCCGTGCTGTACCTGCCCGGCGTGGCGAATGGCAGCCTGCGAACGGATCTGCGGGGGCTAAAGGACGACCCCCAATTGTCGCCCGTCGCCGAGTTGCAATATCGCGGTTTGTTCTGGCGGCAAGAGAATAGTAAGGATTGGACACTCCGAGCCTTTCTGGAAAGCAAACGGGGCGGGCTGGGACTGTCGGTGGCTGGCGATCAGGAGACTTTGCAAACCCTGAGAATCGCTTTTCCCAAGTTGCTGGAGCGCAACCTTCAGGCCCTATCCGGGCAGACGCTGGATAAGCGGTTATTGGACGACATCATCAATCCCGAGCCTGCCGATGATGTGCTGCGCTGGCTATCGCTGCCTGGCGTTGTGCAGGCCGAGAAAGCGGATGGCTGGCTTTCATTCATAGCCACCACCCGCTCGCGCTTTGGTGTGGACCTCGCCACAGGGCCAATGGAGGTGGCGCAACGCATCATGGGCAGCCGGTCAGGCGAAGCGGCCTTCCCACTTTGGGAGAAATATTGCGCACACTGGCTTTTTTATCCCGATGCCTATGATGTCTTCAAAGGCATTCCTTCCCATGATCTTTTCGCAGGAGCAGAGCGCTATCCCCGCGAGAACGAGGCCGATGAAAGACGCTTGGCGGACGATCTACTGAAAGCCGTCGCCCAGGAGCCGACCCAAGCGGCCAACACGCTGCTTGATTTGGAAAAACAGCATGGCCCACGCCGTGAAATGTTATGGGCCAAGATGGGCCGCTCCCCAATGGCCGTTGTCCTGAAAGATTTGGCCCATATCGCAACTTCTTTTCTCGCTCCAATACCCGGCGGCAGCGTGGATGAGCTGGCAGGCTATTATGCCGATGTCGGCTGGAGGGTCGATGCCAGCGCCCGCGCAGCCATGGCGATTGCCCAGCAGGCCGGTCACGAGAAACCCATATATGCGGTTCTGGACAGGCTTTACCGGCGTTGGCTGGAAAAGCTGTCCGAAAGCTTCCAAGGCATGGTGCGAAGCGAAGGCTACCCGCATTGGCGTTTGCCTGATGTTTCCGACGGAACCGTGTTGCTCTTCGTCGATGGACTGCGTTTTGATCTGGCGCGTGAGCTGGAATCTCTCCTGCTGGCAGAGGGTTTGGCGGTCGAGGTGACAAGGGGTTTTACCAGCGTGCCATCGGTGACCAGCAGTGGCAAGGTGTGGGTTTCGCCCGTCGCGGCCCAAGCGATCAACCTCACCCTGCCACCGCCGGGAGAAGGATTCGGAGCAAAGGCGCAAGGCTTTGAGCCGCAATTGCCGAAGGGTGATTACACCGCCGACAAGTTGCGCAAGGTGATGGAGGCAACAGCATACGCCATTGTCGATACCGAGCAGCCGACACTGGCGTATGGACGGGGTTGGGCGGAATTTCCCGGTGACATCGACAGCGACGGTCACAACAAGGGCTTGCGCCTGGCGCGGGCGGTACCCTCGCACTTAGATGATCTGAAACGCACGCTACGCCGTTTACTAGCGGCAGGGTGGAAGCAAGTGTGGGTCGTGACCGACCACGGTTGGTTGTTGCTGCCTGGCGGGCTACCGAAGGCTGAGTTGCCTGCCAAAGTGACCGAAACCAAATGGGGACGTTGCGCAGTACTCAAGGATGCGGTAGGCGATCACGACTGGCTAGTATTACCGTGGAGTTACCACAACACTGTCCGGATTGCCTTGGCACCCGGCATATCCGCATTTTCCAGCGGACGCGAGTATGACCATGGTGGTTTGAGTCCGCAGGAGTCGGTAATCCCACTGCTGCGCGTCAGCAGTCCAGGTGTTACGGCTGGTATTCCGAAGATTGTCTCGGTGAGATGGAATACACGCAAAACAATCTGCACGATTGCCATCAGCCCCTCCATCGAGTGTAAAGACGAATATTCCTTGAGTGTCGAGCGCTTAGGGTCTGCGTTAGGTGATGCGGAGGGCATAGCCACAGACGGCAAAGGCCGCGTAATTTTCGAGGAAGTGGACGATCTGCTCGGCGAACTGGTCTCGGTGGTTTTGCGCCGAGAGGGCCAGAAAGTCTGTGAGGAACAACTGAATTTTGGGGAGGCCTTAAATGCAGCTTGATGAATTGGACCGCAAGGCGGCAGAAACCTTCGATGGCTACATTGTGCGCAAGGATCTGGTTCGGCAGTTCTCGCGGCAGTTTCCGGTGCCAACTTATGTGGTGGAATTCATGCTAGGGCGCTACTGCGCGACCATCGACGAGAAGGAAATTCAAGATGGCTTGGCTATCGTTCAGCGCCAACTGTCTGAACGCACCGTCCGCGCAGGTAACGAGGAACTTATTAAATCCGCCGCCCGCGAAAAGGGCCAAGTACGCATTATCGACATTATCGCGGCGCGGTTGGATGCAAAGACCGATTCCTATGTGGCCGAATTACCATCGCTCAAACTACGCGATGTCCGAATTTCCGACGATTTGGTGAAAGAACATCAGCGGATGCTGACCGGCGGTTTTTATGCGGAGGTGAGTCTCGGCTACGATGCCACCATTGCCTTGGAAAAAGGTGGCCGCCCTTTCTCGGTGGATGGCTTGCGTGCAATTCAGCTTTCGCAGCGCGATGTGCTAGAGACAATGGCGAAAGCCCGCGCCCAGTTTTCGACTGAAGAATGGAAAGATTTTCTGCTTCGCTCCATCGGCATCGAACCTGCCCAGCTTTCCGAACGAGGCAAGGACGCCATGCTGTTACGCATGGTGCCCTTTGTCGAGCGGAACTACAACTTGGTGGAAATTGGTCCACGCGGCACCGGCAAATCACATTTATTCCAACAGGTGTCGCCTTATGCGCATCTGGTGTCCGGTGGCAAGGCGACCGTGGCACACATGTTCGTGAACAACGCCAACGGCCAACGAGGCTTGGTCTGCCAATATGACGTGGTGTGTTTCGATGAAGTATCCGGCATTTCCTTCGACCAAAAGGATGGCGTGAATATAATGAAGGGCTACATGGAAAGTGGAGAATTCTCACGCGGCAAGGAGAGCATCCGCGCCGATGGGTCGATTGTGATGGTCGGCAATTTCGATGTGGATGTGGCGCATCAGCAGCGTGTTGGCCATCTGTTCCAGCCTCTGCCGCCAGAAATGCGCAACGATACGGCCTTCATGGACCGCATCCACTGTTACCTGCCTGGCTGGGATGTGCCCAAACTAAAGCCCGACATTTTTACCGACCATTTCGGACTGGTGAGCGATTATCTGTCTGAATGCCTTACTCAGCTACGAGACCAAAGCCGACTGGCGATGTTGCAGAACCGCGTTTTCTTTGGCGGGGCGCTGTCTGGGCGGGACATCAACGGCGTCAACAAGACCATCAGTGGATTGCTTAAACTGATCTCTCCAGGCATGGCAGATACGGTAAACGATGAAGACATGGAATGGGCCGTTCGCTTGGCCTTGGAAGTTCGACGCCGGGTGAAGGAGCAGCAGAAGCGCATTGGCGCGGCAGAATTCCGCAATACTCATTTCAGCTACACCTTGGGTGCGGAAGGTGTGGAGAAGTTTGTGACCACACCGGAACTTCAAGGGCAAAGTGGCATTGGAGACGAACCGCTGGAGGCAGGCCAGATATGGACAATCTCGCCCGGTGGTCAGGATGAGCATCCTGGGCTTTTCCGTCTGGAAGTGACAGAAGGTCCCGGCAGCGGTGTGCGGGTACTGAATAAACCCGTGCCTCAGGCGTTTCAGCAGTCGATCCGTTGCGCCGAACAGAATCTTTATACCCGCGCCGTGCAATTAGTGGGTGACCGAGACCCGCGCTCCCATGAGTTTTCTGTGCAGCTTCGTAGTTTCGATGCGGCTAAGTCTGGCGCGAAAATCGGCGTGTCCTCTTTGGTCGCGTTGTGTAGTGCGTTGCTCCGCAAATCAGTGCGCGGTGGCTTGATCGTGGTCGGAGAGGTAACGGTCGGCGGGATCATTGAACCTATTCATAACGCAGTATCTTTGGCTGAGATTGCCGTGGAAAAGGGTGCAAAATCCTTGCTGCTTCCAGTCGCTTGTCGGCGGCAGCTATTTGACCTTTCTGATGATATGGCGACGAAATTGGATATTGAATTTTATCAGGATGTCAAAGATGCACTATTGAAGGCGCTAGTTGATTGAAAAATATTGCCTGAACAATAACCACTAGATAAGCTGCCGTATATTTTCGCAGCACTGTGGGAGGTACACCACCCACAACGATAACGGTTTAGTCAAATGGTTGTTATGCAAAGCTTTGTGTAACGGCCAAATCCGGACAGCCGTTAAATTATATTAAACGACTTTTTCTATACGAGTGGTTACTGTTTGGGTCGTTCACACCCATAGATATGGAACAGGCAATTACACTGACTGGTGACGGTTTCGATTCGAAATACAAATCGCATTTCTGCTAGGAATTTATTGGGTAATATTGTGTTGTAAATGGGGGAGGGAAACTATGTATATAGAGAAGGTTAGGATCGAAGGTTTCAGGCTGCTCGAAGATGTTGAGATTATGTTGGAACAGACATCAACTGTGGTTGTCGGCAGAAACAATAGTGGCAAGACATCACTAACTGATGTGTTCGACCGCTTCGCAGGCGAAGTCGGTCCTCGTTTTCGGCTTGAGGATTTTTCTGATGGTATCCGATGCAAGTTCATTGCAGCTAAGGAGTTACGAGACAGCGGAAACTCCCCGGAAGCCGTACTGTCAGCATTACCAAAAATCGCGCTCACGCTGTCTTTCTCCTATGACGCCGGAGCAGCTGATCTAGGTCCACTGTCACCCTCATCATTGATCTCGACACCTCATGTACGACGGCGATTGCGCGTGTCGAGTACGTAGCGACCCTGCCGACGTTGAATTTGCTGTTGGAAATTCCACCCGCCGAGAACGCCTCCGACCCAACTTCGCACTTCTATCGATTTCTCCGCGAGATGATTCCCAAGGCATACACCGTGAGAGTAGTCGCAATTGACCCGACCGATTCAACGAACCAACGAAACCTCGATGGCGTAGCAGAGTTCGCTGCGCTCATTCAATGTGGCTTCGTGCGAGCTCAACGGACGCTCGATCATGCTAAGCAGGGCGATCCAGATGTGATAGGCAAGCTGCTCGGCACGTTATACAAAACCGCGAATTCCCCCACAGCTGCGGCGGCCGACAAGATGCTTGCTGCCGAACTGAAGGCCTCCGTTGATTCAATTGAGAAGAACATCCAGGATAACTTCGACAAAATGTTGAAGAGGCTGCTTCCGGCTTTAGAGGTTTTCGGATTCCCTGGTCTCAATGACACGGAGCTGCGACCAGAGACTTCCCTCAATGTCGAGGGCCTGCTCTCTGACCATACCAAGATCCTCTACGCGGGTTCCGATGGAATTCACTTGCCCGAAGGCTATAACGGACTTGGAACGCGGAACCTTATTTACATGCTGTTGCAGCTGGAGAGCTTTCACAAGGCATACCGCTCCAAAGAAGCTAGGCCAGGAACGCACCTAGTCTTTATCAAGGAGCCCGAAGCCCACCTTCATCCAAAGTCTTCATCAACCAACTCAGTGCGGCAGTAGAGAAACTATCGGCCCAGTATCCCCACGAGTTGGCATGGAAGATCCAGTTCGTTGTTTCGACACATTCGTCGCATAGGTGGTGGGTTTAATTGATTTATTGAGATTGAAAGCAGTATCTATTTATAAACAACCCTATCACCGTGTTGTGAAGTGCTTCCAATTTTGAAAAGCAGATCGTTTTGCGCGTCAATCGCTTGATCCGGGTTCGCAACAAAAGGTTTTTGTTTTCTATTTTTTGAGCATGCTGCTTGCCAATGACGTGCTTGTCTTTAGGGATGAGTGCGGAATAGCTGCCCCAATCGTCTGTGTAATAGGTCCGGATATTGAATGCCTTCAAATTTGAGATCAATTGCTCGCACACCGCATCTTGGCGCCGCCCGAAAACGAACGACAGGACACAGCCTGTCACGGCATCGATGGCATACCGGAGCCAGCGTTGGTTCTTTTTGTCGCCGACGTAGCTCCATGGCTCGTCTGCCTGAACATCCATTGGAGAATCAAGGGGATGCCTGATTTCGACGGCGATCTCACGCGTACCGATGTAAGGGTCCACGGCGACCACTTCAGCGGAGCTTTTTTTAGCGTGGAAATGACGGTGTTTTTGCCGATACCCAGAATGCGCGAAGTATCCCGGATGCCGCCGCCGTTCATGGCAATGTCCACAATCTGGTCTTTGACGCCAGGCTCGTAGGCCCGGTACACGCAGTCGGTCTTGAATATTCGCCCGCACTCCTTGCAGCGAAACCGGGAACGACCGCTTTGGGTGCCGTAACGGACAACCTCGGAACTGTTGCAATACTTGCACAAAACAATTTGATACGCCATTGGAATGGTTGCCTAAGAAGCTTGAAAATTTTATGCTCTACCATACTTAATAAATCAATTAAACCCACCTCCCGTCGCATATTGCAAACGCGGCAAGCTTTGAGTCCGTCCGCTACTTTCTATGCACGCCGCCGACGGGCGATGGGGCTCGACGCACGAAGGTTAAGGATTTCAAAAAAGGCTTGTCCACAATCCCCGCTGAAGACCAGAATTTCCTGCATCAGTACATGACGCTCACGAAGTGCGATCTCTATTTCGCTGACAAGGCCATCCTAGTCGAGGGTACTACTGAGCGCATTCTGATGCTGCGTATCTGTCAGATTGTTGACGAGAGTTTGGCACAATATAGTGGACCCCAGTTTTCGGACAATCATTAGACTTGTTCCCGACCCTGTTAATTTTTTTAATACTGCCTTATTATAGGGTATCCATACCCTACAGAAAATAGACAACCCATGGCCTTCGAAAGATTTAAAAAGCTGGATGGCAAGAAGCATGACCGCAAGATTAAGTCCGTCATCGGCATGAGCCTGCCAAAATTCAACATCCTCCTTGCGGCCTTCGCGGCGGCCTACGATGCCGTCCAACTGGAAAGGTGTCGGCAGGGCGAAATCAAGCAGGTTCCAACGGGCGGGCCAAAAGGCCATCTCGACACGCCCGGGAAGAAGCTTTTCTTCATTTTGTATTACCTCAAGACATACCCCACCTTCGACGTGCTGGGCTTCCTTTTCGGCTTCAGTTCGGGGCATGCCCACAACCATGTGGAGAAACTCCTGCCCGTCTTGCTGCGGAGCCTGTCGGACCTCGGCGTGCTCCCTGAGCGGTCGCCTGGGACTCCCGAGGAGTTCCTGCGACTCGTCGATAAATATGGCGACGTCATCATCGACGGGATGGAGTGCGCCTGCGTCAGGCCGCAGGACGGGGAACTCCAGAAGGCCCGCTTCAGCGGAAAAAAAAACGCCACACGCTCCAGGCGCTCGTCCTCACGACCCTGCACCGGAAAATCCTTTTCCTCTTCTGCGTCTTCGCCGGCAGCGTCCACGACTACAAGCTCATGAAAAAGGTATTCGACCCAAAACTGAAATGGTTCCATCGAGTGAATCTGTGGCTCGACCTTGGGTTCCAAGGTGCGCAAAAAGATTATGGCGTGAAATCCAAGATAAACCTTCCACACAAAAGGCCGAAGAAATCTAAAAACAACCCGAAGCCGAAACTGACCGCCGCGCAGGTCAAACATAACCGGCAGCATGCGGGAACCCGCGTTTCCGTGGAACACGCCATCGGCGGGATGAAGGCTTTCCATTGCCTGACCCATCGGATCAGAAACCACCTGGACTGGCTCATTGATTTCCTTTTTTGGGTTCCGGCGGGTCTTTGGAACCTAAAAATAGCCTATAATCATTAACTTAACACCGGGAACAACTCTATTTAAGATGGAGGCCTTCAGGAAAACGGGGGTTGTGGTGAGCGAGAAGAAGCGCAAGGTTTTTAGTGGCGAGTTCAAGGCGAAGGTCGCGCTTGAGGCGATCCGGGGCATCAAAACGGTCAATGAGATCGCCCAAGAGTTCGGGGTGCATCCCACGCAGGTTGGGCAATGGAAGCGGGAGCTGCAAGAACAGGCGGCGGGCCTGTTCGAGGTCAAGCGCGGGATCAGGCCGGTTGACCCGTCATCCAGCCAGGATCGGCTGTATTCCGAGATCGGGCGGTTGAAGATGGAGTTGGACTGGCTGAAAAAAAGTCCGGGATCAGCCCCTGGCCGACCGCAGGCATTGGATCGACGCTGACGGGCCGCTGGCCCTGGCCCGCCAATGCGGGCTTGCGGGTGTTGCCCGCTCCACGGCCTACGCGCCCCGCAGGGCGGCGGGTCCAGACGCCGAGGAACGGGCGCCGCTGGATTTGATTGATGCCGAATATACGCGGCATCCATTCTACGGCAGCCGCAAGATGGTGGTCTATTTGGAACAAGTGGGCCATCGGGTCAACCGCAAGCGGGTGCAAAGGCTGATGGGGGTGCCGGGGTTGGCGGGCATGGCGCCGGGGCCGGACACCAGCCGCCCGCACCCGCAACACAAGGTCTATCCCTACTTGCTGCGCGGCCTGGCTGTTGACCGGCCGAATCATGTTTGGAGCACCGACATCAGTGTGCCGCAGCAAGCGGCGTAAGAGATGAGGGCAGGCCCCTCGCAACCGGCTTGCAGGAGCAGGTTGCAAACCACCGCAAGCGGCTCGCGTCAAAAGCGCGGGTCGTGAGCGTTGCGGAAAAGGCGTCCTAAGGCGTCAGGTATGGATCAACGAAGGCGAACAACCGTGAACTGCCGTTCAAGTGTCGAAAGTGCTCAGATGACATCAAAACCGGGGGGTGATGTTGCCCCGGGATCAGCGGAGGCGAAACCTGCTTACGGCCTTTGCGGTGTCCGGCATAGAGGCAGCGCCAGCGTGGTCCGGGCTCTTGCGTTGAACTGCGGGAACCTTCGGCGGCGATGCGAAGGGAAAGGCACAAGCCCGAAAGGCGAGGCCGACAGTACCGATGCGCCGCCAAGGGACGGAGCGACTCGTAGCAGTGTTGAAGCCGCTGTAATGGCGGTGGAGCGAAGGGGTCGCGTCATCCCGTCATGGTGCGGGGCCAACTGTGCGAGCAGGAGGAGCCCTGTGTCATGACAAAGCCGTACCCCATTCCCAAAGCCTGGGTGTGGGAAGCCTGCCAATCTGTGAAAGCCAATGGCGGGTCAGCGGGGATCGACCGGGAGACGCTCGAAACCTTCGAGCGGCGGCTGGGCGACAACCTGTACAAGCTCTGGAACCGGCTATGCTCCGGCAGCTACTTTCCGCCGCCGGTCAAGGCCGTCCCGACCCCGAAGAAATCGGGCGGGGTGCGCGTTCTGGGGGTTCCGGCCGTGGCCGGCCGGGTCGCGCAAACCGTGGTGAAGCGGGTGCTTGAGCCGCTGCTGGAACCGGTGTTCCATCCGGATTCCTACGGCTACCGGCCAGGCCGATCCGCGCACGACGCGCTGTCGGTGGCGAGGCGGCGCTGCTGGGACTATGACTGGGTGGTCGAGTTTGACATCAAGGGACTGTTGGTTGCTGCTTCATAATGCCCCCAGGTTCATGAGAGTTGGGTAAACAGGTCGGGTTGGTTGTCTATCACTTTGATCCGCAGACCTTTTCTGCGGCCTTGGCAGACATGGACGGCGTCGAGTTCGCCACGCTTTACACGCTGCAACACGGTTTGGCGGGACACGCCGAGCAATTTGGTGGCTTTTTGCATCACGATATAGCCCTCGGGAACGTCTTCGACTAATTGACGGCGAAAGCCATCGGTCAGGCGAATCTGCCAGGGAGCGCCGGGTGTGGCCTGTTCCCCGGCGATGAAGCCGTCGTTGATCCATCGGTGGAGGGTTGATGGTGCCATGCCGAGGACTTTGGCCGCCTGCTGGAGGCTGAGGAGTTCGCCCCCGGAGGATTCTTCCGAAGGTTCGAAGCGCGGAATTTGCCAGTGCCGCCGCAAGTTGCCCACGGCATTGGCAGTGAGGCGCAGGCCCCGTGCCGTGGTCCGGCCCTGTTGGTTGAGGATGCCCGCGATGACGGCATCGGGGTAGAGCATCGCCAGTCGGCGCAGGAGCGACAGGGTGTCTTCGTCGGTGCGGACGGTGGCGGGGCGGGAGCGCGGCAAGCCGACATCCAACTCGGTGAGCCTGCCGCCGCGCCAGCGCAAGGTCAGATGCGCCCGGTGTTCGTCGCGGAACACGGCGATGCCGACCTCTTCGAGCAAGGTCCGCAGGAGTTCCTTTTTGTCGCGGGCCGTGGTGGCGGGTGCTGACCAGACGTGATTGAGATCCTGGCCGAGCGCCAGCAACGCATTGCGTTCGGCGACGGTCAACGGGGCCGGGCGCTGCCGTTGGCGGCGGGCCAGCTCGGCCTGGGCTTGGTCCAGTTCGCGCAAGCGCCGCTCCCATTCGGTTTCGAGCCCGCGTGCGACCAGCCGGTTTTCCGGTTCGACGGCGCGATAGCGGCGTTCAGCCTTTTCCGCTTCGTAGCGGGCGCGCTCGACCGCCAGTTGCCACTGGGCGAACGCGGCGTCTTGATCGGTTTCGAGTTGTTGGGCGGCCATCAGCGCGGCTTCGATACCGGCAGGCTCCAGGGCTTCCAGAAAAGCGCGTGTCACCGCCTCGTCGATTTGCACACCGCCGACGTTGAGGCAGTAGACGCCCCGCCCGCTGACGACGTTTTTGCCCCCGCAATGGTAGCCGGGGGCGGCGTTCCGTCCGCGATAGTGGGTGCGCAAGCGCCGTCCGCAGTGGCCGCAGACGGCGAGGCCTTGCAGCAACGCGCCCCCTTCGCGCAGCGCGCCGCCCGCTTGGTGGGGTTGCGGGCGGGTGTTGCCGTCGAGCCGTGCCTGGATGGCTTCGTAAGTGGCCCAGTCGATGTAGCCTTCATGGTGCCCGGGAATGAAAACAGCCCACTCCGACTGCGGGAGATGGCGGATGCGTTTCCTGACCTGCCCCTGTTCGTCGATGTAACGTTCATTGCGGGTTTTTCCATAGCAATAGGCACCGGCATACACCGGATTGGTCAGGACATGGTGGATCGCGATATAGGTGGGCAACGACCACAGGGCTTCGCCGGTCGGGTTGGGTTGATGGGGAAAGCCCAGGCCTTCGGCATGGAACCAGAGCCAGACCCGGCGCGCCGAACCCAGTTCGGCGAAGCGTTCGAACACCGAGCGGATGGCGGCAACCACCGCCGCGTCGGGATGGAAGCGCACCTCGCCGTCCTCGTCGCCCCAAACGAAGCCAACGGGCAACCCCCGGCGCAGTTCGCCGCGGGCGGCCTTGTTGCGGATTCCACCGTCGAGCCGCGCCCGCAAAATATGGAGTTCAGCCTCGCTCATTGTGCCCTTGAGCCCCAGTAATAGCCGGTCGTTAAACAGCCCCGGATGATAGACGCCATCGGCGTCGCCGATCAAGGTATCCGTCATGCCGCACAGGTCAAGCAGGCGATACCAGTCGCCATTGTTGCGCGCCAGGCGGGAGACCTCGAGGCCCAAGACTATTCCGACATGGCCCAATGCGACCTCCGCGGTCAACTGGGCAAAGCCATAACGGTCCGCCGTACTGGCACCTGAAAGGCCGAGATCCTGGTCGATGACGGCGACTTGTTCACGTAACCAGCCGAGTTCGACGGCGCGGTCAACCAGGGCGTATTGGCGCGCGGTAGATTCCCGGTTGTGCTCGACTTGGGTCGCGGTGGATTGGCGGATATATACCATGGCGGTGCGGCGCAAGTGGGCCGCGCTGATCTTGCCCCGGTCACTCATGGCTTGCCCCTTCTTGTCTGGTTCCGGTCTCTGTGGCCTTGGCGATCAGCTGCGCCAGCTTGTCGAGGGCGGCTGCGCGTTGGGTGTTGTCCAACTGCTCCCATATCTCCGCGTTGTGGGGTGTTGGCATGTTTTCCAGAAAGGGCAAACTCATCTGCATGGACATTGTGGCGCTCCTCGGGGATCGGTTGACGTTGGAGGAGAGCGTCAACCAAACTGCGGGTCAGGAGCAAGTCTGACAGCGAGCCCAGCAGGTTTGCGTTCTTGTCGGGCGTTGCCGGAGTATGTGGGTCGGCAAGCGCCGCATCGGTCCAGTCGGCGGGAACGATTGACCGGCTCTGGTCCGGCAACACCAGCAGGAAGTAAATCCGACCGGCCCGGCGGATGCGCCGCATGATTTGTAGGGTTCTACCTTCAAACGGATGCCCCCGGCGAATTATGGTTGCCGATTCGGGAAAGTCTTCGGGAGGGGTATTGTGTCGTGGTTTCCTTCGACAACATCGACCACGGGTTGCTGATGCGGGCGGTGCACAAGCACTGCCAGATTCCGTGGGTGGTCTTGTATGTCGAGCGATGGCTCAAGGCCCCCTTGGAAACGGCGGCAGGCCAGCGGACCGAACGGACGAAAGGCACGCCGCAAGGCGGTGTCGTCAGCCCGTTGTTGGCCAACCTGTTTCTGCATTACGCCTTCGACCGCTGGGTTAGCGAGCATCTGCGGAGCGTGCGGTTTTGCCGCTATGCCGACGACGGCCTGATCCATTGCAAATCATTGGCGCAAGCCGAGTTTGCGTTGCGCAGAATCGGCGAGCGTTTCCACCAGTGTGGCTTGGAACTGCACCCGGCCAAGACGCGGATCGTCTACTGCAAGGACATCAACCGGCGGGGCGACTATCCGGTGACGGCGTTCACCTTCCTTGGCTATACGTTCCGCCCGCGCAAGGCGGTGGACAGGTATGGACGGGTCTATGTGAACTTCTCGCCTGCGGTCAGCCGCGACGCCCTCAAGGCGATGCGGCAGACCATCCGGGGATGGCACCTGCAATTGCAAAACGACAGGGCGCTGGGCGACCTCTCCTTGATGTTCAACCCGGTGCTGCGTGGATGGAAGCAATATTACGGACGGTTCTATGGATCGGCCATGGCCCCTGTCTGGCGGCACATGGACGACTACCTGGCGCGTTGGCTGATGCGGAAGTACAAACACCTGGCCCGGCGCAAGACGCGGGCCGTGCGGGCGCTAGGCCAGATGGCCGTGGCGTCGCCGAGGGCGTTTGTGCATTGGGAGGCGGGGTTTGCCCCGGCGGCTGGATGATGGGAGCCGGATGAATCGAGAGGTTCACGTCCGGATCTGCGAGGGGCTGGGGGTGCGACTCCCCCCGGCCTACTCACCCCCGCGACGAGGTGCGCAAGGGGACGGATGAGGCCAGCAATGCGGCGCAACTGATGGGGGCGTTGCCGCCGGAGGTGCTGGAGATGAAAAAACGTGCGAAGTTCGAGCCGAGGATTGGCCGTGGCGGTGCCGAGCAGGGCGGCGGCGAAAAAAAAAGCTGAAGGCTAAACGCTGATGGATTGGCGGAGTGCGTTCGCACCGCGCTCCGCCGGTCTGGTTGTGTGCCCGCTGCCATCCTGGGAAGGCGGCGGGATGTCCACGCTTTAAATCCGCAGAAGATCATCAGAAATGGACGGTTTAGCTGGAGGAGAAAATCCGCGCGTATTTCACCGATCCGAGGAAAACCATCCCGTCACTGGATCTGGCGAACGGGAAAGATCGCCAACAGCGTTCCGAACGCCGCGAGGCTTGCCTCGCCGTTTTGGGCTGCATGATCCATTTCCTCGATCTGGTGACGCTGCGCGTCGGCATCCCGACGCCGGGCGGCTTCAAGGGGCTGACCATTCCCTATCTGGCCGAGCTTTCGGGCCTGGGCGAACGGCGGGCCGAAAGGGCGATCCGGGATCTGGTGAAAGCCAACCTGGTCACCGTCCATCCGCTGTGCGAGCGCAAAGACGATCTCACCTTCAAAGGCTATGCGGCGATCCGCACCCTTTCGGCCAACTTGTTCAGTCTGTTCGGCCTGGGCCGGTGGCTACCGCACGAGCGGGAGAAGGCCTCCGCCCGGCTGAAGAAAAAGCGCCGCTTGCAAGATGCCGCCGACCTAGCCAAGGTCAAGCTGGCCTTGGGCAACTTTGGCAAGGGCGGGCGTCCAACCACACCGAACTCGGCAGGGGAGGGCGGCGCTTCCGCGCAAACCCGGCAGGCTGAAGGCCCGAAGACGCCGCTGGAATACCTGGCGGCCATGAAGGCCATGCTGGGCATGAACGACCCGCCCCGTTAACCTACCACACTGACCCTTTCCCGTCCGTTCCCGCAAGCCGCTTCCGACAGTCGGCGCGGCCCTCCATTGCCCGCAGGCTAACCGCCTGCTTCCCTCCGACTCGCCGTACCCCGTGATCCGCAGTTTCCCGCTCGAATAACGCCAGGCCTTAGGCAGACATCAGCCAAAACAAGGCCCATCCGTTGCCGTAGGCCAAGATAAGTGTCGGGCGATTGTGGAAAACGTTTGAGCCTGTGGATAACCCGGCCTAGTCTTGAAATTAGCTGTCGGGGCGTCCCCGGTTAAGTGGCTGCGCTTAATCAGGTTTTTAGTTCAGAACAAAGGCAAAGGCCAAGGCGTCATCCTGATAGCCTTCGGCGGCATCCCTGCCGCCGTTTGGGATGGCTTTGCCGCAAAACCCGATGGCTTCGTTTCCATGAAGGCTCGGGAAGAGCAAGATCAAGAGCGGCTTGATAAAAAACAGCAAAGGCAGGCACCAGGGAAGGCAAGCGGTAGCCACGCCAACATTGGGCGGAGACAAGCACAACACGATAGCGGCAAGGGGAGGTCAGCCATGCTAGGCTATGCGTTCTTCAAAAGCCCTCCACATTCCGGGGAAAACGATGCCTCTGCACACCGATGCCACCGAAATCCGCGTCACCCGCGCAGATGGAACCCCTTTGCAGTTTTCGTCGAATCTCCTGAGCTTTTTGGCGAATCGGAAAAGCCCGCGCACTTTTCATTTTGGCGACTGGTTCCAATCCTTGGACGGCGAAATGCTGGGCCATTTGCAGCAGCTTGCCAACAAGGCTCTGCACGATCCGCCATCGGTCGGCACCGCGCTGGAAGACCTGCTGTCGGTCATCGTCCACGTCCTAGCCGCCGAGCGGCAGGTCGAGACGGTCAGCTTCAGCGAGGACAAAATAGGCGAGTACATGGGCATGTTGCACTTGGTGGCGACGCTGGAACGCCTCCGCCGCCAGGGGCTGCTGGCTTACGAAAGCGTCATGAGCATCGAGCCGGACGCGGCCAACGCGGTGATCCTGAGCCAGGAGGCTTTCTCCTTAGCGGATGAAATCCAGGGGCAGATGATGCGGGGATTGCATTGATGGCTTTGCAAAAGGGAAGAGTGGGAGGGTGGCTTCTTGGGCAGGGTCAAGCCACTGACTGTCCAAAGTGGACGCCCGGAAGAGCGTTGACCCCCCATAGCCCATAGCCCCTAACCCATAATGACCATTACGGTCATAATAACGAGGGCATCATGATTACCGAAACCAGCGCGGTCACTTTCCGCCAGAATCTGAGCGAAATGCTCAACCAAGTGCAGTATCGGCACGATAGCGTCATCATCAACAAAGACGGAAAGCCGGTGGCAGCTTTGGTTGATGCCCGGTTGTTTGAGCGTATTCGCCGGATGCAGGGCCGATTCGACGCGCTCTGCCAACGCATCGAGGCGGGCTTTGCGGAGGTGCCGGAAGCGGAAGGAATCGCTGAAATCGAGGCGGCGATTGAGCTTGAGCGGGCGCAGGCACGTTTGACCTCCAAGCAAGTTTGATCCGCGATGGCGACTTTGCGGGTGGTGCTGGATACGAACGTGCTGCTCTCAGGCTTGGCCTATCCCTCCAGTGTGCCGGGCAAGATCCTGACGGCTTGGCGTCACGGCTCGGTGGACGTGCTGCTTTCGGTTTATATTCTGGAAGAGTTGCGCCGCGTGTTGCCCCGCTTGGCGAATCGCCATGGTCTATCGGCGGCGGTGATTGATGACTTGGTGGACGCCCTTTCCATCCAAGCCGAAACTGTCGAACCGTTGCCCGGCGTAAGACCCAGACTTACGCGATGCCGCCGACCAGCCCGTGCTGGGAACCTTGCTGGCGGCGCTTCAAGGGTCAGGCGTTGATTACCTCATCACTGGGGACAAAGACTTGCTGGCCTTGGCCGACCGCTATCCCATCGTGACCCCGGCGGCGTTCTGGGAAAGACATGCGGGGCATTAAGAAAAACCGAGCATCAAGCTTCAATGCCTGAGAGGCGTTGGTGCATAAATAATTTTGAGCTTGCATGATCCCTTACCCAATAGGCTCAGGACAAAGCTTGCCCTACCCGGACCGACACCGGCATGCCGAGGTAGGCCATGGCATTGAGCGCGGCGACGCGCACATGGACCTCTGTCACTTGGCTCTCAAAAATGCGGGAGGCCAATCCGGGGCCGAACAACTGCTTCAGGCGGTACATGCCATTTTCGGCGATGCTGCGGCGGTGATAATTGACCGCTTGCTTCCAACCGGCCAAGCCCTTCTCCGCGATAGCCTCCAAGGCTTGGGAGGCGGACGGCGTTGGTGCATAAATGCCATGTTCAGCTATCATGGAGTTCAGTAAACCACTGAATGTAGGACATTGATGTCGAAAGCCACCCCTATCGCAAAAGCGGAACCGGTCAAAAAGGCGCAGTATCGGGTCACGAATTGGCCGGAGCATGACCGTGCGTCGGTGCGGCGGGGCAGCCTGACGGTGTGGTTCGACGACGAGTTCCTGCGCGGACATTGGCGGGCTGCCCACAACGGCAAACGCGGGGCGCCTTTCACTTACTCGGATGCGGCAATTCAGACGCTGCCGACCCTGAAGGCGGTGTTCCACCTGCCCTGCCGGGCGGCGGAAGGGCTGGCCCGCTCGCTGGCCGGGTTGACGGGTCGGGACCCGCCCGTCCCCGACCATGCCCGGATGTCGCGCCGCGCCCGGGGCTTGCGGGCCGAGATCCCGCGCCGTCCACGCACCGGCCCGGTCCATCTGGTGGCCGATTCCACCGGCTTGAAGATTTTCGGCGAGGGCGAGTGGAAAGTGCGCCAGCACGGGGTTGGCAAGCGGCGGACTTGGCGCAAGGTCCATCTGGGCCTTGATGCGGACGTGAAGGACGTGGTCGCCGTGGAGGTCGCCACCGTGGAGCGGACGGATGCCGGGGACTTCGCGGGTTTGCTCGGACAGGCCGAGGGGGAGATCGGCCAGGTCGACGCCGACGGTGCCTGTGACACCCGCGACGTGTACGACGCGGCGATGGGGCGGGACTCGAAGGCGGCCATCCCGCCGAGAGAAAATGCCGTTCCTTGGGAGGCGGGCCATCCCCGCACCCAGGCCTTGGAGGCCATCGCGGAGAAGGGCTTGGCCGGTTGGAAGCAAGCGGTCAATTATCACCGCCGCAGCATCGCCGAAAATGGCATGTACCGCCTGAAGCAGTTGTTCGGCCCCGGATTGGCCTCCCGCATTTTTGAGGGCCAAGTGACAGAGGTCCATGTGCGCGTCGCCGCGCTCAATGCCATGGCCTACCTCGGCATGCCGGTGTCGGTCCGGGCAGGGCAAGCGTTGTCCTGAGCCTATTGGGTAAGGGATCATGCAAGCTCCAAATTATTTATGCACCAACGCCGCACGTCATTGGCAAGCAGCATACTCAAAAAATAGAAAACAAAAACCTTTTGTTGCCAATCCGGATCAAGCGATTGACGCACAAAACGATCTGCTTTTCAAAATTGGAAGAACTTCACGACACGGTGATAGGGTTGTTTATAAATAGATACTGCTTTCAATCTCAATAAATCAATTAAACCCACCACCCGGCGGTGAAAGCGGCGTCGATACGGTTTGAGGGCATGGCCTATCTCCTTGTGGTATTTATTGCATAAACACTTTGTGTTGGGAGAATTTTCTAAACCATTTATCGTTTGGCGTCAAGCGAATTCCCATAAATGACTTATTGAACACAAAGAACGTATCAGGCGACGCGCCACAGGTGTTGCAGATCCCGCCGCCGGACGTTTCCACGTCCTTGAACAGGCGGAAGCCATCGCGGCCACCATGCACCGGGCAACTGACATGCCTGCCGGGCTTGGCCAGCGCTGCTTCCAATTCGGGGACCAATGCTTGCAGCACAGGCACCCAACGACCCCGCA
Organism: uncultured Gammaproteobacteria bacterium; assembly: GCA_963753955.1. GTDB lineage: Bacteria > Pseudomonadota > Gammaproteobacteria > Methylococcales > Methylococcaceae > Methylumidiphilus. Next base: position 158,683 of record CAVWEM010000024.1, read on the forward strand.
CCGCCTCGCGGACGGGGCCTGCTTCGAGCTTATGGGTGTTCATGGTTTCCTCCTGTGGACATGGGTTTCAGTATTCAAACGCGGGTGTCTTCATGAAACGGCAAACACCGCATCAAGGTCGATGGCCGCCGGGGTCGCATTCCAGCAACCCACCACGGCATCCACGCAGGTGCCGTCGCCTTGCGGAACCGAAGACAATTCATCGTCACCGGCACCTTCGATGTCGTAGTCGATGACGGCCACCGCCAGATCAACCGCATTGTCGGAAACCACCGCGTGGACGATTCCGCCCTCCAGCACGACGGCCAGACGCGGCGGCTTGGCCGACTGCAAGGCCTTTCTGGCGTCACGGATGAAGGTCATCAGCAAGATGTGACTGTCCAGCCAATCCGTTTCGTCGTCGATTGCCTTGGCGGCCAGGCTTCCGTCGTCATCGGCGTCGCGTTCGTCGAAATCCCACATCTTCAACTGCGCCAGTCTCTTTACGATATAACGCAGTGGGATATCGGCCATCATGGGCAGGCAGGACGCATCGCTTGGGCGCGCCGAATCCGCTTCCGCCAGCTTCCTAGCTTTGGGGCCGGTGGCGCGGGCAGATGGCATTGCAGGATCGTCCAGCAAAGCCAGGGCTTGCCGGGCAATCGAATGTACGGAATCCAGTTCTTCCCAAGACACGGAACCGCCGCCTTCTTCGCCGGCCGCATACGCCGCGACCAGCGCCCGACAGGCTTCCAATGCCTTCTGTTGGGCCTGTAGAACCTTGACGGAAGGATCTTGCTGGCTAAACGCCTCGACCGCCTGGACTTCCCAGTCCAAGCCGTCGCCGCATTCTTCAAAATCGTCGTACAACAGCGGCATGGCCGGGGTGTCGTCCCAGATCAAACCGTTGTCAAACGCTTGTTGGGCGATGCGCAGCGCCGCCTCTCCGTTGTCGGCCTCAACCCCGACCGTGACCCGGTGCAGGTAGCCAAGCGTATAAGTGATTTCGTGCTTGTTGCTCATGGTGTTTCTCCGCATGGAATGAAAAAACGGAGAAACGCAGACCCGGCGCGGGGATGCGATTCCCCGCTGGGTGTGGTGAAAAGACGGGATCGGCGATCCCTGATTGAAAAAGGCCTTGGGGCCTTAAGACGCCTACAGGATTCCTGATGGAATCCGCCGCCGGCAGCGTAGGCACACGGCGGCAAAGGGTGCGGCTGGAAACGCAGCCGCCACGCTTGGAAATCCGGTTGCCGGGCGCAAGGCAATGCCTTACGCCAGGACTTTCACGCCCGAACCCACAGTTGGCCGGACGCTTGGAACGTGTACCCCAGCGCCTTCATCCGCTCTTTCTGTTGGCGGAACACAGCACGGCTGACCGAGGTGTCCAGCTTCACGGTGTCGCCCAGCGGCCACAAGGCACCGAACAAATGAGCGTCGATCCCGTCGTCTCAGGCATCTCCCGTGGGGAGAAATATCTCGTTTTGGGCAGGCTGACCGTCTTCGCCGTCGGCAGGCTGTCCATCGTTTGAAGGTTTCGCCACACCCGGCTTGTTGCGCCTCAATGTCGCTTTGGTTTTGGATTGGGGCGTCGCTTCCCCGGCTTCCGGGCCAATCGGATTGGCGTCGGCCAAAAGTGCTGATTCCGCTTGCCCGCCGGGCAGGTCGTCAATCGCCGCCAAGGCCAATGAAGCCAAAGTGGCGCGGATTTCAAGACCTAAGCGGCCTCCGGCCACATAATAGCTGGCCGGGAAGCACGGCAAAACCGAACTGGCCTGGGTGGGCATTCGCCGTATTGACCGAGGAACTCGTCGCGCAGGACGAACTCGCCGATGTCGGTGACCAGCCGGCCGACAGAGAAGTCGCCGTCACGGCATCTGACCGAGCGTATGTAGAGATTTCCTGATAAGTTGATCATGGGGTTGCCTCTTGCTGAAATCGCAAGGCACCTCCCATGACCGGGCAAGTGCCCTGTCAGGGTTGTGGGGTGTCTGGGGACGCTTAAATCCCCAGACGATTTGGAAAACGCGGCGGGCTTTCACTTACCACCGCTGAATTAGAACCGCTGTCATGTCATTGGAGCGGTTTGGGACGTCTGCCCGCGACCATCCGAAGATTACGTTGATCGACGGAAGATAGATTATCGCGTCCAGGGAAGCGCGGACACGCCTGGAAAGCCTAGGCAAAGGGTGCGCGGCTGAGTCGCAGTCGCCACGAGTGAAGATTTGATTTTAACCCATTCTTTCAGGAACTTGGATTAAAGGATGATTAAAAATCAGATTAAAACAAACGCCGCTCCAGAAGCATTATGCCATTCAAAGGGCATTATTCACCCACCCGGTGCAATGCACGATTCAGCACCGCATCGGACAAATACATGCCCTTATTCCGAAGCTGTTCCAACACAGGCCGCGCCGCCGCAATCCGCCCCGCTTGTTTTGCCGCCAAGACCAGCCCGACTGTTCCCCGCAATGGCAAATCCAGAGCCTCCGCGCAACGCCGCCCCGCCAAATCGTCGATGACGGCCACGCTTCCCGGCGAAGATTGGGCAAGGGCAATCACAGAGGTCTCGCCTGCACCAAGGTTCCAGGCCAAAAGCTCCCCGGTTATCGCATCAACCGGTTTCACTTCCAGCCAAGCATGAGTTGCCAAGGCGATGGCGGTTGGATCGTCCAGCCCATAGGCTCGGATTTCCCTCGCCACTGGCTCAGGCACCCAGACCGACACAGCCGCTTGTTGCAACAACGCTAACAGCCCCGCCTCGGCCAAATGGATCAAGGGCGAAGTATTGACGACCAAACGAGGGAGCTTCGAATTCATTCCGAATCTTCCGCCAAGCCTAATTCCCGCGCCAAGCTTTCATCATCGACTATAAACACATCCAGGTTTTCCCGCGCCAAAGCCCGGATAAAATCGCGGCGGTTCAAACCCGCTAACTCCGCCGCCCGTTCCTGCGACATCGCCCCTTGGCTATACCAGTGCATGGCCGCCGCCAGTTTCATGTCACGGACAAACTCCGTGGGCGAACGGCGCAAAACCGAGAGAGAGGAATCAGGGACGGTTATATGCAATGCAGTCATAGCATTCTCCGAGGCCAATTTAATTTAATTTGATTTTATATGTTTGGTTAGTGATTAACTTAGATTGTAAAGATCATTTACTCCCTAAAAAGAGCAGCAACTTTTTGTTGACCTTGGACCGGATCCATTTTCAGCATAGCTACTAACGAACGCCCAGAGACAGTCCAATCTAACTGATGCGGCTGCCTTGATTTATCTTCCTCAACAAATTGATTTTTTAGTAATACAGGCAATAGATACTTTAATTGTTCTCTATAGGCACCGCGAACGAAATTGCGTTTTTCAATTTTCCCTTTTAGACGATGGCATACCTCAAGAAATAAGGATAATTGACCTAATCTAAGCAACCACTCAGATTGCCCAACAAAGATACGCGCTCCTTGCTCTACTTCCCTAGAAAAATCCCATACTGCAACTGCAACATCAATAGCTTTCCCACCATCGGCATCATAAGGAGTAATCCATGAAGGAAACACCTTGAAATAGATTTCTGTGGAATCATACTTGCAATTGCTAAACCAAATTACCGTTTGTTGGTTTTCAGTAATATCGATACGACAATGTGAGAAAATACATCGCGAGAAATCTATACGACCAGATAAAATTTTAAGTCGAAGCTCTTTGAAGTGAGTTGATTTCCAAGCGGTATCTGATGTTGTAGTGAGTATCCCAGGTATTGAAACGGAGACATTTGCGGTTTCAGGCAAAAAGGTTGATGCGGCAGCTAAAAGTGACCATTGGTTTGTGCGAACTTCGTCACCATGCGACGAACTCCACGAAGAGGAAGCTATGGGTGAAGAACCATCATGAAACCATTTTGATGCCATCAACTGGGTTAGGAATAGTCGGTAACCATCAGTTGGGATGTAACGAGGATGTTCTCCATCAGCTAGACGACTTACTTCGACCTTGGCAGCGAAATACTCAAGAATGCTCCTGTGGACAAACCTCCATTGGTTATCTAATTCCCTAATTAAGAAACCAGAGTTACGAATATCTAAGTCCGCCTCTTCCTGAGTCAGAGGGTTATTACCCCATTCTGGATCTTCTCGAAGAACCCTAGAAACATCTGCCCATGTCGCGCTCTCGCGAGCCTCCCAAAGCATCCGGTTTGCTAAGTGTTCACTGAAATGCTGCCTTTGGGCATAGCTAAGCCGTGCGCGTCCAACGTCTCGTTGAAGCCATCTGTTTGTATAGGCATCGTAGAGAGCCACCAAAGGGAAATCCGTGGCATTTTGAACATCGAGACTACCCTCTTGGACGGTTGTTGCTATCATAGCCAAAAAAACTGGTGTAGTAGCCAAATCCGGGAATCCATAGTATCGTTCAAAAAGTTGTTTGACTTCTGAAGTGGACATATTGCAACGTCGCACAAGATATTGCTCAATACGCCCAGTATCAAAAGGTCGGATAGAAGCGATATAGGTGGAAGGACTGCCTGACAATGTTTTTTGTAGGCTTTGATTCAAGTCCTTTAGTTTTCCAGCAGTAAAATCCCCAAAATATGCTAACTCTTGCTCTGTCGATTCAAAAAACTGCTTTCTACAGGAAAGTATTCCGGTCGCCTTTTTACCTACCCCAGTTAGTATATTGGTAACAGTTTCAAGTACGTCATTCGCGTTCTGGATTGGATGCACCTCGTCGAGGCCATCAAGCAGTAGGATGAGTCGTCTATGTTCAAGATAATGACGAACAAGAGAGGCTGGAAAAGTTTCTATTCCAACCCGTCTAAATTCCGCCATCAACATCTATTCAAGGTCACCAGCGTGTTGTTTGTATCTGCCTAGAGGGATGTAAAATGGAAGAGGGCGGATGTCAGGCTCATCTAAAAAAAGAGAAATTCCGCGCTCTAATACGCGTTTCATGAGAGATGTCTTTCCGCTCCCAAGTGTTCCAAGCAATGCGCATATTCCAGGCTGTGGATTTTCAAGAACAGTTTCTATCCAGCCTTCAGATGGTATTATTGTAGTTTTTCCATCACTAAGTCGGAGTTCTAGTTCTGGTTCAACGTAACAGGATGGGTCATATCCAATATCTGGAGCAACTGATTGACTAAGATCTTTCTGAGCTGCTAGTGCATAACGTTTCAAAGGAAGCATAGTAGACTCAAGATCGTTGAATCTCTTCGGAATAATTCCAAGCTGTACGAGAGTTGCCTTCTGGTCGTCGGTAAATCCCTTAGTACTCACAAGCATGAGGTGAGCATCTTCGTAATTTTTCTTTGCTAATAGCAACTTTTGGCTATCTTTAGAACCCTTATCAACGCCAACAAACTCCGTCGTTACTTCTATCACCCAAACATCTTGGCCTAAGGTCAGACGATCCACCCGTTGTGCAAGAATATCGATCTGGCGACCAGATATAGAAACATTTTGAACATCAAAACCAAGTAGTATAAAGAAGTTCTCAACAGCATCTTCTGTAGCTAGCCAAGAGGGAAGGTCTGACATAAATTATCCTAGATTTATATTCGTTGAAAAAGGGCTAAGGAATTTCTCTGCCTCTCCCTCAAAAGCATATCCATCACCATGTTTAGGACTTACGCACGAGCCTGAAGCTACCGCAGAACCCTGGCGGTTCACGGTTTCAGGTCAGGCGAAGGACATGGGTATTGACGGGTTTTTAAGCTCCTCCTTCATATAATCGGAGAGAAGGTTGTTTTTCAGGGTGTAGATGTTTGTTTTGAGTTTCCTGGCGAGCCTTGTCAGGCAGTGCCAGGCGAGTATCGCGCAGCCGATGTGGTTTCTCTGGGCGCGGGCCTTGCGGCATCGGCATTTCTCCAGGCCGAGCATTTGCTTGCCTTCGCGGTGGTATTGCTCGATTTTCCAGCGGACGGCGCACATATCTTTAATGGCGACGGCGGAATCCTGGGAAAGGCCGTTGGTGGCGACGTGTTCCGTGCGGTTTGTCGCCGCAACCCGGAACAGCTTCACCTTGTAATCCATCGGGAATCCATGTATCTTCACAAGCTTGCCGCGCAGCATTTCGTCGCCGAACCATTCCAGGCCGGAAACGGCCTTGCAGGGGGTTTTGCCCCGGCTGTCGTCCGCCTTGCGGTTGGCTTTGAGCGGGCAATAAAACACCTTTCCGGCCCTGTCGATGTGCATCATCAGATCCTTGGTGGCGTACCAGGAATCCATCAGCACGGCGCGGAACGGCAGGTTTTTGTTTCCGATGGCGTCGTCGAACATGTCCCGCACGTGGTCGAGCTTGGTCTTGCCGTCCCCGTCGGGGTCGTATATCCGCCAATCGATGATCCAATGCTCGCCGGTATCCAGGTTAACGTACACGCAATTGGCGACGCCGATGCCTTTCACGACGCCATGCCCGTTGCCGCTATACTGGCGGCGCACCCGTTCTATCTTGAAAGAATGGCGCTTGTCCAGTACGCTGTCGTCGAATATCAGGCAGGCGTTCCCGCTGCGGCGGACAAGGTGTCCGACGGACTGCCAGGCCGCATTCGGCGAGACGTCGTCCTCCATGAGGCAACGGTTTATGGCATCATGGGAAAACCCAATATGATGGTCGGCCATGTAGGTTTGCGTGTAGTTCATAAGAGCCGCAATAATAAATTGACAATAGTCCTTTCGCGTCGGCTTCAGGCCGGAGTATTTGCTCGTCTTCATAGGCGGCTATTATACTCCGTTAAGGCCAATATTCATATACCCATGTTAATATATTTTGCGTAAGTCCTGTTATGGAATATTTCATTTCGATGCTCCGCAATAGAAAGTATATCTAAAAACTGGATTTACGGAAGTTTTAATTTCGTTCCCCAACGCATCTTCTCTTGATTCGTAAGCACTAAACAGTGGTAACTCATTTTCCCCCGAACAATCCGGTCGAGAAACCACAAGTTTAGCGTTTCTACGAACCCTCTGAACCGATAAACCGAGGCTCTCGGAGGGCAGTTGATAGCGAGTAACATCAACACCTGAGCCATTGACTATGCGAAGTACGGTACCTTCAACGGGTTGGCGTGTTTTTGCATCGATCAGATAACCGTAGAGGGTAATTGGCAAAGGGACAAATTCGTCTACGACTAAAACCACTTGCCATGGCAGCAAGACTAATAGAATAAGTATGCCGATTTTCCCTAGTAGACGACTAACCTGATCATAGTAATAAATAGGCACCGGATAAACAAGTATTCCTGTTAGTAGGAGATTACCGGATTCATGCTGTTTTGCCACAATCACATGGATTGCCCAAGCCAGTCCCGAAGAAAGAAGCGCCAAGGGTACGATGCTGCCTGAGATTCCAAGTAAACCATTCAAAAATTTTGATAATAAATCGGAAAAGGAAACTGCGCCAGAGAGGATAAGTACACCAATCGTCCAAAGATCTGGTAGTCTATGCTTTGCTGCATTTGGGTGTGTACCGCGATCAAATAGGTCAAAAAATATACCTCTGCATTGTGTCCACATGTTATCTCCACCTTGGCGATCCTTATAATTAATCCTTTCGGGCGAGTTTTTTCTCCCGATCTGCTAAATTTTCGGGCAAGGCCGAACCTTTATATAAAGCTTTCTTCATCAGGACTTACGCAAAATATATTAACATGGGTATATGAATATTGGCCTTAACGGAGTATAATAGCCGCCTATGAAGACGAGCAAATACTCCGGCTTGAAGCCGACGCGAAAGGACTATTGTCAATTTATTATTGCGGCTCTTATGAACTACACGCAAACCTACATGGCCGACCATCATATTGGGTTTTCCCATGATGCCATAAACCGTTGCCTCATGGAGGACGACGTCTCGCCGGAGGTGGGTTTAATTGATTTATTAAGTATGGTAGAGTATAAAATTTTTAAGCTTCTTAGGCAACCATTCCAATGGCGTATCAAATTGTTTTGTGCAAGTATTGCAACAGTTCCGAGGTTGTCCGTTACGGCACCCAAAGCGGTCGTTCCCGGTTTCGCTGCAAGGAGTGCGGGCGAATATTCAAGACCGACTGCGTGTACCGGGCCTACGAGCCTGGCGTCAAAGACCAGATTGTGGACATTGCCATGAACGGCGGCGGCATCCGGGATGCTTCGCGCATTCTGGGTATCGGCAAACACACCGTCATTTCCACGCTAAAAAAAGCTCCGCTGAAGTGGTCGCCGTGAACCCTTACATCGGTACGCGTGAGATCGCCGTCGAAATCAGGCATCCCCTTGATTCTCCAATGGATGTTCAGGCAGACGAGCCATGGAGCTACGTCGGCGACAAAAAGAACCAACGCTGGCTCCGGTATGCCATCGATGCCGTGACAGGCTGTGTCCTGTCGTTCGTTTTCGGGCGGCGCCAAGATGCGGTGTGCGAGCAATTGATCTCAAATTTGAAGGCATTCAATATCCGGACCTATTACACAGACGATTGGGGCGGCTATTCCGCACTCATCCCTAAAGACAAGCACGTCATTGGCAAGCAGCATGCTCAAAAAATAGAAAACAAAAACCTTTTGTTGCGAACCCGGATCAAGCGATTGACGCGCAAAACGATCTGCTTTTCAAAATTGGAAGCACTTCACAACACGGTGATAGGGTTGTTTATAAATAGATACTGCTTTCAATCTCAATAAATCAATTAAACCCACCACCGTCTCGCCGAATGCGGCCTGGCAGTCCGTCGGGCACCTTGTCCGCCGTAGCGGGAACGCCTGCCTGATATTCGACGACAGTGTGCTGGACAAGCGCCATTCTTTCAAGATAGAAATGGTGCGCCGCCAGTATAGCGGCAACGGGCATGGCGTCGTGAAAGGCATCGGCGTCGCCAATTGCGTGTACGTTAACCTGGATACCGGCCAGCATTGGATCATCGATTGGCGGATATACGACCCCGACGGGGACGGCAAGACCAAGCTCGACCACGTGCGGGATATGTTCGACGACGCCATCGGAAACAAAAACCTGCCGTTCCGCGCCGTGCTGATGGATTCCTGGTACGCCACCAAGGATTTGATGATGCACATCGACAGGGCCGGAAAGGTGTTTTATTGCCCGCTCAAAGCCAACCGCAAGGTGGACGACAGCCGGGGCAAAACCCCCTGCAAGGCCGTTTCCGACCTGGAATGGTTCGGCGACGAAATGCCGCGCGGCAAGCTTGTGAAGATACATGGATTCCCGATGGATTACAAGGTGAAGCTGTTCCGGGTTGCGGCGACAAACCGCACGGAACACGTCGCCACCAACGGCCTTTCCCAGGATTCCGCCGTCGCCATTAAAGATATGTGCGCCGTCCGCTGGAAAATCGAGCAATACCACCGCGAAGGCAAGCAAATGCTCGGCCTGGAGAAATGCCGATGCCGCAAGGCCCGCGCCCAGAGAAACCACATCGGCTGCGCGATACTCGCCTGGCACTGCCTGACAAGGCTCGCCAGGAAACTCAAAACAAACATCTACACCCTGAAAAACAACCTTCTCTCCGATTATATGAAGGAGGAGCTTAAAAACCCGTCAATACCCATGTCCTTCGCCTGACCTGAAACCGTGAACCGCCAGGGTTCTGCGGTAGCTTCAGGCTCGTGCGTAAGTCCTATTTATATATAATAACACGTCAAGAACACCGCCCAAATCCTCGACCAGCATTCCGCTGAAAAACTGACTGTGTTTCCTTCGTATGGGCTTCCTCGACACAGTGGAAAATCCCTCCCACCAACACCGTCTTCACCGTACTCCATTCGCCTTTAGCTTCGTCTGTATCCCAACATCTTATGAGATAGTCGCGGGTTTCCGGGTGCCTGGGACTGCGGGGGAGCGGTCTTCGTAGGTGGGTTTTTTAAGTGAACTTGCCCAACACTTGCCACGGCCCACCTTTGAGGCAGCTTTCGATGGCGACGCCGTCGTGACCGTATTTGGTCTAATCTAGGCGCAACCAGCTACCGCGCATTTCACTCACGATTTCAGCAAGGTTTTTTTCGTCTGGGCCGATGCGAACCGGATTGGCCGAACCCAGCGGCTTGTTGCCGTTGCCGGGAATGACCCACGGCAAGGTGCGCAGCCGCGCAATGGACTCTTCCTTCAAGGCTTCCGACCTGGCGTCCACAGACACGGGGGCTAGCCGCGCCAACGCCTAGCCGCGCGGCGTCACCAGCACTTCCTCGCTCACAGCCGCCCGGCGCAGATGTTCGGACAGGCGGGCTTCGAGATCCTGGACATTGGTTTCCATGCAATCACCTTGGTGGCTGTTTGCGCCTATTGTAACCACGTTGCCTAGGAAATCCTCGCTGAAATGCGTGGGGGATTGGCTGGCGCAGACCAACCCCAAGCCAAACTTCCTCGCCTCCTTGGCGACGGACGTTCAACGGGTTCTCCGGCTCGTCGGTGAAGAACAAATGCGCCTCGTCCAACACGACCACTTCCGATACCCGATCCTGTACCCCGCGGAATGCGGCTTGGCGGAATATCTGTTCAAGCCGGAAGTACACGAACAGCTTTTTCTCGTCCGAGGCGAGCGAGCGGATGTCGTAGCGCCATACCGGAACCTTGGGCTCGAACGGCGGCTCGTCCGGTCGGAATATGCCAATGGCGTTGAGGCTTTCCAACCGCTCCACCACGCTGCGCAATACGTGCTTTGAATCGTAGCGGATCAGGTTGTCCAACTCGCGCCCGGATCCAATGCCATGGATCGCGGCGGCGTAAGTCGCCATCGCCGCTTCCTTCAACTTGTCCAATTCGGGATCGGCTGCCGGAGTATCGGCTTGGGGTTTCCCCAAGGTTTGCCGTATCTGCCCCATCGCCTTGTTCCTGGCGTAAATCGACCTCGCCTTCGTGTTGACTTGCTCCAATGCGGCCACCGCCTTGGCGTCGGCCCCGAGGTATAGCGCCCTGAGTTTGGCGGCGGAGAAGCGGGCGGCATCCTGGAGGGTCGGATACTTTTTCGGGTATCTCCGGGCAATCCCGTCATCCAGCCGCCAGCTATCCGGTTTGTCCTCGTAGAATCCGTTGGCGGCGTAGAGGTCGGTCAGCAAGGCGCGCAATACCGCTTCCTGCCGGGTTCCCAATTGCCGGGACGTCCGGTTCAACGCTGCGATCAAGGATTGTATTTGCCGGCGGACGCCGCCGCCGTCACGATCAGGGCTGACAGCCAGGGGATTGTGGCCATAGGCCGTGGCCTCGGAAAACTTCACCGAAGAGGCACCGACCAAATCAATGTCGCCGTGTACGTCCAACACATGTATCCTCGCCGGGCCATCGGCAGTCTGCGCCATGGACTGGATCATCCGACGCAGATTCCAGGTCTTGCCAGCCCCTGACGCGCCCATCACCAACACATGCGGATTGATCGTAAGCAGTCAGCCGCCCCATCTGTGAATCGGTTTCCCAAACCGCCATTGTCTGCATTTTTGCGGAGGGTAAGCGATGGCATCGCGGATCAACTGGAACCATCACATCGAGGCCTGGCAGGCCAGCGGACTTTCGCAGGCGGCTTACTGCCGTCCGCATGGCCTGGGCATATCCAGCTTTTCGGCCCGGCTGCCGGAGCATCGGTCCTCTACGCCACCCCCGCCGGCGCCACCCGCTTTGGTGCCGGTGAAGATCGTGCCCGCCGGGCCACCCGCCGCCGAGTCCTTGGTGTTGCGGACGGCCTCGGGGCACCGGCTGGGACTGCCCGCCTCGGCGGAGCCGCGTTGGGTGGCGGAGCTGCTGCGGTGCCTGGGTTGGTCCCGCCGGGCCGGATCCTGGCGGCGGCGGCGCCGGTGGACATGCGGCTGGGCGCGGACGGGCTGTCCTTGAAGCTCCAGGCCTTGGGCGCGGACCCTTTCGACGGCAGCGCCTATTTGTTCACGAGCAAACGCGGCAACCGCCTGAAAGCCCTGGCTTGGGACGGCAACGGGGTGTGGCTGTGCCAGCGGCGGCTGCACAGGGGGCATTTCACTTGGCCCGGGCCTGGCGACGCGTTCTTCAACCTGGCCCCGGCGCAGTGGGAGTGGCTGGTTTCGGGGGGTGACTGGCAGCGCCTGGAGGCAGCCTTGCCGACTGGCGCGAGGCTTTGAAAGCCGCGCCAAAAACCCTCCAAACCCTTGCAAGGCAAGGCTTCCGGCTGGTTTCAACGGTATAATGCCGCCATGGATTCCAAGGCCGGACCGATCCTTCCTTACGCCATTCCAGCCACTTCGGGCGCGGCGTCCCTGTCCCCGGAAGACATCGAAAAACTCGTCGGCGAACTGGCCGCCGCGCGCCAGACCATCGCCCACAAAGACGCGGTGCTGAACGCGGCGAACCTCAAAATCCAAGCCCTGACCCCCGAACTCGCCCGCCACAAGCGCATGCGCTTCGGCCAGAGGAGCGAGGCGCTGGCCGCCGCCGGGCAGCGCGAACTGTTCGGGGAGACGGTGGCGGCAGACCTGTCCGCCATCGAGGCGGAGCTGGAGGAGGCCGGACGCGCGCTCAAGCCGCCGCCCCCCGCAAGCCCCGCGCCCGCGCCGGGAGGCAGCCGTTGCCCGCCCACCTGCCGCGCGTCGAACACCGCCACGAACCCGAGTCCTGCACCTGCGGCCAGTGCGGCGGCGAGCCGGTCAAAATCGGCGAGGATGTCAGCGAGCAGATCGACGTCGAGCCCGCCAAGTTCACCGTGCACCGCCACATCCGCCCCCGATACGCCTGCAAACACTGCGAAACGGTGACCGCCGCGCCGGTGCCGCCCGCCGTCATCGACGGCGGCATGGCCGCGGCCGGCCTGTTGGTCTGGGTCATTATTTCCAAATTCGCCGACCACTTGCCGTTGTACCGGCTGGCGCAGATCGCCGCCCGGCAGGGCGTCACGCTGGCACTGCCGACGCTGGCCGACTGGGTCGGGCGGATCGGCGTGGCCTTGCAGCCCCTCGCCGGCCGGCTGGCCTGGCGCCTTTTGCAGGAAAGCGTGCCGCATGCCGACGAGACCCCCGTGCAGCAGCTCGACCCCGGCAGCGGCAAGACCAAGAAGGCGCATCTCTGGGCCTGCCGCAGCAACGGCCTCGGCCAGGGTCCGCCCATCGTCGTCTTCGACTACCAGGCCAGCCGCGCAGGCAAGCACGCCGCGACTTGGCGAAGGCCAGCGGCAGCCCGATAGCCGCCCGCGCCCTGCGCCGCATCGGCAGGCTCTACCAGATCGAGGCCAAGGCCAAAGACAAAACCGTCGAGGAACGCCAGCGGCTGCGCGCCAAAAACGCGAGGCCAAGGCTCAAGCTGTTCCACGCCTGGCTGGTGAAGACCCGCGCCCAGGCGCCCAATGGCAGCGGCGCCGCCAAGGCCATGGACTACGGCCTGAAACGTTGGGAAGCCCTGGCCCGCTACGCCGGGACCGGGCGCCTGCCCATCGACGATAACGTTTTGGAGAACGCCATCCGCCCCATCGCTGTCGGCAGGAAAAATTGGTTGTTTGCCGGTTCGGAGCGGGCAGGCAAGCGCGCCGCCGCCATCCAGACCCTGCTCGGCACCGCCCGGCTCAACGGCCTCGACCCAGCGGCATGGCTCAAGGACACCCTGGAAAAGCTCCCGGCCTGGCCCGCCAGCCGGATCGACGAACTATTGCCGCTGCGATGGGAAGAACAAGGAAAGGAACACCGAAGGGTACGCAGCCTCAACAGTGGTTTGGCTGACTGCTTACGCCCGTTCTGGCTGTCTTCTGCTTACAGATTGCTTTGAATAGCACTTAGTGCTACAAAATGCGCAGGAGGTAACGGCATGGCGATTTACAAAACCCGATGGTTCGACCGTTGGGCCGGAAAGCAGGGAATCGGCACCCAAGCCTTATGCAAGGCCGTGCGCGAAATGACAGAAGGGCTTTACGAAGCCGATTTAGGCGGCGGGCTGCTGAAAAAGCGGATCGCTCGCCACGGCCAAGGCAAGAGTGGCGGGTTTCGCACATTGATAGCCACCAACAAAGGCAACCGCTGGATTTTCGTATTTGGCTTTCCAAAGAATGAGCGCGGCAACATCGACAAAGACGAAGAACAGGCTTTGAAAGGCTTGGCCGCGCATTTGTTAGCGTTGACCGCGCAAGGGATAGCCCAAGCCCAACAAGCCCATGAACTCATCGAGGTAAACTGCGATGCGCAAGACCCAATCAGCGATTCTTGAAGCCGTCCACGAAACGGCCAAAGGGCTGCATGACGCCGGCGTGATGGATCAAATCACGATGCGGGAGTTTGACCGGCTCTGCCTGCCGCCGATCAAGCCTTTGCAACCGGAGGAGATCAAGCAAATCCGCGAAACCTCCCGCGTCAGCCAAGCGGTGTTCGCCGCGCTGCTGAACACCAGCGTGTCCACGGTGCAAAAATGGGAAATCGGCCAGAAACGGCCCACCGGCACTGCGCTTAAACTGCTGCATTTGGTGCAAAGCAAGGGGTTGGAGGGCATTGCCTAATCTCCGAGGATTTGCTGGACATCCTGAGCGAAGCAGTGCACTCCAAACTATCCAACGCATTCAGATAATCATACTGAACCATGAGAATTGTGCCTAGTCATTGCGCTTACGGCTCTAATGTAAAGAATATTTGAACGGAAAACATACATATGTCCGACCAAATGGCTAAGGCCAAACTTAGAAACTTCTTCAATAGAGTTGTTCCCGGTGTTAAGTTAATGATTATAGGCTATTTTTAGGTTCCAAAGACCCGCCGGAACCCAAAAAAGGAAATCAATGAGCCAGTCCAGGTGGTTTCTGATCCGATGGGTCAGGCAATGGAAAGCCTTCATCCCGCCGATGGCGTGTTCCACGGAAACGCGGGTTCCCGCATGCTGCCGGTTATGTTTGACCTGCGCGGCGGTCAGTTTCGGCTTCGGGTTGTTTTTAGATTTCTTCGGCCTTTTGTGTGGAAGGTTTATCTTGGATTTCACGCCATAATCTTTTTGCGCACCTTGGAACCCAAGGTCGAGCCACAGATTCACTCGATGGAACCATTTCAGTTTTGGGTCGAATACCTTTTTCATGAGCTTGTAGTCGTGGACGCTGCCGGCGAAGACGCAGAAGAGGAAAAGGATTTTCCGGTGCAGGGTCGTGAGGACGAGCGCCTGGAGCGTGTGGCGTTTTTTTTTCCGCTGAAGCGGGCCTTCTGGAGTTCCCCGTCCTGCGGCCTGACGCAGGCGCACTCCATCCCGTCGATGATGACGTCGCCATATTTATCGACGAGTCGCAGGAACTCCTCGGGAGTCCCAGGCGACCGCTCAGGGAGCACGCCGAGGTCCGACAGGCTCCGCAGCAAGACGGGCAGGAGTTTCTCCACATGGTTGTGGGCATGCCCCGAACTGAAGCCGAAAAGGAAGCCCAGCACGTCGAAGGTGGGGTATGTCTTGAGGTAATACAAAATGAAGAAAAGCTTCTTCCCGGGCGTGTCGAGATGGCCTTTTGGCCCGCCCGTTGGAACCTGCTTGATTTCGCCCTGCCGACACCTTTCCAGTTGGACGGCATCGTAGGCCGCCGCGAAGGCCGCAAGGAGGATGTTGAATTTTGGCAGGCTCATGCCGATGACGGACTTAATCTTGCGGTCATGCTTCTTGCCATCCAGCTTTTTAAATCTTTCGAAGGCCATGGGTTGTCTATTTTCTGTAGGGTATGGATACCCTATAATAAGGCAGTATTAAAAAAATTAACAGGGTCGGGAACAAGTCTAATCAACTTCAGGATCGCCCCTTGGAGCCAGATGATCCGTTTTATGAAAATTTCCTAGAGCGGCAGCCAGAACATGATCCGATCCGAGAACTGGTAACCCGCATTTTCTGGAGCGATGATGCCAGTGTCAACTTGCTTTCTGGTCAGCGCGGCAGTGGTAAGAGTACGGAATTACGCCGATTACGAAAATATCTTATGGATTAGGAAAATTGCTTAGTGTTGTTTTGCGATATGCGTGACTTACAGTGGACCCCTCAGTCAAGACAGTTTTAGGGCGAATTTAAGATGGTAAGCCAACACTTGCAGCGGAACGGCGCTGCCCCGATTTGGCTTCTGTTTCCGTGCGAGAGGTTTCCTTCTCGCTGAATTTGTCTACGATCTTGGCTCCCCCGCCACTGGCTGTCCGGTAAACCCCGTCTGGTGTCAAGTAATCCAAGGACTGGCGAAACCGTTCCGAGTTGTGGAACTCGAAGTAGTCCGCCAAACCCAGCAGCAACTCGGGCACACTGGTGTAGCCTTTCAGGTACACGTCCTCGTACTTGACGCTGCGCCACAGGCGCTCCACAAAGATGTTGTCCAACGCCCGGCCCCTTCCGTCCATGCTGATGGCAATGCCTCGCCGCTTGAGTGCCCCGGCGAACGCCACCGACGTGAACTGGCAACCCTGGTCGCTATTGAAGATTTCAGGGAGGCCATGGGTCTGCAAGGCCTGCTCCAGGCAATCGACGCAGAACCCGCTGTCCAGCGTGTTCGATACCCGCCAAGCCAGCACCTTGCGCGAACACCAGTCGATGATTGCCACCAAGTACACAAACCCCCGCGCCAGCCGGACATAGGTGATGTCGGTGCTCCAAACATGATTCGGCCGGTCAACAGCCAGGCCGCGCAGCAAGTAGGGATAGACCTTGTGTTGCGGGTGCGGGCGGCTGGTGTCCGGCCCCGGCGCCATGCCCGCCAACCCCGGCACCCCCATCAGCCTTTGCACCCGCTTGCGGTTGACCCGATGGCCCACTTGTTCCAAATAGACCACCATCTTGCGGCTGCCGTAGAATGGATGCCGCGTATATTCGGCATCAATCAAATCCAGCGGCGCCCGTTCCTCGGCGTCTGGACCCGCCGCCCTGCGGGGCGCGTAGGCCGTGGAGCGGGCAACACCCGCAAACCCGCATTGGCGGGCCAGGGCCAGCGGCCCGTCAGCGTCGACCCAATGCCTGCGGTCGGCCAGGGGCTGATCCCGGACTTTTTTTCAGCCAGTCCAACTCCATCTTCAACCGCCCGATCTCGGAATACAGCCGATCCTGGCTGGATGACGGGTCAACCGGCCTGATCCCGCGCTTGACCTCGGACAGGCCCGCCGCCTGTTCTTGCAGCTCCCGCTTCCATTGCCCAACCTGCGTGGGATGCACCCCGAACTCTTGGGCGATCTCATTGACCGTTTTGATGCCCCGGATCGCCTCAAGCGCGACCTTCGCCTTGAACTCGCCACTAAAAACCTTGCGCTTCTTCTCGCTCACCACAACCCCCGTTTTCCTGAAGGCCTCCATCTTAAATGATTGTCCGAAAACCGGGGTCCACTATAACTACCTAAATCTTACCCAGCCGGTAGAAATAACCGATTTCTTTATTTCGCTTATGACAGCACTCAATCTTGAAGTGAGAGAGATCGCTGGTAAAGATTTTGCCCAGCTAGATTATCTATTTCTGGCAGACTGGTAAATTGAATTTGCAACCCCAATCCAACCGTTATACCCGCCTCTTGTTGTATGCGTTTAGCTTCATCGGCTACGGGTTTTAGATTGGATAGTTGGTTGAGTAGTCCCTGACCATGGGAGTATCTTTCTAACTCTGGAATCTTGGATTTCGAACCACCTCGTGGGACAGGAATATAGCTTTCTGTATTGGAGGTTTTTGAGAAAATTAGGACTTACGCACGAGCCTGAAGCTACGGCAGAACCCTGGCGGTTCACGGTTTCAGGTCAGGCGAAGGACATGGGTATTGACGGGTTTTTAAGCTCCTCCCTCATATAATCGGAGAGAAGGTTGTTTTTCAGGGCGTAGATGTTTGTTTTGAGTTTCCTGGCGAGCCTTGTCAGGCAGTGCCAGGCGAGTATCGCGCAGCCGATGTGGTTTCTCTGGGCGCGGGCCTTGCGGCATTGGCATTTCTCCAGGCCGAGCATTTGCTTGCCTTCGCGGTGGTATTGCTCGATTTTCCAGCGGACGGCGCACATATCTTTAATGGCGACGGCGGAATTCTGGGAAAGGCCGTTGGTGGCGACGTGTTCCGTGCGGTTTGTCGCCGCAACCCGGAACAGTTTCACCTTGTAATCCATCGGGAATCCATGTATCTTCACAAGCTTGCCGCGCGGCATTTCGTCGCCGAACCATTCCAGGTCGGAAACGGCCTTGTAGGGGGTTTTGCCCCGGCTGTCGTCCGCCTTGCGGTTGGCTTTGAGCGGGCAATAAAACACCTTTCCGGCCCTGTCGATGTGCATCATCAAATCCTTGGTGGCGTACCAGGAATCCATCAGCACGGCGCGGAACGGCAGGCTTTTGTTTCCGATGGCGTCGTCGAACATATCCCGCACGTGGTCGAGCTTGGTCTTGCCGTCCCCGTCGGGGTCGTATATCCGCCAATCGATGATCCAATGCTGGCCGGTATCCAGGTTAACGTACACGCAATTGGCGACGCCGATGC